>DASQKV010000089.1:0-3566 GCA_035630335.1 Thermoleophilaceae bacterium | reverse complement strand
CCACCGGGCGCCGCAACCTATGCACTGGAGTTCCTTCATGTCGCTCCTCACTAGGGCGGTATTCAGCGGAACCCCTGACCCCAGGCGCTCGGCGTCGAGGTGCGAGCCTCGACGCCGCCATGCACCTGGATCTACTACCCGAGCCTCCCGCGCCCGGCGGTGTCCCGAGCCGGCAGCCGTGCCGCCCGTCGCACCTACATGTACTGACTCGCGGGCGAGACGAAGGTTGGGGAGATACACCAAAGGCGGCGCCTATCCCCTAGTTGCGGTAGACCTGCAGATAGCTCCGGATGGACTCGAACCATCGACCTCACGATTATGAGTCGTGCGCTCTAACCAGCTGAGCTACGGAGCCGCGGAGGTCGATTCTAGACCGGGGCGCGCAGGGGCTCTCGGCTCGGGCAAGATTGGCGCATGGGCGAACCTCGGATGCTCGTCGCGGTTCCTAATGTCAGCGAAGGGCGCGACGCGAACCTGCTCGAGCGGATCGAGGGGGCGTTCGGCCCGGCGCGGTTCCTCGACCTGCACGCCGACCCGGACCACAACCGCGCCGTCTACACGCTGGCGGCGCGCCAGGGCGAGCTGGCCGAAGGGTTGGTGTCGGGCGCGCGGGCGGTCGTCGAGGGGATCGACCTGACGAGCCACGAGGGCGTGCATCCGCACGTCGGCGCGCTCGACGTGCTCCCGGTCGTCTACCGCTCCGAGAAGGAGCGCGGCGCGGCCTGTGCCGAGGCGCTGACCGCGGCGGCGCGGATTGGCGCCGAGCTCGAGCTGCCGGTGGTCCTGTACGGCGAGCTGGCCACCCGGCCGGAGCACCGGGAGCGAGCCTGGCTACGCGAGGGTGGCCCGGACGCACTCGCCCGGCGGATTGAGCTCGGCGAGGTCGTCCCGGACTTCGGCCCGCCGCGCGCGCACCCGACCGCCGGCGTAGTGCTCGCGGCGGCGCGCCCGCCGCTCGTGGCCTTCAACGTCGACCTCGATTCCGACGACCTGGAGCTCGCACGCCTGATCGCCGCCTCGATCCGCGAATCCAGCGGGGGACTGGAGGGTGTGCGCGCGATCGGCCTCAGGCTCGAGCATCGCGGCCGCGTGCAGGTGTCGACCAACGTCCACGACCACCGCGCGACCCCGCTGCGCGCGATCGTCGCCGCCGTCCGGGCACAGGCGCCGATCACCGAGGCCGAGCTCGTCGGGCTCGCTCCGGAAGCCGCCTTCGACGGCTTTCCCCCCGACGTCCCGCTGCGCGGGTTCTCACCCGGGCGCCACCTGCTCGAGAACGTGCTCGCCGCGCTCGACTGAGCCGGATACGCTGCCGGGATGGCCCAGACCAAGCGCAAGCGGCGGCGCAAGCACCGCGGAACGGCGGCCGGGACGGTCGAGCGGGCGGGACGCACCGGACGCCCGCGCACGCGCGAGGAGGGGAAGCAGATCTCCCGTGACCGGCGCGCCGAGCGGCTCGACAAGCCGCCGACGTGGCGCGGCTCGCTCACGCGCGCGGCGATCGCCGCGGCCGTCTTCGCGGTGCTGATCGTCGTCGCGTTCGGCAGGCCGGTCGCCAGCGGTGCGCTGCTGGGCGTGCTGATGCTCGTGATCTACGTTCCGCTCGGCTATGCGACCGACTCGGCGATCTACCGCTTCCGCCAGCGGCGCAAGCAGGCCGGGCCGAGCGGCCGGAAGTAGGCTCGGCCGATGGACGTGCGCATGCTCACCGTCGGGCCGATCCAGGAGAACTGCTTCCTCTTTCGCCGCGACGGCTCCGACCGCGCGCTGATCGTCGACCCGGGCGAGGAGGCCGACAGGCTGCTCGGCGAGATCGCCGCGATGGGCGTCACGCTCGACGCCATCCTGCTCACGCACACCCACTTCGACCACGTCGGGGCGGTGGCGCCGATCGCCAAGGCGACGGGCGCGGAGGTCTGGGTGCCGGAGATCGAGAAGGGCGTGCTGGCCGACATCAACGCCTACGTCCCGTGGGCTGAGTTCGGTCCCTACGAGAGCTGGGACGCCGAGCACACCCTCGCCGGCGGCGAGCGGCTCGAGCTGGCCGGCTTCGAGATCGACGTCATCTTCACGCCGGGCCACAGCCCCGGGCACGTCACCTTCTCGATCCCCGACGAGGCAGCGATCTTCTCCGGCGACGTGCTGTTCCAGGGCTCGGTCGGGCGCACCGACCTGCCCGGCGGCGACCCGCGTGTGCTGATGGAGAGCCTCGGCACGCTGGCCGAGGCGCTGCCCGACGAGACGACCGTCTATCCCGGCCACATGGGGATCACGACGATCGGCGCCGAGCGCGCGACGAACCCGTTCCTCCGGCCGTTCGCCCACTAGCCGTGTCCGATCGCAAGCTCCAGGCCCCGCGGGGCACCTTCGACGTGCTCCCCGAGGACGGTCAGCGCCGCCGGGAGCTCTACCGCCGCGCCGGCTCGGTCCTCGGCCGCTACGGCTACCGGCCCTTCGAGACGCCGGTCTTCGAGGACACCGAGCTGTTCGCGCGCGGGGTGGGGGAGTCGACCGACATCGTCCGCAAGGAGATGTTCACCTTCGAGGACCGCGGCGGCCGCTCGCTGACGCTGCGCCCGGAGGGCACCGCCGGCGTCGCGCGCGCCTACGTCGAGCACGGCATGCACAAACTGCCGCAGCCGGTGAAGCTCTGGTACTGGGGCCCGTTCTTCCGCCATGAGCGCGCCCAGGCGGGCCGCTACCGCCAGTTCGCGCAGGTCGGCGTCGAGGCGCTCGGCTCCGACGATCCGTCGCTCGACGCCGAGGCGGTCCTGCTGCTCGCCGAGCTGCTCGAGGCGGCCGGCGTGCACGAGATCCGGCTGCGGCTATCGAGCCTCGGATCGCCCGACGCTCGCGCCGCCTACCTCGACGGCCTGCGCCGCTACCTGCGCGACCACGAGGGCGAGCTGTCCGACGACGTGCGCGGGCGGATCGACGCCAACCCGCTGCGTGCCTTCGACGCCGACCACGAGGGCACGCGCGCCGTGATGGCGAACGCGCCGCGGCTGCTCGACAGCCTCACGGGCGACGACGCCGAGCACTTCGCCGAGGTCTGCGCCCTGCTCAACGACGCCGGGGTCTCGTATGACGTCGACGCGACGCTCGTGCGCGGGCTCGACTACTACACGCGCACCACGTGGGAATTCATCGGGCCGCTCGACGGCGCCAACTCGACGATCTCCGGCGGCGGTCGCTACGACGGGCTGATCGAGGAGATCGGCGGTCCCCCGACGCCGGGCGTCGGCTTCGGCGCCGGAATCGAGCGCCTGTTGCTCGCGCTCGAGGACGCTGGGGTCACCGCGGAGCCGTCCGCGCCAGACGTCTTCATCGCTGTCGAGCCGGACGCGCCACGGGAGCTCGCGCTCGGCTGGCTCAAGGAGCTCCGGGCTGCCGGCGTGGCCGCCGACACCGACTACGCCGGTCGCTCGCTCAAGGGCCAGCTCACCCAGGCTGGCCGGTCTGGCGCGCACACGATCGTGATCGTCCGCTCGAGTGAGGCCGTCGTCCGCCGCCAGGGCGCGCAGGACGAACCGCTCGCGCACGCCGACGTTCTCGGCACACTGCTC
>DASQKV010000088.1:0-1946 GCA_035630335.1 Thermoleophilaceae bacterium | reverse complement strand
CCAGGAGATCACCGCGGTTATTTCGCGGGTACTCGATGAGGATTCGTTCCCGGACGGCGACGTGGAGCGGGTCGAAATCACGTGTCTACCGAACGGAGAAGCTACGTACAGGGTGTGGCCTGCTCGGGCCGATGAGCCTATCGAGGGCTTCTACAACAATCCTGACGCCCCCCGCGAACAGCCTGCATAGAGGGCGGCTTGCGGCCTAGGGTAGGGAGTTCACCCCAACATCAGGAGGAGTTGAGAGTGGCATGGCACGAATAGGTATCAGCATAACGAAGTCAGTTGCCTTCCGAGGGGGAACGCAGGAGTTCTCCAATGTGTACTACTACGAGGCGGCCGCCGGGCTTCCAGACAACGCAGCGGGCGACAACCTCATCGATACAGTAGCCAACCGCGAGAAGGCAAACCACGCTATTGCAGTGAGCTTCGTTCGCGGGAAACTCTGGTCGCAAGAGGGTGGGCCGGCCGCCAACAATATGATCTCGCAGAAGAATCTGACGGGAGCGGGGGCGCTGGCGACGACGGCAAATATGGACCGCGAGCGGGCGATCCTCTTTAGGCTTCGGGCAGGCAACGACTCCCGCGGGAACCCTGTGTACCTACGCAAGTGGTTCCACTTCTGTTGTGGTGGGGGCGGCTTCACCGTCGCGGGGGCGCACCTGGAGCAAACCACGTCGATCTCCCCCGCGGACCGAACGGCAGCCGTAGCGCGGATCAACAACATCGGAGACCTCGGCGGGCTGTTCAACGAGTGGAAACTATGCGCGAAATCTGGACGCTTCGCCACAGCGGGAGCGAATTGGGAATGCCATCCGTACGTTGAGCATCACCAACTTGGTGACCAGTGGCGTAGTGTTTAGCTGTGGGGCGACGCATCTGATCCTGGAGTATGCGTTCAACGTCATAACGCTTGCCGTGGTACTGGGCCTGGCGCTGCGCTTGTCGCGTCTGCGGATACCGGACTAGGCCGGGGGCCTGCAGTGGCGCTCGGGGCTACGCGCTGGCGCTGGCGGGGTGATGTGCGTAGGGTGGTGGCCCACCTGGAGAGCCAGTTTCCGGCGCTACGTGCCAACACCTATGTATGTCATCCCTGGTGTGGTTGGGGTAGGGTATCGGTCGATCTGTGGGGACGCGGCGGGCGGGGGGACCCCATACCCCGCGATACCGGCTTTCTGGCGCTTAGAGAAGCATTCACGCTCCCGTGGGGGCCTTCCTTGCGGCACACCATCTACCTGCATCAGTTATGGACCGACTTCGGCGGCTATTCCTGGTGGCGCAGCGACGACCATAGCGGCAAGTTGCGGCATGTTCACCTGACCTACTGGAGATAGAAAAGCCCTGCTCGCTGCCTTCCAACGCTTGTGAGCAGGGTAGTAGCAATATACTACATGTAGTGGTTGGAGAAAATGCCTCTTGACAAGCGGGGGCGCGGGGGGGGATAAGAGGGGGGGGCGTGGACGGAGGAACCCCCTATCACTTCCATTCGAAGTTACTCTCCGTCCACGTGCCACCTAAAGGAGCGCCGTCAATGACCCGCACTATTTCTAAACAGAAGCAGCAGTTGCTCGATAAGATTGATTGGCGATGGCCCGATGCACTGTGGGTCAGCCTGGAGCGCCACAGCGATGAGGCCTTCACGATATGGATATTAGATGCGGATGACACATACACCGAGTGGCTAGCGGCCTACAGCCTGGATCACAGGTGGACCCTATCGCCGCGGCGCGGCTTCTGCGAGAATGATAGCTTGACCCTATAGCGGAGGTTAAGCTTATGCAGTTCGACCCGGATGCAGACCACTACCAGGAGATCACCGCGGTTATTTCGCGGGTACTCGATGAGGATTCGTTCCCGGACGGCGACGTGGAGCGGGTCGAAATCACGTGTCTACCGAACGGAGAAGCTACGTACAGGGTGTGGCCTGCTCGGGCCGATGAGCCTAT
>DASQKV010000087.1:0-2067 GCA_035630335.1 Thermoleophilaceae bacterium | reverse complement strand
CTCCTAATGAGGCTTCGCCTCTGACCGCCGAGCCGGGGCTGGTCTGGGTGGTCGGGTGCGGTCCATCCTGGGGCATGGCGACGGTCACGGTGAACGAGTTGCTGGACGGGCATGCCGGGCTGGACATCGAGTGTCTGGATCGGATCTACCTGAACGGCTATGTGCCGAACCTGCAGGTTGCCGGTCAGGTGGTGTCGTTCATGTCGGCTCATTTGGGACTACCGATCGCGTCGCCGGCGATCATGGAGCAGATCGGCACCAGGTTCCGTCGCGCGGTGGCCGGGTTCGCCAAGGCCAACGGGGTGGCGCTGGTGATGTTCAAGAAGGGTGACCGCAAGCGAGACGTGATGGATCCCTATCTGCGTCGGCAGGCGGCCACGGGCGTGTCGGGGGTCGCGGCGATCGGGGTGGCGCAGGAGTACCAGAACGTGTTCGCCGCTACCGAGCGGACCGATCACGGCCGATTCTGGTTCAGCTTCTACAAGGCCGACCGGCGGGTCACCTGCTATTACTTCTATCTGTGGGATGACCAGTTCGGGCCTGCGTTCATCAAGATCTGCACCTACTTCCCGTATCCGTTGAAGGTCTGGGTCAACGGGCATGAGTGGGCCAAGCAGCAGGCCAGGCGGGCCGGGATCGGGTTCATTGAGCTGTCCAACGGGTTCGCCTCCTGCGACGACCCGGCCCGGTTGCAGGCAATCTGCGACCGGCTCGGCCCCACCCACCTCGACGAGTTCCTCCATCGCTGGCTGGCGGTGCTGCCGGTGCCGTTGACCGACGCCGATCGGGCCGCCGGCTACTGGTGGGAGCTGTCGATGCGGCAGATCGAGACATCCCGCACCATCGTGTTCGACGCACCCCGGCACGCCCGGAACTTCTTCGAGGCCCTGGTGGTCGACAACCTCGACCTCGGCCGCCCCGACAAGACCGAGATCATCTTCACCGGCCACCCAGTCCACCGTGGCCGGCCGCCGAAGACCGAGCCGTCCCACATCACCCGGATTAACACCCGCGACACCATCGGGGTCACCGTGAACTCCGACTACAAACACTCCAGGATCAAGCAGTACCTGAAAGACGGCAGGGCCCTGCGGATCGAGACCGTGATCAACTCACCCGACGACCTGGGCTGCAAGCGTCGCCTGCACCACCTGCCGGAACTGCAAGCCAAAACCCGTGAAATCAACGCTCGCCTGCTCGATACTGAACGTGTCGGGCAGGGCTGTGTCCTTGCGAGCCCAGCCTTTGAGCGGGTCGCGCAGTCCACCCTCACCGAGGATGGCAGGAGGTCGCCCGCACTACGGTTCGGAGATCCTCGGGTCATGGCCCTGCTCGGCGCCCTCTGCGTGAGTTTGAACGCCCTCGGCTTCACCAACCGGAGCCTCCGTGCCCAGGTGTCCCAGCTGCTCGGCGTCGCCTACACCGTCAACCAGGCCAGCTACGACCTCACTCGACTCCGCCTCAACGGGCTCATCACCCGCCGGCCGCGGACCAACACCTACCAGCTCACCGCCGACGGTCAGCGAGTCGCGATCTTCTACACCAAGGTCCACGACCGACTCCTACGACCCCTGATCGCCGCCGACCAGCCACCCGCGCCGCCCGACCTGCGGCACGCCCTGCACGTCATCGACCACCACGTCGACGCCTACATCGACCGCGCCCGCCTCCCGAAAGCCGCCTGAAACTCAAGACAAACACCAAGGTTTCAAGAACAGAGGAGCACTAGGGAAGCCGGGCTCAGCCATCGCGCGAGGGCGGTGTCGCTGCGCCAACGGTTCCGGCAAACCGTTTGCTGCCGAGGGTGGGCGCACCCTCTCGCTGAGCCCTCACTCGCCGCTGATGACCACCTGATTGCCGTCAGGGTCGGAGAGGATCAACACCCTGGCGCCGCCACCCGCCTGCGGGCCGCCGTGGTCGAGGCCATCTGCGGCGAGCCTGGCCGCAAGCGTGTCGAGATCGGACTCATCGATCACCATGGCGCTCTTGCCTGCTCGCGCCGGATCGAGCCAAACCTGGACACCGAAGGTGCCCGCCAGGTGCCACTCCAACAGCCCGTCCATCGGA
>DASQKV010000086.1:0-64738 GCA_035630335.1 Thermoleophilaceae bacterium | reverse complement strand
CTCCCAGAACTTGTCGACCGAGTGGTGCGCCTCGAAGCTCCCGTCCGGGTGCTCGAACTTGGCGAAGAGTTCCCAGAAGGGCTTGGGTTCATGGGCTCGGCGCTCCATCTCGCGCTCGACGATCAGGCCCAGGGTCGGGCTCTGGACGCGGCCGACGGAGAGGAAGTTGGAGCCGAACCTGCGCGTGGTCAGCGAGACGGCGCGGGTAAGGGTCGCGCCCCACAGCAGGTCGATGTCCTGACGGGCGGCCCCCGCATGGGCCAGCGGGTAGGAGAGCTCGTCGAGCTCGTCGAAGGCGCGCTCGATCTCCTCCTTGGTCAGCGCCGAGTAGCGGGCCCGCTGGATGTTCAGCGCCCCTTTCTCGCTCTCCTCGCGCGAGCCGAGCTCGGGGTTGGCCTCGAGCATCTCCTCCAGCGCCTCGAGCCCGATCAGCTCTCCCTCGCGGTCGAAGTCGGTGGCGATCACGAGCTCGTCGGCTTCTTTCGCGACCTTCTTGATCGCTTTGACGACGTTTTTGTCGGTCGGCTCCTTGATCAGCTCGGCGTCGATCAGGTCGTGCAGGTCGGTCTTCTGCCAGTTCGAGTAGCCCTCGGGGAAGGCGGGGCCGAGGACGTGGCCCTTGAGGCCGATCGTCATGTGCTCCCCACCCTCGGCGTCCGTCCAGGTGTAGAACGGGACTTTGAAAGTTTTATCGCTGCCGTTGCTGCCGTTGCTCAGGGCCTCGGCAATCTTCTTGGCGCTGTTGTTCTTCTCGGTGACGATCAGTCGCATGGGGCGGCAAAGGTAGCAGGGGCGCTCGGCCGCTCCCTGACGCCCGGCGCTCGCCGATCCCCATAGGATCGGCGCCTTGACGACGTGCTTGGTCACCGGCGGCGCGGGGTTCATCGGCTCGAATCTGGTCGACGGACTGCTCGCGCGCGGCGACGCGGTGACCGTGGTCGACGACCTCTCGACCGGGCGCCGGAGCAACCTCGACGGGGCGCTGGCGGCCGGCGCCGAGCTGGTCGAGCTCGACATCCGCGACGCCGCGACGCTGGCCGAGCTGGCGGCGGAGCGGCAGCCCGACACCGTCTTTCACCTGGCCGCGCAGATCGACGTCCGCAAGTCGATCGAGGACCCGGCCTTCGACGCCGCCGTCAACGTCGGCGGCACCGCCAACGTGCTCGAGGCGGCGCGCGGGGCGGGCGCCCAGCGATTCGTCTTCGTCTCCACCGGCGGCGCCATCTACGGCGAGGGCGAGGGCCAGCAGCTGCCGCTCGACGAGAGCACGGCGATCGCGCCGATGTCCGCCTACGGCCAGAGCAAGTACGCGGCCGAGGGCTACCTGGCGCTGTACGAGCGCCTCTACGGGCTCTCGACCATGGCCCTGCGGCTGGGCAACATCTACGGCCCGCGCCAGGACCCGCTCGGCGAGGCCGGCGTGATCGCGATCTACTGCGGCAAGCTGCTCGAGGGCGGCCAGCCGACGGTGTTCGGCGACGGCCTCCAGACGCGCGACTACGTCTTCGTCGGGGATGTGGTGAGCGCGAACCTGCTCGCCGCGGACTCCGACGCCAGTGGCGCCTTCAACGTCGGCACCGGCGTCCAGACGAGCGTGCTCGACCTGATCGAGGCGCTGGCGCCCCAGGCCGACGGCCCGTTCGAGGCCGAGATGGCCCCGGAGCGCCCGGGCGAGGTGCGCCACATCGCGCTCGACGCCTCACGCGCCCGGGACGAGCTCGGCTGGAGCGCCGAGGTCGGCCTCGCCGACGGTCTCGCGCGCACGCTCGACTCCCTGAGGTAGGGCCCCCGCGGCACCCGCGTTAGGCCTCCGCGGCACCCGCGGGTCGCCGCGCCCGACGCTTGCCGCGGAGCGCTCTCAGAACTTCGCCCCCGCCTACCCCGCAAACAGCTAGAAAAGCTGCGATTGCGCTCGGACAAAGGCAATCCGGGGCTCTAAAATGACTCTTGCGCGCCTTCTGTGCGTTCCGTCTGACGGGGGAGGCATCCTAATTTCCCGGCTTGCGGTAGCCACCTCCGCGGACCGGGATTCCGGACGCAAAGAAGACGAGGAGAGCCATGCCGAGCAACCGCACCGCAGCCACGCCAAGCACCGCCGGAGTCGCCATCGAGCGGCGCTATACCGAGCCGGGCGTGCATCCCTTCGACGCGGTCGAGTGGGAGATCCGCGATGCGGTAATCGGCAATCCCGAGAAGCCGGCGTTCGAGCAGCGCGGCGTCGAGTTCCCGAAGAGCTGGTCGCAGAACGCGACCAACATCGTCGCCCAGAAGTACTTCCGCGGCCGGATCGGCACCGACGAGCGCGAGTCGTCGGTCAGGCAGATGGTCGGTCGCGTGTCGGGGACGATCGCCGGCTGGGGCCGTGAGCACGGCTACTTCGCCTCGGACGAGGACGGCGACGCCTTCGAGGCCGAGCTGACCCACATCCTGCTCCACCAGCTAGCCGCCTTCAACTCGCCGGTCTGGTTCAACGTCGGCTTCGAGGAGAGCCCGCAGTGCTCGGCGTGCTTCATCCTCAGCGTCGAGGACACGATGGAGTCGATCCTCGAGTGGAACACCAAGGAGGGCAAGATCTTCCGCGGCGGCTCGGGCTCGGGGATCAACCTCTCGAACATCCGCGGCTCGATGGAGCACCTCAAGAAGGGCGGCACGGCCAGCGGCCCGGTCTCCTTCATGCGCGGCGCCGACTCGTGGGCCGGCACGATCAAGTCCGGCGGCAAGACGCGCCGCGCGGCGAAGATGGTCGTGCTGGACATCGACCATCCCGACGTCCTCGACTTCGTCTGGTGCAAGGCGCGCGAGGAGGAGAAGGCGCTCGCGCTGCGCGACGCCGGCTTCGACATGTCGATCGACGGTGACGGCTTCACCTCGATCCAGTACCAGAACGCGAACAACTCGGTGCGCGTGACCGACGAGTTCATGCAGCGCGCCGAGCGCGGCGAGGACTGGGAGCTGGTCGCACGCCAGGACGGCGCGGTCGTCGCGACCCACGACGCCGCCGACGTGCTGCGCCAGATCTCGGACGCGGCCTGGCGCTGCGCCGATCCGGGCGTCCAGTACGACACGACGATCAACGACTGGCACACCTGCCCGAACTCGGGCCGGATCAACGCGTCGAACCCGTGCTCGGAGTACATGCACGTTGACGACTCGGCCTGCAACCTCGCGTCGATCAACCTGATGAAGTTCCGCCGCCCCGACGGCAGCTTCGACGTCGAGGCCTACGAGCACGTGATCGACGTGATGATCCTCGCGCAGGAGATCGTCGTCGGCCCGTCGAGCTACCCGACCGAGGAGATCGGCCGCAACGCGCGGGCGTTCCGTCAGCTCGGGCTCGGCTACGCCAACCTCGGCGCGCTGCTGATGAGCAACGGCCTGCCCTACGACTCCGACGAGGGTCGCGCGGTCGCCGGTGCGCTCACCGCCGTGATGACCGGCCGCGCCTACCGCAAGTCGGCCGAGGTGGCCGCGGCGGTCGGCCCCTACGAGAAGTTCGAGGAGAACCGCGACCCGCACCTGCACGTGATGCGCAAGCACCGCGCGGCGGCCGACGAGATCGACGCCACGCTGGTCGAGGAGCCGCTGCTCGAGGCGGCCAAGCGCTCGTGGGACGAGGCGATCGAGCTCGGCGAGGAGTTCGGCTACCGCAACGCCCAGGCGACGGTGCTCGCCCCCACGGGGACGATCTCCTTCCTGATGGACTGCGACACGACCGGCATCGAGCCCGACTTCTCGCTCGTGAAGTTCAAGGAGCTCGTCGGCGGCGGCAACATGACGATCGTCAACCAGACCGTGCCGCAGGCGCTGCGCACGCTCGGCTACAGCGACCAGCAGATCGAGCAGATCGAGGCGCACATCGCCGAGAACAGCACGATTGTCGGCGCGCCCGGGCTCGCGGACGAGCACCTGCCGGTCTTCGACGTCGCGGTCGGCTCACGCGCGATCTCGCACATGGGCCACATCAAGATGATGGCCGCGGCGCAGCCGTTCCTCTCGGGCGCGATCTCGAAGACGGTCAACCTGCCGGCCGAGGCGACGATCGAGGACATCGCCGAGACCTACATGGAGGGCTGGAAGCTCGGCCTGAAGGCGCTCGCGATCTACCGCGACGGCTCGAAGACCGCGCAGGCGCTGCGCACCGACGCGCAGCGCGAGGAGCCCGCCGACCTCGAGGCGAAGATCAACGCCGCGGTGGCGGCCGCGCTCGCCGAGGCGCCGCCGAAGCGCAAGCGGATGCCCGGGACGCGCGACTCGGTGACGCACAAGTTCTCGATCGCGGGCCACGAGGGCTACATCACCGCCGGTACCTACGCCGACGGCACGGTCGGCGAGATCTTCCTGACCGACATCGGCAAGGAGGGCTCGACGCTGCGCGGCATGATGAACGCGTTCGCGACGTCGATCAGCATCGCGCTCCAGTACGGCGTGCCGCTCGAGACGCTCGTGCGCAAGTTCTCCTACATGCGCTTCGACCCGGAGGGCATCACCGGCAACCCGGAGATCCCGTTCGCCAAGTCGCTGCCCGACTACATCATGCGCTGGCTCGCCTCGCGCTTCCTCGACGTCGACGTCCAGGAGGACCTCGGGATCATGACCCCGGCGGTCAAGGCGCGGAAGGCGGCGCAGGAGGCTGCGATGCGCGGCGATACGGCGGGACCGACGAACGGTGGCAACGGCCACTCGAACGGCGGCGGCAACGGCGGCGCGACGGCAACGCCAGCTCCGGCTGCCTCCGCGATGACCGACGAGCCACCGGTCGCGGCCCCGGCCAGGATCACCGGCCTCGACCTCGGACCGGCCTGCTCGCAGTGCGGCGGCATGATGCAGCGCACCGGCACTTGCTACACGTGCTCGAGTTGCGGCAACAACACCGGCTGCGGCTGAGCGATGATCGACGGGGGCACACCGTCAGAGGAGAAGCCTTCGCCCAGCACTGATGGGGAGGGAGTGATCTCCGTGCGGCCTTCTGGGTCCCGACTCCTCCCGCCCCGCGAGCCCTCGGTTCAAACAAGATCTCGTTTTGCCTCGGCGGGGAAGAGGAGTCCTGCTCCGCCTCCGCGAGCCAGAACCACCGCCACGGGCCCTGGAGCGGCCAGACTGAAGCGGCTGCGAGCAGAGGTGGTCATGTATCTCCGAGCCGCAGTTCCTGAGGCCGTGGAGCCGCTTCAGGCGATGGAGGAGCGTCTCTCCACCGGAGGACGCGAGCCTTGCCGCCACGCCTGTTCGTCAGGCCGAGAGTTGCTTTGCCTAGTGGCCGACAGCGTATTCCCTGCCTCGACCGATACTCGGGATGACGTCTGGGGACGACCCCATCAGCTGACGCAAGACAAGTGCATCAATCGCCTGGTGGCTTTCGTCGAGGACGAACTCGGCTCCGAAACCGAGTCTTGGGAGCGTCGAGCCATGGGCGCAAAGCTCTATTCCGCTTGGCGACGTATGAACGACGACGGCCTCCACCGCCGTCTCCCGACCCCCGAGATGGTCGAGCAACTCGAGAATCAACTTGCAGAGGCTTATCTCGAGCTTCTGTCGGGGCTCGCTCTCGTCGCTCGGGCGGGGATGAATCAACTCCATCGGCAAGCGGTCGCCAGCGCAGTCGCCTAGCAATCAACCGTCGGCACGCCACATGTGTATCGGTGGTGCCCTTAGAGCCCCTCGAAGCCCAGCCCAGCTGCGACCGACGCCTGCGCCGAATCCCGCGAGACGAATGCGATCGTCTCGCGTGGCTCGGCGAGCGGAGGCACTGCGAGTTGGGCAACGGCGAGGTGGAGCGCGTCCAGTGCTCTAAGGGCGTGCTGGCGAACCAGCTGCAAAGCTGTCTGCTCGACCTGGTTCTGATCGGCTTTGAGGACGGTCACAGCTCCGTGCTCGCCCAAGTCGAAGTCCAGGAGCTTGAGCAGACCGTCGCGATCGCCGCGTCCGGCGGAGGCGGCCCGTACCAATGCGCCCGACACCTCGATCCTGGTCAAGCTGCCGGTAACGGCGGCAATGTCGGGATCTTCGAGAATACGTCCCATGTCAGCGTGCCCATCTTCGTCAGGAAGGTAGGAGCGCACCAGGACCGACGAGTCCAGGTAGGCGATCAAAGCCGGTCACGCTGCTCATCGATGAGGCGGTCGGCGATCGAGCCTAGCCCCTTGGCGCTCTCAATGATCCGCTTGCGCTCGGCCTTGCTTACGCGTCTGCTGGCCCCGGGAAGCAGAGCGCCGGTTGCGGCTGCCTGAGCCCTCAGACGTGTCCCGCGATCTCCTCGGTCGGCGTCGGCGGCCGCGTCGATGATCTCCGTCGCCACCGCGTTGATGCTGCGTCCCTCACGCGCGGCTCGAGCCGCGATACGCGTATGAACCGACTCGGGTACTCGCAGGAGGAGCTGCCTCATAGGACCCAGGATGATATCAGGGCGATTGTGTTGATATCACTCCCGAGCGTGACGGCTCAGCGACGAATCGTTGCCGACTCCACAGCCGACTAGCTGACAGAGGCCTGCCGCTGCTCCCACTCCGCCCGTGCCTCGCGCTGAGTGGAGTCGCCGGTCGAGCCCGTCCTGCGCAGGATCGACTCGTCGGGCTCGGCGTGGCGGGCGAAACGGGCGGCGTAGTGGCGGGCGAGGCCGGGTAGGGCGTAGCCGATGGCGAGGCGCTTCGGGTAGATGACGCGGTCGTCGCCGTTCTCGATCGCTGAGACGATCCGGCTGGCGGCCTCGTCGGCGGTTCCGATCGGGCCGCCCTTCATCCAGCGCTCGGCGCCTGGGAGGCGGCGGTTCTCGTAGGAGCCGGCGGTGTCGATGACGCCGAGCGGCGCCTCGACCACGTGGACGCCGCTGCCCTCGAGCTCCATCCTCAGCGCCTGGGAGGCGATCGCCAAGGCGGCCTTCGAGGAGCAGGTGTGGCCGAGGCACGGGAACGGAGCGACCTGGATCATCGAGGTCACGTTGACAACCGTGCCCGTGCCGCGCTCGCGCATCGGCGGCACGAGCGCCCGGGTCAGGGCGAGTGGCGACCAGTAGTTGGTCTCGAACAGCTCGCGCGCCTCGTCGCCGGCGCCGGCGATCCACTGCAGGCCGTGCAGGCTCGTGCCGGCGTTGTTGACGAGGGCGTCGACCGTGCCCATCTCGGAGAGAGCGCGGGCGGCGAGGGCGTCTGCCCCGCCTGGACGTGATAGATCGACGGGGAGGATCCACGGGCGGGAGCCGCCGGTGGCCTCGATCTCGTCGGCCGCCCCACGCAGGCGATCCTCGCTCCGTGCGGCGATGGCCACCAGCGCTCCCCGCGCCGCGAGCTGGCGCGCGAGCTCTCTGCCAATGCCGCTGGACGCCCCGGTAACGAGGACTCGCTGACCCTTCATCGCTGCCTCCCAGATAGATCGCGAAGGCACCGTAGACCGTTACTGAGTATTTGTCAATAGACCGATGGGTCCTCTACAGTCCGAGCGTGGCCACCCGGACCCGATTGGCGACGGACGAGCGGCGTCGTCAGCTGCTGGAGCTCGGCCTCGAGTTCTTCGGGAATCGGCCCTACGGCGACGTCGGCACTGCCGAGGTCGCGCGTCAGGCCGGTGTGTCGCATGGCCTGC
The DNA here is from genome assembly GCA_035630335.1 of Thermoleophilaceae bacterium. Classification (GTDB taxonomy): domain Bacteria; phylum Actinomycetota; class Thermoleophilia; order Solirubrobacterales; family Thermoleophilaceae; genus JAAYBF01. The sequence goes on along the minus strand of DASQKV010000086.1, from coordinate 57,166 downwards.
TGTTCCACTACTTCGGCGACAAGCGGCGGTACTACCTCGAGGTGCTGCGCTGGGTCGCGGACGAGCTTCTGACCGCCCAGGCCGCCGGCGAGGACGCTTCGCCGTGGGAGCGGCTACAAGCGAAGCTCCGCGCTCAGGTCGACTTCGCCGACCGCTACACCGTCGGCTACAGGGCGCTCGTCAGCGGAGGCAACGGAGCCGACGAGGAGCTCGCGGAGCTGGCCGAGGACGCTCGCTGGCGATCGATCCGCCTGATCGCCGACGCGCTCGACATTGACGACCCTCCCCCGCCGCTGCGGATCGCCCTGCGCGGCTGGCAGGGCTTCACCGAGGGCGCCATCACCGAGTGGCTGAAGCGGCGGGACCTGCCGGTCGAAGACCTCGTCCAGCTGATGGCACGCGAGCTGGTGAGCACCCTGAAGCGGCTCGACGTAGACCTGGCGCCGGCCAAGCGGAAGTGACCGATCACAAGACCGCGAAGCGGTATATCAGGAATGAGGTCGACTTTTTGGACGTAGTGCGTCCGAAAGGTCGACCTCAGCCCGTCAGGGTGCCGCGATGCGCTGGATCAGCTCGATGACGAGGGCCCGGAGGTCACCGGGGTCGCTGCCGGTGGCGACGTGGTCGAGCAGGAGGCCGTCGAGGCCGGCGCAGAGGAGGCGGGCGCGGTGGCCGGGGTCGGGGGTGCCGAGCTGCTCGAGGGCGTGCTGGAGGAGCTCGCGGTAGGCGCTGTCCCAGCGCTCGGCGGCGGGGCGGAGGTCGGCGCGGCGGGCGGACTCGAGGTAGAGCTCGTACTGGGCGAGCAGGACGGTGCGGTCGCCGGCCCAAGCGTGGATCAGGACGTCGGCGAGGCGGGTGGGGAGCGCCTCGGGACCGACGTCGCGGAGGCTGCGCTCGGCCTCGGTGCGCAGGCGCTCGGCCTCGCGGTCGGCGACGTAGTTGAGCGCCTGGGCGACCATGTCGTGCTTGGACTCGAAGTAGTAGGTGGTCGAGCCGAGCGGGACGCCGGCCTCGGCGGCGACGGCGCGGTGGTCGACGGCGGCGATGCCGCCGCGGCCGATGACGCGAACGGCGGCTTCGAGCAGCTCGCGGCGGCGGGTGGCGCCGCGCGGCTCGCCGGCGCCCCGTGCGCGCGCCGACGAAGGCGTCGCGGGCGAAGGCGTGGGACTCACCGGGTGGTGCCTTGGGCGAGGACGAGGCGGCTCATCGGCGCTCGGACCCTCAGTGCGCCGCCGAGAGGTTGAGGCCTGCGACGCCAACGATCACGGCCGCGAGGCTGGCGACCTTGAGCGCCCCCATCGGCTCATTCCAGGCAACGACGCCGATGATCGCGATCATCGCCGTGCCGGCGCCGGCCCAGATCGCGTAGGTGAGGCCGATGTCGAGGTCGCGGAGGACCTTCGCGAGCAAGATGACCGAGGCGACGTAGCCGATCACGACGCCGATCGACGGACCGACCTTGGTGAAGCCGTCCGAGACTCGCAGCAGCGCGGTCCCGATGACCTCGGTGACTATCGCGAGCCCGAGCATGAGGCCGGGGGACATGAGATGGCTCCTTCGGATCTGTACAACCGTACATGTACGATCGTACACGATCTCGCGGGAGCCGTCGATAGGGTCTTGGCCGATGGCAGACACCACCAAGCTCACCGCCGCCGCTCACGCCCACCTAACGAGCGAGATCGAGCGCCTCGAAGGCGAGGGCCGGCGCGAGATCGCCGCGCGGATCAAGACTGCGCGTGAGTGGGGCGACCTCAAGGAGAACGCCGAGTACCACGCCGCCAAGGACGACGCCGCGATGCTCGAGGCGAAGATCGCGGGGATGCGCGATCAGCTGCGCTCGGCGGAGATCGTCGAGGCGGCCGAGGGCGGCGCCGCCGGAATGGGGACGACGGTCACCTACACCGACGAGAAGACAGGCAAGCAGATGAGCCACAAGCTGGTCCCGAAGGTCGAGGCCAACCCGAGCGCGGGCCTGATCTCGATCGACTCGCCGGTCGGCAAGGCGCTCGCGGGCTCGAAGGTCGGCGACGCGGCCACGCTCGACACGCCGTCAGGGCCGCGCACGATGCGCGTGCTGGCGATCGAGCACTCCTAGCCCGCGCGGTCAGCCACGACCGCCGGGCGTCCGGCGCTTGAGCGAGCCGCTAAGCCGCGGCGCGCGGAGCGAGCGCGGGGTCGTCCTCGTTCGCCCTGAAGAACTCCACCATCGGCCCGACATAAGACCGAAACGGCGGCGGCGCCAGGCCGTGCGGGCCGAGCAGGTCGACGGTGCGGCGGGTGTCGAACTTGACCGCGTGGTTGAGGTAGACGATCGACTGGGCCGGCGTGTCCGAGAACATCTTGCGCACCGGGGCGAAGCGGAGGCTGCCCTCGGCCAGCTTCGGCGGCAGCGTCCCGCGCGGGGCGCGGCCGGCGTACTGCTGCGACAGCAGCTCGACGAGCTCGCGGGTGGTGACGGGGTCGGGGTCGACGAGGTGGAGCGTCTCGCCGACGGTGGCGGGGTCGACGGCCGCCGCCGCGATCGCGTCGACGACGTAGTCGACCGGTACCACGTTGAAGTGCGACCCCGCGCGGCCGATCTGGACCGTCGGACGGTTCTGACGCGCCGCCTGGGCGATCGCGCGCAGGAGGTAGTACGGCCCGTCGAACTTCTGCGTCTCACCGGTCTGGGAGTCACCCACGACCACCGCCGGACGCAAGATCGTCGTCGGGATGCGGTCGAGCAGCTCGCGCACCCAGACCTCGGCCTGGAACTTCGTCGACTCGTAGTGGTTCTTGAACTCCTGGCCCATGACCAGCTCGTGCTCGTAGACGACGCCGTTGCGCCGGCCGGCAACGTACGCGGTGCTGACGTACGCCAGCCGCTCGAGCTTCTTCGCGGCGAGGCAGAAGTCGAGCACGTTGCCGGTGCCGTCGACGTTCACGCGCTGGGCGAGCTCGATCGGGACGGCGAGGTCGTAGATCGCGGCGAGGTGGTAGACGCGGCGCACGTCGGCGGCCAGCCGGGCGTACTCGGCGTCGTCGAGCCCGAGGCGGCGGTCGGCGATGTCGCCGGCGACGAGGTCGATCCGGTCTGCGTCGATCTCCGCGGCGGCCGCGCGGGCGGCGTCGAGCATCCGGGGCTCGACCAGGGCGACCACGCGCGCGCGGCGGTCCTGGTCGAGCAGCTTGGCTACGAGCCGGCGCCCGATGAAGCCGGGGAAGCCGGTGATCAGGGAGGAGGACATGGCTGGAAAGCTACGGGCAACGCTGAGAAGGCGCGTGCCGGCGGCGCTGCTCCGAGGCGGCGGGCGGCACGAGCCGTCTCTGTAGGGTCGAGGAGATGGCGACTTCCGCTGCAACTCCCGCGCCGCCGGACATCCTCGGGGCCGTCCAGCGGACCGTCACGATCGACGCCCATGACGTCGGGGCGCTGAACGTCCATCTCCACGAGGCAGGCGAGGGCCCTCCGCTGCTGCTGCTCCACGGCTGGCCGCAGGACGCGCTGTGCTGGCGCTACGTCATGCCGCTGCTCGCCGACCGCTACCGGGTGGTCGCGCCCGACATGCGCGGCTTCGGAGCCAGCGACGCGCCCGGGCGCGGCTACAACGGCGAGACGCTCGGCGCCGACGCGATCGCGCTGCTCGACGCGCTCGAGATCGAGCGCGCGCACATGATCGGCCACGACTGGGGCGGGTTCGCCACCTTCGCCGCCGCGATCGCCGCGCCGCAGCGGATCGCGAGCATGGTCGTGCTGAACACGATCCCGCCGTGGGTGGAGGTCACGCCGCGCAAGGCGCTCCTGTTGTGGCGCAGCTTCTACGCCGTCCCGCTGGCAGCCTTCGGCGACCGCATCGTGCGGTCGCGCCCCGACCTCATCGCGCGCATGCTGCGCGCCGACCGCGTCAACGACGGCATCTCACGGGCGGATGCCGAGGCCTACGCGGCCCGTCTGCAGCGGCCCGAGAGCGCCCGCGCCAGCATGCTGCTCTACCGCAGCTACCTGCGCTCGTTCCGCGCGGTGGCGGTCGAGCGCCGCTATGCGAACCTGCGACTCACGGTCCCGACCCGCTTCCTGTTCGGGACCAACGACATGGCGGTCTCGCACCGCCTGCTGGACGGCCTCGAGCGCCACTGCGACGACCTGACCGTCGAGCTGGTCGAGGACTCGGGCCACTTCATCCAGGAGGAGAAGCCCGAGCTGGTCGCCGAGCGGGCGGCGGAGCTGTTCGCCCTCCACCCCGCCTGAGCCGTTTTCGGCTTTACCAACTCCTGACCCGCGGCTGGACGGTCGCTTGGGGCCTCCCAGGCATCGTGGACTCCAGATTCCACGACCTGAGAGGTGATCGCATGAAGCGCTTCGCAGTTCTCATACCCCTCACGGCGATGCTCGTGACCGGCCTGACGGCCGTCGCGGGCGCGCAGACGACCAAGCCGCCGCTGCGCGAGTTCGAGGGCACGGTGGTGTCCGTCAACCGCGACGCGCGCACGTTCCGCCTGCACGACTCCGAGCGCGGCACGAAGCGGATCAAGGTGACGTCGAGGACCCGCTTCGAGCGTGTCGCCGGGTTCTCGGGGCTCAAGGCCGGCCAGCGCAACATCGAGGTCAAGACCCGCCGGCGCGTGAACGGCGTGTGGCGCGCGATCGAGGTCGAGCGCTCGGGCGGCGGCGGCGAGCACGGCGGCGACGACGAGCGTGGTGGGGACGACCGCCGCGGTGGCGACGACGACCGCGGCGGCAGCGACGACGACTGACCCGCCCGGAGGCCAACGCCGCGCGAGTCACCGAGCGCCCCGCTCCGGCGGGGCGCTCGCGTAGGCTGCGCCCATGGCCAGGACGAGCGCCGCCGAGCGCGACGAGACCCCTTCGGAGCGCGCGGACCGCAACCTCGACGAGCTGCTCGGCGAGCTGCGGGTGGCGCTTCCGGGCGTGCAGGTGCTGTTCGCCTTCCTGCTGATCGTGCCGTTCAACCAGCGTTTTGCCGACGTCAGCGCGCTCCAGGAGAAGGTCTACTTCGGGATCCTGCTCTGCACGACGCTGGCCGCCGCACTCCTAATTGCGCCGTCGATGCACCACCGAATCGAGTTCCAGCACGGCGACAAGGAGCACATCGTCGCGGTGGCGAACCGCCTGACGATCGCGGGGATGACGCTGCTCGCGTTGGCGATGACGGGCGTGGTGGTACTGGTGACGAACTTCGTGCTGGGGGCTGTGGCGACCGTGACCGCGGCGACGGCGGTGGCCCTGGCGTTCGCGTTGCTCTGGTACGCGCTGCCGCTGAGGCGGCGGCGGGCGCTTCGCCGGGCGGATAGCCCAGACGTCTGACGCGTGTCACCGCGATCGAGAGGGTTTGATCTTGGCCCGGGAGCGCGCTCGCTGTCGCTCGGGTCAGCCGCTCTTCACCTCACCGCGCTCTGGGGGTTTGCCGTCGTTCTGCCGCTTCTGGACGTGCTTGGACGCACACCTGAGTTCTTCGTCGCACGGGGAAACACGAATGGCGACATCCTGGTCTTCGCGCTGGCGATCGTGTTCCTTCCCCCATTGGCGCTGGCCGCCCTCGAGCTCGTCGTCGTGCAGTTGTCGCCGCGGGTCGGAGCCTGGCTGCACCTCGCGCTGGTCGCATTGCTCGTCACCCTGATAGCGCTCCCTCCGCTAGGTGACATTACCGGTGGATCCGTATTGGCCGCCGGCCTTGCTGTGCTGGCCGGCGTCCTCGTCGCGACCGTCTACGCCCGGACATCCTTTGCGAGGTCGTTCGCGACGGTGCTGGCGGCGGCGCCGGTTCTCTTTCTCCTCTTCTTCCTGACGCTGTCACCAGTGTCGAAGCTTCTCCTGGCCTCCGAGACGAGTCCGGACACGGGCACTCCTGCCTCGAACCCCGTCCCGGTGGTGATGATCGTGTTCGACGAGTTGCCTGTCACCACGCTGATGGACGAGCACGGGGGACTCGACGCGAATCGCTTCCCAGCCTTCGGTCGTCTCGCTGCTGACGCGACCTGGTACCGCAATGCGACGACCGTCGCCGAGCAGACCACCCAAGCCGTGCCCGCGATCCTGAGCGGTCAGATCCCGGCCAAGGGGACGCTCCCCGTCAGCGCCGACCACCCCCGCAACCTCTTCACGATGCTCGCAGATAGCCACGAGCTCGAGGTGATCGAGCCGTACACCGACCTCTGCCCCGCGCGTCTATGCGAGGAGTCGCGTGACCCAGCGGCCTCGCGACTGCGTGAGCTGTTGTCCGATCTGGGAGTCGTGTCGCTGCACATGCTCCTGCCTGACGATCTGAAGTCCGGTCTGCCGGCCATCGACCAGACCTGGACGGGCTTCGGCCATACGGGAGGCAAGAGCGCCGCGGTCGACGCTTTCTCGGCACATGCCCTCTCCAACTTGGGCGAGGAGGACGAGCTCGCCGACTTCGGCCGCTTCATGACGGGCGTGCGACAACCCCAGGGCGATCGCCCGCGACTGCACTTTCTCCACATCTCGCTCCCACACGCTCCCTGGACGTCCCTCCCCACCGGGCAGCAGTATGTGGTGAAGAGAGGAAACCTACCCGGACTCGACGGCGCGGCATGGAGCGGCGATCCCACCTTGGTGAACCAGGGGCTCGAGCGGCACATGCTCCAGACCGGCCTCGCCGACCGCCTGCTCGGCGAGACTCTGCAGCGGCTAAGGGCCGCTGGGCTCTACGACCGCGCCATGATCGTCGTCGTGGCGGACCATGGGACCAGCTTCATCCCGGGACAGCCTCGGCGGGACGCCACGCGAGCGAACCTCGCGGACATCGCCGGAGTGCCGTTGCTGGTCAAGCGGCCCGGACAGGTTGCCGGTCACAAGAGCGACGTGGGCGCTCGCACGATCGACGTCCTGCCGACGATCTCGAAAGCCTTGCACGCCGGGAGCGGATGGCGCTTCGACGGCGTTCCGCTCGACGAGAGGTCCATGCCGTCGAGGCCCGTCGCGATCTATCGCTCGGGCGAGCCGGCCGTCTCGGAGCCACTTGGGGAGTTCGCGCGCGAGCGTGACGCGCGTGCGCGTCACCTGGCGGGGCTCCTACGCGACGCCGCGGGCCCCGCCGGGCTTCACGTCCTCGGCCCGCGGCCGGACCTCCTGGGTCGCTCGCTCGGAGACTTCGCGATCGAGCCGCCAGACGGAACGGGAGCCTTGGAGGCTCCCAACGCATGGGCGAGGGTGGATCCCGAGGCGGCGCTGGTGCCCGTCGAGGTGGCGGGCGAGGTTCAGGCGAGCCATCCAGGTCGTACGGTGGCGGTCGCGGTCAACGGGACCGTCGCGGCGGCCACGACGACCGTCGAGGGTGGGGACGGCCGGGCGACCTTCTCGGTTCTCCTCCCGCTGTCCAGCCTACGTCGCGGAAGGAACGAGGTGGTCGCCTTGGAGCCGCGAGGTGGGTCGAAGATGCGCACGCTCGCGCGCTCGACCACGCTGCCGCCGTACCGTCTGGACGCCGCTCGAAAGCTCTTGGCCGATCCCCGGGGCAGGCGCATCACCGTCGACTACGAGACTGCGAAGGGCTGGGTCGACTTCGCGCGGATCGACGGTGGAGTCCTCCGCCTGAGCGGCTGGGCGATCGCCACCGGCCTCGGCGGACCGGCCGATCGAGTGGTGGCCGTCACGGGTGGCACGTCGGTTGCGGACACCGCGCCGTCGGCCGCGCGTCCGGACGTCGCGAGGACGTTCGACGCAGGCGACACGCTGCTGCGCAGCGGGTTCTCGATGAGCGTCCCAGTGTCTCTAATCGACTGCTCGGCACCCGGCAAGGGCCTCGCGCTGCTCGGCGTCGTCGAGCGGCGCGCGACTCAGATCCCGCAGGTGAAGAACGTCAGGGACGCGCTGGGCGACGTCTGCCGGGACCGAAGGTCGCCCGATCGGGACGGCTCCGCCGCACGCTAGTCACCGCCGGACGGCTCGCCAGACCGACTCAGGAGCCTTCGCAGGCTCCTCCTCGGAGAGGCCGGCGCGACGACGCCCGCCGGCTGTCCGTCGCCATGCTCGGCCGCGGGCACGGAGGTCCGCTGCCTGAGCGTCGCGAGCTCCGCGGTCGCGCCCTCCCAGGCAGGGCGCAGGTCCTCCAGCTCCCGGATCAGCCGATCGACGTTGTGCACGAGCGCCGGCGCCTCGCGGGGGTCACTCGAGGGAGCCTCCAGCTCGGCGACGGTAAGGCTTGTCGCCTTTTTGCGCAACACCGCCATTCCGTGCCCGGTGCCGGGCTCGCTCGCGAAGCCGTGGGGCGTGAGCGAGACGACTTCGAACAGCCGCCCCCAGTGCTCGCGGATCCACCAGGGCGAGTGCAGGATCATCGGGCCGCCTCGGTCCCATGACTGCCCCGGACTGAGGGTCAACATCCCTACCTTGCCCTCGTCCCAGCGCTCGCCGGCGATCGCGAGCGACTGTCCCTCACCCATGAACGTCGCCAGGAGGATTCCGTCGGGCTTGAGCACGCGATGCAACTCGAGGAGCCAACTGCTCCAACTCCGTGAGAGATGCGTGAACACCGAGACGCAGTAGATGACATCGAACATCTCGTCGGGCTGGGGCAGCGGGGGCAGCTCACCGCTCAGAAAAGGGAACAACGGAGGGCTGAGGTTCTCCTCGAGCCACGCGATGCTCGCAGCGTCGATGTCGCAGCCCCAGAACTCCCCGCCGTACTCGCCTCCGACGAAGTGGCGCAGGGTACGACCGGCCCCACATCCGAAGTCGAGGATCCGCCGGCCTTCGAGCGAAAAGCCTGCGGGTAGCGCGGCCAGAAGGTCCTGCTGGATCGCTCGTCCGAGGGAGTCGTACATTCCCCACGGGTCGTCGCTCTCTTGAAGCGACCCCACACGGGTGGCGAGCTCGAACGGCGGGAGGGGCAAACCGTCTGTCGACACGCCGGGCATCGTAGTGATTACCCTGCCGCGAATGCCCGGTCGGCCCCGCCTCTGCATCGTCTCGGCCAGTGGCCAGAACGCCTTCTTCGCCGAGATCTTGGGCGCCTTCGGCGCCGCGCTTCGCGACCACGGGGTGGACGTCGAGGAGTCGGTCGACTGCTTTCCCGCGCTCGAGGACGACCTCGTGTACCTCTACGTGCCCCACGAGTACCACCCCCTTGTGCAGGAGATGGCGCATCCCACCCCCGCGCAGCTGCGGCGCGCAGTCACCCTTTGCACGGAGCAGCCGGGGACCACCTGGTTCGATCTGGCGGCGAGCGTCGCGGCGGCGGCGGGAGGGGTCGTCGACATCAACGAGCTCGGCGTACGGGAGTTGGGGGCACGCGGGATCGCCGCCAAGCACGCCCCGCTCGGTTACGTGCCCGCGTGGGACGCCTGGCACGGCCGCGAGGCAGACGATCGCTCGATCGACATGACGTTTCTGGGTGGCTACGCCGATCGGCGAGCACGGGTGCTCGCACGTTGCGCGCCCGTGCTCGCCGGGCGCCCGGCGGCGATCTACATGGTCGAGACGGCACGTCCCCACCTCGTGGACAGCACCTCCTTTTTGTCCAACGACCGTAAGTGGAAGCTCTTGGCGGACACGAACGTGATGCTCAACGTGCACCGCGGACCGCTCGCGTACATGGAGTGGCACCGCATCCTCGGAGCGGTCCTCAACGGGGCCGTGGTGCTCAGCGAGCACTCTCTGGGAGTCGAGCCGTTCGTCCCCGGCGAGCACTTCATCTCGGCCAGCTACGAGGATCTCCCACAGGTACTCGACGGGTTGTTGGGCGATCCCGAGCGAGTTCGAGCCACCCGCGAGGCTGCGTACGCGCTCGTCCGCGATCACATGCCGATGACCATCGCCGTCGAGGCTGTTCTCGACGCGGCGGAGCGCGCGTCGCGCTCGCCGGTACCGACTCGACGAGTCGCGCCCCCGCCAGCCGCTCCACTCCCCAAGCCCCCCCCGGATCAGACGCCCGACTGGGAGGCCTTTGCGGAGGTGGTGGGAGACCAGCTGCCGGTGCGAATGGCGCTCAAGCACCTCGTGATGCAAACGCGGTCTCTCGACCGGCGCCTACAGGAGCTTTGCGAGAACGGCACAGGGGGCGTCGAGGAGGACGTCGTGGAGTCCTACGGCCCCGATCTGGACAGGCCCCGGGTAAGTGTGCTGCTGACGGTGCACAACTACGCCGACTACGTCGGCGATGCGCTCCGGAGCGTCGCACTCAGCGACCTAGCCGACGTGGAGGTGGTGGCAGTCGACGACGCTTCGACGGACCACTCGGTGGCCGTCGTGCGAGCCACGTGCGCCGAGCTGCCGTGGCTTCCTGTTCGCTTGATCCGACGTAAACGGAACGGCGGCCTTCCATCGGCCCGCAATCTCGCCCTCGAACACGCCACAGCAGACATGCTGTTCGTGCTCGATGCCGACAACATGGTGCTGCCACATGGCCTGAGTCGCCTCTCGCAGACCTTGGACGAGCACCCGGGCGCGGCCTTCGCGTACGGACTCATCGAGGCCTTCGACGTCAACGGCCCCTCCGGCCTCATGAACTGGCTCGACTGGGACCCGAGGCGCCTGCGTCACGGAAACTACATCGACGCCATGTCGATGATCAGGCGCTCCGCCTTGGACGCCATCGGCGGCTATTCGATGGAGACGGCACTCTACGGCTGGGAGGACTTCGCAGCTTGGGCCGCCATGGCCGACGCGGGCTTGCACGGGATACGCGTGCCGGACTTCGTTGCCCGCTATCGCGTGAACCCCCACTCGATGATCTCGTTGACGAACATCGACAACTCCGCGGCCTGGACCACCCTGCTCCGCAAGTACCCCTTCCTAACGGAGGCGCCTGCGCGCAGGATCTAGCGTCAGACCCGCCGCACAAGCTGCCGCAGATAACGCAACGGGGCCGACAGGCGCCAGCTCAGCGAGCCCTTCACGCTTTCGAGCGCGGCCTGCAGGTAGCGGTTCTCCTCCTCCAAGTGCTCGGCCCGGTGCCGCATCAGGGGAACTTGCGCGATCGACTGGTTCGCTTCGAGCAAGGCCCGGTTGACCTCGTCCAGGCGTCGTCGAACGCCCTGCTCGGAGTCCTGCGCGCGCGCTAGCTCCCGGCTCGCCTCGTTCCGGATCGCTTCGACCTGATCCGACCACCACCTGACCTCGAAGGCGCTGCCGAACGTGACCAGGCTTTCCATGCCGGGAGGCTCGGCGCCACTGGCGACGACGATCCCATAGGTCTCGCGGCCGGGTTCGAGCGTCGCGGTGGATCGAAGGCGGGGAGCTTCTTCCGCCAGAGCCGGGGTCGCCTTCCCCTGCGCGGGCTCGATCAGCGACGCGAGCCAGGCATGCTGGCGATAGGTCGTGACGTTCGAGAAGTGCTTGGCGACCGCCGCGACGAGTTCGTGCGGCCTGTACTCGTTGACGTGGTGCTCGTTCCCCGGCGGGTACACATCCGGGTTGGGCGACGACACGACCAGCGTGCCGCCAGGCCTCAGCACACGCCGGAACTCGCTGAGAGCCCGCTCGCCGTCGCTCATGTGCTCGATCGTCTCCCAGCACACGACCAGGTCGAAGGCGTCGTCGGCCAGCAGCGGCATGTCGCGCAGGTCGCCACGCAACACCGCCTGCGGATTTCCGAACCGACGACCGGCCTCCTCCACGGCGCCAGAGTCGATGTCGACGCCCACGACGCTCGCCGCGCCGGCGTCGGCGAGGATCCGCATCCCGTATCCGGTCCCACAGCCGGCGTCGAGCACGTCCTTGCCCCCGACGACCTGAGCGACCCACCAGTAGCGACCGCGATGCTCCGTATCGATCAGCGCGCCCTCCTGCTGGTCCGGATCGAAGCGCTCGGGGTGGGTCGCCTCCTGCATGGGTCGCGATCGTACTGCTACGCCATAATTCACGAATGCTTCTGCCGCCCCCGGTGAGCGTCGACGTCGAGCATGGCGACCTCCATTCGTACTGGCTCGCTCGCGCACGCCAGCACACGGAGGACAGCTACGCGGGCGTGCCTCTGTCGAAGTTTCCCGAGGACCTGCGGGTCTACGAGCACCTGCTCTGGAGAGCGCTGCCCGACACGGTGATCGAGATCGGCACGCACTACGGCGCGAGCGCCCTGTGGTTTCGCGACCGGCTGCGCACGCTGCGGGACTACCGCCGCATCGATCGCCCGCCGCACGTGATCTCGATCGACGTCGACCAGTCGCTGGCGCGTGCCGCGCTGCAGGAGGCGGATGCGTCGTTCGATGCCGATATCGATCTGGTCGAGGCGGACGTGACCGAGACGGGCCTGCCCGATCGCATCGCCTCGCTCCTGAGGCCTGGGGCTCGCTGCTTCGTGGTCGAGGACTCCGCTCATGTCGCCGCCACCACCCGTGCGGCCCTGACGGGGTTCTCGCGATTCGTGCCGCCGGGTGGGTTCTTCGTCGTCGAAGACGGCTGCGTCGACGTCGAGGCGATGCGCCTGTCGGACGACTGGCCGCGGGGCGTGCTGGGCGCAGTCGACGAGTGGCTGGCGACGCCCGCGGGAAGCGCCTTCGAGAGCCGGCGGGACGCCGAGATCTATGGCATCTCCTGCCATCCGCGAGGCTTCCTCCAGAGGTCGGGCGGGAATCGGCTCGAAGAGCGAACCGCGATCCGCGCGCACAGACCGATCGACGTTTGACCGGCAGGGGGTTCGCGCGGTCCCGGGGGCGCGCCGATACGGCTACCGGGCGGCCACGCCCGCTGGTACCGTTCGCGAACTTGCCGGCCACCGCTCAACAACCGGCGGTCGACCATCCGCGGGAGGCGTCGACCCCGCTGCACGCGGTCTCGGTCGAGGACGTCTCCAAGCGCTTCCGCCTCCCTCACGAGCAGTACTCGACGCTCAAGCAGCGGGTACTGCACCCTCGCCGCTCGCGCACGTTCAGCGAACTGCGCGCGCTCGAGGACGTCAGCTTCGAGGTGGCCCAAGGCGAGTTCTTCGGGATCGTGGGACGCAACGGCAGCGGCAAGAGCACGCTGCTGAAGTGCCTCGCCGGCATCTACGGGGTCGACGACGGGCGGATCGACGTGCAGGGCAGGCTGTCTCCGTTCATCGAGCTCGGCGTCGGATTCCATCCCGAGCTGTCGGCGCGCGACAACGTCGTCATCAACGCGATCATGCTCGGCCTGACGCGCAAGCAGGCGCTCGAGCGCTTCGACGAGATCATCGCGTTCGCCGAGCTCGAGGAGTTCGTCGACCTGAAGCTGAAGAACTACTCGTCGGGGATGAGCGTCCGGCTCGGCTTCGCCGTCGCGATCCAGGTCGACGCGGACATCCTGCTCGTCGACGAGGTGCTGGCAGTCGGCGACGCCTCCTTCCAGCAGAAGTGCTTCGACCAGTTCGACCGGTTGAAGGACGAGGGACGGACGATCGTCTTCGTGACTCACGACATGGACTCGGTACGCCGCTTCTGCGACCGCGCGATGCTGCTCGAGCGCGGGCAGATGCTGAACATCGGCGAGCCCGACGCGATCGCGGCGAAGTACGCGGAGATCAACTTCGGAGTCGTCGGCGAGGACGGCTCGTCCGGCGGCCCGGGCCTTCCCAGGACCCGCGTCGCGCGCGCTTGGTGCGAGAACGGGTCCGACCGCGCCCCCGACACGGCCGACACCTTCACGGTCGGCCGCGGCGAGGCGTGCGCGGCGTGCATGGAGGTCGAGTTCATCGACGCGGTCGAGGACCCAGTGTTCTTGATCACCTTCCGCAACGACGTGCGCCACACCATCTACGTCGCCCGCAGCGACCTCGACGCCACGACGGGCTCGTTCGCCGCCGGCCAGCGTGCAACCGTCCGCTTCCGCTTCCCGAACTGGCTCGCGCACAGTACCTACACCCTCACGCCGGCAGTCATGACCAGCGACGGACGGATCACGCTCGACCAGCGCGTCGATGCCGTTACGTTGCATGTCGACACGAACCGCATCACCGGCGGCGTCGCCGACCTCCCGACCGAGGTCGAGGTCGAGCGCTCGTGAACGCTCCAGCTGCGACGGTTCAAGCCCAGGGTCCGTCCGCGCTCGGGGGCGACTTCCGCCGAGCCCTCAGCCTGACGTGGATGCTCGCCGTGACCGACTTCAAGCTGCGCTACTTCGGCTCGGTGCTCGGCTACCTGTGGACGCTGATGCGGCCGCTGATGCTGTTCGGGGTCCTCTACTTCGTGTTCACGAAGGTCTTCGCGATCGGCGAGGAGGTCAAGTACTACCCCGTCTACCTGCTGACGTCGATCGTCCTCTTCACCTACTTCTCCGAGACGACCGGCGGCGGCGTCCAGTCCCTGATGACGCGTGAGAACCTGCTGCGCAAGATGCACTTCCCGCGCATCGCGATCCCGATCTCGGTGTCGCTCAGCGCGCTGTTCAACCTCGGGCTCAACCTGCTCGCGGTGCTGGTCTTCGCGATCGCCTCGGGAGTGGAGCCGCGCATGAGCTGGTTCCAGTTCCCGCTGCTCGTGCTCGCGCTGACCGTGCTCGCGATCGGCTTCGCGATGCTGCTGTCGGTGCTCTACGTGCGCTTCCGCGACATCCAGCCGATCTGGGACGTGGTACTGCAGATCACCTTCTACGCGTCGCCGGTGCTCTACGTGATCAAGATGCTGCCGCCCGAGCTCCAGCGCGAGATGATGGCCGCCAACCCACTCGCGGTGATCTTGACCCAGATGCGGCACGCCGTGCTCGACCCGTCGGCGCCATCTGCGGCGGAGATGATCGGCCACGACGCCCGTCTGCTGATCCCATTCGGGTTGGTGGTGATGGTGTTCTGCGCCGGCCTGTGGCTGTTCACGCGCGAGGCGCCGAGGATCGCGGAGAATCTCTGACATGGCGCGCGCAACGAAAGGTGAGGCACCTGCCGCCAACGGCCGCGCGGAGCCGGCTGACCTCGAGGCGATCGAGCGCGAGCACGTCGAGCAGCTCGCGCGTGCGCACGCCGCGCTCGCCGCCGCTCAGGACCGCAGCTACTGGCTCGACCGCTGGGGCGTCGACCTCAACGCGCTGATGCGCCGGCCGGGAGCGAGCCGACTGCGTGCGCTGCTGCGCTGGCTGCGCGAGCTGCGACGCGGGCAGATCGCGGTTCAGCGCTACGTCCAGACGCGGCTCGCCGACCTCCGCGAGACGGCAGCAGAGGACGAGCTCGCGGCCAACGACGATCCCCGCTCCTGAGGACCCGTGCCGAGCATCTCGGTCGTCATCCCGGTCAAGGACGGCGCGCGCTACCTCGAGCGGCTACTGGCCGCGGTGCGCGAGCAGCGCGACGCGGCGACCAATCTCGAGCTGCTGGTGATCGACTCCGGCTCGCGCGACGGCTCGGTGGAGCTCGCGCGCGCCGGCGGTGCGACGGTCCACGAGATCGCACCGGAGGACTTCGGCCACGGCCGCACGCGCAACCTCGGCATGGAGCTCGCCGCGGGCGAGATCGTCTGCTTCCTGACCCAGGACGCGGTCCCCGCACCCGGCTGGCTGGCCGCCCACCTCGCGGCGTTCACGCTCGACGCGAAGGTCGGCGCCGCCTACGGCCCGCACCTGCCGTGGCCGGACACCAGTCCGATGATCGCGCGTGAGCTGACCGAGTTCTTCGCCTCGATGGCGCCGGACGGCCAGCCGACGCTGCACCGGGCCGGCGATCTCACCTTCCTCTCGAACGTCAACGCCTCCTACTCGCGCGAGTGCTGGGAGGAGATCCGCTTCGAGGAGCTCGCCTATGCCGAGGACCAGGCGTTCGGGCGAGCGATGCTGGAGGCAGGCTGGGTCAAGGCCTACCACCCCGGCGCAGCCGTGCTCCACGCCCACGACTACGGGCCGTTGGAGTTCGCCCGGCGCTACTTCGACGAGTACCGCGGGCTGCGCGAGACGAGCGGGCACGTGGAGCCGGCACGGCCGCGACGGGCGCTGGCGGACGTGGGTGGCGGGGTGGCGGCCGATCGACGCTGGATGACCGAGCAGGGCTGGTCGGGTGGGCGACGGGCGGCGTGGACGGCGCGTTCGCTGCTACACCACGGCAGCCGCAAGGCGGCAGCGATCGCCGCCACGCGTCCGGAGCGGCTGCCCGCGGCGGTCGAGCGGCGCCTGTCGCTCGAGGGACGGGCGTCGGCGCCCTCGGCCGACGGCGAGCCGGCGCCGATCGGCGTCTCGCCGACGGACGGCCCGCCAGGGTCGACGGCCGGCGGCAGTCCGCCCGAGCCGGCGCAGAGCGCCGACTCCCCCAAGCCGCGCTACGCCGACATCCTGCGCTACGCCAAGGAGGGCGCCGCGCCGCTCGCGCGGCGCGCCCCGACCGCCGGCGATCGCGACCGGCTCCACCTCGCCTTCGTCGTCCCCCCCTTCCGGCGCGGCAGCGGCGGGCATTCGACGATCTTCGGGCTGATCGCGCGACTGGAGCGGATGGGACACACGTGCACGATCTGGGTCGTCGATCCGGGCGGTGACCACCACCTCGACCGCCCGGCCGTCACGCGCCGCAACATCGTCGACTGGTTCGCGTCCGTCGGCGCGCCCGTCTTCACGCGCTTCGACGACTGGCACGGCGCCGATGTCGCGGTGGCCACGGGCTGGGACACCGCCCACCCGGTCGCGATGCTGCCCGGCTGCGGCGCCCGCGCCTACCTCGTCCAGGACCACGAGCCGGAGTTCTTCGCCACCTCGGCCGAGCGGATCTGGGCCGAGCAGACCTACGATCTCGGCCTCTACCCGATCTGCGCCAGCCGCTGGCTGCGCGACCTGCTCGCCGAGCAGCACGGCTGCGAAGGGGCCTACTTCCATCTCGGCGTCGACCACGACGTCTACCGTCCGCTCCCCTCGATCGAGCGCCGCCGCGACACGGTGATCTTCTACGCCCGCGCGGGCACCGCCCGCCGCGCGGTCCCGCTCGGGATCCTGGCGCTCGAGGAGCTCTGCGCCCGCCGTCCCGACACGCGCGTGATCGCGTTCGGCCAGGACGACCCGCTCAAGACGACGTTCCACAGCGAGTCGCTCGGCGTCGCCGCTCCGGCGCGGCTCGCCGAGGCCTACTGCGAGGCGACCGTCGGGCTCTGCCTCTCGCTCACGAACTACTCGCTGATCCCGCAGGAGATGATGGCCTGCGGCCTGCCGTGCGTTGACCTCGCCGGGGGCAGCTCGCAAGCGGCGTTCGGCGCGACGGGCCCGATCGAGTTGGCTGCCGCCGACCCGGTCGCGATCGCGACGGCGCTCGAGCGGCTGCTCGACGACGGCGAGCTTTGGCACGAGCGCTCGGCGGCGAGCGTCGAGTTCGCGGCCGGCGCCTCGTGGGACCACGCCGCCGAGCAGGTCGAGTCAGGCCTGCGTGCGGCTCTGCGGGAGGTCGCCGGCCAGGCTCCCGTCGCCGTCCCCTGACCCGTCCGTGGCTCCGAACGCATCGCGCAGCGCGCGTGCGAGCAGCGCCGGCGCTCCGAGCAGAACGAGCCCGACAAGTAGCCAGTAGGTCCACGTCCCAACCCATACGGGGCGGAACACCGAGGCGCGGTCGAAGATCTCGGGCAGCCACGCGAGCGCGGAGCGGGACTCCTGTGTGAACTCCAGTACCAGGTCGGTGTGCTGGTCGCGCCCGGCGATCTCCACCGTGGAGTCGCGCTTGGCGAGCTCCGGACCGCCGAAGAGGGCCACCCGACGATCGCCGAGGTTGCGGACGCAGACTTCGACCTGCTCGCCCGCGGACGCGGTCGCGTCGAGCGCGACGGTCGGCCGAGCGCCATCGGGATAACCGCTGGGCAGACGGCCCTTGGCGATCGGGCCCCCGCGGCCGGCACGCCTGACCGTCACCCCAAGTGGCTGTCCGGGGCGGTGGAAGGTCCCGACGAAGAGCCTGACGCCGTCGAACGACTCGGCGACGTCCACCGGCGTCTGGCACGCGACGCCGCCGGGACCCAGCTCAGCCGCGACGAGGCCCGGCGCCACGCCGAGCGTGAAGGCGAGATCGCGCTCGTCACGGGCCGCGCTAAGGAGCGCGACGGCGACCCCGACGACTGTCACGACCAGGAAGGCGATCAACGCCCGGCTACGCATAGAACCTCGCCCCCACGATCGCCAGCGCCACGATCTGAAGCACCAGCAGGAAGCCGACCAGCGCTCCCGCCACGAGCTGCTGCGAGCGGGGTCGGAGGAGGCTCGTCGTCGCCGCGGCCGCCAACCCGAGCAGGGGCAACAGCGGCAGCAGGTAGCGGCCCTGGTTGAACACGGCGTTCTGTCCCGCGAGCAGGCGGTACTCGGTCAGGTGCAGGCCACCGAGGAGCGCGAGCGCGACAAGCCCGAGGAAGGCCGCGACGACGCCGTGGCGGCGTAGCCCGCTGCGTACGAGCGCGACGCCGGCGCCGGCGATCAGCACCGCACTGAGCACCCCCACGACTACGTAGAGCGGACCGGGAAGCTCGATCTCGAGCCATCCGAACTTGCCCCAGAAGCCCTCGATCCAAAAGTCGATCGCAGGTATCGCCGGATAGCCGGTTGGCAACGGCAGCTGTCCCGGGATGTCTGGCAGGTAGAACTGCCAGAGGTACGAGAAGGGACCCGCATGGTCGAACCCCTCACCGCCGCCGACGTCGATCTGATTGACCGCCGGGCGATCGCTGAGGCGGGCATAGAGCAGCCAGCCGCCGACGGGCAGGACCAGCGCGAGCAGTGGTGGCGCCGCCGCAGCCAGTGAGCCAGGCCGCACCCGGACGCCCGCGCGCCAGGCGCCGGCCGCGAGCGCCAGCGCCACTGCGGGCAGCAGCGCATAGCCCGTCGCCTTGGTCAGGACCGCCACGGCCGTGGCGGCGCAGAGCGCAATGCCGTTTGCCGTGGTCAAGCCGTGGCTGATTACCCGCACGCCGAGCCACATGGTCACGGCGAACGCCGCGATGAGCATCGCATCGGGATTCACCGACGCCCCCACGAAGACGGCCATCGGCTGGAGCCCAACCACCGCGGCGCCGACCAGCTGGAGGCCCGGTCTGCGGCCGAGCAGCTCGCCGATCAGCGCCCAGGTCGCCGCCGCTGCGACCAGCAGCAGCAGCGCGCTCCAGAGCCGCATCAGGTAGAGCCGGCCGAACAGGTCGGTGCCGGCGCCGACGTAGTAGGGCACCGCCTCGAAGGCGTAGTACAGCGGTGGATTGGTCCGAGCGCTGTTGTTGCCGCCATCGGGACTCGCCCCGTCGCCGTTCGAGCGGGCGTCGGAGCCGAAGCCGGCCTGCAGCGCGCGCCAGCGCTCGTAGACGGCGCGCCCCCACTCCGGACGCGCGAAGAGGTTGCCGGCGAGCTGGTCGGAGCCGATTGCCGCGGCCGCGGCATCGTGCTCGGTCGAGAAGATCCGCTCGCCTTCGGTCTGCGGTGGCTCGCCTCGCTCGGCCAGAGTCTGCGCATAGCCGAAGTGCGCCGGCTCGTCCGGGGCCTGCCAGGGGGGCACGAGCAGTGCCCACGAGGCGCCGAGCAGCGCGGTGGTGACCAGCAGCAGGATGAGAGGGCGCGGTAGCGCTGCCGCGAGGCGCCGGAACTTCATCGCGGCGGACCCTACCGATGACGTCCGTCACGCAACATGGGCGGGCAGACTGTCGATAGCGTGCCGACCATGAGCGAACCGAAGCGCGCGCTGATCACCGGAATCACCGGCCAGGACGGCAGCTACCTCGCCGAGCTGCTGCTCGACAAGGGATACGAGGTACACGGCATGGTCCGCCGGTCCTCGACCGAGACCTTCCAGCGCCTGCAGGGCTGCCGCGACCGGCTCACCCTTCACACCGGCGACCTGCTCGACCAGCGCTCGCTGGTCGACGTCATGCGGGCCTGCCGGCCCGACGAGATCTACAACCTCGCCGCGATGTCGTTCGTCGCCGCGTCCTGGAACCAGCCGGTGCTGACAGCCGAGTTCAGCGGCGTCGGGGCGACGCGGATGCTCGAGGCGATGCGTGAGGTCGCGCCAGAGAGCCGCTTCTACCAGGCGTCGTCCTCGGAGATGTTCGGCCAGGTGCTCGAGGTGCCGCAGACCGAGAAGACGCCGTTCTACCCGCGCAGCCCATACGGCGTGGCGAAGGTCTACGGCCACTTCATCACCGTCAACTACCGCGAGAGCTACGACCTCTTCGCCTGCTCGGGGATTCTCTTCAACCACGAGTCGCCCCGGCGCGGACTCGAGTTCGTGACGCGCAAGGTCACCCATGGAGCGGCAGCGATCAAGCTCGGTCTGCAGGACAAGCTCGCGCTCGGCAACCTCGATGCGGAGCGCGACTGGGGCTACGCGAAGGACTACGTCGAGGCGATGTGGCTGATGCTGCAGGAGGACGCGCCGGACGACTACGTGATCTCCACCGGTGAGACCCACAGCGTGCGCGAGCTGGTCGACATCGCGTTCGCCCATGCCGGGCTGGAGGTCGACGACCACATCGAGATCGATCCGAGGTTCTTCCGGCCGGCCGAGGTCGAGCACCTGATCGGCGACGCCTCGAAGGCGCGCGAGAAGCTCGGCTGGGAGCCGCGGACGTCGTTCGAGGATCTCGTCAAGCTGATGGTCGACTCCGACCTCGAGCTGCTCGCGAGCGGCGCCCCGCAGTTGCAGGCCGGCTGACCGGCTCCGGGCGGCGCGGCGAACGCGGTGACGGCGACTCCGACCATCAGCGTCGCGATGCCGGCCTACCAGGCCGAGCGCTGGATCGAAGCGACGCTCCAGAGCGTCCTCGCCCAGACCTCCCCTCCGCACGAGGTCGTCGTCGTCGACGACGGGTCGACCGACGGGACGGCAGATGTCGCGCGTGCCTTCGGGGCGCCCGTGCGCGTGGTCTCGCAACCGAACGGCGGTGCGTCGGCGGCCTACAACCGGGCGTTTCGCGAGACGGAGGGCACCTACGTCGCGATGTGCCCGGCCGACGACCTCTGGGAGCCGCGCAAGCTCGAGCTCCAGGTCGAGGCGCTGAGGAAGTGGCCGGAGATCGACGTCGCGTTCGGAGGCGCGCGCTACTTCGGACTCGAGCAGCGAGGCCACATCGGACCCACGCAGGCGGGAATCCTCGATCCCAAGGTCTTCTTTCCCGACATGTTCCGGGCCGACCTCATCCCAGCGCCCACAGCCGTCGTTCGCCGCCGCCTGTTCGACGATCTCGGCGGGTTTCGCGAGGACCTGGCGTGCGAGGACTACGAGTTCTGGATGCGTGCCCTCCGGCGTGGCGCCGTGTTCTTCCACGATCCGCGGGTGCTGGTGCATCTGCGCCAGCACGGGGACAACCTGTCCGCCCAGGCTGTGTCGATGTGGGAGATGAACCACCAGATCCACTCCCTCTACGCGCCGGACCTCGACGACGAGCGCCTTGCCCGAAGCACCCTCGCGCATGACCTGCGGACCATTGGCCGCTCCCGGTTGGGCCTGGGACAGGTCGGCGCGGCACGCCAGGCCTACCGCGCCTCGCTCGGGCACGTCCCCCACCCGGCGGCGTTGGCCTGGACGGCCGTCCTCTCGCTTCCAGGCGCCGGCGGTCCACTGCGGCGCCTCGCCGCGCGGCGGCGGACGCGAACGACCACGCCATGAGGATCCTCTACGTAGCCATGGCATACGAGTACGGACGCCCCGAGCTCGGCCCGAGCTTCGAGGAGATGAACTTCCGCAGCGCCCTCGACGGCATGGGCCATGACGTCCATCCATTCGACTTCCGCGCCCGTCTGGACGCTGTCGGGGAGAGGCAGATGGCCCGTGAGCTGGTGGCGCTCGCGGCAGAGGTCGAGCCCGACCTCGCGTTCTTCTTCCTCTTCGAGGACGAGATCTCGCCCGAGACGATCCGGGCGGTCGGGGACGCGGGCGGCTGTCCCACAATGAACTGGTTCGCTGACGACCACTGGCGCTTCGAGGGATTCACCCGCCGCTATGCGCCCGCGCTCGACTGGTCGATAACGACCGATCGCGATGCCCTGCCGAAGTACCACAGGCTTGGGATCGACGATGTCGTCCTGAGCCAGTGGGCTGTCAACCGCTACGCCTATCGCAGGACCGCCGAGGAAATCGAGCACGAGGTCTCCTTCGTCGGCCTTCCGCACGGCAACCGGCGCGAGGTCATCGCCGGCCTGAGGCGAGCGGGCTACGACGTCGAGTGCTGGGGGGATGGCTGGCCCAACGGGCGCATCGACCATGCAGCGATGGTCCACCTCTTCGGCGCGAGCGCGATCAATCTCAATCTCTCCAACTCGTCCACCCCCTCTCGCACGCTGCGCTTCCGCCTCGGCGCGCTGGCACGTGGACGCTGGGGCGATGTCCGCCGGGCACCGGCACGCCCGAGCCAGATCAAGGGCCGCACCTTCGAGGTCCCGGGCAGCGGGGGCTTCCTGCTCACCGAGGCCGTCCCCCACCTCGAGGAGTACTTCGTCCCCGGTCGCGAGGTCGGCGTCTTCGCCGACTCCGACGAGCTCGTCGAGCAGGTCGACTACTGGCTCGCTCACCCGAGTGAGCGAGCGGCGGTTGCGGAAGCGGGTCACCGCCGCGCGCTCGCCGAGCACACCTACGACCACCGCTTCGCCGCGATCTTCTCAGTGGCGGGGCTAGCCTGAACCGAAGCGCGGCGGGCTAGCGCCGACGGCGCAGACGGTCGCGTGCCGCCTGCGCAAGAGCCAATACGCGCGCCCGCCAGTCGGGCTGCTGCTCCCGCATCAGCAGGCTCTGACCATGAGCGTCGACGATCGCTCTCGCCTGCTGCGGAACTGCGACGATCTGGTCCTCGAGGATCGTGATGTGGTGGTCCGGTCGATCCGACCGGATGGCGTCGAACACCTCGAGCAGGGTGGGCCAGGCCGCCGGATCGTGAGGCGGCGGAGGCGGGGCTGCGAAGAGGCGAGCGTCGTCAACGATCAGGCAGTCGCTCGGATTCCCGGGACCGATCGCCGACAGCTCACGCAGCAGCGGGCACTCGTCGTTCGCGCCGACCGTCACCCCAGCGCTCCAATGGCCGTCGAGGAAGTAGAGCGCCGGACGCTTGGGATCGGCGACCTCGGGAAGCCGGTCGACCGAGTGGCCCTGGAGAGCCTTGACCTGGGGAACGTCCCGCAGCGCCGCGGCGGCGGTCGCGTGAAGCTGCTCGGAGAGCTCGATCGTCACTACCGCCGGGAAGACCTCGGCCAGGCGGCGGGCGGTTATCCCGAGGTAGGTGCCGGTCTCGACAGCGCGATCGAGGCGCAGATCCTGCCGCAATCGGCGGGCCAAGCTCAGGTCGACGGTCCCCATGTGCGCTGGCAGGTTATCGGCGTGGGTAGTCGGCTAGCGGGCGAGCGACTCGCGCACGCGAGCGACGACCGCCGTGCGCTCGTCGCGCGCGGTTCCGACCGCCGCCAGCAGACCCGCGAAGGTCACGAGCACCACCGTCGCGACCTCCCAAGTCGGCTCAGGCACGGTCGTGAGGACGACCATGGCCAGCAGGCCGCAGACGAGCGTGCGCGCCGTGAGCAGGCTCGGAGCGAAGAAGCCCCGGCGGACGAGCACGGCGACGGTCAGCGTCGCGGCGACGAGCCATACGGCGACGTAGGCGTCGACTGCGCCGTCGAGGCCGTAGGCGGGCACGAGGACGGCGGCCACCGCGACGTAGCTAACCGCGGTGATCCCCGCGATGAAGCCCCATGCGCGCGTCATGCCGAGCGGGACCAGCGCCGCCCCCAGGGCGAAGGCGACCGTGCGCAGCGCGTCTCCCACCAGCTGGCGCGGAAGCAGATCCCCTGCGGCTTCGAAGTCCGAGCTCAGGAAGAGCCTGATGACGTCGCTCCGGAAGAGCCCGAGCGCCAGCAGCACCGGCACCACGAGCAGCAGCGCCAGCCGCAGCGTGTCGTCGACAGTTCTACGGACGCGCTCGCGGTCACCGACGGCGTGTGCCTCCGAGATCGCCGTGAAGCTCAGGAAGACCACGGAGGCGACGATCACGGCAAGCACCTGAATCGAGATCAGCTGCAGCGCCTGGAAGATGCCGGCGGCATCCTGCCCCTCTCCCTTCAGCACGAAGGTTCTGACCGCCAGCTCGGCAAGGCCCGAGATGACCCCGACGAACAGCGAAGCGAAGCCGATTCCGAGCATCGTGCGAATGACGGGCTCGCGCAGGCGCTCCGGTCGCAGTCCGGCGCGCAGCGCGAGCTTTATCCCGACCGGGCGCAGCAGAGCGCGCAGTCTCCAGGCGAGGGCGGCGCCGTAGGCGAAGTTGCCGACGGCGAGCGCCAGCACCGCTCCCTCGAGTCCGGCCGCCACGACGCCCACGACGGACGCCACGGTCAGCGTGACGCCGAAGAAGACGTTCGATCCCTGCGCCCCGGCGACGTCCCGAAAGCCCTGCAGCGCGTGGACGAGCGGACCTTGGACGGCGACGATCGGTACGACCAGCGCCGCGAACACGATCAGCAAAGCACGATCGTCATCGAGCAAGAGCGGAGCAAGCAAGCCCGAGCAGGCGGCGATCACGAGAGCGAGCACCAGCGCGACCGCGAGCGGCAATGTGAACGAGACCTCGAGCGCCTTCTTGACACCGTCCCGGTCCCCCCCTGCGCGACGCTCGGCCACGACGCGCGTGGTTCCGAGGCCCAGCCCGAGCCCGGAGGCCGCGCTCAGGGCGGTCAGCAGCGTGAGGATCTGACCGTAGAGCCCGAGCCCGGATGGCTCGAGCCCCACGGCGAGGACCTTCGTGCGCGCTACGCCGAGGAGGCCCACGATCAGCGTCGCGCTCGAGCCCAGCAGAGCCGCGCCGAGCAGGCTGCCCGATCCGGGAGAGCTGCTGCCGGCGACCTCGAGCGCGGCGGACTCCTGCTCGGCCCCCTCGCGGTCGGCGGCGTCCGTCATCCCACGCCCCCCAGCCGTGCTTCGACCAGGGACTCGAGCTGGTCCACCACGGCGCTGACGGGCATCGACTCTGCCGTGCCCCGTCCTTCGGCCCGAAGCCGCTCGACCAGCTCCGGCTCGTCGCGCAGCCGGCGAATCGCGCGAGCCAGGCCCGCCGAGTCGCCCGGATCGTGGAGCAGGCAGTTGGAGTCGTCCACGAGGTACTCGCGCGGACCGCCGAGCGCGCAGGTGACCGCCACCAGCCCGGCGGCTTGGGCCTCGAGGATGCCGAGCCCGAAGCTCTCGGCCTCTCGCGACGGGTAGACCAGTACGTCATGCGCCGCGAAGGCATCGAGCAGCTCGGGCCGAGTCAGCTCGCCGAGCCAGCGGATCCGGCCCGCCACTCCCAGCTGGACAGCCTGCGTGCGGACGCGCTCGGCGTAGTCGGGCCGTGTGACCGGTCCGGCAACCGACAGGGTGACCGCGTCCGGCAACTGGGCCAGCGCGACGATGGCGTCATGCAGGCCCTTGCTCGGGTCGATCCGCCCCGCGAACAGCAGGCGGTCCGCTCCCTTTCGCGTGGAACCCGGCGCCGCCTCCTCGAGCAGCCGCCGCGGAAGGCCACAGGGAACTATGTGGGTATCGCGCGGGCGCCAGCCGAGCCGAGCGTGCTCGTCGCGCAACCAGCGGCTGTTGAAGCACACGACGCCCTCGGCGGCGATCGGGGGCTCGCGCAGCACGGCGGCCGCCAGAGCCTCTGCGCGCGCCCACGGCACGAATACCGACCCCGGCCGCTCGTAGAGCACCCAGCGGTCGTGCAACAGGTAGAAGACAGGGACGCCCGCTTCGTGTAGCAGCCGGACGGGTGGCTTCACGAGGCCGCGCAGGTGCCAGACGAGCGCCGCGTCGGTTCCGGACACCAGCTCACGCCGGATCAGCGCCGCGTCGTGCCGGCTCGCCGCCCCCGCGCGGCGCGGTCGGCGCCAGGCGCCTAGAACGGGGCTCAGCTCGCGACGGACGGCCACGCCGTTCCGCTCTTCGACCGCCGCGACCCCGTCGGCCGGGCCGGTGAAGAGAGTCACGCGATGCCCGCGCGCCGCGAGACCCTCGCTCACGTCCGAGCAGATCTCGGCATAGCCCCCGCGACCAGCCGGCGGGTAGGTGTTCGTCAAGCCGAGAAGGCGCATCGAGGGCAAGCGGCGGGACATCGCTGATCGCCAGGCCGGAATTAGACTCGGACGATGCCCGACGCAGGCTCACCGACATCTGACGACGCCGAGGCGGCGACCCTATCGCAAGGCCTGGCGGACGTCACGCCGGCCATGGTCACCTGCGACGACGATCCGGGCTTCCTCGCCGACGCGCTCGACGCCACGATCGCCGAGGGCATGGCCGAGCCGATCGTCGTGGTCGACATGTCGAGCGGCCACGACGTGCGCCGAGTCTGCGCCGAGCGCGGCGACGCGATCCGCTATGAGGCGGCGCCGGACTCGCGCGGCGTCTCCGACTCGCGCAACCGGGCGGTCGCCACCGCCCGCACTCGCTACCTGCTGTTTCTCGACGCCGACGCGCTGCCCACCCCGGGCTGGGCGGCCGCGATGCGAACGGCGTTCGACCGCACAGACCGCGTCGCGATCGTCGGCGCGCGCTGCCCGGCACGTTGGACGGATACTCCGCCGCGACTCTTCCGCACGGGACTGGCCGGGGACTTCCTGTCGCTGTTCGAGCTCGGCGACGAGCCGATCGACGTCCCGAGGATCATGGGCACGAGCTATGCCATCGACCTCGAGCGCGTGCCAGCCGCACCGTTCCCGCTCGAGCTCGGCTTTGGGCCGGGTCAGAGCCTCGCCGGTGAGGAGGTCGAGCTGTGCGAGCGCGCCCGCAACGAAGGTTGGCGAGTTCGCTACGAGCCCGGCGCCGTGGTCTTCCACACGATCCGTCCGGGCCGCGCGACTTGGGGCTCGATGCTGCGACGCGCCTTCCACGCAGGCCAGGAGGGCCGACGACTGGGCCGGAGGCTCGACCCGCTGCCGCGCCGCCCCCGCCCGGCGGACCGCCTCTTCCAAGCCGCGATCGCACCCGCGTTCATGGCAGGGATGCTGCTCGGACCGCGTGCGGGCGCCGACAACCCGCCGGCGCGACCCGCCGTCCCCGCGCGCGACGACGCCGGCTAGCCGCGCCGCAGCCGCGCCAGCGCGCGCTGCACGCGCGGCGACCGGTCGATCAGCAGGTGACGCCCATATGCCACTGCACGCCTGGCCGGCGGCAGGTAGCCGAACCGCGGCACGCGGTCGAAGCGCTCGCCGATCGCGTCGTAGCCGACGTGGTCGTCGAGCTTGCGGAAGCAGACGGTGCGGTAGCTGATCGCGCCCTCGAACTCCCACGACGGACTCGAGCGCAGGAAGCGGACGACCATGTTGACCGACGGCAGGTAGGCGTCGTCGAGCAGGACCCGGCCCCCGACTTTCAGATGGCGGGCGGTCAGGAACCAGTCGAGCGCGGGGAACGGGAAGAGGTGCGCGCCGTCGAGCAGCGCGAGGTCCAGCGGCTCGGGCGTCCACCCGTTCGTGAGCGCCAAGTCCGACGACTGGGCGAGGAACCGGACGCGCTCGGTCGAGATCCCGTGTTCGGCGCACCATGCGCGGATCCGCTCGTGCTCGCCCGCGGCGGGTGAGATCACCGTATGCGCCGTCCCGGCCGCCGCGAAGACGATCGAGGACGCGCCGGATCCCGTCTCGAGCGTCGTCATCTCCGGTTTGACGGTCCGCTCGAGCCACTCCAGCGCGGCCCAGGCGAGCCCGAAGTAGGCGTCTCCGGTCCCGTGGAGGCGCGGCGGCGCCGAGCGGATCTGCTGCGTCAGCGGAGCTTCGATCGGCGAGAGGATAGTCGGCGCCCCGGCACGAGCCGGCACCCCCCTTACCATCCGCGCGCGTGCACGTCGCCTTCTCACTGCTGACGCTGTTCCCGGGCCGCGTCGGTGGCTCGGAGTCGAACGTGCGCGGTCTGCTGCGCGAGTACGTAGCCGGCAACGGGCCCGAGCGAGTGACCGTGCTCGCCAACGCGCCGGTGATGGACGCCTACCGCGAGCGCGTCGGCGGCCCGGTCGCGCTGCACCGCGTGCACAGCTACCGCCAGGGCGACGGCTCGCTGACGCGCCTGGCGGCGATGACGACCGCAGCGGTCGCGCCGCGGGTAGCGGCGCGCGACGTCCCGCGTGACGTCGACGTGCTCCACCACCCCGTCACGGTGCCGGTCCCGCGCCTGCCCGGCGTGCCGACGCTGACAACCGTCTACGACCTCCAGCACCACGAGCTGCCGGGCTTCTTCTCACGCGGCGAGCGGGCCTTCCGGCGCTGGGCCTACGACGGTGCCGCCCGCGCGGCCGACCTCGTCCTGACTTCGAGCGAGTACTCGCGCGAACGGCTCGTGGAGCTGGCCGGCGTCGCTCCGGAGCGCGCGGTGGCCGTTCACATGGGGATCGACCACGAGCGCTTCGTCCCCGCCCCGACCGCGGCGGACGCGACGATCGCGCAGCGGCTGTCGCTGCCCGAGCGCTACGTCGTCTATCCGGCGAACCTGTGGCCGCACAAGAACCACGAGCGGTTGGTGAGCGCCTTCGCCGCGCTCGACGACCCCGACCTCGAGCTGTTGCTCACCGGGCAGGACTACGGCCGCGCCGGGGCGCTCGTGGAGCAGGCTAGGCGCCTCGGCGCCGGCTCGCGCATCCGTCACCTCGGCTATCTGGAGCCGGAGGACGTCCCCGCGCTCTACCGGCGCGCGACGGCGATGGTCTTCCCGAGCCTCTACGAGGGCTTCGGCTCGCCGCCGCTGGAGGCGATGGCCTGCGGTTGCCCGGTCGCCTGCTCGACGCGTGGCTCGCTCGCCGAGGTCGTCGGCGGCGCGGGCCTGCACTTCGATCCCGAGTCGGTCGAGGAGATCGCCGCCGCGACGACGCGGATCGTCGAGGACGCCGCGCTGCGGTCGACGCTGCGCGCCCGCGGGCTCGAGCGCGCCGCGGAGTTCACCTGGGAGGCGGCGGCTCGACGGCACGTCGAGCTCTACGAGCGGGCGCTCAGGCTCTAGCGGTCGCCGCGTGCTCGCGGAACCAGGCGATCGTCTGGCGTAGGCCGTCCTCGAGCGAGGTCGAGGCGTTGAAGCCGAACAGCTCGCGCGCGCGCCGGGTGTCGAGGCAGCGGCGCGGCTGACCGTCGGGCTTCGAGGCGTCCCATGCCAGCTCGCCCTCGAAGCCGGTCAGGCGCGCGATCGTCTCGGTCAGCTCGCGGATCGACACCTCGCGCGAAGCGCCGACGTTGACCGGCTCCGGCCCGTCGTAGCGCTCGGCGGCCGCGACGATCGCGTCGGCGCAGTCGTCGACGTAGAGGAACTCGCGCGACGCGCTGCCGGTCCCCCAGCAGACGACCTCGTCACGACCCGCGACGCGCGCCTCCTCGCACTTGCGGATCAGCGCCGGGATCACGTGGCTGGACTCGAGGTCGAAGTTGTCGCCCGGCCCGTAGAGGTTGACGGGCATCAGGTAGATGCCGTTCAGCCCGTACTGCTCGCGGTAGGCCTGGAGCATCACGAGCAGCGCCTTCTTCGCGACCCCGTAGGGCGCGTTGGTCTCCTCCGGGTAGCCGTTCCAGAGCTCGTCCTCGGAGAACGGCACCGGCGTGTGCTTCGGATACGAGCAGACCGTGCCGACCTGGACGAACTTGCCGATCTCGCGCCGGCGCGCCTCCTCGATCATGTGCAGCCCCATCGCCATGTTGGCGAAGAAGTAGCGGCCCGGGTTGTCGCGGTTCGCGCCGATGCCGCCGACCTCGGCGGCGAGGTGGACGACCGTGTCGGGCTCGGCGTCGGCGTAGGCGCGCGCGACGGCATCGGCCTCGGTCAGGTCGTACTCGGCCCGGCGCGGGACGAAGATCTCGGCCGCGCCGGCCGCCTCGAGCCGGCGGCGGACCTGCTCGCCGAGGAAGCCGGCCCCGCCGGTGAGCAGGATTCGCTTGTCGCTGACGCCGTTGGCCACCGCCTGAGCAGACTAGCGGCCCGCGCGTCGCTTTCGCACGGCACGCAGCGTGCGGTACACGAGCACGATCGCCCGGCTCGTCGCCTGATTGACCGCGACCGGCAGCGGATGACCGCCGCCGTGCACGCGCGCGGCGTCGGCGTGCTCGCGGAACTGGCGCTCGAAGCCCTCCATGCTCTGGGTGCCCTCGGTCATCCGGAAGCTCGACAGGGTGCGCCGCAGGACGATCGGATTGTGGTGGCGGGCGATCCGCAGCCAGAGGTCGTAGTCGTGCGAGATCCGGTAGCGCGGGTCGAGCGGGCCGGCCTGCTCGAGCGCGTCGCGGCGGACGAAGGTCGCGGGGTCGGAGACGAAGTTCTGGGTCAGGTAGAGCGGGAACGACCAGTGCCGCAGCAGCGCGTTCTTGTAGGCGGTGACGGCGTGCCTGATCTCGCGACCGTCGCCGTCGACGATGTCGCAGTAGCCGGTCACCCAGGCCGCCGATGGGTCGGCGGCGAAGGCTTGTCCGACCGCTTGCAGGGCGCCGGGGTGGTAGCGGTCGTCGGCGTTGAGCCATGCGATCACGTCGCCGCTGGTCAGGGCGACGCCCTTGTTGACCGCGTCGACGCGGCCGCCGTCGGGCTCGGAGACGTAGCGCACGCCCTCCGCCCGCTCGAGGATCTCGAGCGTGCCGTCAGTCGAGCCGCCGTCGACGACCAGGTGCTCGATGCGCGGATAGCGCTGGGAGCGGACGCTCTCGAGCGCCTCCTCGATCGTGTCGGCCGCGTTCAGGCACGGCGTTATGACGCTGATGGAGGGGAGGTCGACCACGGGAGCGGGCAATATATGTCCGCTCTGCCGCAACTACCCGACCCCTCGCGCGATTGAAGGCTGGAGTCATGGAGCGCACGAATCCCAACCTGGCGGTCGTTCCCGCCTACAACGAGTCCGCCACCGTCGGACGGGTCGTTCGTGAGCTGCGCGCCGTCGCGCCCGACTTCGACGTGCTGGTCATCGACGACGGCTCGACCGATGCGACCTCCGACGAGGCGCGGGTCGCGGGCGCGCGGGTGATGCGGCTGCCGTTCAACCTCGGCATCGGCGGCGCGGTCCAGGCCGGGTTCGTGTTCGCGCTCGAGAACGGCTACGAGCGGATGATCCAGGTCGACGGCGACGGGCAGCACCTCTCCACGGAGATCGCCGTGCTCCAGGGAGTCATGCGCTCGGACCCGACGGTCGACATGGTCTGCGGGTCGCGCTTCGTCACCGACAGCGGCTACCTCGCTCCGATCAGCCGCCGGACCGGCATCCACATCTTCGCCTTCTTGCTGTCGCGGATCGTCGGACAGCGCGTCACCGACCCGACCTCCGGGTTCCGCCTCTACAACCGGCGCGCGATCGCCCTGTTCGCCCGCGACTACCCGCACGACTACCCCGAGGTCGAGGCCGTCCTGATGGTCCACCACCATCAGCTGCGGATGCGCGAGGTCTCGGTAAAGATGCTCGAACGGGGCGGCGGCATCTCCTCGATCCGCTCCGGCAAGTCGGCCTACTACATGGTCAAGGTGCTGCTCGCGATCTTCGTCGGGCTCGTGCGGCGGCGACCGGTCGTCGAGCCCGGCGACGCGTCCCCGGTCGCGGCGACCCACGGAATCTGATGGAGCTCCGGATCCAGATCGTCTCGATCGCCGCCGCGGCCGGCCTGTTCCTCGTCGTCTTCGAGCTGGTCCGTCGCCGCCGGCTGCTCGAGCGCTATGCCCTGCTGTGGCTGTTCAGCGCGCTCGCCCTGCTCGGCCTCGCCGTCTGGAGTGGCCTGCTCGAGCGCATCGCGAGCACGATCGGGATCATCTATCCGCCGAACGCGCTGTTCCTGATCGCCTTCGGCTTCGTCCTGCTGCTGCTGCTGCACTTCTCGATCGCCGTCTCGCGGCTGACCGACCAAACGAAGGTCCTCGCCCAGCGCCTGGCGATGCTCGAGGAGCGCCAGGCGCGGACCGCCGCGCCGGCCGAGGAGGAGGAGCCGGTGCTAACCGGACGACCGCAGCGGTAGAGCCGTCATCTGCCGGACGAGATCGCGCTCCTCGCCGTCGAAGCAGACGAGGTAGTAGACGACCCAGTAGGCGGCCAGCCCGCCCAGCGCGGCGGCCACGACGCCGGGCACGGTCTCGGGGTCGAGCGTGAGCCGGACGGCCGCCAGGCCCGCCGCGAGCGCCGCGCCCAGCGTCCACGCCGGGGCGAACGCGCGCCGCGCCAGCTCGCCGGGCGACACCGGCACGGCGCGCAGCGTGACGCGCACGAGGTACGGGAACAGCGCGACGTAGGAGAGCGTCGTGGCGAGCGCCGCGCCGTCGAGCCCGAGCCAGGGGACGAGGACCAGCGCCAGCGCCACGCTCGAGCTCGCGACCAACAGCGCCCAGCGAGCGAGGTCACGCGCACCGCCGAGCGCCACGAGCATCGCCGCCGCCACCCCGCTCATGCCGTTGAGCGTCCAGTGGGCGAGCAGGATCGCCATCGCCGAGCCCGCAGGGCGGAAGTCCGAGTCGCCGTTGTTGAGGAGGCCGAGGATCGGCCCGGCGAGCACCATCCCGACGACGGCGATCGGGACGATCAGCGCGAGCGTGTAGCGCGACCCGCGCAGCAGCAGCTCGCGCAGGCGCCGGTCGTCGCCCGCGGCCTGGTAGCCCGCCGCGGTGGGCAGGACGGTGACGGTGACGGCCGCGTTGAGCGCCCGCACGAGGTTGTGCGCTCGCACCGGGCCCTCGTAGAGGCCGACCGTCGCGGGCGACCTGGAGATCCCGAGCACGACGCGGGTCAGCACGTAGACGGCCGCGCTCGCGGCCTCGCTGAGCGAGATGTAGCCCGCGAGGCCGAGCAGCTCGCGCGCGGTCGCGCGCGAGGCCAGCCGCGGGCGCAGCCGCCAGGGCAGCCCGACGACGCCGGCCACCAGCGCGCAGCCCACTCCAGCCAGCAGCGGTATCGCGGCCCCGGCCCCGACGACCGCCCACAGCGGAGCGCCGGCGACGGCGAGGCCGAGCACGAGCGCCATGTAGACGATCAAGGCGACCGTCTCCGTCCCGGCCGCGAGCACGAACCGCCCCCGCGCCCGCAGTGCGTCGCGGTAGACCGTCAGCGGCCAGCCGACGAACGTCACCGCGCCGGCGGCGAGCGCGCCTAGCCGGGCCTGGCGCGCCAGTGCGGGCGAGAGGTCGAGCGCCTCGGCGAGCGCCACCCCGAGCCCGGCGAGCAGCAGGCCGCACGCCGCTCCGGCGGCCACGTACAGCATCGCCGCGGTCGAGAGCGCGATCGAGCCCTGGCCCGGCTCGGGCGCGACCGCAGCGGCGCGCGGGGCACCCGCGTCCGACGCATCGGGAGCAGCGGCCATCGCGCGCACAGCCGCGCCAGCGGCCGCGTTCTGCACGATCAGCAGGTAGCCGGCGAGCGCGTTCAGCAGCCCGTACACGCCCAGTTCGGCGAGCGACAGCTGCCGTGCGAGCACGACGAAGATGGCGAGCATCGCCACGAGACCGGTCACCTGCGCCGCCTGCTGCGCGAGGGAGCCGGTCGCGAGCCGGCGCGCATCGCTCATGCGCGTATCTTCTCGCGGGTGGGCCGGACGCCTCCCCCCGACACCGACGTCGTGCCACGTGTGGCCTCCGCCGCGCACGTCCGCCGGCGTGACGTCCTCGGCATTCCGATCGCGGTCATCGACTACGAGGGAACGCTCGACGTGATCGACGCGATGATCGCCCGGCGCGAGCGCGGCTGGATCTGCGCGGCGCCCGCGATGTCGCTGGTGACGGCCGCCGACGACCCGCCCTTGCGGCGCGCGCTCGTCGAGGCGACGCTGACGGTTCCGGACGGGATGCCGGTCGTGTGGGCCGCGAACCTGCTCGGCGAGCGGCTGCACGACCGGGTCTACGGCCCCGAGCTGATGTGGCGCCACTGCGCGCGCGCCGCGCGGCAAGGTCAGCGGGTGTGGCTCTACGGCGGTCACGACGCCGCGACGCTGGCCACCCTGACGGCCAACTTGCAGCGCGAGCATCCCGGGCTTCGGATCGTCGGCGGCTGCTCGCCGCCGCACCGCGAGCCGACGGCGGCTGAGGACGACGAGACCGCCGAGCGGATCAACCGCGACGAGCCGGACGTCGTCTGGGTCGGACTCGGGATGCCCAAGCAGGAGCGCTGGATGGCGCGCCTGCGCACGCGCCTCGAAGCGCCGGTGCTGTGCGGTGTCGGCGCGGCGTTCGACTTCCATTCCGACCGCGTCGCCCAAGCGCCCCGCTGGATGCAGGATCGCGGGCTCGAGTGGGCTCACCGAGTCGCCCAGGAGCCACGCCGTCAGCTGCCGCGCTACCTGCGCGCCAACCCGCTCTTCGCCGCGCGGGTGGCGCGCCAGTATCTGCGCGAGCGCCACAGCTCGGACGCGTCGTAGACTCCCGCGGCGTGTCGCAGCCAGCCTTGGTCACCGGCGGCAGGGGCTTCGCCGGCCGTCACCTCGTCGAGCTGCTGTCGAACCGCAACGGAACGCCGCCGGTGGCGCCGGGACGGGACGAGCTCGACCTCTGCGATGCCGCCGCCGTTCGCGCCCGAGTCGCCGAGCTGCAGCCGGCGGTGGTGTTCCATCTCGCCGCCTTCAGCTCGCCGCTCCTGTCCTGGGAGCGGCCCGACCTGGCGGTGCTGCCGAACATCCAGATGACGGTGCACCTGCTGGAGGCGATCCGTCACGAGGCGCCGGGCGCGACGCTGGTGCTGGTCGGGTCCGGGCAGGTATACGGCGAGCCGGCCGAGCTGCCCGTCACCGAGGACTGCCCGCTCGCGCCCGGCAACCCGTACGCGGTCTCGAAGGCGACCGCCGACGTGCTCGGCTGCCAGTACGGCGAGGCGCTCGGCTTGCGCGTCGTCCGCCTGCGGCCGTTCAACCACGCCGGGCCCGGCCAATCGGAGGAGTACGTCGTCAGCTCGCTCGCGCGCCAGGTCGCCGCGGCCGAGGTGCGCGGCGAGTCGGAGACCGTGCTGCGCACGGGCAATCCGGAGTCCGCGCGCGACTTCACCGACGTGCGCGACGTCGCGCGCGCCTACGAGCTCGCCGCGACACTCGACAGCGGCGCCTTCAACGTCTGCAGCGGACGCTCGGCGTCGGTCGCGGAGCTAGTCGAGCTCGTCGGCGCGCACGCGCGCATCCCGATTCGGCACGAGGTCGATCCGGCCCTGTTGCGCGAGCACGACGCGCGTGCGATGCGCGGCTCGCATGCCCGCCTGACCGATGCCACCGGCTGGGAGCCGGCGATCCCGCTCGACCGCACCGTGGCCGACATGCTCGACTGGTGGCGTGGCCGCCTGGCCGGGTAGCTCGCGGTCAGCGGCCCGCGGGCGGGGTCAGGACCGCCTCGCGTAGCGCCGCCACGGCCGGCGTGAGCGTGCCGTCCTGACCGACGATCCCGGTGTCCCAGCGCAGCGGGGCGTCGGGCTGGTTGACGAGGTGGTAGTAGCTGAAGACCTCGACCCCATGCCGTCGGGCCCACAGGTAGGAACGTCGGACACGGTCGGCGCGCGTCGGGTCGTCGACCCGATTCAGCGCCCCGGATCCGTCCGCGGCCGGCGGGCACTCGCCGTGGGGAGCGCAGTAGCCGTGCTCGGTGATCAAGATCGGGACCGGCGAGCCGTCCGGTCGCGTCAGGCGCGGGCTCCCCTCGGCCCAGAACCGGGTCATGGCGTTCCAGTCGCCGAGCCGGCCGATGCCGCTGCAGAAGCCCGGCACCGGCAGCTCGGGCGGCGTCCGCTGCTGGTAGGTGTGGATCGCGATCCCATCGGCCGTCGTGGGCGCGTCTGGCGGTAGCGAGCGCGTCACCCAGGCGCACGGGTCCGGGGCGTCCTCGTCGGCGGCGATCTCGCCGTAGTACACCTTGGCGAGGGGGTCGAACGCCCGGATCGCCGCCTGACAGGCGCGAAACAGGCGGTTGTAGAGCCGCGGCGTCATCCCGTCGCCGAAGTAGTTCGGCTCGTTGAAGACGCTGTAGTGGAAGACCCTCCCGCGGTAGCGCGCCGCCGCCTCGCCGCACCAGCCCCCGAACTCGGCCGGGGTCGGGACGCCGAGGAAGCCAGGGTCGGGACCGGTGCGGTAGCGGCGCCTGTAGGTCAGCGTCAGGTACGGCGAGAAGCCGCGTGTCACGGCCTCGGCGACGAACGGGTCGACGCCGGCCTCCCAGCTGAAGCCAGCGTCGCGGCCGAGGTGGAGCCGCAGCATCCGCGCGCCCACGTCGCGAGCGACGGCATAGGCGCGCTCGCTCGCCTGCGGGCCGTAGCTGCCGTTCGCGAGCGCCGGGATGTCCTCCGTCATCAGCGTCGGCTTGCTGGGCGTCGGCGGCGCGAGCGGCCACGGGAACACGAGCGCGGCCAGTGCGAGCAGTGTCGCCATCCCGACGATGTCTACCCAGATCGGACGGCCGCCGCGCCTGGCGAGCGCGTGGCCCGGATCAGGCAGCAGTCGCCGTGTCGGCCACGACGCGCGCGTAGAGGTCGAGCAGATCGCGGGTGTAGCGCTCCTGCGAGTGGCTCTCACGCGCACGGCGCAGCGCGGCGTCGCCCTCGGCGCCACGCAGCCCCGGGTCCTTCCAGACGGCGGCCACGCGCTCGGCGAAGGCGTCGCGGTCGCCGGGCGGGGTGCAGCGGCCCTCGCCGAGCAGCTCCGGCAGGCCGCCCATCGCGGTCGCGACGACCGGCACCCCCTGGGCCATCGCCTCGAGCGCCGCGTAGGGCGAGAACTCGCGGTAGCGCGAGGGCATCAGGACGACCCCGGCGCCGGCCAGCTCGCGACGGACCTCCTCCGGGGGCAGGCGGCCGAGGAAGGTGACGTCGGGCGCCCGGCCGCCACGCTCCTCGATGTCGCTCGAGAGCCGTTCCAGGCGCGCGCGTTCGGGGCCCTCGCCCGCGACCCGCAGCGGCGCCCCGGCGCGCGCGCACGCGATCACGGCGTCCTCGATCCCCTTCTCGGGCGACAGCCGCGCGGCGACGAAGGCGTAGCGCCCCTCGCCGGCGCGCGACCGCTCGGCGAACGCCGGCTCGGGCAGGTAGTGGCGCAGCACCTCGACGCGCTCGGCCGGCAGCCCGCGCGCGGCGAGCTCGTCTCGCGCCGCGGCGCTCGGGGCGACGAAGCGGTCGACGGCGTCGAGCAGGCGCGGCTGGTGGCCGGCGAGCGCGACCGCGTAGGTCAGCGCCTCCGGCAGCGAGCGGCGACAGTTGAGCACCAGGCCTGGCAGCGTGTTGCGCCCACGGCAGCGCCGGCACGGCCCGCCGTCGCGCTCGCCGAAGCCGGTCGCGCAGAAGATCCGCACGTTGTGCAGGTGGAGCACGACCGCCGCGCCCGCGGCGCGCGCCGCGGCCAGGCCCCTGGGCCCGACAAGCGGCAGCATGTTGTGCGCGTGGACGACGTCGGCGCCGGCCGCCCGTACCGCGTCGGCGACCTCGCCGGGCCGCTCCCCGCCGCGCAGCAGCGCGCCCGCCGCCTGCACGCGGCCCGTGTCGGCCGAGCGCCGCTCGAGCAGCGAGTGCTCGACGCCGGCCGCCTCGAGCGCCCGCAGCTGGAGGTCCACCGAGCGCTCCTCCCCGCCCACGATCCGGTAGCGGTTGTGCACCACGAGAACGCGCGGGACTGCAGACACCACGGCTAACCTACCGGCGCGATGCCCGTGCCGGCCGTCTCCGTCGTCGTGCCCACGCGCAACCGGGCGGAGTACCTCGACGTGACGCTCGCGTCGCTGCGCAGGCAGGAGCAGGCGCCCGCGCACGAGCTGCTCGTCGTCGACGACGGCTCGACCGACGCGACCGTGGCGGTCGCCGCGCGTCACGGCGTGCGCGTCGTGGCCGCGGAGGCTCCCGGCGGCCTCAACGCCGGTCGCAACACGGGCGTCGCCGCGACGGCGGGCGCAGTCGTCGCGTTTCTCGACGACGACGTCTGGGCGCCGCCCGGCTGGCTCGCCGCGCTCGCGGGGGGCGTCGAGCGCCACGACTGGGCCGACGCGTTCGGAGGGCCGATCCGCGCGCGCTTCGAGGGCCCGGCGCCGCGCGCCTGCGGCCGTGAGCCGGCTCCGATCACCACGCTCGACCTCGGCGCCGAGGACCGCGAGGCCGAGATGGTCTGGGGCGCCAACTTCGCCGTGCGCCGCGGCGCCTTCGAGCGGTTCGGGCCGTTCGACCCCAGCCTCGGCGGCCACGGCGACGAGGAGGAGTGGCTGCTCGGCCTGCGGCGCGCCGGCGGACGGATCGCCTACGTCGCCGACGCCGCCCTCGACCACCGCCGCGCTGGCGACGACGCCCGCCTGCGAGCGCTCGCGCGTGCCGCCTACCACCGCGGCCGCGCCGCGCGGCGCACCGACGAGCGCCGCGGCGTCGCGCCCGCCGCCGCGACCGAGCTCCGCAACCTCGCCGGCGCCGGCTGGCACACCGCCCGTCGCCGCTGTCCCCAGGGCCTGATCATGGGCGCCCACTCGACCGGCCGGATCGTCGAGGCGCTGCGCCGGCCGTGAGCGCGCACGGCGACTCCGAACGGTCCCCGGGCTCGCCGCCTCGGGCCGCGGCCGACGCGGCGCTGCCCGATCCCGCGACCTTCCTCTCCGG
Source organism: Thermoleophilaceae bacterium (assembly GCA_035630335.1). GTDB lineage: Bacteria > Actinomycetota > Thermoleophilia > Solirubrobacterales > Thermoleophilaceae > JAAYBF01. The sequence goes on along the minus strand of DASQKV010000086.1, from coordinate 18,850 downwards.
CGACTCCGGCACGGTCGCCGGCAGGCGCCTGACCCTGAAGCGGACCCTCGCCGACTGGGCCTGCGAGCTCGCCGGTGCCGCCACTCGCGCCGGCCCGCGGCTCGATCGCCTCGCCGCCGGCCAGCCGCCGCGGCAGGTGCTGGTGCTCTCGATCTACCGCCCCGGCTCGCTACTGCCGAGCACGATCGAGCGGCTGCGCTCCGAGCGCCACGACGTCCGCTTCGCGCTCGGCGCGACCCGCGAGCCCGAACCGGCGCTCGCTGCCGACACCGTCCTCAGCGGCCTCGACGGCGGCAAGTTCGAGAACCTCAACCGCCTGCTCGCCGCCGCGCCGGCGGAGAGCCACGACTGGCTGGTCGTCGCCGACGACGACGTCGAACTGGCGCCGCGCTTCCTCGACCGCTGCATCGCACTCTGCGAGCGCCTCGCGTTCGACATCGCCCAGCCCGCGCAGACGCAGCGCAGCCACGCCGCCTGGCGCGTCACCCGCCGCCGCCCGCTCTCGCTCGCCCGCCGCACCGACTACGTCGAGATCGGCCCGGTCACGCTGTTCTCGCGCCGCGCTGCCGCCGCGCTGACGCCGTTCCCGGAGCTGCGCTTCGGCTGGGGGCTGGACAACCACTGGGCCGCGCTCGCCCGCGAGCGCGGCTGGCGACTCGGGATCGTCGACGCGCTGCCCGTGCGCCACGAGTCCCAGCGTGTCGCGTCGACCTACTCGCATGCGGACGCGATCGAGGAGGGCCGCCGCTTCCTGGCCGGCCGCCCCTACGTCCGCACCGAGGAGGCGCAGCGCACGCTCGCCACCTACCGCAGGCTGCCGTCGTGAACGAGCACGGCCCCGGTCGCGAGCCGTCGACCGCCGCCGGCGAGCGGCTACGCGTGCTGGTGGTGCCGAAGTGGTACCCGTGGCCCGAGCTGCCCGTCTTCGGCGCGTTCTGCCGCGAGCACGCGCGTGCGCTCGCGACCCGGCACGACGTCGTGGTGCTCGCCTCGCTCGCGATGCCACGCCCCGGCTTCGCCGCGTTCAGGCTCGAGGACTCGGTCGAGGAGGGGGTCCGCACGCTGCGCGTCCGCTACCGCCGCCCGCTCCTGCGCCCGGCGGCGATGGGCTTCCAGCTGCTCGGCATGCTCGTCGCGCTGGTGCGTCTGCGCCGCGAGGGCTGGCGACCCGACGTCGTCCACGCGCACATGTTCGAGGCCGCTCCGCCGGCGCTGGTGCTCGGCCGCCTCAGTCGCGCGAAGGTAGCCGTCACCGAGCACTACACCGGCTTCGCGCGCGGTCTGGTCACGGGCTACGACCGCGTGCTCGCGCGGATCTCGTTCGAGCGTGCGGACGTCGTCGCGCCCGTCAGCCACGAGCTCGCCGGACAGCTGCGCGCGCTCGCCCCGCGCGCACGGATCGAGGTCGTCGCCAACGTCGTCGACACCGACGTCTTCTCACCGCCGCCCGGCGCGCGACCGGCGGGCCAGCGCCTGCTCAACGTCGCGTGGCTGGCGGAGAAGAAGGGCCACCGCTACCTGCTCGAGGCGCTGACCGAGCTCCCCGAGGCGACGCTCGATGTCGTCGGCGACGGCGAGCTGCGCGGTGAGCTCGAGCGCCTGACCGCCCGGCTCAGGCTCGAGAGCCGCGTCCGCTTCCTCGGCGAGCTGCCGAAGCAGGAGGTCGCCGAGCTGATGCGCGCGGCGGACCTGTTCGTGCTGCCGAGCCTCGCCGAGAACCTGCCGGTCGTGCTGATCGAGGCCCAGGCGAGCGGCCTGCCGGCCGTCGCCACCCGTGTCGGGGGCGTGCCCGAGCTGCTCGACGAGGACACCGGCGCGCTCGTCGAGCCGGCCGACGCGGAGGCCCTCGCCGCGGCAGTCCGCGCGACCCTCGAGCGCCGCTCCGGCTTCGACCCGGCGGCGCTCGCCGAGCGGGCCCGCGCCCGCTACGGCTACGCCGCGATCTGCGCCCGCTGGACCGAAATCTACGCCGGGCTGCGCTCGAGCAGCGCCGGTACGACGCGCTCCGCCACCAGCGCCCGCAGCGCCGCGTCCGAGTAGGGCTCGAGCAGCCGCCGCGCGCGCGCCGAGTAATCCCGCCGCGCGTCCTCGTCCATGCCGAGCCCCACGCGCAGCGCGTTGGCGAGCGCGACCGCCGTGCACTCGCCGGCGACGAGCTCGGGCGCGAGCGTGCGTGCGAGCGGAAGCGCCTCGTTGGGCCCCGGCGTCGGCACCGTCACCAGCGGAATGCCGGCAGCGAGCGCCTCCATCTGCGCCATGCCCCAGTCCTCGTAGCGGGCGGCGCTCACATACACGCGCGAGCCAGCCACGAGCGCGGTCCAGCGGTCGTGGGGCACCGCGCCCAGGAAGTCCACGTTCGCGGGCGCGCTCATGCCGTGGCGTCCGAGCCAGCGCAGCGCCTCGGCCCGACCGATGCCCCCCACAGCCAGCCGCGCCTCCGCCGGCGCCGCCTGCGCCCAGGCCGCGCACAGCAGCTCCAAGCCGCGCTTCTCCGGATTCCCCGCGTAGGCGGTCGCCTCGGGAGCGTCCGTGGCCGGGCTCGCGACGACGTCGACGACGCACGGCAGGACGATCTGCGGCGGCGGGCTGCCGGTGGCCGTGGCCGCAGCCGACGCCGCCGGCTCGCTGCACGGCAACAGCAGGTCGGCCCGCGCCAGCACCGAGCGCTCGCGCCGGCGCTGCCAGGCGCCGCCGACCCCGGGCCGGCTGAGCGCGGCGATCGTGTCGAAGCGCACCGCGTGCGGGCGCCGCAGCGGTTGCAGCAGCGCGGCGGTGATCGTCGAGTAGATGACGGCGCGGGCGTCCACCCCATGCGCCGCGCGCCGCGCCGCCAGCGACTGCACGACGTCGGTCGTGGCCATCGTCCGCTGCAGCTGCCGCGCCAATCCCAGCCGGATCGGCCGCAGCTCGCAGCTGGCCCCCGCCGCCTCGATCTGCGCGGCGAGCGCCTCGTCGTTGCGGCGCCAGCCCATCGTCGTCGCGAGCGACACGATCGCGATGTCCACGGGGGGCGGGCGCAACGCGCCGCAACGTACTACTTGCCGGGGCGCGCTACGTAAGGCGGGCCGTCGGCGCCACCGATAGCGTTGCGCCGGTGCCCGCGGACCAGCGCCCGGCCTGCCTGCTGACCGGCATCGTCTCCCCCTACCGCCGCGAACCGTTCCGGCTGCTGGCTGAGGCCGAGAACGTTGAGGTCATCGCCCACGAGCACGCGGGGCCTCCGATCGCCGGCCTCACGGTGCACCGCAGGAGCGAGGCGGGCGCCGTGAGGCTGGCGGCATCGGGCCGCTACCGCGCCGTGATCGCCGGCCTCGACGGTCGCGTCGCGCTGCCCGGGGCCTACGCCGCCGCCCGGGCCCGCCGCGTCCCGTTCGTCCTCTGGGCGACGATCTGGGCCCACCCGCGCACGCCCGCGCACGCCCTCTCCTACCTCCCGACCCGCCACCTCTACCGCGCCGCGGACGCCGTCGCCACCTACGGACCGCACGTCAGCGCCTACGTCGAGCGCCGGCGCGGCAGCGCCGACGGCGTCGTGGTGGCGCCCCAGGCCGTCGATGTCGACCACTTCGGCGCGCCCGTCCCCGAGGCCGAGCGCGCCGCGGCCCGGGGCCGCGCCGGCGGACCCGGAGCCGATCTGCTCGTCCTGTTCGTGGGCCGACTGGTGCGCGAGAAGGGCGTCGAGACGCTCCTCGACGCCTGGCGCCGGGCGGACCTCGGTCCCGGCGCCCGGCTCGCGCTCGCCGGCAGCGGGCCGCTCGAGGCGACGGTGAGAGGCACCGAGCCGGGCGCCCGGCTGCTCGGCCACGTCGCCCCCGCCGACCTCCCCGCCCTCTACGCCGCCGCTGACGTCCTCGTCCTTCCTTCGGTCAAGACCGCATCGTTTCTCGAGCCGTGGGGTCTAGTCGTCAATGAGTCGATGCTCCAGAGCACGCCCGTCATCGCCTCCGACGCCGTCGGCGCCGCAGCGGGCGGCCTCGTCCGCAACGGCCGCAACGGCTTCGTCGTCCCCGCCGGCGATCCGGGCGCCCTCGCGACCCGGCTGCGCGCCCTCGCCGGCTCGCCCGAGCTGCGCTCCGAGCTCGGAGCGGCGGCGCGCCAGGACGCCGCGGACCTCACCCCCGCCGCATGGGCCCGCGGAATGTCAGCGGCGCTGGCGGCCGCGGGAGCCGGTCGCGACTGACTCGATTGCTAGCCTGACACGCTTCGCGGGGCGGGTACGCATCGGACTGAAGGGGTCCGGCGCGTCAGGTTCCATGTACTCGATGAAGAGAGCCCTCCGACACTTCGTGCTGCTCGCGGCGCTGCTGGCGCTCGTGCCGGCGACCGCCGCCGCGACCTCGCCGAACACGATCCTCCAGGACTGCCTCGACAGCGACTCGCTGGAGGGCGACTACTCCAACCGCGACCTCAACGAGGCCGTGAAGCTGGTCCGCGGCGACCGCGCCGAGTACTCGAACTGCAAGGCGATCATCCTGGCGGCCCGCAAGGGACGCAAGGCCGGCGCCGGCAAGGGTGTGCCCCCCGACGCAGACCTCAACAACGACGGCGTCGTAACGCCCAAGGAGAAGCGCATCGCCAAGCAGCGTGCGCGCGCGGCGCGGCGCGAGCAGGGCGAGCTCGCCGCGATCGGCGACTCGCTCAGCCCCGACGATGCCGACGCGAGCGGCACGGGCGGCGCGGGCGGCTCCGGGGGAAGCTCGCTGCCGATGATCCTCACCTTGATCGCGCTCGCCCTGGTGGCCGTAGGCGGAGGCCTCTGGTACACGGCGAAGCGCAACCCGGCCGTCGCGAACGCGCTCCGCCGTGTCCCGCTTCCGGGCAAGCACAGCTAGCGCGGCACTCGCCGCCGCGCTCGTCGCCGTTGCGCTCGGGGCGCGCAGCGGCACCGAGCTCGAGCGGACCGCCATCGCGGAGCTGCTGTTGCTGGGAGCGGGTGTCGCGGCCGTCTGCGCAGCGCTCCTGCTCGCCCCGCGCGGACGGGTGCACGGCGCCTGGGCGGTCGCCGCCTTCGCGGCCCTCGCGGTCATCACCGCGCTGTCGGTCGACTGGTCGATCGCACCCGACATCTCCTACGTCGAGGCGAGCCGGACGCTCGCCTATCTGGCGGTCTTCGCAGGCGCGGTGGCGGCGGCGCGGCTCGCGCCCCGAGCAGCGCCGGCCGTACTGCGGGGCGTCCTGCTCGCCGCCGTGGCGATCGCCGCCTACGGCCTCGCTGCGCGAGTCTGGCCGGGCTCGTTCGACGAGAGCGCGCTGGTAGGCCGGATCGGGCTGCCGTTCGACTACTGGAACGCGCTCGCCGGCGTGGGCGCGATCGGGATCGTGCCCGCCCTCTGGCTCGGCGCGCGCCGCGGCGGAAGCTCGCTCGGCCGGGCGCTCGCCTATCCGGCCACCGGCCTGCTGATCGCGACCGTCCTGATCGCGTCGTCGCGCGGGGCGCTCGCCGGCGCGGCGATCGCGACGGCGATCTGGCTCGCGGTCGTGCCGCTGCGCCTGCGCAGCGTCGGGATCCTGCTCGTCGCGGCCGCCGCAGCCGCGCCGGTGTCGGCGTGGGCGCTGTCGAAGGACCCGTTCCGCGCCAGCCTCCAGCCGCTCTCCGCCCGGGAGGCGGTGGCGGGAGACTTTGGCCTGATGCTGGCGGCGATGCTGGTCGCCCTGCTAGCTGCCGGCCTGGTCGTAGAGGCCGTGCGCGCGCGTCACCGCCCGTCGGTCGCGCTGCGCGTCCGCACCGGCGTCGCGATCGCGGTCGTCGCCGCAGCCGTGCCGCTTGCGCTGCTGACCTCGGTCGCCACCAGCGACCGCGGGCTCGGCGGCTCGGTGTCGGACCGCGTCGACGACCTCACGAGCGAGACGGCGGTCCCGCCGGTCGGGGGCGCGCGACTCGGGTCGGTCTCGTCCGCGCGGGCCACCTACTGGCGCCAGGCCTGGCACGCCTTCGAGGAGCAGCCGGTCAACGGCCTCGGCGCCGGGTCGTTCGAGCTCTCGCGCCTCACCTACCGCAAGACGGCCGTACGCGCCGGCCATGCGCACGGCTTCGTCTCCCAGACGCTCGCCGACCTGGGACTTCTCGGACTGGCCGCAGCGCTGGCCCTGCTCGCGGCCTGGCTCGCCGCCGCGGCGCGGGCGACCGGCCTCGGCCCGCGCCGCTGGATCGCACCCGCGGAATGGACCGCCGAGCGCGCCGCGCTCGTCGCGCTCGCGCTCGCCGCCGTCGCCTTCGGGGTGCAGTCCGCGACCGACTGGACCTGGTTCGTGCCCGGCATCACCGTCATGGCGCTGGTCGCGGCCGGCTTCGTCGCCGGGCGCGGTCCGCTGCCGCGACTCGCCTCCCGGACTCGCGACGCAGCGACCGCAGGGCACGTGGCAGGGCCCGCGCCCGTCGACGCGGGCGAAAGCGGCTGGACTCCGCTCCGGCTCTCGGCGGCGGGCGCGGTCGTCGTCCTCGCGCTGCTCTGCGGCTGGATGACCTGGCAGCCCGTCGCGGCCGATCGCGCCGTGGCTCGGAGCTACGAGCTGATCGACGAGCATCGCCCCGCGGCCGCGCTGCGCGAAGCCGACCGCGCGCGCGACCTGAACCCGTACTCCGGCGAGCCGCTCTACGCGCGAGCAGTCGCGCTCGCCGATCTCGGCCGGGCGCCGGCAGCGCTGCGCGCGCTGCGCCAGGCCGTGCTCGAGCATCCGCGCGACCCCGATGCCTGGCTCCGCGTCGCCACCTTCCAGCTCGACACGCTCGGCTCGCCCGAGCGGGCGCTCGAGATGGTCGCGCGAGCGCAGCAGGTCGATCCGCTCTCCCCCGTGGCCGCAGCGGTCGCCGCGCGTGCGAACGCCGCGATCGCGGCTCGCGACGCCCCACCGGTGGCGCCTGCCGTAACGCCGTAGACCGAGCGGCGTATCGCCGCTATCCTCGTGCGCGGAGGGGAACTGGTATGACCATGGGGACCAGCGGGAGCGTCACCACGGGCCATGAGGCCCTAAGTCATGCGCTTGTGCGCGTAGTGGCCGAGCGCGGCTGGGCCCAGACGAGCCCGCAGCGGGTAGCTCGCGAGGCGGGCCTGCCGCCACACGAGTTCTGGGATCACTACCGCAGCCTCGAGCACTGCTTCGTGAAGGTCTACGACCGGATGCTCGCGCGCCTGATGGTGAGCGCAACGCGTGCGGTCGCGAGTCGTCCGCTGACCCTCGGACGCCAGGCCTGGCAGGACCAGCTCGAGGCGGCGATCGGCGCCGTTCTGACCTTCCTCTCGGTGGAGCCGATGCTGGCCCGCGCGTGCATCGTCGAGGGGCTCGCCGTCGGCCCGATCGCCCGCGAGCATCGCGACGCGGCGCTCGGGCGCTTCGTCAGCTACGTCGAGGGCCTCCATCTGAGCCATGGCGAGCCGATGCCGCCGCTCGCGGCGGAGATGATCGCGCTCGGCACCTACGAGCTGATCTACACGCGCGTGGCGCGCGGCGAAGCGGAGCAGCTGCCGGACATGCTGCCCGAGCTGCGCCGGATGTGGACGGCCTCCGTCGAGGCGCACTCGCCGCCCGTCCCAGCGCCCAGCACCGCCCTGGCCGCCCGATAGACGCCGAGGTAGCTGGACCCTGCCATCGGGGGCCGTCACGCCGGGATAGAGAAACACTCGTCTTCCTCTTTGCGAACGCAGTAGAACCCCCGGTTCATGGATCTAGAACCCCGCTTCTTAGCGGTCTAGCGCGCAGAACCGTCGCCGCGCCACGTTAACCGTAGAACGACGCGTACACCAGAAACCCAAAATTTATAGTTGCAGCGAGGGAACTGAGCGTCTATGGTGGTCACGGATGTGGGACCAAGCGAACATCAAGCTGACCGGCGGTCCCCACGGCATCCCCCGGCCCGTAGTCACGAAGATCCAGCGCGACCGCCTGATGCGCGCGATGGCCCGAACGGTCGCCGAGTACGGCTACCAGGAGACGACGGTGCGGCGGCTGCTCGGACGCGCCGGCCTCTCGCGCCGGACCTACTACGAGCTGTTCGAGGACAAGGAGGACTGCTTCCTCGCCGCCTATGACGAGGTCATCGACCACGTGATGGGAATCGTGATCGAGTCCTACGAGGAGGGTGACTCTCCCGAGGAGCGGATCGAGCGCGGCCTGCGCGCATTCCTCCAGTTCTGCTCCGACGAACCCGACGTGGCGCGGATGTGCGTCGTCGAGGTGCTCGCCGCCGGGCCCGCCGCGCGCGCCCGCCGCGCCGAGACGATGGAGCGGCTCGCCGGCCTGATGGAGGAGGCCCTGAGCGAGCTGCGCGGCGACAAGGCGCTCTCCAAGCTCGCCGCCCAGGGGTTGATCGGCGGCGTCCACGAGCTGATCTATGCGTCGATCGACCGCGGCGAGGTCGAGCATCTGCCCGAGCTCGCGGAGCAGATCGTCGCGACGCAGGTCGCGCCGCTCGTGGCGACCAAGGTCTGAGCGCGCAGGCGCTCGCCGACCTAGAGCCAAAACAGACACAGGGACGTACCATTTGGGTACCCACAGGGTGTCCGGCGGCGTTAGACTGTCTCCGTGACAGTCGTCTCGCCGAGGATCTTCCGTGGCCTCTAGGAAGGGCGCTCGTCCTGGAAGCGGCGGCGCCCCGCGCCGGCCGCCGCGCCGGCGCCCGGACCAGATCCCGGGCGGCCGCCACGGCCTCGCCCCCGAGCAGGTGGCGGAGTCGCAGCGCGGACGGATCCTGACCGCGATGACCGAGGCCGTCGGGCGCGACGGCTACCAGAACGCCCGCGTGGCGGACGTGATCTCCCACGCCGGCGTCTCGCGCAAGACCTTCTACGAGCACTTCGAGGACAAGGAGCACTGCTTCGTCGCCGCCTACCAGCAGAGCCTCGCCCGCCTGCTCTCGGTCACGCTCGAGGCGTTCGAGGCCCAGGACGAGTGGGTCGACCAGCTGCGCGCGGGCCTGACCGCGCTGCTCAACGCGCTCGCCTACGACCCGGCAACCGCACGCGTGTGCTTCGTCGAGGTGCTCGCCGCCGGCCCCAAGGCCGTCGAGACCCGCAACGACGCGATGCGCGGCTTCGCCTACGTCTACGACGCGGGGCGTATGGAGGCCGAGCAGGACCTTCCCGGCTTCACCGGCCTGAGCATGGTCGGCGGCCTCTCGGAGATCCTCTACCGCGAGATCGTCGGCGGCGCAACCGCCGAGCTCCCGCAGCTGGTGCCCGAGCTGATGTACATGAGCGTGCTGCCGTTCCTCGGCGCCGACGCGGCGGCCCGCGAGCTCGAGCGTGGCCGGCGCCGCCGGCAGAGCACCCCGGACGCCTGACGCGCCTACACGCGGCGGTGCGGGCGCGGTACGCGCTGGCGGGCGGCCAGCTCGACCTTCTTGCGCTCGGTCACGTCGATCACCGTGTTGACGGTGCCGCGGCGCCGCCCTTCGTCGTCGACCAGCGGCGATGAGGTCATCTCGAGCCATACGTGACGACCGTCCGCCTGGGTCAGGCGGCGGTCGCAGCGCTCGGCCTCCATGCAGTACTCGCCATGGACCATCTGCGGAAGGTCGTCGATGAAGTCGCCCATCGGCCGGCCGACGACGGTCGGCGACGGGACGCCGAGCAGCTCGGTCATCGCGTTGTTGACGTAGGTCGTGACTCCCGAGCGGTCGGTGATCCAGATGCCGACGTCGACGTGGTCCATCAGCCAGGCCGGCGGCGGCGCCCAGCCGGGTCCCTCGAGCGGCGGCTTGCCATTGCCGTCGGCCGGGCCGCCGCCTTCGCCGCCGTCCGCTTGGCGCCAGTGGCCGAAGCGCACCCCCAGCCGCGCCGCGGTCTTGACGCCGACGCGACGCAGCACGATCTCCTCGCGCAGCGAGTAGATCGGCTCGCGCGCCTCGCGCAGGGCGGCGATCACGGCCACGACGCGATCGCCGTCCAGCACCGGCACCAGCAGGGCGTGGGCCCGGCGCATGCCGACGCCGACGTCGATGCCTAGATCCGACAGCCGCGCCTTGCGCAGGCGGACCGGCGCCCCGTGCCATGCCACCTGGCCGGGCCAGTGGCTGTCGGGCTCGAGCGTCGCCTGGTGCAGGAAGGACTCCAGCGCGTGGCGGAGGCGGCGGTCGCGATGGTGGGTCGCCGCCGGCTCGAGCCGGCGGCCGTCGTCGACGACGCGCCAGACCACGCACGCGTCGCCGATCATGTCCGCGCCCTCGCGCGCTGCGCGGGCGAGGGTTACGTCGAGCGTGCGCAGTGCCGCGCCGCCGGGAGGCGCGTCAGGGAGGGGAGAGTGCTCGTCCCGGCGGGCGGGTGCCTGTGGAGGGCGCGGGAAGGCGGAGGGGACTGTCGTCTGCGCTTCTCGGGCCAGACCGCCTGCGCTCATGTGGGCTCCTTCCGTGCCTTCGGCCTGGGACGGGGTTTCGGTCAGACCAAAGACGAAGTTGCTTCACCGTAAGACTGACGTTTTATGGCGGCAACCCCCCATTTGGGGGGGATGGAGGCTTGACAGATACGGACCTGTGTACCGGAGCCGCCGCCGTACCCCAGAAAACGGCTCATGGGCCCGATCGAACTAGACATCACGCTTTATAAACTGTACGGTTTATGGCAGTGGCTACAGAGGCCGACAAGCAGGTCGATCTCAGGAGCGTACGGCCGGGCGCGTTCGACGACTCTCCCCGCGGGCGGGTGCTGACCGCGATGGTCGAGGTGGTCGCCCACGGGGGCTACCGCGAAACCACCGTCGACCGGGTACTCGAGCGCGCGCGCGTCGGCTGGAGCGAGTTCATCGGGCTGTTCGAGGACCTCGACGCGTGCTTCCTGGCGACGCTCGACGCGGGCCTCGAATCGGCCTTGGACCGAGCCGAGGCGGCGATCGCGGCCTGCGACCCGAGCGCGGACATCGGCAGCACCTTCGGAGCCGCGCTACGAGCCGTGCTGGAAGCCGCCGCCGCGAGTCCCGACCTGACGCGGCTCTGCCTCGTCGACGCCGCGGACCTCGGAGCGCCGGCGCTCGAGCGGCGCCAGCTGGGGCTGCAGCGGTTCGTGGAGCTGATCGAGCGTCAGCTCGGGGAGCCGCGCACCGGAGACCCCGGCGCGACGGGGGGACTGGCGGCGGAGATGGTCGTCGGCGGCGTCTACGAGGTCGTTCAGCACAAGGTGCGGGGCGGCGAGACACGCCAGCTGCCGGGGCTCGCCGACGAGCTCGGGCAGCTGTGGCTGCCCGCGCTGCGCCACAGATAGCCGCGGCCGGCGCTCGGGCGGAACCGCCGTTCCCCGTTTGGCCTGACCACAGCTATCGTCCCGCCACGATGAGCAAGACCCCCTGGGGCAAGGCGGAGGAGCTTGGATCGCGGCGACTGGCGCCCGGTCCGAGCCATTCGCGCGAGGCCGTGGCGAGCAATCAGCGCGAGCGGTTGCTCGGCGCGACGGTCGCCGTCGTTGCGGATCTCGGCTACGAGGCCACGCGCGTGGCGGACATCATCAGCGTCGCCGGGGTCTCCCGCAGCGCCTTCTACAAGCACTTCGACAACAAGCAGGAGTGCTTCATGGCGACGATCGACGAGATCGTGCGCGCGGTCAGCCAGACGATCGCCACGACCTACGACAGCCATGACGGCCCCTGGGACGACCGGCTGCGAGCCGCACTCGACGTGTTCGTCGCGCTGACGGTCGCCCAGCCCGCAGCCGCGCGACTCTGCTTCGTCGAGGTGTACGCCGCGGGCCCAGAGGCGATCGAGCACGTCGAGGGCATCGGCGACGGCTTCGTTTCCCTGGCCGTGGACGCGTTGCGCGAATCGCCCGAGCGGGCGGGCGCACAGCGCGAGCTGGTCCGAGCCGTGGTCGGCGGGCTGCGCCAGATCATCCACGCGCGGCTCCTGCACGAGCGTCAGGAGGAGCTGAGCGAGCTCGCCTCCGACCTGTTCGACTGGTGCCTCAGCTACCGCGCTCCGGTGGAGCCTCTGCGCCGGCCGCGCAAGCCGCCGGCGCTGCCACCCAGCGCCCCCCGGCCGGACGCCCCTCGCGACCGGATCCTCAACGCCGTCTTCGAAATTGCTGCCGAGAAGGGCTACCGCCAGATGACGATCACGGAGATCGCCCGGCGGGCGTCGGTGTCGCTGAGCACCTTCTACATGCTCTTCGACGGCAAGCCGGACGTGTTCCTCGCCGCGATCGACGACGGCGAGCGACGCATGCTCGAGATCGCACTGCCCGCGTATCACGAGGCGCCGGACTGGCCCCATGCCGTGAAGAACGGCCTGCACGCGTTCTTCGCTTTCATGGCCTGCAATCCCGCGACCGCGACGCTCGGGGGCCTGGACGTCTTCTCGGGCGGGACCGGGGCGCTGGAGCGCCACGCGAGGTCGCTCCAGCGCTTCCAGGCGCTGCTCTCGCGTGGCTTCGAGCAGCACCCGGACACGAGCCCGATCGTCGGCGAGGCGGTCGCCGGCGCCGTCGCCGAGCTGCTCTACCAAGGCATCCGCGACAGTAACCCGGGGCGTCTCTACGAATTGGCCTCGGCGGCGACGTTCGTCGCGCTCTCGCCGTTCGTGGGCCCGGTCGAGGCGACCGCGGTCGCCAACGAGGGCTGGCGGCCGAGCGCCGGCTAACGGGTCGCAACCGCGAGCAGCGTCCCGCCGCGGCGGCGGATGCGGCCCGGGTCGAACCCGAGGTCGCCCAGCAGCGCAGCGAGCGAGCGGCGGGTGAGGAAGCGGACATGGGGCGAGAGCGGCGGGAAGCGGCGCTCGAAGCCGCGCGCGAGCACGTCGAGGCCGGTGAGCCGCGAGTGCGCGGGGGTCGTCAGGGCCAGCCGGCCGCCCGGGCGCAGCACCCGCCGCGCCTCGGACAGCAGCAGCTGCAGGTCGCGCACGTGCTCGACCGTCTCGGTGCAGAGGACGAGGTCGAACGCGTTGTCGGCGAACGGCAGCGGCGCGTCGGGCTCGAGCGACACCGTCTCGGCGCCCGGCAGGCGCGCCGCCGCTCGCTCGAGCGCGAGGTCGGACACGTCGGCGGCGGTCAACCGGGCGGCGTCGAGCGAGGCGGTCAGCCGGCCGTCGCCGCAGCCCAGGTCGAGGGCCGCCTCGACGTGTCCCAGCCGCCTCACGAACTCGACCAGCTCGGCCGGTGGGGGTCCGGCGTCGACCGGTACGAGCTCCCAGAGCTCGTCGTCGTAGGAGCTGGGCGTCACCGGGCCGGCTCGCGCCCGGCGGCGGCGCACGCTCCGACTCGATCGCCCACCACCGGCCGTCCCGGCTTGCGCGCGACCAGCATCAACGTGTGCCCTGCGCGAGCCGCACGCGCGCGCGAGCCAACCGCCTCGTCGAGCGACCACAGCACCCGCTGGACCGGCGCCGGCAGCCGCCGCCAGCCGTAGGTGACGGCGTCGATCCGCGGCTCGAGCCCCGCGGTCCGGGCCTCTCGCTCGAGCTGCGAGGCGGCGAGCGGGATGTCGTCGGGCGTCCCGTGCGCGGCCGGCCCCAGCCCGACGCGGTTCGCCAGGGCAAGGCCCGCGCCGACCGGGTGCAGCGCCCCGGGCTCCATCGCCACCAGCGCCCCGCCCGGTCGCAACAGCCGTGCCGCCTCCGCGAAGACCGGCGCGAGCGGCCCTTGGTAGACGACGTGGTGCAGCACGTAGCGGTAGAGCACCACATCGAACGACGCGTCCGCGAGCGCGTCGAGCTCGCCGGCGCGCCCCACGAGGCCCTCGTCCAGCTCGCCGCTCTCGACGAGCGCGCGCGGCCACTCCTCTTCGAGCTCAACCCCGGTCATCCGCCACGCCGGCTTCGGGAACAGGTGCCGCCCCGGATCGCGCCCGCAGCCGACCGCCAGCACGTCGCCGCCGTCGAGCGGGAGCCGTCGCCGCAGGATCTCGCGCTCGCGCTCGCGCAGGTGCCCGTAGTGGAGGTCGAGCGTGTCCTGGTCGGACAGCCGGTCGAGCAGGTTGTCGGGGTCGTACTGCTCGCTCACCAGGCGCCGTGGGAGCGAATTACGGCGGGGATGGTCTTGAGCAGGATCGTGAAGTCGAGGAACACCGACCAGCGCTCGAGGTAGAGGAAGTCGAGCCGCACCAACTCGTCGAAGTCGAGCTCGGAGCGCCCGGACACCTGCCACAGGCCGGTCATCCCGGGCAGCACCAGATAGCGCTTGCGATGCCAGTCGTCGAGCAGGGCGTAGTCGCGCTGCGGCAGCGGGCGCGGGCCGACGAGCGACATCTCGCCACGGACGACGTTGAGCAGCTGCGGCAGCTCGTCGAGCGACCAGCGCCGCAGCAGCGCGCCGACGCCCGTCACGCGCGGGTCCTCGCGGATCTTGAAGATCGCCCCGCCGGCCTCGTTGTGCTGCTCGAGCTCATCCTGCAGCGCTTCGGCGCCTTCGCGCATCGTGCGGAACTTGAAACAGTCGAACGGCCGTCCGCCGATCCCCGGCCGCGGCGAGCGGAACAGCACCGGTCCGCGCGAGTCGAGCTTGACCGCCAGCGCGATCGCCGCGAGCAGCGGCGAGAGCGCGATCAGCAGCAGCGTCGCGCCGACGAGGTCGAACGTCCGCTTGATGAAGAAGTCGACTCCCTCGAAGACCGGCGGCTTGAGCTCGAACAGCGGCAGCGACTGGCCGGGCACGAACTCGACGCGGTCCATCAGGATCTCCATCGTCGACGGCGCCACGCGGACGCGCTTGCCGTGGCGGTGACAACGGTCGACGAGCTCGACCGCCTGCTCCTGGGGGAACGCGGGATCGGCGATCAGCACCTCGTCGATGGCGTCGAAGTTGCGCTCGAGCCCGTCGAGGGAGCCGAAGTCGCGCAGGCCGTCGCTGTTGCGCGGCGTCAGCGACACGTAGCCGAACGGCTCGACCTCGGAGCTGTCGCTGAGCGCATGCGCGACCGCGTCGATGTGGCTGCCCGAGCCGACGAGCACCGCGCGCCGCCGGTAGCCCGCGGCGCGCAGCAGCGCTCCGCTGACGCGCTCGAAGACCCAGCGCAACGCCGACACGTAGACGAGCGCGAAGAAGAGCGAGCCGTAGAAGATGTAGTAGGAGGAGAACTCGTGGCCCTCGATCACCGCGTAGAGGAGGACCACGACGGTCACCTGGAACAGCGCCGAGATCAGGGTCGCGAACCCGGGGCGCTGGCCACGGTCGCGGTAGAGGCCCGAGCGGGCGAACAGGAGCAGCATCACCAGGCACGCGAGCGGGGCGTACTCCTTCGCCTGGTCGAAGGTCAGGTGCAGCGCGTCGGGCGCTCTGAACGCCGCCTTGATTGCCAGCGCGGTCCAGATCGCGAGGAACATCCCGGCGACGTCCAGACCGGCGAGCGTCCCGATCCGCGCCGCGCGGCGCATCAGCTCGAAGCGCAGCACGCCCTTGAGCACCGGCACGCTGCCGGCGCGCACGTCGCGCGCGGGCGCCTCGACCGGCTGCGCCGGCTCCAGCTCTCTCAGCTCTCTCGCCAGGCCGTTGGCCACTACCGCTGCTCGCCTCCGATCGCTCTCTCGCGCTTCCTGCTCGAGAAAGCAAACAGCTGAACCGCCTGAATGTAGCGCGGGAAGGGGGGGAAACCTCGACCGCGTCGCCCTCCATCGGCGTCGCCGGGTCCGCCGGCGACCTTGGCGAGAACTGTGACGAAGGGTGGAGAACCGGTGCGGAGGCGTGGCAAGGGCGGCGGCAGCGAGTACGCGCAGGACCTGATCGACCGCTTCGGCGCCCAGATGCTCGCGACCGCCCGGCGCTACTCGTCGACCGACGAGGACGCCGAGGACGCCTACCAGCGCGCCACCGAGATCGCGCTCGTCCACCGTCCGAGCGGCGAGCGCGACGACCTCCTGCGCTGGCTGCGCACGACCGCCAAGCACGAGGCGCTCGCGATCCGCCGTCACCGCTCGCGCGTGATCGCCGTCGGCGCCCCCGAGTCGGTCCCCGAGGCCAGCCACGCCGCCGACCCCCACCAGCGCGCCGAGCGGCTCGAGCAGCTGCGCCACGGCGCCGAGGCGCTGCGGCGGCTCAAGCCGCAGGAGGTTCGCGCGCTCCAGCTCCGCGCAGAGGGCTACTCCTACAAGGAGATCTGCGAGATCACCGGCTGGACGTACACGAAGGTCAACCGCTGCCTCGCCGAGGGACGCCAGGCTTTTCTCCGCACCCTGAGCCAGATCGAGTCCGGAGCCGAGTGCGACCGCCTCGCCCCCCACCTCTCCGCGCTCGTCGACCGCGAGGCCACGCCGGCCGACCTCGAGGCGCTCCGACCCCACCTCGCCACCTGCCTCGCCTGCCGTGCCCGCCTGCGCGAGTACCGCGCGGTCCCGTCGCGCGTGGCGGCGCTGGTCCCGATCGCGGCGGTCGCGACCGATCCGGCCACGGTCAGCAGCCCCCTGCGCTCGCTCTACGACACGGTCGCGGGAGCGACCCACGACCGCTGGACAGCGCTTACCGCGGCGACCCAGGAGCGTGTCGTCGCGGCCGGCGATCGCCTTCACCAAGCGACCGAGCTCGCGGCTGCGCAGAAGGTCGCGGCCGTCGCCGCGTCGACCGTCGCCCTCACCGGAGGAGTCGTCGCGAGCGACCACCGCAACGCGCCTGAGCCCTCACGAGCGAAGGTCGAGCAGCAGGTCGCTCCTTCACCAAGCTCCGCTTTGCCGCCGATCCAGCCCCGGCTCGGGAGTGAGGACGCGCCGCTTGGTCCCGCAAGCGGCGACTCGGATCCCGCACCTCGCCCGGCGGATGCCGAAGACACCCCGCCGAGCGCGCCCGTGGAGTTCGGCCCTGAGCTCTCGCCGCCGGCCCAGGCCGGGTACCCGAAGGTGACCGAGGGCCAACCGGCAGCGGTGTCGCCAGCGCCCGCGGCCCCCGCCGCCAGTCACGCCGGGCCCGGAGCATTCGAGCGCTGACGCGGGGCGGGAAGGTGGCTCGTGAGCGGCCGGCCCTATCCTGTCCGCATGGCCACCACCCCCGACCAGAAGCCGTCGATCGCCCCGATCGTCGGGCCCGACGACCCCCGCCGCTTCACCGACTCGGGCATCGAGATCCGCCCCCTCTACACCGAGGACGACCTCCCCGAGAACCTCCCGGAGCGGCTCGGTAAGCCGGGCGAGTACCCCTTCACGCGCGGCATCCACGAGCGGATGTACCGCGACCGCCAGTGGACGATGCGCCAGTACGCCGGTTACGCGAGCGCGCGCGAGACCAACGAGCGCTTCCACTACCTGATCGACCATGGCTCGACCGGGCTGTCGATGGCCTTCGACCTGCCGACCCAGCTCGGCCGCGACTCCGACGACCCGCTCTGCCTCGGCGAGGTCGGCCGTACCGGCGTCGCGATCGACACGATCGACGACATGCGGCGGGTGTTCGAGGGCATCCCGCTCGACAAGGTCTCGACGTCGATGACGATCAACGCCCCGGCCGCCTGCCTGCTGCTGCTCTACGAGCTCGTGGGCGAGGAGCAAGGGGTCGAGTCGCACGTCCTGCGCGGGACGACCCAGAACGACATCCTCAAGGAGTACATCGCGCGCGGGAACTTCATCTACCCGCCCGAGCCGGCGATGCGGCTGACGACCGATCTGTTCGCCTACTGCCAGGAGCGCGTGCCGAAGTGGAACACGATCTCGATCTCGGGCTACCACATGCGCGAGAAGGGCTGCTCGGCCGTCCAGGAGATCGGCTTCACGCTCGCCAACGCGATCGCCTACGTCCAGGCGGCGATCGACGCCGGGCTCGACGTCGACGAGTTCGGCCCGCGGCTGGCGTTCTTCTTCAACGGCCACAACAACGTCTTCCAGGAGGTCGCGAAGTTCCGCGCCGCCCGGCGGATGTGGGCCAAGATCATGCGCGAGCGGTTCGGCTCCCAGAACGTCAAGTCGCAGACGATCCGCTTCCACACCCAGACCGGCGGCGTCACGCTCGCCGCCCAGCAGCCGGAGAACAACATCGTGCGTGTGGCGCTGCAGGGCTTCGCCGCCGTCTGCGGCGGCACCCAGTCACTGCACACCAACGGCTTCGACGAGGCGCTCGCGCTGCCGACCGAGAAGGCCGCGCGGATCGCGCTGCGCACCCAGCAGATCCTCGCCGCCGAGTCGGGCGCGACCGACACCGTCGACCCGTTCGCCGGCTCGTACTTCGTCGAGGCGCTGACCGACGAGATCGAGGCGGGTGCCCAAGCGCTGATCGACAAGGTCGAGGAGCTCGGCGGCTCGGTCCAGTGCATCCCGTTCATCCGCGCCGAGGTCGAGGAGTCGGCCTGGGGCTACGAGGAGCGGTACCGGATCAAGCAGGACATCGTGGTGGGCGTGAACGACTACGTGAGCGACGAGGTCGACGACGTCGAGATCCTGAAGGTGGACCCGGAGTCCGAGCGCCAGCAGGTCGAGCGGCTCACGAAGTTCAAGGCCGACCGTGACCAGGCGGCCGTGGACCAGCGCCTCGAGGAGCTGCGGCGGGTGGCCAAGGAGGACGGCAACCTGATGGTGCCCATGCGCGCCGCGCTGAAGGACAAGGCCTCGATCGGCGAGGTCTGCGGCGTGATGCGCGAGGAGTTCGGCGAGTACTCCGAGGCCTAGGCCCTCCCGCTTGACCACCTACGCCGACCTGCCGCCCGCGGACCGGATCCGGGGCGCCGCCGCCCGGAGCCTGGCGCGCCTGCCCGGTGCGCTCAAGCGGGCGCTGGCGCGCGAGGTGCCACACGAGATCGACTCGCTGCGGCTGGACCCGGACGTGCGGGCGATGCTGGGCGCCGCCGAGCTGGCGGGACGCGAGAAGCTCGGCGACACGCCGCTGGAGCTCGAGCGCAAGCGGTTCGTGCACGAGACCGTGGCCATCGAGGGGCCGCCCGAGCGCCTCTACGACGTCCGCGACCTGACCGTCCCCGGGCCGGCCGGGCCACTGGCGGCACGCCTGTACTCGCCGCCCCCGGCCGAGGA
>DASQKV010000085.1:0-36284 GCA_035630335.1 Thermoleophilaceae bacterium | reverse complement strand
CCTGGTCGAGCTCGGCCAGGACCCCGGCCAGCTGGCGCGGGCCCGGACCGCCGCACGCGACGGCGACGACCAGTGGCTGGAGGCGGTGCTCAAGGAGTCGATGCGGCTGCACCCGGTGATCCCGATGGTGGTCCGCACCCTGATGGCCCCGGCGACGATCGCCGGCCACGACCTGCCGGCCGGCGTCACCGTCGCGCCGTCGATCATCGTCAGCCACCAGCGCGCCGACCAGCACCCCGACCCCGAGGTGTTCCGGCCCGAGCGGTTCCTCGGCCAGAACCCGCCCACCAACACCTGGATCCCGTTCGGCGGCGGCGTGCGCCGCTGCATCGGCGCGAGCTTCGCCCTGTTCGAGATGCGCGTGGTGCTCTCGACGCTGCTGGCGCGCGCGGGCGTGCGCGCCGCGGAGCCGGAGCGCGAGGCGCTCCGGCGGCGGACGATCACGATGACGCCCTCGCGGGGCGCGCGCGTGGTGCTCCAGCCGCTCTGACGGCGGCTGGAGCGTCGACCCTGAGCATGGCCTAGCGCCGCTTGGCCGAGGTCCTTTTCGTCTTCCTGGCGCATGGTGTCTTGACGCGGGTGTTGAAGTCGCGTCGTGCGCCGTTGTGGCCGTCCATCTGAACGGTTGCGACATGGCTCTTGGGGGCGGAGCAGAGGTTGATCCTGGACTTCGCTGTGCGTGTGACGGTCAGGATGCCGTTGCGGCCGCCGGCGATGTTGAGGTTGAACTTGGTCACCGGTGCGTCTGGGACGGCGGCGAAGGTGTTGACCAGCCGTCCGTCCTTGGTGGTGGAGCTTGTGCCCTTGAGGTTGACCGCGATCTCGCCCCTTAGCGCGACGACGAGCATCGGCAGCGTGCGGATCAGGTTGCCTCTGGCGTTTCGCCTGACGTTCTTGACGAAGTAGACGTTGCCCGCCAAGGGCTTGTCGAGGATCGGCGTCGTCGCCTTCACGCGTCCGACGATCGAGCCCTTGGGGCAGTGCTTCTCGATGTCTGGCTTGGTGCCGTCGGTGAACTCGCACAGCGCCTGGGCGTTGGCGGGATCCAGCGCGAGCGACTTGGGCAGCTTGACGACCGCCTTCTCGATCCCCGCAGCACCGATTCCCTTCTGGGTCACTGTCGCCTTGACGCCGGGGTGGCCGCCGGTCTTGGTCTGCTTCTTGCCGGTCAGCGCGAGCGCGAGCTTGGGCGCGAACCCGAGCTCTGAGCAGTCTCCGACCCGGAAGCGGTCGGCGACGTTGGCCGTCGCTCCATGGATCGAGCGAACCTTGCCGGCGATCTGCATCTGGTCGCAGCTGGTCGGGTTGAGCATGAACCCGGCCCGGTCGATCGCCGTCCTTATCTCCTGAATCTGCAACGGGATGCCGGCGAGGATCGTCGGCAACGGATCGGTCTTGACCGTCACGTGCGCATCGACAGGATCGACATAGAGCGCCGCGCGAACCACGACCGTCCCGAGATCGAACGGTCCCGCGACCGCCGGGGTTACGACCGCGAGACTGAACGGCGCGCCCTTGTACGGGCCGGCGAAGTAGACCTTGCCGGTCTGCACGAAGAACGGCGACGGCCCGACGCCAGAGCCGACCGTCGCCGAGCCCAACAGGCTCGCCGCGGGACAGCTGGGGTTGGCGATCTGGCCCTGCCCCGCACCGACCGCGGTGTTGATCGAAGCGATCGCGGCCTCCGAGCACTTCGGCACACCCGCGAGCTTCGCCGCGACGCCCTTGGGCAGATCGAGATCGAAGCCCTCCAGCGCCTGATCGCCGTCGGGACGGGTGAGCTTGACCACGAACGGGCTGCTCGCCCCGGCCTTCGGGCTGGTCACACCAGCCGACAAGCTCGGAGCGAACCGACGCGCCGCCGGATTCGCCGACGGACACCCACCACCGTTCGCGCCCGAGGTGATCTCAAACGACGAGGTCGCCGTGACCGGCGCACCACCAGCCCACGGCGTGAGCTGCGCGACGGTGTCGTAGCTCCCACACCCAGCCGGAGTCGTAAGCGGCGCGCGAACGCCCTCACGGAAGTGCAACCTGAAGTGCGAGAACGGCAACTGCGGAATGTCATCCGCGGTCGCTGTCAACCGACCCGTCACCGGGTCCGGATCAACCCTTGCCGGCTGCTTGACGATGATCCCAAGGTTCGGGTTCCTGACGACGATGTAGAACGCGAGCAGGCTGCCGAACGGATTGTCGCCCTGCTTCGCCGCATACAACGACCCCGACAACGGCTCCGGAAGCAGGGGCGTCTCGACCTCAACGCTCCCGATCTTCGACGCCTCCGGACAACCAGCACCCGGAGCCGAACCAACCTTCTCACGCGCGAGATCCGCCTGCGAACACGCCGCGAGCCCACCGGCGACCGAAGGATTCACGGCCACACCCTCGGGCAACGTCACGACCGTCTTCTTGATGTCCGACTGCGCCAACCCGTCCGGGGCGGTCAAGCCCTCGTCATCGACATCGAGACTGAAGTCGAGCCCAGACGAGCTGTTCGCCGCCTTGGTCGAGGGCGCCGCGGAGATCGTCGGCGAGAAGCCCAGCCGCTCACAACCCGTGATCCCCAAAGAATTCGCCGGGGTCGCGTTGTCGTGAGTGAGCACACCGCCGTTGACAAAGGTTCCGGGGTTCTCCCAGCTGTTGGCGACGAAGGTCGTCTCCAGCGGACCCGAGCACGAACGCGGCAACGTCAGGAACGGCCTGGAAGCCTCCGCGGGACACAGGCCAAAAGAGTCGCCGCTGGCGCTAAGGCAACGTCCGCGGATCGGGTCGTGGCGCGGATCTGCCGGGTTGCCCCACAAGGTCAGCTCCGAGAAGAAGACCTTGAGGATCTGGGGGGTGTTCTTCAGCGACGCGATCACGTTGTAGCCGCCGCCGTCCTTGACGCCGATGTTGACCGTCACCAGCTCGCTGGAGAGGTTGAAGCCAAGCGTCGCCGCCACCCCCGGCGGCGGATCGAGGTTGTACACCGGAGCCCAGCTGCTGCTAGCCGTTGGAATATGGATGATGGCGCGGACGGTCCCGACCGCGGTGTCATCGTCACAGTTCGCGACACCGGTGCCCACCTCGGGCCGTCCGGTCGCGAAGTCGACGCTCGAACAGCGCGGATAGGCCGTCGCGTCGCCGACGAGCCCGAGGATCTGCTCGAAGTCGGCGTCCTTGAGCGACTCGAAGACGAGCCCCGACTCGTCTTGGCTGTAGTCGACGTTGAACGAAGTGGTCATCTCGAACGGGTGCGAGCCTGCCTGGGTCGCGGGGGTGCCGTCGGCGTTCTTGAACGTGACGTCGAAGCTGTTGAGGCCAAACGCCGCGTTTGCAGATGCCGTGCCGACAGCGGCGCAGGCGAGCAGCATCGCTGCCGCCGCAACCGCCGCGGCGACGACGGTCCTGATCGAGTTCTGTCGGGAAAAGCTCACTTGGCACCTCCGCTGTTGTTCTTGGCGGCTCGTGTCCCGTGAGCCTGCTTGGGTTGCTTGACCACCAACACGACCGTCGCCCGCGACGCCTTGCCACCGCTCGCGACGAAGCGAACCCTGGCCCGCATCCGCGACTTCTGATTGCGCGCAAGCGTGCGCCTCGCCTTCGCGGTCAACTTGAACGCGAGCTTGTACGTGCCGGCCTTCCCGACGCGCTTGCGGACGCTTCGCAGCCCCGACCCGCTGCCGCTGATCACGCCCTTGCCCGAGACCCTCACCCGCAGACTGAAGCCGGCGCCCTTGACCGCCTTGCCGACGATCCGCACCCGCGCCCGGACCGGCTTGCCCTTCGACGAGCCGTTACCCGACCCGCCGCCGTTGGCACTTGCCGGCGGAACGTCTGCGGGAGCATTCGAAGCGCCCTGACAGCTCTCGCCATCGCACCCATCCGGCGCAGCGGGCGGCGGATCGAACCCGCCACCCATCCGCGCGTCGTAGATGTCGATCAGACGCGTGTCCTGAGCGACCAAGCTGCTCGCCGTGTGGAAGAACACATCCCTCCCGTCGGCGCTCGCGTCTGTGAACTCAGACTTCTGCGGGCTCGTCCCAGTCGAGATCAAGCTCACACAGCCATCGGCCCTCTCACAGCCGCCCGTGCCCTGCTTGACCCACTGATAGACGTCCTGCTCGCCATTGGTATCTCGAGGGACCAGCGCGTCATAGCTGTTGAAGAACACCCGGCTCCCGTCATCCAGCAACGTCCGGCGCGCATACAACGCGCTCTCCCACGCAGGGATCCACGCCGCCGCCCCCACCGGGTCGTAGCCCTGCTGCCCACCCGCGTCATCGCCATGGGGAGGCGTCTGTCCCGTAAAGGGGATCTGGAGCGTGTCGCCCACCGGACGAGCGCCGCTGGGATTGCACGACACACACGTCATCTGGTCGGCATCCGCGTCGTAGGTGAAGACCTCGACATCGGGCTCGCCAGTCACGGCATCCGTGTTGTCGTATCCCGTCAAGCTCCGATTCGACTGAAACAGGATATGACGACCATCCGGCGTCACTCGCGACGAGCGATAGATCGGCCGTGTGTCGACAGCGCCTTGATAGGCAAAGCCCTCGCCGACATCCTGAGCCGACAGCCCAGCGACGAACGAGACCTCGCCATCGCGCTCGAGATAAAGATTCTCCTCACCCGCAGTAGCGCCAGCCGCCAGATCCTCCCGCGAGCTGAAGTACACATGCGAGAGGTCGTCGCTGGCGCCCATCACACCACGCGAGTCTTGCGCGATCAGCCTCCGAGTCTCGCTATCGACGTCGAACTCATACAGATCCCCGTGACCCTCGTAGCTCCCGGTTGAGTAGATGGCCTTCGAGCCATCCGCGCTCGCGGTCCGGAAGTACGCGTTCTGGGACGGAGAGGAGACCTGCACAGTCCGCTCGCCGTCGATGCGGACATAGAGAGCATTCGTGTCGTTCGCCGTCCAGAAGATCCGCGAGCCGTCCTCGGAGATCGCATGATCCACGCTCGCGTCGCGGTCGTGCTCATTTATGGAACGGCCGACCATCCCGCCACCCGGCGCCGTCGTGCCGTCCGGCAAGACACTGACCAAGCGAAGCTCTCCGCCCGAATACTCGTAAGCCTGGGGGGTGAATGGTATATCCGCGGCGTCCGCGGTTAGCGCCATGTCACTCGAGAATGCGATGTGTTTCGCATCGCTGGAGTACCCATCGAAATACAGGCTTTGGCTGTACCTGTTCGGTGAGACGGTCGGCTGGTTGATCGTGACCGCGCTGTAGGCGTCGTTGATGTTGTTCCGCCTGTAGAGGTTCGGGATCCCCTCGACCGCATCCGCGGACAGCGGAGTCGCATTCTCGTTGGTCACCCACGCAACCGACAGATCGGGCGTGAAAGCCTTGAACTGAGTCTGATTGGTGTAAATCCCCAGCACCTCGTCGTCGAGGATCGTCTTGTCGCGGGGCGGACTTATTCCGTGCGTAGACCAACCACCCGCGCCGCGAGTTGCGATGTACTGACTCGAGTAAGCAGCGCCCAGCGCATCGCCGAACGCCTTGTAGGAGGAGTAGGTCAGCTTGTTCCCGTCAACCGAGCTCTGACTGAACTCCGCGCGATAGTTGAAGAAGTCAGGAATGGCCGCGATGTCGCCGTTGTTCTTGTCCACCGGTGAGACCATCTCGTAGGCGCGGCAGTCCGGCAGTCCGGCGGCCGGGCCGGTGCGGTACTTGTCGTTGGGACAGCTCGCCGAGCCAGCCGAGGCCGCGAGAGTCGTGAAGGAGCGGTCGGAGCTGGCGAGCGTGTCAGCGGCGCTGGTCACCACTATGCGCCAGTGGTAGGTCGTCCCCGGCGTGAGACCGGTCAGCGTCTCGCTTACGGGGTGCGCGGTCGTGTCCGAGCCGACCGACGCGCTCTCGGGCGTGGACTGGCCGTAGGAGGCGTCGGTGCCGTACTCGACGTGGTAGGTCGTGTCCTCACCGTTGGGATTGATCTGGGCGGCCACCGTCGCCGAATCGAAGCCCACCGACTGCGTCCCGACGCCCGAGATCGACGCGCCCCGGGTGGTGAACGTCACATCCTCGCCCTCGGTGGTGCCGTTGGCGTTGGTCGTGACCAGCCGGAAGTGATAGGTCGTGCTGCGCGACAGGCCACTGACGTCAGCGCTGACCGCGTGCTCGTCGTCGTCGGCCGGGATCGAGCCCGCGGCCGGAACGCACGGCACGCTGTCGCCGTAAGAGGTATCTGTGCCGTACTCGAAACGACAGTCGGTCAGCGCGACGCTGCGTAGGTTGACCGAGCCGTTGAGCGTCGCGCTGGTGAGCTCCACATCGCTGGCAGCACCGGTCGTGGGCTCCGCGATGACCACTGGAGGACCGAGCACATGCACGGTGTTGTCATAGCCTGATACATAGGCGTGGTCGGTGGTCTCGTTGATCGCTACGCCAAGAGGGGTGAACTCTGTCGCGACGTCATACAGGCGCGTGCCGGTGGCGTCGTATGCGCTGACCCGGTTGCTACCGGGATGGGCGGAGTAGACGCGATCGGTGCTCCGGTCGACCGCGACCGCGGTCGTGTACTCAGGGTCGATCTCCGCGACGTGCGCGCCGGAGGCATCGTACTTGTGCAACGCGCCGTAGTAGAGCGCGACATAGAGATTGTCCGAGCTGTCGAAGGCCATGTGACACGGCCCGCGCTCACCGGAGGGGTCGGCCGAGCTGGTGTCGATCGAGTTGCCCGTGGCCACGCCAGCCGCGTCGTACTCGACGACCGCCCGCGCGGCGTTGTCGGCGACCCAGACGTGGCCCTCGGAGTCCACCGCGACTCCGCACGGCTGGCCGAACCCGGTGATCTGGTGCAGGTAGGCGCCTGTCTCGTCGAAGACCCACGCCGTCTGCTGGGACCCGGACACCACGACCAGGTTGCCGTCCGACGCCGTCCCCGAGTTGTCGACCGCGACATCGCCCTCGCCAAACAGAGAGAAGGTCACCGGTCCGTCCGGTGCGGTGACGGCGTTGCCATCGAGCGACGAGGATCCGAGCGCCGAGAAGTCCTGCGCCGCCCCCGAGGCATCGAATTTGTCGACCACACCCGGACTCAGGTCGAAGACGTAGACCGTCCCGGTGTCCTGATGGATAGCGATCCGCCCAATGGTCCCGAACGCCCCCGCGTCGGTGTCCGAGCCGTCGAAGGTCGAGATCTCGTTGCGCGTCTGGGCGCCAAGCGCCGTCGCGGGAACCGCGACCACGACCACCAAAACGGCCGCGAGGACGGCCAAGACGACCCGCCGGCCGCGGGCGGAGGCCGAGCCGTGCTTGGAATCGCTGGAGGCAGACGCGCGGGCGTCGGTCTGGGCCGGACGGGCTGTCATGTAATCGGTTCCTCTCGTGGTGATCGCAACGCTGATCGGCAAGGACGTGTCGCTGACGGAGCAGGTCGAACGGTTCATCTGTTGGCCTCCGTCGGCGTAGAAGTTGAGTTCGAGCAAAGCGAGACGACATAGCCCCGACGGCACTCCGTCGCGGCGCGCAACCGCCGCCGAGCGACAGACGCCGCGGCCGCCGCGTCGCCGGACTCGGCCCGGTCGTGGGCATAGAGGCGGCGGTTGAGCAACGCCAACCGCAACCGATCGCGGACCTGGCCCTCGGTCTGCCCAGTCTGCTTCAAGAACTTGCGCCACTGCGCGGCACCGTCAAACGGCTCGCGCGCCCGCGCCAACGCCGCATACACCCGTGCCGCGGACACAGACACCCCCGCCGCCCTCGCCCGCTGGACGGCCACCTCCGACTGAATCAGCTCGGACATCGCCGCAGCGACCAACCCCTCACGAAGCACACGCCCCCGCGACCCCGAGCCACGCCGAGCCACACCACGAGCACGCGCCGCATACACACGATCGAACTCCGCCCGCGTGACCTCACCACCAGCCACCCTCGCCACCACACCCCGCGGCAAATCAACCGGCCGCGAAGACGCCGACAGATCAGACGCGCCCGCGTCAGCGCCCTCAGTGGCGCCGTTGCCGCAGGCCGTGATCAGAACCGACACGAACGCGGCCACGGCACCCGCCAGCACCGGCGAGAGGCGCTCGCCCGCCGGGAGCGCTTCGCGCGTGGGAGGACGTTCAGGCAATGTCGGTGATGGCTGGGATCGACGCATCGGTGGGGCTGCTTCCTCTCTCTCCTGTTCGTTCCGATCGGTTTCCCGTTCGAGAAACTCCCGGGTATCTGAATGTATGAGAACAGGAACAGACCAACGCTGTCAAGCCCCTAACCGCAGGGCACAGGCGAAGAACCGAGAGCGGTGTGCCCTGAGAACCTCAGGAACCCTGAATTTCCACGGCGGCCACGTCCGCCGACGACGATTCGGGACCCGTGGTCAGGGCGCGGCCGGCGCGTCCATGCCCGGCGCGACGGGCGGCAGGCTGTCCGCACGCGCTGGAGACGGCCTGGAGGATCTGGGCTTCGGCCCGCCCCCGGTCGGCGCGCGCGGCGTCACCGGGAGCGGCGGCGAGCGGCGTTTCGAGGCGCCGCGCTCCGGACGCGGCGGCAGCGCCTTACGGACCGCTCGAGGGGGCTCATGCGTCCTGCCGCCACCCACGCGCTTCGCATCCCCTGGGAGCGCTCGACCGCGGTGGGGGCCATTCGGCCCGGCTCGCCCGGTCCCCACGCCACGAAGGCCTTCCGCCTGCCGGCCATCGCGGGCTCGGCCCAGGCGCCGGCCGCGGGCCTCGGCACCCTGCTCGAGGCGGGCGGGCCTGCCCGACCCAGTCGCGCGCGCCAGAGGGCGTCCAGGCCGTCCCGCCCGGGCCCTCCCCAGCGGTGCCGGCTCGATCGAGCCGCTGGTCTCGGACCGAGCGGGAGCATCGCTCGGCCGGTCGTCGCCGCGGTCCTGCCACGCCACCTCCGTGGTCGCCACGCCGGCGCTCCCCGCCAGCAGGCCGACGATCGCCACCTTCGCGAGGGTGCCGCCGAGCAGGGGGGTGCCGACCGCGGTCGCGCCGATCCCCGCCGCCCCGCCGGCCGACGCGGCGCCACCGGCCGACGCCGCCCCACCCGCAGCCGCGCCGAGCGCGCCGGCGGACGTCGCGCCGATCCCGACGCTCGCCATGACTCCCTCGTGGAGCGCGATCGTCGGGACCACCGGCAGCGCGAGCCCGAGCAGCTTGCGCTGGCGGCGCACCTCGGCGAGGTAGGTGGTGCAATCCGGGCAGCTGTCGAGGTGGTAGCGCAGGCGCGAGCGGCGCAGGCCGCCGCCGGTCGCGGTCGCGAGCTCCGCGCGGATCTCGGCGCAGTCGGCACCGCGGGCGTCGCGGCGCTCGATCATCGCCGAGCGCGCCCGGAAGATCAGGCCCTTCACGTTCGCCACCTCGCTCCCGAGCACCGCGGCGATCTCGGCGTAGGAGAGGTCGCCGAGCTCTGAGAGCACGAGCGCCTCGCGCTGCTCGGCCGGCAGGCGCTGGAGGTCGGCGACCAGCTCGCGCAGGTCGCCACGGCGGGCGACGTCCTCGCTGAGGCCGGCGGTCGACAGCTCGGGAAGCTCGGTCGCCTGCTCGCGGCG
This sequence comes from Thermoleophilaceae bacterium, assembly GCA_035630335.1. Taxonomy (GTDB): domain Bacteria; phylum Actinomycetota; class Thermoleophilia; order Solirubrobacterales; family Thermoleophilaceae; genus JAAYBF01. The sequence goes on along the minus strand of DASQKV010000085.1, from coordinate 26,795 downwards.
GGCGCGCAGCATCGACAGGCAGCGGTTGCGCGCGATCGCGTAGAGCCACGGCTTGAACGCGATCTCGCGGTCGCCGCGCAGCATGGCGCGGTGGGCGGCGACGAACGTCTGCTGGACCGCGTCCTCGGCCTCGTGCTGGGAGCCGAGCATGTGACGGCCGAAGGAGAGGATGCCGGCGACGTGGCGCTCGTAGAGGACCTCGAACGCCGCGTCGTCGCCCGCGCGCACGTGGTCGACGAGGCGCGCGTCGCCCTGCAGGGCGAGCAGGCGCTTGGGGCGCCGGATCGGCGTCCGGGCGCGGAGCGGGAGGCTGGCGTCGCGGTGCACAGTCTCATTGTCGTACCGAACGCCCCGGAAGCTGAGTAGTTCGTCAGTACCGGCGAACTTTGGCCAGAGCAGGGCGTTCCAGCGCGTGAACCCCCGATGAGGAGGCACGTAATGCACAAGGCAACAGCAATTGGAGCCGCAGCACTGGCGCTACTGGCGATCCCGGCCGGAGCAGCGGCCAAGCCGAGCGACAGCGACCGCAGCAACGCCGCGAAGGAGTGTCGCGCCGAGCGCGGCAGCACCGACGCGACGCGCGAGGCGTTCAAGGTCAAGTACGGCACGAACAAGACGAAGAGCAACGCCTTCGGCAAGTGCGTGTCGCGCCGCGCGGTCGACGAGGAGCAGGAGGCCGTGACCGCACACAAGAACGCCTCGAAGGAGTGCAAGGCCGAGGCGGAGACGCTCGGTGACGTCGCCTTCGCGGCGAAGTACGGGACGGGCAAGAAGGGTCGCAACGCCCACGGCAAGTGCGTCTCGAGCAAGGCCAAGCAGCACGAGGCCGAGGCAGACGCCGAGGACCAGGCTCAGATCGTGGCGCGCAAGAGCGCCGCGAAGACCTGCGCCGAGGAGCGCGACACGCTCGGAGACGAGGCGTTCGACGCGAAGTACGGCACGAACGCGAGCAAGAGCAACGCGTTCGGCAAATGCGTCTCCAAGCAGGCCAAGGCGGAGCAGGACGACGAGCCGCAGGCCTAGGCCGGCGGCTGTGCTCTAGGCCGGCGGCGGCTCAGGCGGCGGGGAGTCGCCGATCTCGGACTCCCCCTCGCCGCCGTCGTCGGCGGCCGAGGCGTCCGCGGACGGTGGATCCGCGGGCAGGTCGTCTGCCGGGGGCGGGTCAGCGGGCGCCTCGGCCGGCACGACCTCCACCGGCGCCACCTCCACCGGGGGGAGATCCACCGGCGGCAGCTCGACCGGCGGGAGATCCACCGGCGGCGGATCCGTCGGCGCTGGAACGTCGATGGGCGCCACGTCTACGACCGCCGGCTCGCCCTCGGGCGCCGGCTCGTCGAGCACGATCTCGACCACGGAGACCTCCTCTGCAGACGCACCACCGGAGAGATCGAGTGGGTCTCCGAAGGCGGGATCGACCTCGGGCGACAGCTCATCCGGCTCAGTCGCCGGCAGGTGGTCGCCGGCGATCGGCGCCTCGATCGGCGTGGCGAGCGGCACGGTGGCCGTGGCGGGCGGGTGGGCGGCGATCGGTGCCGCGCCGCCGGGGGCGACGACTTGGGGCGCGAGTGGGTCGGCGCCGAGTCCCGGGACCGGGACCCCGAGGGCCAGCCAGTCCGAGCGCGAGCCCACGTGCTCGTGCACGGCTGCCGGAGCTGGCTCGACGGCGGCGCGAGCGCCGGTGTGATGCACAGCCTCCGCCGCTACTCCGGTCCCCCCAGCGAGTACTCCCACCATCGCGACCTTGGCCAGCACGCCGCTGCCCGCCAGTGACGCGCCCGAGGTAGCGGCTGCGCCCGCGGCAGCTCCGCCGGCAACGCCGCCGGCTCCGGCGCCTGCGCCCGACCCCATCCCGACGCCGACGCTGGTGCCCGCCCCCGCGCCCGCGCCGACACCCGCGCCGGTCCCTCCCGCGCCGACGCTCGTCATGACGCTCTTCTTCAGAGCGAGCGCGGGTATGACCGGGAGCGCCAAGCCGAGCAGCCTGCGCTGGCGGTGAAGCGCCCCGAGATAGTCCGAGCAGTCGGGGCAGATGTCGAGGTGGTAGCGCAGCGGACCACGAGCGAGATCTCGGTCACCAGCCGTCTGCAGGCTCTCGCGGACGCCGAGGCAGTCGACCCGCCGCGCCTCGCGACGCTCGATCATCGTCGAGCGCGCACGGAAGACGAGCCCCTTGACCGCCGTCGGCTCGCGGTCGAGCACCTCGGCGACCTGCTCGAGCGAGAGATCGCGCAGCTCGGTGAGCACGAACGCCTCGCGCTGCAGCTCGGGTAGCCGCTCGATGTCGGCCAGGAGCTCGCGCAGGTCGTCGCGCTGCTCGACCTCCTGCCGCAGGCCGGCAGTGGAGATCTCGGCCGCCCTCACGGGTCGCTTGACGCGCCGCTCGCGCAGGACGACGCCGCAGTGGTTGCGGGCGATCGTGTAGATCCAGGGTTTGAACGACACCTGGCCCCCGCTCGCCTGCAGGATGCCAAGGTGGACCGACACGAACGAGCGCTGGAGCGCCTCCTCGGCCTCCTCCTGGGAGCCGAGCATGTGGCGGCAGAAGGAGAGCACCCCGGTCGCATGGCGCTCGTAGAGCGTCTCGAAGGCGTTGGCGTCACCGTTCTGGACGAGCTCCATCAGCTGCTCGTCGGAGCGACGCGCGAGCACCCGCCGCGGCAGCCGGACGGCGATCTGCCGGTGTCCGGCGATGCTCGTGATCGGGTTCACGGCGACATTCTCCACCCCAGCGCAAGTCGCGGTCAACCGGCCTCTGCGATGTGGCGGGACGATCATGCAGATGCGCGTGGGTCGCGCGGGGACGCCGGCGTCCCTGTCGGACGCCGCGACATCAGCGCCACGGGCAGCCCGAAACCGGCCTCTCGGCGGACGGTTGCGATCCGGCGGCCGGGCTGGACGGCGTCGCGCGGCTCGCCGACGCGGTCGCCGAGCGCGGCCACCGTGGCATCGAGATCGCCGGCGAGCAGGGCGAGGCCGTAGAAGCGGGCGGGATCGTCGCCGTCGAGCGGAGAGCCGGGCGGCGCCTGGGCGACCTCGAGGATCGCCTCGCCGAGACGGAAGAACGCCTGGCGCGGGGAGCCGGCGGGCGCCGGCTCGTCGCGGACGCGGCGCAGGTCGAGCCCGACCGCCTGCGCGGCCGCCACGGTCCGGTCGAGGTCGGGCGTGAACGCGACGACGTGATCGATCCCCACGACCCCGTTCGGATGCGGTGGCGCGGGAGCGCCGGGACCCCGCGCGGTCGAGCGGGCGATCGGAAGACCGTCGATCTGCTCCGAGCCCACGTTGCGCAGCTCACAGCGGATGATTCGCCTGCCGGCATCGGCACCCGCGAGCCGTAGCGCCACCGTTCCGATGTGGGCTACGGCGCCGTCGACCCGGAACCCTGCTGACCGCCATGCCTCGGGATCGGCGGCGACGACTATCTCGGCGACCGTGACCTGGCCGGTCGCACTACGACCGGCGGGTGCCGCGGCATCGGCCGTCAACTGCCGGGCGGAGCCGTGTTTGGAACCGCGTCGGGGAGCGGCGGAAGCGCCTTCGGAAGCTTGGGGACCTTGACCTTCTTGCCGCCGACCTCCGGCAGCTCGACCGGCGGCACCTCGACGTCGGGAACGGTCGGCACCGGCACCTCGGGCAGCACGGGGACGGTCGGCTCGACCGGTGGGGTGTCCCGCTTCGGACCGCGGCCCTCCGACCGACCCTGGCCGCCGGGTGCGGCCTTCTCCTTGGAGGGGCCCTGCCCGGAGGAAGCGTCATCGCGCCCGATCGGCAAGGCACCGCCGAGCAGAGGATCGGTCGCCGGCGCGCTCTCGCTCGCTGGTGCGCCTGGATCGCCGCTCGACGCCGGATCGGTACCCGTCGCCGGAGCGGGCGGCGCGCCGGCCGCGGCCGGGTCGGAGGACTTGGCGGGATCGCGTCCGTGGGCCTCGTCCGCGCGAACGCCGCCCTGCGACTCGTAGCCGGACCCGCGCGGAGAGATCGGTGCGGCAGCACCCGACGCACCGTCGGAGGTGGAGCCGGCGGCCCCACGCACGTCGGCCGGCGGCGAGTCGGCGCCCCCGGGCTCGTTCTCGCGCACCGCCTCGGCCGCCACCCCGGTTCCCGCGGCGAGCGCCCCCATCACCGCGACCTTGGCGAGCACACCGCCCCCCAGGAGCGAAGCGCCGGTTGTTGCAGCTCCACCCGCGATCGCGCCGCCCGCGACGCCGCCGGCCACCCCGCCCGCGGCTCCCCCGGCGCCCGCGCCCGCGCCTGCGCCGACACCGGCGCCCGCGCCCGCGCCAGTTCCGGCGCCCGCGCCCGCGCCCGTCCCCGCACCCGCGCCGGCACCCGTCCCGGCACCGACGCCCACGCCCGCGCCGCCCCCGCCGACGCTCGCCATGACGCTCTCCTTGAGCGCCACGGCGGGGACGACCGGAAGCGCGAGGCCGAGCAGCTTGCGCTGACGGCGCATCGAGTCGAAGTAGGCGGTGCAGTCCGGGCAGATGTCGAGGTGGTAGCGCAGCGGGCCGCGTGCGAGATCGTCCCGGCTGGCCGTCTCGAGGCTCTCGCGAACGTCGAGGCAGTCGACCCGCCGCGCCTCGCGGCGCTCGATCATCGTCGAGCGCGCACGGAAGACGAGTCCCTTGATCGTCGCCGGCTGCTCGTCCACCACCTCCGCGATCTCCTCGAACGACAGGTCGCGCAGCTCGGCGAGCACGAACGCGGCCCGCTGCTCCTCCGGCAGGCGCTCGATGTCGGCGATGATCTCGCGCAGGTCGCTGCGCTGCTCGACCTCGGGACGCAGGCCGGCTGTCGAGGGCTCGGACCGCTCCACCGCCTGCGCCCGCCGCTCGCGCAGGAGGGACGAGCAGCGGTTGCGGGCGATCGTGTAGACCCAGGGCTTGAACGAGATCCCGCCGCCAGTCGCCTGGAGGAGCCCGAGGTGGACCGAGACGAAGGCGTGCTGGACCGTCTCCTCGGCTTCCTCCTGGGAACCGAGCATGTGGCGACAGAATGACAGCACGCCGGGGGCGTGGCGCTCGTAGAGGACCTCGAAGGCGCCGTCGTCGCCGGAGTGGACGAGCTCCATCAACTGCTGGTCCGAGCGCCGGGCGAGCACCCGCTTCGGCAGGCGGATCGCCGTCCGCCTACGAGCGGAGATGCTCGTGATCGGGTTCACGCGAACATTGTCCTACCTCGCACAAGGTCAGCGCAAACACGAAAACACGCGTCGGCCCGAATCGGATCGCACGCGCTCGGGCATGGATCGGCGGCGACGATGCTCGATCATGCGCGCGTGGACCAGGCAGTCGTCGCTCGGGCCCCGCTGCGCATCCCGCTCGGCGGCGGCGGTACCGACCTCCCCTCCCACTACCGCGAGCACGGCGGCTTCGCCGTGTCCGCGGCGATCGACCGCCACGTCCACGTGCTGCTCTCGACGGCGTTCGCGCGCAGGTTCCGGCTCAAGCACCTCGAGTGGGAGGAGGTCGAGGACCCGGCCGAGATCCGGCACCCGATCCTCAACGCGGCCGTCGCGCACCATTGGGATGGCGTGCCGTTCGAGCTCGCGTCGGTCGGCGACGTGCCGCCGGGGACCGGCCTGGGCTCGTCGAGCGCGTACACGGTGTGCGTCCTGCGGGCGCTCGCCACCGCGCGCGGCGAGGAGCTGTCGCCCGAGCAGCTGGCGGCGCGGGCGTGCCGGCTCGAGATCGAGCATCTCGACCAGAGCATCGGCGAGCGTGACCAGTACGCGACGTCGATCGGCGGCGTGACGGCGCTGTCGTTCGCGCGCGACGGCGCCGTCGGGGTGCACGAGCTGGAGCTGTCCGAGGTGGCGATCGCGGGGTTGCGCGACCGCTTCCTGCTCTTCTTCACCGGCGAGCGCGGCGCGGGGTCGCGGATGCTGTCGAAGCTGGTCGAGGGGCGTGGGGACGCGCGGATGACGCGCAACCTGGTCCGGACGGGTGAGGTCGCGCGCGAGGTGGTCACAGCGCTGGAGGGCGACGACCTCGCGCGCGTCGGCGACTTGATGGAGGAGCAGTGGGCGCTGAAGCTCGAGCGTACGCCGGAGGCGATCACGGAGCGGATCGCCGAGCTGCGGGCCGTGGCGCTCGGCGGCGTGGCCGGGGGAGCGGTCCTGGCGGGGGCGGGCGGCGGCGGGTTCCTGCTCGTCTACAGCGAGGATCCGGAGGCGACGCGTGCCGCCATGAGCCGCGCCGGCGCGCCCGAGCTGCGCTTCTCCGTCGAGCCGCGCGGCTGCACCGCCGGGCCCGCCTGACCATTCCCTCCGGCGACGGGCGAGACCGTGCAGAGTGCACGCCCTGCAACAAATCCTGCAACTTGCAGGAGGTTTTCTTGATACAACGTCGACGCGCCGAATCGCCGCGGTCCGTCCGTGGCGATCGGGGGACCCATTGCGGCCATCCGGCCGCGGGGGCGAATCGCCTGACTGCCGGTAGGCGGCACCGCAGGCGTAGCGCCGTCATGTGACAGCGCGAGCCCGACAGCTGACCTCGTAGGCGCACCGCACCGAAGTCGACAGAGAGGTACCGCCCCGTTGCGCCCCGAGCCGATGGATCTTTTGCGTCGTGTCCTGATCGCCGCCCTGCTGGGAGCGCTGGCGCTACCGCTGGCGGGCGCGTCGGCCGAGCGCGCCGCCGCGCAGAGCGGGCCGGTCGCGAGCGCCTCCTCGACGGTCTTGAAGAAGGGCAAGCGCGGCCCGCGGGTGCGCAAGCTCCAGCGCGCACTCGGGATTCCCGCCGACGGCATCTTCGGCCGCGGCACCAAGCGTGCGGTGAGGCGCTACCAGCGCCGCCACGGGCTTGTCGCGGACGGGATCGCCGGTCCACAGACGCTGAGCAGCCTTGGCGTCGGGGCGGGCTCGTCGCGCAAGTCGAGCCGGCGCGGGCATCGTGGCTCGCGCGGCGGCGTCAGGTCGCTTCAACGAGCGCTCGGCGTCGCTGCCGACGGCGTCTTCGGTCCCGGCACCGAGGGAGCCGTCAAGCGCTACCAGCGCCGCCATGGGTTGACTCCCGACGGCGTCGTCGGCCCGCAGACGCGCGCGGCGCTCGGAATCGGACCCGGTCGGGTGCTGAAGCGGCGCGGCCGCGGCGGCGGCTCGGGCGGCGGTGGAGGCGGCCGCAAGGCCGCGATCATCCGCGCCGTCATCCGCGCCGGCAGCCGGATCGCTACCGCGCCCTACCGCTACGGCGGCGGCCACGGCTCGTGGACCGACTCCGGCTACGACTGCTCCGGCTCGATCTCCTACGCCCTCCACGGCGCCGGGCTGCTGCGCAGCTCGCTCGACTCGACCGGCTTCATGAGCTACGGCCGCCCCGGCCGCGGCCGCTACATCACGATCTACGCCAACGCCGGCCATGCCTACATGGTCGTCGGCAACCGCCGCTTCGACACCAGCGCGGTGTCGGAGACAGGCTCCCGCTGGACGAGCACCCACCGCTCGTCCGCCGGCTACGTCGCCCGCCACCCGGCCGGCTTCTAGATCAGCACGGTGAGTTCGCGTTTGACCCCCATAGTCGGGGTCAAACGCAAACTCGACGGAGGTACCTGATCGGGGTTGCACTTGACCCCGATAGTCGGGGTCAACTGCGACCTCGGCGATCGACGGGGCGCTAAGCGCGAGCGATCGCCGTGGCGAGCGCCGGCCTGTTCGCGAGCGTCTGGTAGACGACGCAGTAGCGCTCGGTGAGCCGCTGGAGCGTGGCGAGCTGCTCGTCGTTGGCGTCAGTGTCGAGCTCGAACGAGAGGTTGATCTCCGAGAAGCCAACCGGCGCCTCGCGCTCGACGCCGAGCGTGCCGCGGAAGTCGAGCTCGCCCTCAGCGCGCACCGCGCCATCGGTGACCTCGATGTCAAGCGACGTGGCGACCGCCCGCAGCGTCACGCCGGCGCACGCGACGAGCGCCTCGAGCAGCATGTCGCCCGAGCACAGGAGCGAGCCGTCGCCGCCCGAAGCGGGGTGCAAGCCCGCCTCGGCGAGCGCACGCCCCGTCTGCACCGAGCACGAGACGCCGTCGCCGAGGGCTCCCGTCGCCGACAGCGTGATCCGCGCGGCGTCCGGCTCGGCGCGGTAGCGCTCCTTCAGCGGCGCCTGGAGCGCCCGTAGCTCGTCTCGCTCCATGGGACCAGCCTAGTTCCTCCTCGGGCGGGCTCGGCTCTAGTCTCGTCGACGTGCCAGCCGGTCGCTTCGCCCCGAGCCCAAGCGGTCCACTGCATCTCGGCAACCTGCGCACAGCGCTGCTGGCGTGGCTGTTCGCGCGGTCGGATGGGTCGGGCTTCCTCGTGCGAATCGAGGACCTCGATCCGCAGCGCTCGCGGCCAGAGCACGAGCGCGCGCAGCTCGACGACCTACGGGCGATTGGGATCGACTGGGACGGCGAGCCGGTGCGCCAGTCGGAGCGCACGCCGCTCTACCGCGATGCGCTCGCGCGACTGGAGGCCGACGGGCGCGTCTACCCGTGCTGGTGCACGCGCGCCGAGATCCAGGCCGCGGCCGAGGCGCCGCACGGCCCGTTGCCCGAGGGCGCGTATCCGGGCACTTGTCGTCGCCTGACCGCGGCCCAGCGCGCGGACCGCGCCCGGGGCGCCGGTCGCCCGCCGAGCTTGCGGCTCGCCGCCGACCGCGAGACCACTGCCGACCGCGAAATCGCTGCCGACCGCGAGACCGAGACGTTGCCGTCCGGCGAGCGCATCGCTGCTCACCCCTCCGAGGAGAACGTCTCCGCACTGAGGATCGCCTTCGAAGACCGCCTCCACGGCCGCGTCGAGGGCGCCGTCGATGACTTCGTCCTCTGGCGCTGGGACGACACGCCGGCCTACAACCTCGCCGTGGTCGTCGACGACGCCGAACAGGGCGTCGGCGAGGTCGTGCGCGGCGACGACCTGCTCGACTCCACTCTGCGGCAGCTGCTGCTCTATCGCCTACTCGACCGTCCCGCTCCCGCCCACGCGCACGTGCCGCTGGTGCTCGGCCCGGATGGCGCGCGGCTCGCGAAGCGCCACGGCGCGGTTACCCTCGCCGATCGCGTAGCCCTCGGCGAGACGCCCACGGATGCACTGAGCTGGATGGCCTCGAGCGTTGGCCTCACGGAGCCTGGCGAGCGCGTCAGCGCGCCGGAGCTGGTCGATCGCTTCGACCCGGCCGCACTCACGCGCCAGCCGACAGTCTTCGGTTAGAGCGGTCGCGGGCCTGTTGCGGCCTGAATACGTCCGCAACCGACCCGCGACCGCCGAGACGCGAGACAGGGGCCTGTTGCGGACGGAATGCGTCCGCAATCGGCCCGTCGAGCAGGCTTGCGTCGCCGCCGGCTAGAGGCCGGCGTTCGAGACGGGCGGGCCGCCGAGGCGGCCGCGGGAGCTGTCGCTCGCGTACTCGCGCTGGGCGCGGTCGACGGCCTGGACGACGCCGAGCGGATCAGCCACGCCCTCGAACTTGAAGTCGTGGTCGTCGCCTCCGGCGGTGTCGAAGTCGACGCTGCCGACGCGCAGCATGCGCTCGATCGGCGACTGGTCGGTGTTGACGTTCTGCACGCGCTCGAGGCGCGCCTCCTGGGTACGGCGGGCGACGATGCCGCGCTTGATGTGGAGGCGGCGGTTGGTGATCGTGTAGGTCGTGGCGATCCGCTTGACGTAGCCGATCACGAGCACGGCGACGAGCGCAACCAGCGCGACGGGGATCACCCAGCCCCACTGGATGCTGTCCTCGGCGATGTGCGAGATGCCGGCGACGAGAGCGGCGAGCACGATCGTCGCGAGCAAACCCTGGAGATAGAAGGCCAGCGTCGAGCGCCAGGAGGGGTGTCCCTCGAAGAGCTCGTGCTCGCCCTCTGAGAGCTGCAGCGCCATCGGGGAGAGCCTACCCGGGATCGTCCGCGCGCATCCGGCCGAGCCGGCCGCTGGCGGCGAGCGGTCCCACAACGAAGAGGGGCCCCTTGCGGGGCCCCTCGGTACAGCGGTCTTCCGGGGGATTAGCCCTGGATGACGTTCACTGCCTTCGGTCCCTTGTCACCCTGCTCTGCCTCGTAGGTGACACGAGCACCCTCGGTGAGCGACTTGAAGCCGTCTCCGCTGATGCCGCTGTGATGGACGAAAAGGTCCTTGCCCCCATCGTCGGGGGTGATGAAGCCGAAGCCCTTCTCATCGCTGAACCACTTGACGGTTCCGCCTGGCATGGAATTCCTCCACGATCTTTCTTGTGTGCTGCGTACGCGGAGGATGCTAAGAGCAACGACTGCGAGCGCTGGCACTACTTTCGCCGGACTTTCCGGCCTTACGACTCGTCAAGCTACCACCGATGGCCGCTCCATTGCTACTCGTGGATGTTCCCTACCTCCTGTACCGGGCCTTCTTCGCGCTCCCGGACAAGATCAAGGGGGCCGACGGGCGCCCCGTGAACGCGCTGCTCGGCAGCGTCAACGCGATCCTCGCGCAGGCCGACGAGGTCGGCGCACGGGCCGTCGTCTGCTGCTTCGGGCCCGACGCCGCGCCCTACCGCGTCGAGCTCTTCCCCGCCTACCACGCCCACCGTCCGCCGATGCCGGACGACCTCGCGCACCAGTGGGAGCGCGCGCCGGATCTCTGTGCGGCGCTGGGCTGGCAGGTCGAGCACCGCGACGACCTCGAGGCCGACGACCTGCTCGGCGCCTTCGCCGAGGCCGAGCAGCAGGCCGGCGGCGAGGCGCTGATCATGACCGGCGACCGCGACCTGTTCCAGTGCGTGACGGACTCGGTCAGGGTCGTGCTGCTTGGAGGCCGCGGCGGCCCGCAGACCGTCGGGCCCGCCGAGGTCCGCAAGCGCTACGGCGTCGAGCCCGAGCAGGTGCCCGACTTCATCGCCCTGCGTGGCGATCCCTCGGACGGGCTCCCGGGTGCGAAGGGAATCGGCGAGAAGCGGGCGGCGGACATCCTGCGCCGGCACGGGACGCTCGAGGCCGCGCTCGAGACGGCCGCGGAGGACGGCCCCGCCGCCAACTCGCTCGCCCGCCAGGCCGACGAGCTGCGCGCGTTCCGCGACATCGCGACGCTGCGCCCCCCGAAGGTGAAGCGCCCGCGCGACGCCGCGACCGACCGCGCCGGCGGAGCCGCCGCCGCGCGCGAGCTCGGGATGAACGGCCTCGCCAAGCGGCTCGACGCCTAGCCGACGTCGCGGGACTCGAGCGGGTCGAGCGCCGGGCCCTGCAGGACGCTGCCGTCGATCGCGAAGCGCGAGCCGTGGCAGGGGCAGTCCCAGGTCCGCTCGGCCTCGTTCCAGTCGACGATGCAGCCGAGGTGGGTGCAGCGCGCCGAGACGGCGTGCAGCCGGCCCTGCTCGTCGCGGTGGACGGCCGCCTGGCCGATGCCGTCGCGGACGATCCCGCCGTCGCCCGGCGCGATGCTCCCCGCCGAGCCGCGCCTGAGCCGGTCGCGGAAGAAGCGCAGCGCGACGTCGGCGTTCTCCTTGACGAAGCTCAACAGCGACGACGGCGGCCCCAGCCGCGAGGAGTTGAAGGTGTCGAGCCACGGGCTCTCGCGGCCGACGATCGCGTCGGTGAGCATCATCGCCGCGGCGGTGCCGTTGGCGAACCCCCACTTGCGGTAGCCGGTCGCGACCAGGATGCCCTTCGCGGTCGGCTCGATCCGGCCGACGTAGGGCACCTTGTCGAGCGAGACGTTGTCCTGGGTCGACCAGCGGTAGTCGATCGAGACCACGTCGAAGCGCTCGCGTGCGTAGAGCTCGAGGTCGCGGTAGCTGTCTGCCTCGGTCGCGTGGCCGACCTTGTGGCTGGCGCCGCCGACCAATAGGTACTCGCCGTCAGGGCCGGGCTGCGAGCGCAGCGAGTGGCCGGCGGTGCTGATGTACATCCCCTGCGGCACGGAGTTGCGAATCCGCGTCGCGAGCACGTAGGAGCGCTCGGGGTGCATGCGCGCGAAGTGGCCCCCGCGGTCGAGGAACGGGTAGTGGGTGGCGACGATCACGTGCCGGGCGCGGACCTCGCGCCCGCTCTCCAGGATTACCACGCACGGGTCGCCGTCCTCGACCTTGACGGCGCGCGCGCCCTCGTGGACCAGCGCGCCGCGCTCGCGCGCCACCTCGGCGAGCCCGGCGAGGTAGCGACAGGGGTGGATCTCGGCCTGGTCGTCGAAGCGGACGGCGCCCGCCACCTGCCACGGCAGGTCGGTCTTGACCGTGTACGCCGCGGGCAGGCCCAACCGCCGCGCCACCTCCTCCTCCTCGCGCAGGTCGGCGACGTCGTCGGGCGTGTCGCTGTGGGTGTAGTTCGGCTTGCGGCGGAAGTCGCAGTCGATCGCGTGCCGCTCCACCCATGCGGCCATCTGCGCGAGCCCGGCCTCGTTCGCCTCTCCGTAGGCGCGCGCCGCGTCCTCACCGCGCTTGGACGCGAGCTGGGCGTAGGTGAGCTGGTGCAGCGACGTCACCTTGGCGGTCGAGTAGCCGGTCACCCCGTGACCGATCCGGTTCGACTCGAGCAGCGCCACGGAGCGGCCCTCGTCCGCAAGCAGCAGGGCGGCACTGACGCCGGTGATGCCGCCGCCGAGCACGGCAACGTCGACGTCGAGGTCGCGCGACGGCGACGGGAACCTGACGTCGGGCGCCGTCTCCACCCACAACGAGGCCGGCTTCCCGGGCAGCGGAGGCATGGGCGGTCTCTACCCCCGGCCCGGAGGGTGAAACGGCGGGGAGCCGCCAGCTCCGACCACTTCCTGCACGTTTGTGGGGTCCTGGGCACCCCCAAGCGTGCAACAAGCGCTAGGCAGCGAAGGTCACGACGGCGTGGCGGCGCGCTCGGCGGCGAGCGCGACGAACCAGTCGAGCGCGGCGGGATCCTGGAGCGAGTCGCGGCTCGCGGCCTGCTCGGCCGGCGTGCCCATCAATATCCGCTTGACCGGGACCTCGAGCACCTTGCCCGAGAGCGTCCGCGGCACCGCGTCGATCGCGAAGACGTCGTTCGGCACATGTCGCGGCGAGCACTCCTCGCGGATCCGGCGCGCCAGCTCGCGGCGCAGGTCGTCGTCGAGCTCGGCGCCCTCGCGCAGCACCACGAACAGCGGCATCCAGCTGTCGTCGCCCGAGACCGCAGCGGCCTCGGCGCGACGGCTCGGCTGGTCGACGGTCGCGCCGCGACCGGCGCCGGCGGGCACGTCGACCACCAGCGCGTCGACGACCGCCTCGACGCCGAGCACCGCGCGGTAGATCTCGCTCGTGCCCATCCGAATCCCGCCGCGGTTGATCGTCGAGTCGGAGCGGCCGTAGATGATCGCCGTGCCGCGCTCGGTGATCTCGATCCAGTCGCCGTGGCGCCAGACGCCCGGGTAGGTCGAGAAGTAGCTCTCGCGCAGGCGCTCGCCGCCGGGGTCGTTCCAGAAGTAGATCGGCATCGAGGGCATCGGCTGCGCGATCACCAGCTCCCCCACCTGCCCGACGACCGGGTTGCCGTCCTCGTCGAAGGCGTGGACGTCGGCGCCGAGCGAGCGGGCCTGCAGCTCGCCCATGTAGACGGGCAGCAGCGGGCAGCCGCCGACGAACGCCGTGCAGACGTCAGTGCCGCCCGAGGTAGAGAACAGCCACGTGTCCTCGCCGACGTGGTCGTAGACCCAGCGGAAGCCCTCCGGCGATAGCGGCGAGCCCGTCGACCCCACGCTCCGCAGCGCGCTCAGGTCGCGCCCCGCGCCCGGCTCGACGCCCTCCTTCATGCACGAGGCGATGTAGGCGGCCGAGGTGCCGAAGCAGGTCACGCCGGCCTGCTCGGCGAGGTCCCAGAGCACGCCGAGGTCCGGGTGGCCGGGGCTGCCGTCGTAGAGGACGATCGACGCGGGTGTCAGCAGCACGCCGGCGAGGAAGTTCCACATCATCCAGCCGGTCGTCGTGAACCAGAAGACGCGGTCGCCGGGGCGGGCGTCGAGGTGCAGGTTGAGCTTCTTGAGGTGCTCGAGCAGGATCCCGCCCTGGCTGTGGACGATCGCCTTCGGCAGCCCGGTGGTACCGGACGAGTAGAGGACCCAGAGCGGATGGTCGAAGGGCAGCTGCTCGAACTCGAGCGCCACGCCGTCGCCGCGCTCGAGCAATGCCTCGAAGCGCAGCCCGTGCGCGAGCGGCCCCAGGTCCGGGGCGCTCGACAGGTACGGGATCACCACCGTGTGCTCGAGCGACGGGATCTCCGCCTCGACCGCCGCGACCACGTCGAGCCGGTCGAAGTCGCGCCCGTTGTAGCGGTAGCCGTCGACCGCCAGCAGGACCTTCGGCTCGATCTGGGCGAAGCGGTCGATCACCGAGCGCGGCCCGAAGTCCGGCGAGCAGCTCGACCACACGGCCCCGATCGACGCGCACGCGAAGAACGCCGCCATCGCCTCCGGGATGTTCGGTAGGTAGGCGACCACCCGGTCCCCGGGACCGACCCCGAGCGCGCGCAGTCCCCCGGCGATCCGCGCGGTCAGCGAGCGCACGTCACCCCACGGCATCCCCGCAAGCCCGCGCAGCTCCGACGCGTGCCAGATCGCGACCGCCGAGTCGTCGCGGTCGCGAAAGACGTGCTCGGCGTACGACAGCCGCGCCCCCGGGAACCACTCGGCCCCGGGCAGCTCGCGGCTACCGAGCACGCGCTCGTAGGGCTTCGACGCCTGGACTTCGAAGTGCTCCCAGATCGACGTCCAGAACCCCTCGAGGTCGTCGACCGACCAGCGCCAGAGCTCGTCGTAGCTCTCGACCGGCGACCCCCGCTCGCCGAGCCAGCGCATGTAGCGCAGCAGCGCCGTCTCAGCCTTGAACGACTCGCTCGGCTCCCAGAGGACGGGCGGCTCGTTCGGCGGGCTCACCCGCCGAACGATAAGAGCGCGAGCGGGTCAGTGCCCGCGGGAAGTGACGGACCGGCCGCGCCGCTCGCCGCAGGACCGGACGCCGCAGCTCAGTGCCCGCCGCCCGCGCGGTCCAGGCCCTCGCGGCTCTTCTCCTCGGCGTCGCGGTCCAGGTCGCCTTGTCCCGGCGGCTTGGTCGCCTCGTGGGTCTTGCCCTCGAGCGGGCTCGTGGAGCTGGGCCGCTGCCCAACGTCCTGCGTATCCTTGCGGTGCTCGTCCTTCTCGTTCTCAGTCATGCCGTTCGCCTACCCGCCCGGCAACAGGCGATAACGCGGAGCCGGGACCTACCCCTCAGGCGGGGGGAGCGGCTTGGGCCCGACGCAGCGACTCAGCCAGCGACGGCGGCTGGGTCCGCGGGCAGCGCCGCGACGGCGACCCGCGCGAGCCGCGGGCCGAGCGACTCCGGCGTCCACTGCTCGCCCTCGCTCAGCAGCGCCCGCGCGCCGGCCTCGCCGACGCCGACCAGCACCTGGGCGAACAGCCGCGCCGAGCGCTCGTCGAGCTCGCCACCGGGTAGCGGCAGCTTGCGCGCTGCCTCGGCGGCGGCGTCGACCTGCGCTTCGCGACCGGCGCGGATCCGCTTCGCGACGGCGGCGTTCATGCCGCCCTCGCCGAGCAGGATCACGCGGTAGGACTCAGGCTGGGCCGCGACGGCGCGCAGGAAGGCGGTCATGCCCTCCGCCAGCGCCGCCTCCACCCCCTCTGGCGCGCCCTCGGGCAGCGATGCGCGAATCTCGTCGGTGACGCGCGCCTCCTCGCGCTGGAACAGTGCCTTGAACAGCTCGTCCTTGCTGACGAAGCAGTCGTACACCACGGGCTTCGACACCCCGGCTGCGTGTGCGATCGCGTCCATCGAGGCGCCCTCCACACCGCGCTCGAGGAAGACCTCCATCGCCGCGTCGAGCACCAGCGGGCGGCGGCGCTCCGGGCCTAGGTGGGCGGCGCGCGGACGCTCGACGGGGGTGGCTGTGGAGGACACTTCCTACTTATGGTAGCATTTTCCTACTGTCAGTAGCTTCTGATCCGCGATCCACCTTCCCACGGATCGCCTCAGAAGGCGCCCCCAGAACTTCCCCAAGGAGCAGAACCGACGCCATGAGCGCCACCGACCTCGTCGCAGAGGCCACCGGAGAGGGCAGTACGCCCGCCGCCAGCGAGACCCCCTTCAGCCTCGAGCTGAGCCAGGACCAGAAGGACATCCGCGACTGGGCCCACGGCTTCGCGGAGAACGTCGTCCGCCCGGCCGCCGCCGAGTGGGACGAGCGCGAGGAGACGCCGTGGCCCGTGATCCAGGAGGCCGCGAAGATCGGCCTCTACGGCTTCGAGTCGCTCGCGCAGTTCTTCATGGACCCGACCGGCCTGCAGATGCCGATCGTCAACGAGGAGCTGTTCTGGGGCGACGCGGGCATCGGCATGTCGATCATGGGCACCTCGCTCGCCGTGGCCGCGATCTTCGGCCAGGGCACCAACGAGCAGGTCGGCGAGTGGATCCCGCAGTGCTTCGGCACCGTCGACGAGCCGGCCGTCGCCGCCTTCTGCGCCTCCGAGCCCGACGCCGGCTCCGACGTCTCGAAGATCCGCACGACCGCCAAGTACGACGAGGCCGCCGACGAGTGGGTCATCAACGGCCAGAAGGCGTGGGCGACCAACGGCGGCATCGCCGGCGTCCACGTCGTGATCGCCTCGGTCGACCGCGAGCTCGGCTCGCGCGGCCACGCGGCGTTCGTGATCCCGCCCGGCACCAAGGGCTGCGAGCAGGGCGCCAAGGTCAAGAAGCACGGCCTGCGCGCCTCGCACACCGCCGACGTCCACCTCGACGACTGCCGCGTGCCAGGCTCGTGCCTGCTCGGCGGCAAGGAGAAGCTCGACGAGCGCCTCGCCCGCGTGCGCGAGGGGAAGCAGTCGAAGTCGCAGGCCGCGATGCAGACCTTCGAGGCCAGCCGCCCGACGGTCGGCGCCCAGGCGGTCGGCATCGCCCGCGCCGCCTACGAGTACGCGCTCCAGTACTCCAAGGAGCGCGAGCAGTTCGGCCGCAAGATCGTCGAGAACCAGGCGATCGCCTTCACGCTCGCCGACATGAAGATGGAGATCGACGCGGCGCGGCTGCTCGTCTGGCGCGCCTCGTGGATGGGCAAGCAGTCCGGGATGGTGTTCGAGAACGCCGAGGGCTCGATGTCGAAGCTGAAGGCGGGCGAGGTCGCGGTCTGGGCGACCGAGCGCGCGATCCAGATCCTCGGCGGCAACGGCTACACCCGCGAGTTCCCCGTCGAGCGGATGCACCGCGACGCGAAGATCTACACGATCTTCGAGGGCACCTCCGAGATCCAGCGCCTGGTTATCTCTCGCGCGATCTCGGGAATGAAGATCAACTAGGACCCCCTCTTTCCCGGCGCCCGCCGCTCCACCCTCCCTCCAGCGAGTGGCGGGCGCCCCGGGAAGGCTGAGATCATCCGGCCCGTGCCCTCCGCCGACGACGCTCAGGCCGAGGCGGAGGCCGCCCCGGCGAATACCGTTCAGGCAGATGCGCGCGCGGCCCTGTTGGCGAAGCTGCGCGAGCTCGGTCAAGACGAGGAGACGCTCGCCACGGTCGAGCGCGCGGGCCGGCTGGCGACGTTCGCCGTCGAGCTCGCACTCGGCGGCGCGCGCCGGCACACGCTGACCTACGTCGCGCGCGAGTCAGGACTCAGCCCGGCGTTCCTGCGCCAGCTTATGCAGGCGAATGGACGCCCGACCCCGGTCCCCCGCGAGCGCGCCTACACCGATGACGACATCGCGCTCGCGCGGCGGATCCGCTTCTTTCTCGACGCCGGCATTCCGCGCGACGGAGTGCTCGAGATCGCCCGCGTGGCGGGCCACGGAATGATGCAGACGGCCGAGGCGGTGCGCCGGACCGCCGCGAGCCCGCTGATGCAGGCGGGCGACACCGAGCTGACGCTGGCGCTGCGCTACGTCCAGGCGGCGGAAGCCCTCGCGCCCGAGATGGCGGCCGTGCTCGACTCAATGTTCCGCGCTCAGCTGCGCGACGGCGTGCGCGGCGACCTGGTGACCGAGGCCGAGCGCGACGCCGGGCGGCTGGCGGGCACGCGCGACGTGACGGTCGCGTTCGCCGACCTCGTCGGCTACACGAAGCTTGGCGAGCACGTGCCGACCGAGCGGCTCGGGCAGGTCGCGACCCGGCTCACGGAGCTGGCGACCGCCTCGATCGTGCGCCCCACCCAACTCGTCAAGGCGATCGGCGACGCGGTCATGCTCGTCTCCTGGGAGGTCGACCCGATGCTCGAGACGATCCTGGCCTTGATCGCTGCGGCAGACGCCGAGGGCGAAGGCTTCCCGACGCTGCGAGTGGGGATCGCCTACGGGCCCGCGACCCCGCGCGGGGGCGACTGGTTCGGCAGCACCGTGAACCTCGCCAGCCGCCTGACCGACGTCGGCAAGCCGGGGCGGGTGTACGCGACCGAGTCGGTGGTCGAGGCGAGCGACGAGGGCTACGACTGGAAGCGCTCGCGGCGACGCAACCTCAAGGGCATCGACGGCCGGACGCGGCTCCACTCGCTGACGCTGCCGTCCGACGACGGCTCGTAGCGCGGCGCTGGAGACAGGTCTTGCCGGCCGCTACTGGGACGGGGTCCTTGGCCTCACCGCGATCCAGGGTGGTGCTTCTTCCTCCTAGAATAATATTCTAGAAAATTGTTCTAAGGAAAGAACACATCCCGCTCGTGCGTCGATGATCATGCGCCGCTGTCCGAGGCGCCCCGCCGTCGGTCGAGTCGGACTGCCGCGAGCCGCGCTGGTGGCCCGCGGCGGTGCCGGGCGAAGCTAGACGCGCTGGCGGCGCTTGCCGCGCGGCGTGGCGGATGCCACGCTGCCGCGACGGTCGCCGCCGCCCTGGCCGGCGCCCTGGCGCTTGGAGCCGCCCTTGGCGCTGCCCTGTGGACGACCGCTCGGCCGCTGGCCGTCCTGGGAGCGGGCGCCCTGTCGGGAACCGCCCTTCGAACGTCCGCCGTTCGAGCCACCGCCCCGCGGGTGGCCGTTCGAGGCGCCGCGCGGCTGGCCGCCGTGCGCGCGATCGCCGCGACCGGTGATGTCACGAGCGTCGCCCGTGACGTGAGCCGGGCGCTCGCGGTCGAACTCGCTGCCGAGGCCGAGGTCCTGGGCGATGCGGCGCATGTCGTGCATCTGGTCGGCCATCACGAAGCTGACCCCGGCGCCGGTGCGACCGGCGCGGCCGGTGCGCCCGACGCGGTGGACGTAGGAGTCCCGGTCCTCGGGGGCGTCGAAGTTGATGACGTGGGTCACGTCGGGGACGTCGATGCCGCGCGCGGCGACGTCGGTCGCGACGAGCGTGTCGACGTGGCCCGACTCGAAGCGCGAGAGCGCCTTCTGGCGCTGCGACTGCGTCTTGTTGCCGTGCATCGCGACCGCGGTCACGTCGTGGCCGCCGAGGCGCTTGACGAGACGATCGGCGCCGCGCTTGGTGCGGACGAACACGAGCGTGCGGCCGCGGTCGTCGGCGCTCAGCTCACGGACGAGCTGCTTGAGCTTGTCCGAGTGCGCGAGGTGGACGAAGCGGTGCTCGACGTCGGCCTTGCGCTCGATCTTGGGCGTGTGCACGTGGCGCTTCGCGTCGTGCGTGTAGGACTTGGCGACCTCGCCCGGCGCGCCGCTGAGCGTCGCCGAGAAGAACAGTGTCTGGCGGTCGCGCGGCGTCTGCTTGACGATCCGGTCGACGGCGGGCTTGAAGCCCATGTCGAGCATCCGGTCGGCCTCGTCGAGCACCATCACCTGGATGTGCTCGAGCGTCAGCTCGCGGCGCTGGAGAAGGTCCTCGAGGCGGCCGGGAGTGGCCACGACGATGTGGGCGCGGGCGGCCTTGCGGGCCTGGGCCTGGATGCCGACGCCGCCGTAGACGGGCGCGACCGAGAGCGCACGGGAGTGCGCGATCTCGTGCAGCTCGTCGACGATTTGGCAGGCGAGCTCGCGCGTCGGCGCGAGGATCAGACCGGCGGGGCGGCGCGAGTCGGCCGCGATGCGGTCGATCAGCGGCACGCCGAACGCGAGCGTCTTGCCCGATCCGGTCGGGGACTGGGCGAGCACGTCACGGCCGGCGAGCACGTCCTCGATGACGAGGCGCTGCACGGCGAAGGGCTCTGTGAAGCCACGCGCCTCGAGCGCGGACAGCACGGGTTTGGACACGCCGAGATCGGCGAAGGACTGCTTTGACATTGAACTGCGACTCCTTGAATACGTCGGGGAGAACCTACGACCCCGGACGCGTGGAACGCAGCAAAGGACGAGCTCTCTCGGGCACCACAGTGGTACTCGACGCGACAACCGTATCAGGCTGGGCCGACAGGCCCTGATGCGTGGGCGCCGGCGCCCAGCGGCGGGGTGTGTGGCCGCAGTCGAGCGCTAGCGCCCGATGCGCTTGCGATCCGCGCCCGGACCGAGCTGCATGCCCTCGGCGAGCGCGACGAACACCACCGCCGCGCCGGTCGCGGCGACGAAGCCGATGAAGTTCAGCTCCCAGATGCCCCCGGTCCCGAGCGCATTGGCGATCACCCCGCCGACGATCGAGCCGAGCACGCCGGCGAGGATCGTCATCAGGATCCCGATCCGCTGACGGCCGGGGAGGATGAGGCGGGCGAGGATGCCGATCACGATGCCGGCGGCGATGAATCCGATCATGGCCTCACCCTACCCCCCGCCGTCGTTCTCAATCGCGCGGGCACTGGCGGACCCGCCCGCAAGCGACCCGACGGCGGCTAGAGCAGGTCTTCGGCAACCGCCGGAAGCTCGCCCGCGGCTGCCGGGCTGTCCGCCTCGCGCGCCTGGATCCGGCGCACGGCGATGTCGACCTGGGCCGGACTCGCGAGCTCGGCCCCGTCGGGCGCGACGCCGTGGTCGTCGAACTTACGCGCGGACACCAGCACGCGGCTCTCGAGCGTGCCGACCGTCTCGTTGTAGGCCTTGACCGACGAGTCGAGCCGCCGGCCGAGCGTGACGAAGCGGTCGCTCAGGACCGAGAGGCGCTGGTAGAGCTCGCGGCCGAGCGTCGTGACCTCGCGCGCGGACTCGGCCATCCGCTCCTGGCGCCAGCCATACGCGACCGCCTTCAGCAGAGCGATCAACGTCGTCGGCGTCGCGATCAGAACCTGCTCCTCGACCGACTGCTCGATCAGGTTTGGCATCCGCTCGAGCGCCGCCGAGTAGAAGACCTCACCCGGCAGGAACATCACGACGAACTCGGGCGAGGACTCGAACTGCGCCGAGTAGGACTTCGCCGACAGCTTCTGGATGTGCTCGCGGACGTGGCGCGCGTAGGTGTCGAGGTGAGCCTCACGAGTCGCCTCGTCCTTGGCCTCGATCGCGTCGAGGTAGGCGGCCAGCGGCGCCTTGGCGTCGACCACGACGTCCTTGCCGCCCGGGAGCTTGACGACTACGTCCGGGCGCAGCACGCCGTTCTCCCCCGTGACCGACTGCTGCTCGTAGAAGTCGCAGTAGGCGAGCATCCCCGCCATCTCGCAGACCCGCTTGAGCTGGACCTCGCCCCAGCGGCCGCGCACGTGCGGCGCGCGCAGCGCGGTGACGAGGTTGGCCGTCTCGGCGTGCAGGCGCTGCTGGGTCGCGGTGACCTCGACGAGCTGGCGGTTGAGGCCGCCGTAGGCCTCCGCGCGCTCCTTCTCCATCTCGCGCAGCACGCGGCTGACCGCCTCGAGCTTCTCCTCGACCGGCTTGACGAGCTGCTTGACGTCGCGCTTCTGGGTCTCGAGCTCCGTGCGCCCCGCCGTCTGCTGTTCCTTGAGCCGCTGCTCGGCGAGCTGGAGGAAGCGCGCGTTGTTCTGTTCGAGCGCCGCGGTCGACAACGCCGTGAACTGGTTCGAGAGGTCCTCCTTGGCCTGCGTGACCGCTCCGACCCTCGCCTCGGCCGCCCGCCGCTCGTGGTCGACGCGCCCGCGCATGACGAGGTAGACGGCGCCGGCGCCAAGCGCCAAGCCGATCAGAAGCCAGAGCTGTTCCATCAGAGGGTCCCCTTCGTATCCATCGAGGCGCCAGCGTTGCGCAGCGACAGGACGGAACGAACGGCGGCTTGCGTTTGGCCGGACCGGCGTGGGGGCACTCGCCTGGGATGGCGCGTGGAAGGGTGTCCGGCCGTGTGCGGCTCGGTCGCAGTGAGCTGCGGGTCTCTCCGATCGCCTTCGGGACCTGGCAGCTCGGCGGCGAGTGGGGCGAGTTCGACGAGCGGCGGGCGATCGACGCGATCAGGCACGCGCTCGAGCTCGGGATCAACTTCTTCGACACGGCGCAGGCGTACGGCTTCGGGGCGTCCGAGCGACTGCTCGGCCAGGCGCTCGAGGACGAGCTGCGCGGCGCGCGCGACGAGGTCGTGATCGCGACCAAGGGCGGGCTACGGCCGGTCGGCGACGGCGTCGAGCGCGACTCGAGCCCCGAGTGGCTGCGCCAGGGCGTCGAGGAGAGCCTGGAGGCGCTCGGCGTCGACCACATCGACCTCTACCAGGTGCACTGGCCCGACCCGGACACGCCGATGGCGGAGACCGGCGCCGCGCTCGCTGAGCTCAGGGACGAGGGCAAGATCCGCCACGTCGGCGTGTCGAACTTCTCGGCCGAACAGATGAACGAGCTGTCGCGCACGCTGCCCGTCGAGACGCTGCAGCCGCCCTACCACCTCTTCCAGCGCGAGATCGAGCAGGACGTGCTGCCGTGGTGTCAGGAGCACGACGCCGGCGTGCTGATCTACGCGCCGCTGGCGCACGGGCTGCTGACCGGCACGATCGACGAGAACACCGAGTTCGCCCGCGACGACTGGCGCAGCATCAGCCCGATCTTCACCGGCGATGCGCTGCCGCGCAACCTCGAGGTCGTGCGCCAGCTCGGCGGCGTCGCCGACCAGATCGGCTGCACGCTGAGCCAGCTCGCGATCGCCTGGACGCTCGCGCACCCGGCCGTCGACGTCGCGATCGTCGGCTCGCGCAGCGCCCGCCACATCGAGGAGGCAGTCGGCGCGCTCGAGGTCGACCTCGGCGAGCGCGAGCTGCAGTGGATCGAGGGCATCATGCAGGGGGCGGTCCAGGAAGAGGGGCCGTCGCCCGAGATGAACCGCGAGAGCTGAGGGGAAGGCCATGACCGAGCCGCTGACCGACGAGACCGCCGGGACGCTGACGCTCGGCGGGGAGCTGAAGGTGCGCCGGCTCGGCTTCGGCGCGATGCGGATCACCGGCAAGGGGATCTGGGGTCCGCCACCCGATCCCGAGGGCGCGAAGGCGCTGCTGCGGCGGGTCGTCGAGCTCGGGATCGACATGATCGACACGGCCGACTCCTACGGGCCCGAGGTCTCCGAGAACCTGATCCGCGAGGCGCTCCACCCCTATCCCGACGGCCTGACGATCGCCACCAAGGCAGGGCTCGAGCGGACCGGCCCGAGCCAGTGGCCGCGCAACGGCCGCCCCGAGCACCTGCGCGAGGCGGTCCACGGCAGCCTGCGCCGGCTCGGGGTCGAGCGGATCGACCTGCTCCAGCTGCACGCGGTCGACCCCGACGTCCCATTCGAGGAGTCGCTCGGGGCGCTGATCGACCTCCGCGACGAGGGCAAGATCCACCTGCTCGGCCTCTCGAACGTGACCGTCCACCACCTCGACCTGGCCGAGCAGATGACCGAGATCGCCTCGGTCCAGAACCGCTACAACCTCCAGGACCGCGACTCGCAGGAGGTCCTCGACGCCTGCACCGACCGCGGGCTCGCGTTCATCCCGTGGTACCCGCTCGCGACCGGCGACCTCGCCCAACCCGGCGGCCCGCTCGACCGGATCGCCGCCCGCCACGACGCCACGCCGAGCCAGATCGCCCTGGCCTGGCTGCTCCAGCGCTCCCCGTCGATGCTGCCGATCCCCGGCACCTCCTCGATCGAGCACCTCGAGCAGAACGCCGGCGCGGTGCGCGTGCAGCTCACCGACGACGACGTCCGCGAGCTCGACGCCTGAGGGCTCGGCGAAGCCTCGGACGTACGCCTAGAAGCGCAGGACGGCCGCGATGCCGCCGTGGGACTCGAGCTCGGGGCGCTCGCGGAGGCGGACGACGCGGGCGTCTTGGGCCAGCGCGCGCTCGATCGCGGGGTCGAGGACGTTGGGCCGGGGCTCGAGCCGGGTCTCGTCCGCCGGGCAGTCGCCCTCGGTGACCGATCCGATCCAGCCGCAGGACGGGCACTGCGCGCCCGGCGCGGACAGGCCGGCGTCGATCAGCAGCGCCTCGACGCGCTGCTCGTTGAGAGCGGCGAGGACGTCGTCGAGGCCGGCGGCGGCGCGCTCGCCGCGGCCGAGGCCCTCGTTCAGGCGGCCGATCAGCTCGTCCTGGCGCTTGCGCTCGTGCTCCTCCATCGCCGGCGCCGCGGCCTCGGCGATCTGGTCGGGGGTCGCGGCCTCGACGTCGATCCCATCCACTCGTCCGGCCAGCATCCCGCTCAGCTCCTGGTCGAGCAGCTCGACGAACTCGCTGTAGGCGTCCTCGGGCCCTCCGACGAGCAGGTGCTGGAACGGCTGGCGCCGGTGGCGCTGGCCGAGCGCCTTCGCGACGCGCTCGAGGTGGCGCTTGGCGTCCTGGTCGACGCTGCGCTGGTAGCGGGCCTGCGACCAGCCGCCCTGGTCGTGCTGGCGGTGGACGTCGTCCTCGATGCGGTCGGTCTCCTCGAGCTCGTCGCCCCGGCCGACGAACAGCCGCGCGGCGCGCCGGTTGCAGAGCAGCACGCACCAGCGCTCGGCGCCGCCGGCGTGCACGAGCGGCTCCACGTACGGGGAGTCGTCGAGCACCACGCGGGAGTCGAGCGGCTCGCGCAGCGCCACGACCTCCAGCAGGTCCGCGGGCTCGCAGGCGAAGACGGCGACCGCGCGCGTGCCGTTGGAGGCGACGTCACCGTTGAGGACCTCGCGCACCCGCTCGACGTCCGCGCGCAGGGCCTGGCGCTCGTCGTGCTCGAGGTCGCCGGCCTCCTCGATGCGGCGGGCCGCCTCGGTCATCACGGACGTGATCGCCGACGAGCGGGCGGCCGGCGTCGCGAACTCGGCCGGGTCCAGGTTGAGGAACACGGAGAGGACGCGGCCGCGGTCGGGATGGACGTCGGCGAGCCGCCGCAGGCGGCCGCGGGTGAGCGTGTTGGCTGCCATGCCGCTGCCCTACCCCGGCTCAGACGGCGCGGAACCACGGGGTGTGACGACGCGGACACGGGTGCCCCGCTCGGGCTCCGGAGCCCCGCCCGGCAGGATGTCCAGCCCCTCGGCGAGCACGAAGAACGCGCGCGCGAACGGCGAGGACGCGGTGCGGTCGCGCACGGCGTCCCAGTCGACCTGCTCCCGGAGGGCGCGCGAGATGCGCAGCAGGCTCTCGTAGCGCAGCGCGTGCTCGGAGAGGGCCATCAGCTTCGTGGTCAGGACGTCCTCGAGCGCCATCACGCGCATCTCCATGCTGAGCACGGCCAGCACGTCCCCGCGGGCGATCACCTCGTCGGTCATCGGCAGGCCCTTGGGCGCGAAGATGAGGTCGACGAGCACGTCGCCGTCCCACGCCTTGACGAGCCACTCCTCCGGTGGGTCCTCCGCGCGCATGCCCGCGTCCACGAGCGCCTGCAGCGCCCGCTCGGCGTCCTCGGGCTTGATCATCAGGTCGAGGTCGTGGCTCGTCTCGGGGCCGCCGCGGGCCCAGCTGGCCAGGCTTCCGCCCAGCAGGAAGGGGACGTCCGCCTCGCGCAGGGCGGCGGCGGAGCGCTTGAGGGCGTGCTCGATCGCCCGGAACCCGTCGTCGTCTGACGCCATGCCCGGGTGGGTACCCGCGGGGGCATGACGATCCACGCCACGGGCCGTCCGCCGGGCGAGCCGGAGGAATGCCGCATCCGGATCGCCGCCGCCGGCGACATGCACTACGGGGGCGCGCGCGACCGCGACCGCGCGAAGGCCGCCTTCGCCTCGCTGGCCGGCCGGACCGACCTCGTGCTGCTCGCGGGCGACCTCACGACGCACGGCGAGCCCGAGCAGGCCGCGATCCTCGCCGAGGCCGCCGCGGAGGCCGGCGCGCCGGTCGTGGCGGTGCTGGGCAACCACGACTGGCACAGCAATCGCGCCGGCGAGCTGGCGGCGGTGCTCGAGGAGGCCGGCATCGTGCTGCTCGACCGCTCTCACCACGTGCTCGAGATCTGCGGCGCGCCGGTCGGGATCGCGGGCGCGAAGGGCTTCGTGGGCGGCTTCACCGGCTCGCACATCCCGGACTTCGGCGAGCCGCTGCTGCGCGAGGTCTACGCGCAGGGGATGGAGGAGGTCGCCGCGCTCGATGAGGCGCTGCGCGCGATCGCGATGTGCCCGTTCCGGATCGTGCTGCTGCACTACGCGCCGACCACGGAGACGCTCGAGGGCGAGCGGCGCGACATCTGGGCGTTCCTCGGCACGGACCGGCTCGCCGTGCCGATCGCCGAGCACGCGCCCGACCTCGTGCTCCACGGCCACGCCCACGCGGGGACGTTCTCGGGCGCCGTCGGCGAGGTCCCGGTCTACAACGTCTCCGTCCCCGTCATGGGCGAGGACTGGTGGGTGTTCGAGATGACCGGCGCCAAGCGCGTGCCGTCGGAGGTCCACTGAGCCGGGCGCCCGGTCGGAGGGTTGACCGGAAACCGGAGCGGGTACGCCAAACGCGCCCGTTCAATGGAAGAGGGAGAGGCGATGACGCGCACAGGACTTGGTATCGGCGCAGTGGTGGCGCTGCTGCTGGCGATGGCCGGGACGGCGCTCGCCCATCCTGAGCGCAACGCGTTCTTCCCCGACGGCAGCGTCGGCGAGGTCCCGGCGTTCCGCACCAAGGCCGCCCAGGTCCTGACGGTCTGCAAGAAGGACTCCAAGGCGCGCATCAAGCAGTCCTTCAAGGGCAAGGGCAAGCAGGTGATCAAGAAGCGCAAGCT
>DASQKV010000084.1:0-5084 GCA_035630335.1 Thermoleophilaceae bacterium | reverse complement strand
AGAACAAGGTCAAGCAGAACCTTGAGCATCGACGCATCTCGCTTGGCCAGGAGAACAACATCCGCCAGATAGTCATCCCCACCGAGCAGGTGCAGGAGATGAAGGACGGGCAGAAGCAGACCAAGGAGCAGCGCACCATGCCCGGGTACCTGCTCGTGAACATGAACCTGACCGACGACTCCTGGCAGCTCGTCAAGAACACGCCGGGGGTGACCGGCTTCGTGGGCACCCAGCGCGTGGCGGGGCAGGAGTCCCGGCCGGTGCCGCTCACTCAGGACGAGGTCGATCGCCTGCTCCACCGCGAGACCGCCGAGCGCCCGCGTGCGCGTGCTCAGTTCTCGATCGGCGAGAACGTCAAGGTCGTCTCCGGCCCGCTGTCCGACTTCTCGGGCGAGATCTCGGAAATCAACGAGGACGCGGCCAAGCTCAAGGTCCTAGTCTCGATCTTCGGCCGGGAGACTCCGGTCGAGGTCGGCTTCGACCAGGTTAAGAAGATCTAGTGGCCAAGAAAGTCCTCACAACGATCAAGCTCCAGGTGCCCGGCGGCGCCGCCAACCCGGCGCCCCCGGTGGGCCCCGCGCTGGGCCAGCACGGCGTGAACATCATGGAGTTCTGCAAGACGTTCAACGCGCAGACGCAGAATGAGGGCGGCACGATCATCCCGGTCGAGATCACGGTCTTCGAGGACCGCTCGTTCACCTTCATCACCAAGACGCCGCCGGCCGCGGTCCTGATCAAGAAGGCAGCCGGCATCTCCAAGGGCTCGGGTGAGCCGAACCGCGAGAAGGTCGCCTCGATCACGCGCGACCAGGCGCGTCAGATCGCCGAGACGAAGATGCCCGACCTCAACGCGAACGACCTCGACCAGGCGACCAAGATCATCGAGGGCACCGCCCGCTCGATGGGCGTGGAGGTCTCATAGCGATGGCCAAGCACGGCAAGCGCTACGTCGACAACCTGAAGCAGGTCGACCGCGAGCGCGAGTACACGCCCGCCGAGGCGATCGCGCTGATCAAGGGCTTCTCGACCGGCAAGCTCGACGAGACGGTCGAGGTCCACATCCGCACCGGCCTCAACGTCCGCCACGCCGAGGAGCAGCTGCGCGGGACGATCTCGCTCCCGAACGGCCTCGGCCGTGAGATGACCGTCGCGGTCTTCGCCAAGGGCGACAAGGCGCGCGAGGCCGAGGAGGCCGGCGCCGACCACGTCGGCGACGACGACCTCGCCAAGAAGGTCGAGGAGGGCTTCACCGACTTCGACGTCGCGATCGCCACGCCGGACATGATGCCGACGGTCGGCAAGCTCGGCCGGGTGCTCGGTCCGCAGGGCAAGATGCCCAACCCGAAGGTCGGCACGGTCACCAACGACGTGACGAAGGCCGTCTCGGAGGCCAAGGCCGGCAAGGTCGAGTACCGCACGGACCGCACCGCGATCGTGCACCTGCCAATCGGCAAGGCGAGCTTCGAGCCGAGCGCGCTGGCCGAGAACTACGCCGCGCTGATCGACGAGGTCAACCGCGCCAAGCCGGCCTCCGCGAAGGGCCGCTACATCCACACCGTCACGCTGACCACGACGATGGGTCCCGGCGTGCGCGTCGACCCGAGCGCCGCGGTCGACGAGGCGAGCGAGGCAGCCGCTGCGGTAGCCTGACCGAGAACTTTCTGCCCGAGACTCCCGGCAGGCCGCGCGAGCGGCCGCAAGCCCGGGACAGGTGGAGCCCCCGAGACGCGTCAGACCGTTCTCCCGGAGCCCGCCTGTGAGCGGGCTCTTTCGATAGAGAGACGAGAACGGAATGAACAGGGACGAGAAGGCAGCGGTCATCGATCAGGTGGCCGATCAGATCCAGGAGTCGCAGGCGATCTTCGCCGTCGACTACCGCGGGATCACCGTGTCGCAGGTCGCCGCGCTGCGCGCCACGCTGCGCGACGCCGACGCCACCCTGCGGGTGGTCAAGAACACGCTCACCGAACGCGCCGCCGACAAGGCCGGTGCCGAGGACCTCAAGGCATTCCTCGACGGGCCGACCGCGTTCACCTTCGTCAAGGGCGATGCCGCGCTCGCGGCCAAGGCCCTCGCCGCCTTCCGCCGGGAGCACGACCTGCTCGACTTCAAGGGCGGCCGGATGGACGGCGCCGTGGTGTCCGCCGACGAGATCCTCGCGATCTCGCGGCTGCCTTCACGCGATGTCCTCCACGGCCAGCTCGTCGGAGTGCTCGCCCACCCGATCAGCGGCCTCGCCCGCACGCTCAACCAGCTCATCCAGGGCCTCGCCGTCCAGCTCGGCCAGATCGCCGAGCAGGGACTGGTGGGCGGGGACGCTCCCGCCGCGGAGCCGCCCGCCGACGAGCCCGCGGCCGAGGAGCCGGCCGCCGAGGAGGCTCAGGCCGATGAGTCTGCTGCTGCTGCCGACGAGGCTCCGGCTGAGGAGCCCGAGGCTGCCGCCGACGAGCCCGAGACAACTGACGAGGCCGAGGCGCCCAGCGCCGATGCCGAGCCGGCCGCCGATGGCGCGGCGGCTGACAACGATCAAAACGATGCGCCCTCCGAGGGCGACCAAGAGAAGGAGAGCTAGAGATGGCCACCAGTACTGACGAGTGGATTGACGAGCTAAAGAGCATTTCAGTGCTCGAGCTGTCCGAGCGCATCAAGGCGCTCGAGGAGGCGTTCGGCGTCTCAGCAGCCGCTGTCGCAGCCGCGGCTCCCGCCGCTGGCGGCGCCGCCAGCGGTGACGGTGCCGCCGCCGAGGAGGAGTCGACCACGGTCGACGTCGTCCTCACCGGCCCGGGTGACAAGAAGATCCAGGTGATCAAGGTCGTGCGCGCGGCGACGGGTCTCGGCCTCAAGGAGGCCAAGGCGCTCGTCGACGAGGCCCCCAAGCCGATCAAGGAGGGCATCGAGCGCGAGGAGGCCGACAAGCTCAAGGCCGAGCTCGAGGAGGCCGGCGGCAGCGTCGAGCTCAAGTAGCGCCGAGTCACAGCTCTGCTCTCTCGGAAGGGGCCGCCAGGTGCGGCCCCTTCTCGTTCCACGGCCTATGTGCGTGCTCGCCCCGGGTTGCGTTTCGCCCCCCGAACCGCGGGGTACGCCGGACCGGGATGCACGTGACGGAGACAGTCGTACGCAGCGCCGTCGCCCCGGTCAAGCTCGGGCTCTCAGCCGGCGAGCTCGCGCTCGAGGTCACGCTCGGCCTCGTGCGCGGCGTTCGGCGAGCCTTCAGCGACGACGATGGAGACCGCGGCCTGACGACCCCGCTGGCGCCTGCGCGTCCCGTCTCGGCCGGGCGTCGCCCGACCGGCTCGGTGTCGACCCCCGAGCGTCCCAGCACCGGCACGGCGCCGTCCGTGCCGAGCGGGCGCGCCGCCACGGCACCGCCCGCGGACGCAAAGCCCAAGGTCACCCCACCGCCACCAGTCCCGCCGGCGGCCGCGGACGGCCCGGCGATCGCCGTCGTGCCGCCGCCTCCCGGCGCGAAGCAGGTCGACGACGATCCGGTCCCCGTCGCCGAGTTCGGTGGCGAGGGCGCGGAGACCGCCGCCGGCGCACAGATCCACATCGACGAGCCGTGGGACGGCTACGACGGCATGACCGCGGCCCAGATCCAGAAGCGCCTGACCAAGGCGAATCGAGCGGTCGTCGCGGCGGTGTCGCTCTACGAGGGCTCGGGTCGCGGACGTCGCTCGGTGCTGGGCGCGGCGGACCGCCGCCTGCGTCAGCTCAGCGCCTGAGCCGAGTCACGGCGCACAGCCGACGCGCCGTCCATCGTCGCGGAGCGGCTACAGCGAGGGGGAGAAGACGAGCTCCCAGAACGCCGCCCCGAGGACGGCGGCGGTGAAGCCCCAGAGCAGCGCCCAGGCGACGCGCTCGCGCGGCTTCATCTGCGGCCGGGCGATGCCGAAGATCAGCACCAGCTCGAGCACCACGCTCGCCGCGACGAAGATCCCCAGCTCGAACTCGCCGGTGAACGCACCGACGATCAACAGCACGCACGGAACGACCACCGCGGCAGCCGTCGCCGAGATTACGAACACGACGAGCTCGTTGAACGGGTCCCGGTAGATCCGCTCGCGCGGGTCGAGCGCCGCGCTCAGCCTGTCCTGTGTGCTCCCGGCCTCCATCGCGTCCGGATCATATTGCAGCCCCACGCGGCAGGCCGCTCGGCGCCAAAGCCGCTACCCTGGGCGGCGGCCCATAGTCGTAGCCGTCCCTAGAGCTGTGCTTCGCCACATATCGCGAAGCCTCGGGACGGGGTCCGTGACGGCCGCCTCCGTGCTCTGACCGGGCTCGGTACCCGCCCCTCCGGGGGCGGATTTCGGTGTGCTATTCTGGACGGTCGCGCTTCGGCGCCCGCCCGCTCTCCCGCTTCAACCTTCGAAGGAGTCGCCGTCTTGGCACGTGTTGATGCCTCTCGCTTGCGCCGCAGCTTCTCGCGCCTTGAGAACGTTCTCGAGCTTCCCAACCTGATCGACATCCAGCGCAGCTCGTTCGACTGGCTGGTCGACACCGAGAGCGGTGGTCTGCGGGAGACCATCGACGACGTCTCGCCGATCGAGGACTACACCGGCAACCTCGCCGTCGTCTTCGAGGACATCCACTTCGACGATCCGGTCGCTTCGATCTCCGAGTGCCGGGAGAAGGACCTCACCTACGCGCGTCCGCTGACCGTCAAGGTCGCGTTCCAGAACCGCGAGACCGGCGAGATCCGCGAGCAGTCCGTCTTCATGGGCGACTTCCCGTGGATGACCGACTGGGGCACTTTCATCATCAACGGGACCGGGCGCGTCGTCGTGACGCAGCTCGTCCGGTCGCCGGGCGCCTACGTGATGGAGCCGAAGGACCGCGAGAAGCAGGTCTTCACGGCCAACCTGATGCCGGCCCGGGGCAGCTGGCTCGAGCTCGAGATCGACAAGAAGGGCAAGGTCTTCGTCCGGATCGACCGCAAGCGCAAGTTGCCCGTCACCGTCCTGCTGCGCGCGATGGGCTACGCCGAGGACCAGCAGATCCTCGACCTGTTCGACAACTCGCTCTACATCCGCAACACGATCGAGGCGGACACCGAGGTCACGAAATCAGAGGAGGGCGCGCTCGTC
>DASQKV010000083.1:0-41605 GCA_035630335.1 Thermoleophilaceae bacterium | reverse complement strand
TCGATCCCCGAGCGCGAGTGGCTGCTCGTCGCCGCCGTGGTCGGCACGCTGATCGAGCTCGCCGAGCCCGGCCCGCCCACGGGGCCCGACGACCTGCGCCTGCGCGCGGGCGAGCTCCCCGGCGGCTTTCTCGTACTCGGCTTCGAGGGCGCCGATCTGGATCCCGAGCTCGTCGACCTCGCCTTCGAGGAGCAGTCACACGGCATCGACCGGCTGCGGGCGCGGGCCCACGCGCTCCCCCGCAGCGTGATCGAGAACGTGGAGCTCAAGGCGCCGATCGGCGCCCGGCACCCGCTCAAGATCGCCGAGACCGTGGCGCGCCTGGGTGGCCGCCCGGCCGGCCTCCACGACGATCTCGAGGACGCGGTGCTGTCCATCCTCGGCACCGGCGGCGCCTCCACGCGGCCCCACGAGGACCCCGACCCCGCCAAGCGGGCGGCCCGCCGCATCCTCCAACGCCTCGATGGCATGGGGAAGTGGGGCGGATATCACACCGAGTTCGCGCACCTTGCGCGAGGCTTCGCCGGCAACGACCGCGCGCTCGCGCAGGAGGTGGGGGAGGCCTTGCTGGAGGTGGGCCTGCTCGCCGAGAAGCCCTCGGTCGGCCAGCGCCACGTCTATCTCAACCCCAAGCGCGCCGCCGAGATCCGCAAGTTGATCGACACGGGAGCGCTCCCAGCGGGTATGAGGCTGCCGTCGAAATAGGAGAGAGATGATCCCGAAGCCGAGTGAGCTCGCCACGCAGGCGCAGATGAAGCTGCAGACGTTGGTAACGCTCACGCGTGCGGGGATCGTGCACCCCGAGCGGCCCGACCACGTGTGGCACACCGTCGCCGCGCTGCTGAAGTTCGGCACCACGCCCGCGGCGGGCTACATCGGCGCCGCGAAGAAGTTCCCGAACGAGCCGGCGATCATCGACGAGCTCGGCACGCTCACCTTCAAGCAGGTCGACGAGCGCACGAACGCGCTCGCGCACGCGTTCGCCCGCGACGGGATCGGGGAGGGCGACGGCGTCGCGATCATGTGCCGCAACCACCGCGGCTGGATCGACGCGGTCGTGGCCTGCTCGAAGCTCGGGGCCAACGCGCTGTTCATGAACACCGCCTTCTCCGGCCCGCAGCTGACCGACGTGGCCAAGCGGGAGAAGCCGAAGGCGATCGTCTACGACCAGGAGTTCGCCGAGGTGCTCGCGGACGCCGGCAAGCGCCGCAAGCGCTACATCGCCTGGCACGACGGCAAGGCCGACGACCCGCTGCTCGAGGACCTGATCGGCCGCGGCGACACCGCGCCGCTCAAGGCACCGGGGCAACAAGGACGCGCGATCATCCTCACCTCCGGCACCACGGGCACGCCCAAGGGCGCCTCGCGGTCGATGCCGAAGTCGATCGACCCGATCGCGTCGCTGCTCTCCGTCATTCCCTTGAAGGCGCGCGAGAAGACGATGCTGGCCGCGCCGCTCTTCCACGCCTGGGGCTTCGCGCAGTGGGCGCTCGGCATCAGCCTGGCCTCCACCATCGTGCTCAAGCGCAAGTTCGACGAGGAGGGCACGCTGTCGCTGACCGCCCAGCACGGCTGCCAGGCGCTGGTCGTCGTCCCGGTGATGATCCAGCGCATCCTGGAGCTGCCCGACGAGGTCCTCGACCGCTACGACCTGTCGGCGGTGAAGGCGGTGCCCGTGTCCGGATCGGCGCTTCCCGGCTCGCTCTCGAACCGCTGGATGGACCACTTCGGCGAGAACCTCTACAACCTCTACGGCTCGACCGAGGTGGCCTGGGCGACGATCGCCTCGCCCGCCGAGATGCGCGCGGCTCCCGGCACCGCCGGCACGCCTCCACGCGGCACCGTCGTCCACCTCTACGACGAGCTCGGCACTGCCGTGCCTCCGGGTGAGACCGGGCGCATCTTCGTCGGCAACGAGCTGCTGTTCGAGGGCTACACAGGCGGCGGGACCAAGGAGGAGATCGGCGGGCTGATGGCCACGGGAGACGTCGGTCGCTTCGACGCCGGCGGACGTCTCTTCGTAGAGGGCCGCGACGACGAGATGATCGTCTCCGGTGGCGAGAACGTCTTCCCGAAGGAGGTCGAGGACCTGCTTGCGCGTCACGAGGCGGTGGCAGAGGCCGCCGCGATCGGCGT
Organism: Thermoleophilaceae bacterium; assembly: GCA_035630335.1. Taxonomy (GTDB): domain Bacteria; phylum Actinomycetota; class Thermoleophilia; order Solirubrobacterales; family Thermoleophilaceae; genus JAAYBF01. The sequence goes on along the minus strand of DASQKV010000083.1, from coordinate 39,469 downwards.
CGACGACGCCGAGTTCGGCCAGCGCCTGCTCGCCTTCGTCGTCCTGAAGCCCGACATTAGCGCGAGCGAGGACGACTTCAAGGCCTACGTCAAGGCCAACCTCGCGCGCTACAAGGTGCCGCGCGAGATCCGCTTCATCGACGAGCTTCCGCGCAACGCCACGGGCAAGGTGCTCAAGCGCGAGCTCAAGTCGACGGCGTCGCCGGGCTGAGGTCGCGCTCGGGCTCGATACCCCAGGTCGCGCCGGCAGCCACCAGCTCCGGTGTGAGCGCCCAGCGGTCGGGCCGCTGCTCGCCCTCGTGATCGGGGGCTCCGCCCTTGAGTGTCATGCAGCCGGAGTTGTCGCCGATCGAGCGGATGTCGTCGACCTCGGCCTCGCTCAGCAAGGGCTCGGTCGGCGTCGCGGCCAGCTCGGCGCGCTGCTGCTCGACCGAGGATGTGCCCGGCGTCCGCTCCTCGATCAGGGTCGGCACCGTGCACGCCACCGCCTCGTGCGCGAGGTTCCACTGGCAAGCGAGCTGGAGTGGGGTCAGGCCGTGCCGATCGGCGATCGGGCGCATCCGCTCGACGCGCTCGCGACCCTGCTCGATCCAGCCCTGCGGGCGGAACGAGCGGTGGTCGCGCTCGCCGAGATCGGCGGCGGAGCGCAGTCCGCCCCAGAACAGCCCGCCGTAGTCGACGACGCGCGTGACGATGCGCACGTCGTGCTTGGCGGCCGCCGGCAGCGCGAGCTCGCCGGGCCATGGCTCGAGCGGCCCGAGGATCGTCATCGCCCAGTCGATCCGGTCGCCGAAGCGCCCGAAGCAGTCGATCAGGTCGAGCACGAACCCGTTCGCCGGGCCGGGGGCGATCCCGATCGCCCCGGCCAGGCCGTCGTCGCGCAGGGCGGCCATCGCGTCCCAGACGGGCTCGCTGGTGTACCCGATCCGGTCGGGGTTGTGGAGCAGCAGGACGTCGAAGCTGTCGACCCCGCAGCGCTCGAGGCTGCGCTCGGTCGCCATCCGCAGGTAGTCGGCGTAGCCGTGCGGGCCACGCAGCGCCGGATCGCTGAAGCGAGGGAAGCCCTTGGCTCCCTGCCGCTCCCCGGAGTAGAAGTCGTGACCGACGGCGCCGACGAGGCAGTAGCGCTCACGCGGCACGCCGGCGAGCGCTCGGCCGACGAGCGTGTCGGCGGCGCCCTGCCCGTAGACGTCCGCCGTCAGCACCGTGTCGATCCCGTCGCCGGGGCGCAGCAGCGCCTCGAGCCGCTGCTCGTCGATCGGCTCGCCGAAGTGCATGAAGCGACCGCCGCTCCAAGCTCCGACAGCGGTGTGTCCCGGGTCACGCACGGCGCTCAATGCTAGGCCAGCGAGCCGCGCATCAGAGGTCCGCGCGCACGTCGGCGAGCTCGTCCGCCAGCTTGGGCCACGTCGGTCGCAGGCGCGACTCGAGGTCGCCGACGTATGCCGCGGCGGTCTGGCGCGCGACGGGGATGTCGGTGTCGGCGTCCGCGTCGGCCGCGGCGAGCAGCTCGGCGATGCGTCGAATCTCGACGCTGGCCGGTCGCTCCACGGCGGCGGCGGGATCGGAGGTCGCCTCGGCGAGGAAGATCCTGAGCGCCTCGCGATCGAGCTGACGCGGAATGCGGAGCCGATCGAAGATCACCAGGCTCGGTACCACGAGGCCGAGCTCGCCCAGCGCGGCGAGGCCGAACTCGTCGAGCTGCTCCGCCTCGAGCGCGCCCGAGGCGACAATCTTGCGCACGCGTGCGTGGATCCGCTCCGCCGCCTCCGGCGAGCTACGCAGCTGCTTCTCGGTCTCGATCGCCCCGACGACCCGGTCGTGTGCCAGCGCGAGCTGCTCGCCATCGCTGCGCGACAGCTCGTCGGGCGCTCCGCACGCGGTGATCGCCATCGCGGCAAGCGCGACGAGCAGTGGCGCGAGGCGCGGCACGCTACGAGTCGGCCGTGCGGCGTGCGAGCTCGATCAACGTGCGCACCCCGAAGCCGGACGCGCCCTTGCCGACGTAGGGGCGGCCGAGCTCCCACGCCGTGCCGGCGATGTCCATGTGCACCCAGGGCACGTCGCCGACGAAGTTGCTGAGGAAGTGGGCGGCTGTGATCGACGACGCCTTGCGGCCCTCCGGGGCGTTGTTGAGGTCCGCGTAGGTGCCCTCGATCAGCTTCGCGGTCTCGTCGTGCAGTGGCAGCCGCCAGCCGAGCTCGCCGGTTGCTGCGCCAGCCGCCTCGACCTCGGCGAACCAGTCGTCGTCGTTCGCGAACAGGCCGGCGTGGGTCGATCCCAGCGCGACGATGATCGCGCCCGTCAACGTCGCCAAGTCGACGATCCGCTCGACGCCTTGCTCGACGGCATAGGACAGCGCGTCGGCGAGGATCAGCCTGCCCTCCGCGTCGGTGTTGTTGATCTCGATCGTCTTGCCGTTCAGCGCGGTGACGATGTCGCCGGGCTTGACCGCATGACCGCTCGGCATGTTCTCTGTCGCCGGCACGATCGCGGTCACCGTGACGGGCAGCCCGAGCGTGGCGATCGCATCGAGCGACTCGAGCACCGCCGCGCCGCCGGACATGTCGAACTTCATCTCGGCCATCTTGCCGCCGGGCTTCAGCGAGATTCCGCCGGTGTCGAAGGTGACGGCCTTGCCGACGAAGCCCAGGTGCGGGCCGCGCGTCCCCCCGCTGTAGCGCAGGACGATCAGTCGGGGCTCGGCGTGCGTTCCCTGCGCGACCGCGGCGAAGGCGCCCATCCCGCGTTGGACGATCGCCTCACGGTCGAATAGCTCCAGCTCGACGGTCTCGTGCGTGGCAGCGATCTCCTCCGCCCGTCCCGCCAGGAACAGGGGATCGGCGACGTTCGACGGCAGGTTCTGCAGCTCGCGCGCACGGTTGACGGCCGAGGCGGCCACGCGCGCGCCGTTCGCCGCCTCCTCCGACACCCCCGGCCCGGCGATCTCGAGCGCCTCCAGGCCGCCGTCCTGGTTGCGCTTGGACTTGAAGCGGTCGAAGGAGTAGAGCTTGAGCAGGGTTCCCTCGACCAGGCCCACCTCGGCCCCGTCGTCGGGGAGCGCCCACGAGAGCGAGATCGCGCCGAGCTCCTTCGCGCGCGCCGCGACGCTCGCCGCCGCCACCCGCGCGGCCTCGCCGTCGAAGCTCTCGCGCTTGCCGAGGCCGGCGATCAGAACCCGTCGCTGGCCTCCCCCAGGAGCCTGCTCGTGAGCCACCGCCACCTTGCGCAGCTCCGACTTCGCCTCGCCCAGCTCGACCAGCTTGCGCAGCTCCGGCTCGGGCAGGTGCTCGCCGTCGAACAGGCCCAGCACGCGCGTGTCCGCGGCGGTCTCCTCGGGCGGTCCGGGGCGGACGCTGACGGCGATCTCGGGCATTGCAGAGCAGTCTATGGCGGCCGCCAGGGGAGGGGCCTCCGGTATGGTCCGCCGCCCCAGGCAGACCCAAGGAGACCCACGCCCCCATGCCAAAGACCGTGATCCTCGGCACCGCTCGCACCCCGTTCGGGAAGATGGGCGGGGCCCTCGCATCCCTCGACGCCACCGACCTCGGCGGCCACGCGATCGAGCACGCGCTGGAGCGCGCGGAGGTCTCCGGCGATCAGGTCCAGCACGTGATCGTCGGGCAGGTGCTGCAGGCGGGGCAGGGGCAGGTTCCCTCGCGCCAGGCCCAGATCAAGGGCGGGATCCCGAAGGAGGTCTCCTCGGAGACCGTCAACAAGGTCTGCGCCTCGGGCATGCGTGCCGCCGGGCTGATCGACCAGCAGGTCCGCGCCGGCGATCTCGACGTTGCCGTCGCGGCCGGGATGGAGTCGATGTCTGGCGCCCCTTACCTCCTTCCCAAGGCACGCTTCGGCTACCGCATGGGCGACGCCAAGACGCTCGATGCGATGGTCCACGATGGCCTCACCAACCCCTTCTCCGGCAAGCAGATGTTCGTCGAGGCGACCGAGGTCGGCGACGAGCTCGAGCTGACGCGGCCGGACATGGACAAGTTCGCGCTGCGTAGTCACGAGCTCGCGCTTGAGGCGACCGACGAGGGCCGCCTCGCCGAGGAGATCGCCCCGGTCACGGTCAAGTCGCGCAAGGGCGACACGGTCGTCGAGATCGACGAGGCGCCGCGTCGCGGCAGCTCGCTCGAGGCGCTCGCGAAGCTACCCGGCCTCACTGGCCCCGACGGGTCGCACACGGCCGGCAACGCCCCGGGCGTCAACGACGGCGCGGGCGCGCTCGTGCTCGCCAGCGAGGACTGGGCGAAGGCCAACGGCCGGCGTGCGCTCGCCAGGATCGTCGCCCAGGCAGCCGTCGCCGACGACTTCGCCTACCTCGCTCGCACGCCCGCCAACGCCACCAAGAAGGTGCTCGAGCAGGCCGGCCTATCGGTCGACGACATCGACGTCTTCGAGATCAACGAGGCGTTCGCCTCGGTCGCGATCAACTCGATGCGGATGCTCGGCGTCGACGAGTCGAAGGTCAACGTCAACGGCGGCGCGATCGCCCTCGGCCACCCGATCGGCGCCTCGGGCGCGCGCATCCTTGGTTCGCTCGTCCACGAGCTGCGCCGGCGCGGCGGCGGCCTCGGCGTCGCCGCGATCTGCTCCGGTGGCGGCCAGGGCGACGCGATGGTGATCGAGGTCGACGGCGCCTAGCCCATAGACTGCCCGCGCCGTACCCCACCATGGTCGCCGACACAGAGACAGCTCCGAATCGGCCTGCCACCGGCCGCAAGATCCGGGTCGTGGTGGCGAAGCCCGGCCTCGACGGGCACGACCGCGGCGCCAAGATCATCGCCCGGGCCCTGCGCGACGCCGGGATGGAGGTCATCTACACCGGCCTGCACCAGACGCCCGAGCAGATCGTCGAGACCGTGATCCAGGAGGACGCCGACGCGGTCGGCCTCTCGATCCTCTCGGGCGCGCACATGACACTCGTCCCGAAGATCGCGGCGCTGCTGAAGGCCGAGGGTGCGGAGGACGTGCTGCTGGTGGCGGGGGGGACGATCCCCGCGGACGACATTCCCGAGCTGAAGCGGCTCGGAGTCTCGGAGATCTTCACGCCCGGCTCACCGGTCCAGGAGATCGTCGATTTCATCGAGAACGCCGTAGACTGACTAGTCAGTCAACGTTCCGGGTACAATCCCGGCGGCCTCCCAAGGAGGCGCCCCAGGGCAGCCCGATCGGGCTGCCCCGCAGGAGCTACAAAGGAGAACCCTTGAAGATCTGCGTCCTCGTAAAAGAGGTCCCCGACGCCGCCGTCGAGAAGCGCATCGATCCCGCTAGCAAGCGCCTCGATCGCAGCGGTGAGAAGAATCTGAATCCGTTCGACACGCACGCCATCGAGGCCGCCATGCAGGTCAAGGAGGGCGGCGCGGTCGAGGTCGAGGAGGTCGTGGCGGTGACGATGGGCCCGGAGAGCGCCTTCCGCGCCCTTCACAAGGCCGTCTCGCTCGGCGCCGACCGCTCGATCCACCTGACCGACGACGCGCTCGCCGGCTCCGACGTCGCCGCCACCGGCTACGCGCTGGCGAAGGTGCTCCAGCAGGAGAGCCCGGACCTCGTCCTGCTCGGACAGCAGTCCGACGACGGCGAGTGCTACACGATCGGCGCGGTCGTGGCCGAGCATCTGAAGATGCCGTCGCTGACGCAGGTGATCAAGATGGACGTGGAGGGCGACAAGCTCCGCTGCGAGCGCCAGGCCGAGTACGGCTACGACACCGTGGAGGTGTCGCTGCCGGCCGTGATCTCGGTCGGCGACGCGATCAACGAGCCGCGCTACCCGTCGCTGAAGGCGATCATGGGCGCGAAGAAGAAGCAGCTCGACACGAAGTCGGTCGCCGATGCCGGCATCGAGGCCGACAAGGTCGGCCAGGGCGGCTCGCGCACCGCGGTCCTCGCGATCAACCCGCCGCCCGCGAAGTCGGCCGGCGAGATCATCGAGGACGAGGACACCAACGAGACGGTCGAGAAGATCGTCAACTGGCTCGACGAGAGGAAGCTGCTGGCATGAGCGGGATCCTGACCTACGCGCTCCACTACGAGGGCGCCTTCAACAAGAACTCGCTCGGCGCCGTCTCCGAGGGCGCGAAGCTCGCCAAGGAGATCGGCGGCGACGCCGCGGTCGTGGTCGTCGGCGGCGACGACCTGACCGACGACCTCTGTGCCACGCTTGGCAACTACGGCGCGACGAAGGTCTACCGCGCCAAGGGGCCGGAGGGCCTCGGCGCTCCGGTCGTCGATGCGATGGCGAAGGTCATCCAGGAGAACGGCTACTCCTACGCGCTGTTCGGCGGCGGACTGCTCGGCTTCGAGATCGGGGCTGGCCTCACGGCCCGCCTCGGCGCCGGCGTGACGATGGAGGTCACCGCGGTCAAGGCGCAGGACGGCAAGCTCGTCGCGGAGCGCCCGATCCTGCAGGACTCGGCGATTGTCGACGTCGACTACGTCGGCGACCCGGGGATCATCATCGGCCGCCTGAACGCGTTCGACGTCGTCGAGAGCGGCGGCGGTTCGGCCGAGGTCGTCGACGTCGACGTCCAGTACGAGGACCACTCGGGCAAGGCCGTGATGGTCCAGCGCGGCGAGCAGCGCGGCGCCGACGTGAACATCGAGGACGCCGAGCTGCTCGTGGCCGGCGGTCGCGGTCTCGGCAAGGCGGAGGGCTTCCAGCTCTGCGAGGACCTCGCCGGCGCGCTCGGCGGGGCCGTAGCGGCCACCCGCGCGGTGGTCGACGCGGGCTGGTACCCGTACGCCGCCCAGATCGGCCAGACCGGCAAGACGGTCGCGCCGAAGCTCTACCTCGCGGCCGGCATCTCGGGCGCGATCCAGCACAAGGTCGGCATGCAGGCCTCGGAGAACATCGTCGCGATCAACAAGGACGCGAACGCGCCGATCTTCGAGTTCTGCGACCTCGGCATCGTCGGCGACCTCAACGCGATCCTGCCGAAGCTGACCGAGGCAGTGAAGGCGAAGAAAGGCGGCTGAGCGATGGCCTCCGCGAACGGCAACGGCAAGGTCGCTCCGGCGGCCTACCCGCCTCCCGTCGACTCGCCCGACGAGTTCGTCAAGCGCGGGCTCGACGCGGAGGACGAGCTGATCGAGATCGGCGTGGCGATCGTCGGCGGCGGGACCGCTGGCCTGGCGTGCGCGAACCGCCTGCTCCAGCTGCTGGCGGACGATCCCGAGACGCTCGAGAGCCTCGGCGAGGTGCCGGTCGCGGTGATCGAGAAGGCCAAGACCTGCGGCGGGCACAACCTGTCCGGCGCGGTCGTGCGGCCGGAGCCGCTGCAGCGCCTGTTCCCGGACCTGACGCGCGAGGACTGGCGCAAGGAGGGCTTCGCCTTCGGCGAGGTCGAGAAGGAGGCGGTCTACATGACGCCGACCTCCAAGCGCGCGCTGCGCATCCCGACGCCGCCGCCGTTCAAGAACCACGGCAACGAGGTCATCTCGGTGTCGGCGCTCGCCCGCTACCAGCAGCGGATCGCGGAGGAGGCCGGCGCCTACCTGCTGACCGAGACGGCCGCGACGCAGCTGATCGTCGAGGACGGCAAGGTCGTCGGCGTCCGCTCGGGCGACAAAGGCCGCGGCAAGGACGGCGAGCCGCTCGGCAACTTCGAGCCCGGCACCGACATCAAGGCGAAGGCGACGGTGCTCGCAGAGGGCTGCTGGGGACACCTCACCGGCCCGGCGATCCGCGAGTTCGACCTCGGCGCCGACCGCGAGCCCCAGACCTGGGAGCTCGGCGTCAAGGAGGTCTGGAAGGTCCCGAAGCCGCTCGACCGGCTGATCCACACCGTCGGGCCGTGGCCGGTCAGCACCTCGGCCAAGTACGGCCAGGTCGGCGGCACGTGGCTCTACCCGATGAAGGATGAGAAGACCGGCGACGACCTGGTGTCGATCGGCTTCGTGATCGACCTCGAGTACGCCGACGCCACGACCTCGGCGCATGACCTGCTGCAGCTGTTCAAGACGCATCCGCTCGTGCGCGGGATCCTCGAGGGCGGCGAGCGCGTCGGCTGGGGCGCGAAGGCGCTGCCCGGCGGCGGCTACTGGTCGATGCCGAAGCTCTCGATGCCGGGGGCGGTGATCGTCGGCGACGCCGGCGGCATGGTCGACACGGCCGCGCTCAAGGGCGTCCACCACAGCATCAACTCCGGAATCCTCGCCGCCGAGGCGATCTACGAGTCGCTCAAGAACGGCAGCGACGACTTCTCCTCGTATGAGAAGACGCTCGACGAGTCGGTGACCGGCAAGGAGCTGTGGGAGGTCCGCAACACGCGCCAGCCGTTCTCGAAGGGCTTCTTCCTCGGCGGGGCGCTCGTCAACATGATGATCGCGACCAAGGGCAAGATCCCGGTCCGCCTGCCGTGGCACCGCCAGGACGAGCGCGAGATGTTCATCGGCAAGACGTCGCAGAAGTACCCGAAGCCAGACGGCAAGTACATCTTCGACAAGCTGTCGAGCGTCTTCATCACCGGCAACGCCACCCGCGACGACGCGCCGAACCACATCCGCGTCCAGCAGAACGTTCCGCGCGAGATCGCCGAGACCTGGAAGTGGATGTGCCCCGCCGGCGTCTACGAGATTCCGGACGACGCGCCCGAGGAGGGCATGGTCGACGTGATCGTCAACTACACGAACTGCGTGCAGTGCGGAGCGATCACCGCCAAGGGCGGGCGCTTGACGACGCCCGAGGGCGGAGACGGTCCGCTCTACCAGAACACCTGATGCCAGATAGCGTCCCGGCATCGCCTCCAGCCGTCAGCTGAGCTCGCACGTCCGTAGGGCCACCGTCGTCGGGGCGGGGTCGTTCGGCACCGCCGTGGCGCTGCTGTTGGAGCGTGCCGGCGTTCGGACGACGCTGCTGTGCCGGACCGAGGAGCAGGCGGGACGGCTGGATCAGGCACGGGAGAACGGCCACTACCTGCCCGGAGTCGAGTTGCCCGCGGGGTTGAAGGTGCGGGCGTTCGGCGCGCGTGACGATCAGTTCCGGCGGCCCGACCTCGTGTTCCTGGCAGTCCCGTCGAAGGGACTGGGGGAGGCGCTGGCCGAGATCGATCGGCTGGGGATCTCGGGCCAGCCGGGGATGGTGTCGCTCGCGAAGGGCCTCGTGCCGCCGGACGGCACGCCGCCGACGTTGGCGCTCGAGCGCGCGTTCGGGGCCGGGCGGACAGCCTGCGTCGGAGGTCCCGCGCATGCTCGCGAGATGATCGAGTCGGGCGCCGGGCTGGTCTGCGCCTCGCACTCCGAGCGGCTGGCGATGCGCGTCTCCGAGCTGTTCCAGCGCGCGGGCGTGGTCTGCGAGGCGTCGGACGATCCCGTGGGGGTCGAGCTGGCGGGTGTCGCCAAGAACGCGGCCGCGGTTGCTGTGGGCGCGACGCAGGCCCAGGGCCTCAACGCGGCCGGGATGGCGGCGGCGGACATCTTCCTCGAGGTGCTCGCGCTCGCGGAGCTGTCGGGCGGCTCGGCGCGCACGTTCGTCGGCCGTGGCGGCACCGGCGACCTCGTGGCCACGGCGCTCGCCCCGACATCGCGCAACCGCAGCGCTGGCGAGCTGCTGGCGGCGGGCGTTCCCGCGGCGGAGATACCCGAGCGGCTCTCGCAGTCGGTCGAGGCGCTCGAGACGGTGCGCCTGCTGGCGCGAGCGATCGAGCGGGCGGGACTCGAGGCGCCGGTCACCTCGGCGCTCGCCCGGCTGATCGACGGGACACTGCCGCTCGACGACTGGGTCGCGCTCGTGCGCGCCAAGCAGCCACCGCCGGCGCGCTTCGGCCGTCCGCGGACCTGGTGGACGCGCCTGCGCGACTGGAGCACGGGGCGCAGGCGTGCCGCACACGCTCCCCGCTAGACTTCTTCGTCGCGATGAAGACCGATCTCCACCCCAACTACGTCGAGGCTCACGTTCGCTGCACCTGCGGCAACGAGTTCACGACCCGCTCGACGAAGTCCGACCTGCACGTCGAGATCTGCTCGAACTGCCACCCGTTCTACACCGGCAAGCAGAAGCTGGTCGACACCGGTGGACGCGTCGAGCGCTTCCGTCGCCGCCAGGCGCGTCACCGCGCCGGCGCCAGCTGAGCGAGGGCCCGCGCCGCAACTCGCCGGTCGGACGGCTGTTCTCTTCGACACATGAGCAGCCGCCTCCAGCTCCCCGCGATCGTCCTCGCCCTGCTTGCCTTCGCCGCCGTCGCGCCCGGCATTGGCCGGGCGGCCACGCTTCCCGGCCCGGGCCAGGCGGCCGTCGAGCTGCTCGAGTGCACGCGCGGCAAGCAGCCGAGCGATCGCTCGGCGCTGTTCCGTGGCGCGATGGGGCAGCTGCCCGATGGTCAGAACATGCGCATGCGCTTCCAGCTCGGCGAGCGCATCGGCCGTGGCATCTGGCGACCGGTGGCCGCTCCAGGACTGGGCGTCTGGCACGAGTCGCGGCCGGCGGTCCAGCGGTTCGCCTACCGCCAGCGGATCGACGCGTTGCAGAAGGGCACGGCCTACCGGGTGCACGTGACCTTCGAATGGCGGGACTCCGCCGGCACCGTCCTCGCGCAGACCGTCGAGCGCTCGACGGCGTGCCGTCAGGGCGGGAAGCTGCCCAACCTGCACCCGCGCGGAGAGCAGCGCGTAGACCCGGGACCGACGCGCGGCACGGCCCGCTACACCGTCCAGGTCAGGAACACCGGTCTCGCCGTCGCGCGCGACGTGGAGGTCCGGTTGCGGATCGACGGGGCCGAGATCGACGTACGCACGATCGGGGCGCTGCGCAGTGGCGAGAGCCGCAAGGTGCGCTTCCTCGGACCGGTCTGCCGGACGACGAGGCTGATCGAGGTAGATCCTCGCGACACGGTCCGCGAGATCACCGAGCGCGACAACGCCCAGCGGACCTCCTGTTCGCTGGAGCGCTGACCCGGCGGACGGGCTTGCCCGCCCCGTTACGATGCTCGGTGTGAGCGCCGACCCGCAACCCCTGGCCGCGAACGGGTCAGATCCCCTTCGGTCTAACGGCAAGCTCGAGGCTCCGCGCGACCTGCCGGTCGGCGGTCAGGCCGTGCTCGAGGGCGTGATGATGCGCGGCGTCTCGACCTGGGCGGTGGCGGTGCGCAAGCCGACCGCCGAGCAGCTCGAGGGCGGCGAGCTCAGCCCGCGCGAGGGCGCGCAGGGCGAGATAGCGGTCGTCACCGAGCCGCTGGTGTCGTTCGCCAAGGCCCATCGCTGGGCGCGGGTGCCGGTCGTCCGCGGCGTCGTCGCGCTGGTCGAGTCGCTGAAGATTGGCTTCAAGGCGCTCGGCATCTCGGCAAACGCGCAGCTTCCGCCCGGCGAGCAGGGCGAGCAGGAGGAGATCGGCGGCGCGGCCTGGGCCGGGACGATCGCCTTCGCGATGCTGTTTGCGATCGGGCTCTTCTTCCTGCTGCCCGCTTTCGCGACCAACGTCTTCAAGGACGAGATCCCGAACTCGTTCGTGTTCGTCCTGATCGAGAAGGCGCTGCGGATCGGCATCTTCCTCGGCTACATCCTGCTGATCTCGCGCATGCGCGATCTGCAGCGGGTGTTCCAGTACCACGGCGCCGAGCACAAGACGATCTCTTGTTACGAGGCCGGTCTCGACCTGACGCCGGAGAACGCGCAGCGCTTCTCACGCCTGCATCCACGCTGCGGGACGAGCTTCCTGCTGATCGTGATGATCGTCGCCATCTTCGTCTTCGCTCCGCTCGGCAAGCTCGACTGGCAGTGGCTGCTGATCTCGCGCGTCGTCGGCATCCCGATCGTCGCCGGCCTCGCCTTCGAGGTCATCAAGTGGTTCGGGCGCAATCGCACCAAGCGCTGGGCCCGGATCCTGATGTGGCCCGGCCTTCAGCTCCAGCGCCTGACCACCCGCGAGCCCGAGCTCGCCCAGCTCGCCGTCGCGATCGCCGCGCTCGAGGCGGTCCTGCAGTTCGAGAATCCCGCCGAGGTCACCGAGGCCGATCGCGCGGTCATGGAGGTCGGGGCGTAGCGAAGCCGTACCCTTGCCGGTCCGATGAGCGAGAAGTTGGTCGAGCAGATCGAGAGCCGCTTCGCGGAGCTCTCGGAGCAGATGTCGGACCCCGGCGTGATCGGGGACCGCGAGCGCTACGCCGAGGTCGGGCGTGCCTACAGCGCGCTCGAGCCGGCCGCCGACCTGGCGCGCGAGTGGCGCACCGCCGCCTCGGACGCCGCCGGCGCCCGCGAGATGCTCGCCGAGGAGGGCGGCGAGGACCCCGAGATCCGCGCGATGCTCGAGCAGGCCGAGTCGCGACTGACGGCGCTCGAGGAGGAGATCCGCTTCGCGATGGTCGAGCGCGATCCCAACGACGACAAGAGCGTGATCGTCGAGATCCGCGGCGGAACCGGCGGCGACGAGGCCGGCCTGTTCGCGGGCGACCTCTACCGGATGCTTACCCGCTACGCCGAGCGGCTCGGCTTCGGGGTCGAGACGATGAACGTCGCCGACGGCGACTACACCTTCGAGATCGAGGGCCAGGGCGCCTACAGCGTCTTCAAGCATGAGGGTGGTACGCACCGCGTGCAGCGCGTCCCGGAGACTGAGTCGCAGGGGCGCATCCACACCTCGACGGCGACGATCGCCGTGCTGCCCGAGGCCGAGGACGTCGAGGTCCACCTCGACCAGAACGACCTTCAGATCGACGTCTATCGCTCGTCCGGGCCCGGCGGCCAGTCGGTCAACACGACCGACTCGGCGGTGCGGATCACGCACAAGCCGACCGGCGTCGTCGTCTCGATGCAGGACGAGAAGTCGCAGCTGCAGAACCGCGAGCGCGCGATGCGCGTGCTGCGCGCCCGCCTCTACGAGCGCGAGCTAGCGGCCCAGCAGGCCGAGCTCGCCGAGACCCGCCGCTCGCAGGTCGGGACCGGCGAGCGCTCCGAGAAGATCCGCACCTACAACTTCCCGCAGGACCGCGTCACCGACCACCGCGTGAAGCTCACGAAGGGCGAGGTCCAGCGCGTCCTCGCCGGCGAGCTCGACGACTTCACCGCCGCGCTCGAGGCCGAGGAGAAGCGGTTGCGGCTCGAGGCCAGCTCGCTCGTCGAGAGCTGATGCCGGCAACTGCGATGACCGTGCGCGACGCGGTCGCCGCCGCGGTCGACGCGCTCACGGCCGCCGGCTGCGACACACCGCGGCTCGACGCGGAGCTGCTGATCGCCGACGGGCTCGGGGTCGACCGCGGACGGCTGGTGTCCGATCCGGCGCTAGAGGTGCCGCCCAGCAGCGCGCGCGAGCTCGGCGAGCGAATCCGCCGGCGCGTCGCGCGCGAGCCGGTCGCCTACATCCTCGGCCGCCGCGGCTTTCGCCGTATCGAGCTGGGAGTGGACCGCCGGGTGCTGATCCCGCGGCCCGAGACGGAGCTGCTCGTCGAGCTGGCGCTCGAGCTGCCGCCCGGTGCGCGCGTCCACGACGTCGGCACCGGCAGCGGCGCCGTCGCGCTGGCAATCGCCGACGAGCGGCCGGACCTGCGCGTGAGCGCGTCGGATGCCTCGAACGAGGCGCTCGAGGTTGCGCGCGCCAACGCCGCTGCGCTCGGGCTTGACGTCGAGATGTCCGTAGCCCGCGGCCTGCCGCAGGGCGACTACGACCTGGTGGTCGCGAACCTGCCGTACGTGACCGAGGCGGAGTGGCCGGGCCTGCAGCCGGAGATTCGCCGCTACGAGCCCCGCGGCGCACTGGTGTCGGGCGAGGACGGACTCGATGCGATCCGCGAGCTCGTCGGTCAGGCGCCGACGGCGCTTCGCCTGGCACTCGAGCACGCTCCGGACCAGGCGGCGACTGTGAGGGCCCTGCTCCCCGGCGCCCAGACGCATCGCGACCTCGCGGGTCGCGAGCGCGTGACGGTCGGGATCGCGCGGTGACCTACCGAGCCGCGGCCCAGAGTGCCGCGAAGCTGGCGGGGGCGTGCGGGTGACCGAGGCGATCGACGCACGCGCCTTCGAGCGGTGCGTCACCGGCGGCGGGGTGGCGCTCTTTCCCTCCGACACGGTCTACGGGCTCGCGACCGATGCGGACTCCGAGTCCGGCATGCGACGGATCTACGAGCTCAAGCGGCGCCCGCCGATGCCGAGCGCCGTCATGTTCTTCGCGCTGTGGCCGGCGCTCGAGGCGCTCCCGCACCTGGGCCCGCGCACGCGCACGGCCCTGGAGCGGCTGCTGCCGGGACCCGTGACCGTGCTGCTGCCGAATCCCACTCGCCTCTTTCCGCTCGCGGGCGGGTCCGAGAACGAGCGGCTCGGGGTTCGCGTTCCGGCACTCCACGGTGACTTGGAGCCACTGTCCGCGGTGCGCGTGCCGGTCCTCCAGTCGAGCGCGAACCTCCACGGCGGGGCCGACCCGCGTCGACTCGACGACGTACCCGACGAGCTGCGGGCCGGCGTCGATCTGGAGCTCGACGGGGGCGAGCTGCCGGGCATTGCCTCGACCGTCGTCGACCTCTCCGACTACGAGCATGACGCGACCTACGAGGTCCTCCGCGAGGGCGCGCTCTCGGGCGCGGATCTGCAGCGGCTGCTGGCATGACCCCTGGTACCGTGGCCGGCGTGACCGACCTGAGCCCCGACTACTTCGCCAAGCACGTCTCCGAGGTCGACCCGGAGATCTCGGCGGTGCTCGACGACGAGCTCCGGCGCCAGGAGACGACGCTCGAGATGATCGCCTCCGAGAACTTCGTCCCACAGGCGGTGCTGGACTGCCAGGGCTCGGTGCTGACGAACAAGTACGCCGAGGGCTACCCCGGCCGGCGCTACTACGGTGGCTGCGAGCACGTCGACGTCGCCGAGCGGCTGGCGATCGATCGCGCCAAGGAGCTGTTCGGCGCCGAGCACGCCAACGTCCAGCCGCACTCGGGCGCCCAGGCCAACGCCGCCGCCTTCCACGCGCTGCTCGAGCCCGGCGACCGCATCCTCGGCATGAAGCTCGACCACGGCGGCCACCTCACGCACGGCATGCGGATCAACTTCTCCGGGCGGCTCTACGACATCGTCGCCTACGGCGTCTCGGACGACGACTCGCGCGTCGACATGAACGCGCTCGCGCGGCTCGCGGAGGAGTTCCGCCCGAAGCTGATCCTCGCCGGCTGGTCGGCCTACCCGCGCCAGCTCGACTTCGCCCGCTTCCGCGAGATCGCCGACTCGGTCGGCGCGCTGCTGATGGTCGACATGGCCCACTTCGCGGGCCTCGTCGCCGCCGGCGAGCACCCGAGCCCGGTGCCGCACGCCGACGTCGTCACCACGACGATCCACAAGACGCTCGGCGGCCCGCGCTCGGGAATGATCCTCAGCCGCGAGCAGCACGCGAAGAAGATCGACTCGGCCGTCTTCCCGGGCCAGCAGGGTGGCCCGCTGATGCACGTGATCGCGGCCAAGGCGGTCGCGCTGAAGATCGCCCAGTCCGAGCTCTTCCGCGAGCGCCAGCGCCGCACGCGCGAGGGCGCGGCCGCGATCGCCGAGCAGCTGATCGCCTCGGGGGTGGACGTCCTCACCGGCGGCACCGACGTCCATCTCGTACTCGTCGACCTGCGCGACTCCGAGCTCGACGGCCAGCAGGCCGAGGACCGGCTGCACTCGATCGGGATCACCGTCAACCGCAACACGGTGCCCAACGACCCGCGCCCCCCGGCCGTCTCGTCGGGGTTGCGGATCGGTACCCCCGCGCTCGCCACGCGCGGCTTCAGCGTCGACGAGCTGCGCGAGGTCGGCGCCATCATCGCCGAGGCGCTCAGCGGCGACTTCTCGGACTCCCAGCGAGCAGACCTCGCCGAGCGTGCCCGGGCGCTCGCCGACCGCCACCCGCTCTACCCACAGCTCGCCAAGCCCGTCGCCACCGTCTAGGCTCAGCGTCATGGCTGAGGCGGCGCCAAGGCTCGACATCGAGCAGGCGATACGCAACCGCCCGCAGTTGCGTGGCGTCAGTCACCAATGGGCGTTCTTCATCTCGGTCGTCGTAGGCGTCGTGCTCGTGGTCCAGGCACCCCCGGGCCGCGCGACCCTCGCCGCCACCGTCTACGCCGCCTGCGTCGCCCTGCTGTTCGGCATCAGCGCCCTGTATCACCGCGTCACGTGGCAGGCCAACACGCGCCGCTGGATGCGCCGCCTCGACCACTCGGCGATCTTCCTGATGATCGCCGGGACCTATACGCCCTTCGCCCTGCTCGTCCTCGACGGCACGCTCGCGAACGTCGTCCTCGCCGTCGTCTGGGCCGGCGCGCTCGGGGGAATCGTCCTCAAGCTGCTCTGGATCGACGCCCCGAAGTGGCTCGCCGCCCTGATCTACGTCCTGCTCGGCTGGGTCGCAGTCGCGGTCACCCCCGACCTCTTCGGCGAGCTCGGGATCGCCGCCGGGGTGATGGTCGCCCTCGGCGGCCTCTTCTACACCGTCGGAGCGGTCATCTACGCCCTCCGCCGTCCCGACCCCGTCCCGACGGTCTTCGGCTACCACGAGGTCTTCCACGCGCTCGTGATCGCCGCCGCGGCGCTGCAATACGCCGTAATCGCTTTCTGGGTCATCCCCCAGGCCTGAGAAGCGCCGCCTCGCGCGCGGGTAGGCTGCCGCGCAGATGAACGACCTCGATGCGCTCTGGGCGTTCCTCGTCGCGGCTGTCGTCGCTGTGCTCCTAACGCCCCAGACCGCTCGGCTCGCCCACCGTGTCGGCGCCGTGGCGCACCCACGCGATCGCGACCTCCACGACTCGCCGATGCCGAGGCTCGGCGGCCTCGCGATCCTCGCCGGCGTCCTGCTTGCCGGCGCCCTGTTCCTGCCCAGCGGTCAGGAGACGCGCGGCATCCTCGGCGGGGCGGCCGCGATCACGCTCGTCGGAGCGATCGACGACGCCCGCCCCGGCGGCCTGCACCCGGTCGTAAAGCTCGCCGGCCAGTTCGCCGCCGCGCTGATCCCGGTCGTCTGCGAGGTGCGCGTCGCGAACATCACGCTGCCGTTCGTCGAGCCGCTCGATCTCGGCGCCTGGGGCTTCGCGCTGACGCTGCTCGGGATCGTCGCGGTGATGAACGTCGTCAACTTCACCGACGGCGTCGACGGCCTGGCGGCGGGTGTCTGCACGATCGCGGCGGCGACGTTCGCCGTGATCGCGCTCTCGCTCGACCGCGTCGACGCCGGCATCCTGGCTGCCGCGACGGCGGGCGCCGCGGTCGGCTTCCTGCGCCACAACTTCCACCCGGCGTCGGTCTTCATGGGCGACTCCGGCTCGAACCTGCTCGGCCTGCTGCTCGCCTGCATCGCGATCCAGGGCGTGCTGAAGACAGCCGCCGTCGTAGCGCTGTTCTTCCCGCTCGTGATCCTCGCGGTGCCCGCCGCTGACGCGACGTTCGTCGTCGCAAAGCGGATCAAGTACCGCCGCCCGGTCTACTCGGCCGACCGCTGGCACTTCCACCACCGCTTCGCGAACATCGGCTTCTCGCAGCGGCGGACCGTCCTCTACCTCTACGCCTGGACGATCTCGCTCGCGGCGCTGGCACTGGCGCTGCGCTTCGTGCCGTACTCCGAGGACGACGGCACGTTCGACCTCGCCTGGACGCTCGTGATCGCCGCCTTCGGCGTCGCGGCGCTGGCGGCAAGCGTCTACCTCGTGCTCGTGCTCGAGATCCTCAAGTTCCGCCGCTTTCGCGAGCGTCAGCTGCGCCAGGAGGCGGCGACCGGCGAGCGGCCGGCGCTCAGCGAGGCCGAGATCGACCGCGAGATCGAGCGTGAGGTCGAGACGGGCGAGTTCGATGCCGTCGTCGCCGACGAGCAGCCCTAGAACAGCGTCGGCTGCTCAGGCGCCGGGTCAGGTGGCGATCCCCGGCGCGGCCCGTCGCCCGGATCGGTCGCGTTCGCCGAGCGGAACGCCGGCGGCCGGCGCGGCCACGTCGGGCTGAGATCGCGCACGAGCTGTGAGATCCGCTTGCGCTCGTCCGGCTTTGCGTAGGCGCCGCGCGCGTACAGCTCCTCGTAGCGCGGCACGAGATCCGGGCGGTAGGAGCGCAGCCAGTCGAGGAAGATCCCACGCACCTCGCCGCGCAGGTGCAGGCAGATGCCCATCGCGCCGGTCGCGCCGGCCTCGGCGGCGAGCGTCAGGATCTCCTCGACCTGCTCTGGGGCGTCGTTGATCCCCGGCATCAGCGGCGCGATCAGGATCCCGGTCGGAATGCCCGCGCGGTTGAGCTCGGCGACCGCCTCGAGCCGGGCGCGCGGGCTCGGCGTATGCGGCTCGGTCGCTCTCCACGCCTTCTCGTCGAGCGTCGGCACGGACAGGCTCGCGGTGAAGCCGACGCGGTCGGCGAGCTCCTTCAGCAGCGGCAGGTCTCGCAACAGCAGCGGGGACTTGGTCAACACCGAGCACGGCGTGTCGGTGTCGCGCAGCGCCTCCCAGATCCCCGGCATCAGGCGGTAGCGGCCCTCGACCCACTGGTACGGGTCGGTGTTCGTGCCGAGCGCGACGTGCTCGCGCTTCCACGACGGCCGCGACAGCTGAGCGCGCAGCGCCTCGGGCGCGTTGACCTTGACGATGATCTCGCGCTCGAAGTCGCGGCCGGGGGAGAGGTCGAGGTACTTGTGCGTCGGCCGCGCGAAGCAGTTGTGGCTGACGACCCCGTTGGCGACGAAGTCGCCGGTTCCCGTCGTGATGTCGAACAGGACGCGCGCCTCGTCGAGTGCCACGATCGAGTCGACCCAGAGATCGGCGGACGTCTCGACCCGCTCGCCCTCGAGCCCTCCCTCGGTCCGCTCGGGTCCCTCGAGGCGTCCCGGTCCGAGCAACTGGTCGCTCGAGCTCAGCCGCCGCCGCAGGCCGCCCGGGTTGCTGCCGGTCACCTGCTTCCAGCCGTACGCCGTCAGCAGCCGGTGATCGGCGCTCGCCACGAGCTGCCTGCCGCCGGCGAGCGTGACGCGGTAGGCGGGCCGCAGCGTCTCCCAGTGGTCGAGCACCTCGGTCAGCACGTAGCGCCGCTCCGCGCCGACCAGTCGCGTGCCGTAGATCCGGTCGCCGGGACGGACGTCCTCCAGCCTGCGCGTCTTGCCGTCGGCCATCAGGATCGGCGTGTCGCCGCCGAGGCAGTACGTGCAGGCGTGCGTACAGCCGCGGTAGGGATTGACGGTCCAGCGGAACGGCACCCGGGAGGCGTCGGGCACGCGGTTGAGCGCCGACTTCGCACGCACCTCGTAGAAGCGGATGTCCATCGCCTCTGGCGCGTCAAAGGTCCGCACGGTGGCGGGCTCGCGATAGCCCGGCAGCTGTCGCGTCGCCTCGTCCTCGGTGCTCAGTCGGTCCCAGCGCATGCGAACGTATGTTCGCATAGGACACCTCGAATGTGAAGAGGCTTTTTCCTATTCGCCCCAAAGCGTGAGCACGAGCGATCGCGGACCGCCGCGGTCGCGGTGTTCGCCGAGATAGATGCCCTGCCAGGTCCCGAGCGCGAGCCCACCATTGCGTACCGGAAGGGTCAGCGAGGAACCGAGCAGCGACGCCTTGACGTGCGCCGGCATGTCGTCCGCACCCTCGAGCGTGTGCCGCCAGTAGGGGGCGTCCTCCGGAACAGCTCGCCCGAACCAGGACTCGAAGTCCGTGCGCACGTCCGGGCTGGCGTTCTCGTTCAGGGTCAGCGAAGCGGACGTGTGGAGGATGTGCAGATGCAGCAAGCCTGTCGCCAGCTCGCGCAGCTCCGGCAGCGCGCCGACGACTTCTCGCGTGATCAGGTGGAACCCCCGCGGGCGCGGGTCCAGCTCCAAGTCGCGGCTCGTCCACATGGCCGCAACGCTAGTCGCGCCACCGGCTTTGGCGCATAGCCGAGGTCCGACCTATATTGGATCGAGGACTCGGACCCGGCGGGCAGCCGTCCCGTCGGAAGGACGGCGCCGCGGGCAAAAACATAGACGGGAAGTACCCATGGATCCGCCTCTTCGCGAGCGCCTTGGCTGGAAGACATCGATCGACTCGGGCACGGCGGTTCCTCGGAATCGGGCGACGATGGCGCGCGCCGCGATCTGGTTCTCGCTCGCCGGCGCCGTAGTAGGGCTGCTCGCCGTCGCGCTGCCGCACAGCTCGGAGATGGACGAAGCCGGCCTGCTCGCGGCGACGGCTGCCGTGGCGGCGCTCGGGCTCGTCGCACTCGTCGGCTTCGACCGCCTGCCGCTCTGGGCCTTCCACGCCGGCACGCTCGTCGCGACTGCGATCGCGACGCTCGCGATCCACAGCTGGGGCGAGACCGACCCCTACGGCCCGCTGCCCTACCTCTGGGTCACGATCTACGCCTTCTACTTCTTCTCGCTACCGGCCGCGCTCGTCCACATGGCGGTCCTCGGTGCGCTGTTCGGCGTCGAGCTCGGCATGCGCGACCTCGGCTACACGCCGATCTCGGACTGGGTCGCCTCGATCGGCACGCTGACCACCGCGGGCCTGCTCGTCGCCCTGATCCGCAGCCGCCTGATCGGGCTGATCGCGCGCCTCACCGACGCGGCGCGCACCGACCCGCTGACCGGCATGCTCAACCGGCGCGGCTTCGAGGAGACCTTCGACGTCGAGCTCGAGCGCGCGCGCCGCACCGACGGCAGCCTGAGCGTGATCGTCGGCGACCTCGACCGCTTCAAGCTGATCAACGACCAGCTCGGGCACGCCGCCGGCGACGGGGTCCTGCGCAGCGTCGGCGAGACGATCCGGGTCTCGAAGCGCAGCTGGGACTCCGCCGCGAGGATCGGCGGCGAGGAGTTCGCCGTGCTCGCGCCCGACACCGACGAGCACAGCGCCTACGTGCTCGCCGAGCGGCTGCGACTGCAGATCGAGCAGACCTTCGAGCCGGCCGGCGCCGGACAGCTGACCGCGAGCTTCGGAATCGTCTCCTTCCCGATCCACGGTCAGACGGCGGCAACGCTGCTGCAGGCCGCCGATCAGGCGCTCTACGCCGCCAAGCGGCTCGGACGCAACCGCAGCGTGATCTCGAGCGCCGAGGTTCCCGGGATTCTCTCCCGCGCCCCGCGCGGCCGCGACGACGGCCACGTCGAGCTCGCGATGCTGCTCAACCTCGCCGAGGCGCTCGACGTGCGCGAGTCGGGCAGCGCTACCCACTCCCAGCGCGTCGGCCGCTACGCCGAGCTGATCGCACGCGAGCTCGGCCTGTCGCCCGAGGCGGTCGAGCGGGTCCGGATCGCCGGCGTCCTGCACGACGTCGGCCGTGTCGGCGTGCCCGACGAGCTGCTGCGCAAGACCGGCCCCCTGAGCGACGAAGACTGGGAGTGGGTCCGCTCGCATCCCGCCGTCGGCGCGCGGATGCTGGAGACGACCGACTTCGGCGAGATCGGCGAGTGGATCCTCGCCCACCACGAGCGCCCGGACGGCACGGGCTACCCGGAGGGCCGTAGCGGTGACCAGGTGCCGCTCGAGGCCTCGATCCTCGCCGTCGCCGACGCCTATGAGGCGATGACGGCCGAGCGCCCCTGGCGCGCGCCGCTCGACCCGGCGACCGCGTTCGAGGAGCTGCGCCAGGGGGCCGGGCACCAGTTCGACGAGCGCGTCGTCGACGCGCTGCTGCGAGTGGCCTGAATACCGCCACAAAGCGCTTTCGAGGGTCTCTCATATAGAGTTGCCGGTCCCCTTGACCGCTCATGCAGTCGCCACATCCGAGGGGTCGGGAGAGGCTGGTTTGCTCCTCACCCTGCTCCGTTGCCTCGACCTGCTGGTGCTCGCACTGGCCCTGCCGCTATTCCTGATTGCGGGGCTGCCGCTGCTGGGCTACGCCGCGATCGCCGCGGCCTGGCTCGCGCAGCGCGGCGTCAACGCGTTCGCCACCCGCCGTGCCGTAGCGAGCGGTGACAGGCGCGCCGCGCTCGGCGTGATGGCCGGCACGATGGTCGCGCGCCTGTGGCTCGTCGGGCTGTCGGTGCTCTGCGTCGGCCTGATCGAGCGCGAGGCCGGTCTCGCGGCCGCGGTGCTCGCCGCGGTGCTGTTCACGATCTCGTTCAGCACGCTGCTGATCGTCAAGCCGCTCGAGGAGGCACGCAAGTGAGGACCCGCACCAAGGTCTTCATCGGGCTCGGCATCTGGCTGGCGATCGCCGTCCTGCTCGGCGTCCTGTTCGGCAGCGAGGGCCGCAACGACGCCTTCCAGCCCCAGGAGGAGTTCAGGCTCAACCCCTGGATCGAGCTGAAGGTCTTCGGCATCGACATGAGCATCAACAAGGCGGTCTTCTACCTCCTGCTCGCCGCGATCGCGACGACCGCGACGATGGTCTACATCGCGCGCCGCATGGTCGACCGCCCGAACCGAGTCCAGACGGCGATCGAGGTCGCCTACGGCGTGGCACGCCACAACATCACCGGTCAGAACATGGACAGCCGGATGGCGTCCAAGTGGTTCTCGTTCATCGCCACCCTCTTCTTCTTCATCTGGTTCTCGAACATGCTCGGCTACCTGCCGCTGCCGACGAACACGGAGCATCCGATCCACGTCTTCGGCCTGGAGATTCCGTCGCTGGCGATCTACGCCGCGACCGCGAACCTGTCGATCCCGCTCGCGCTCACGCTCGTGGTCTGGATTGCGTACCACGTCGAGGGCATCCGCGTGAAGGGCTTCGGCGGCTTCATGAAGAGCTTCGTGCCGCCGGGCATCAGCGGCGTGGGGGCGGTCCCGCTGTTCGTGATCGAGGTGATCTCCGACGTCGTGCGGATCATCTCGCTGTCGGTGCGGCTGTTCGCCAACATCCTCGCCGGCCATCTGCTGATCCTGTTCATGGCCGGCGGCCTCGTCGTGCTGCTCGGCGTCTCCGCTCTCGGCGCGGTCACGCTCGGCATGGCGATCCCGTTCTTCCTCTTCGAGATCGGACTCGTCGCCACGCTGCAGGCGTTCATCTTCGCGATTCTCACATCCATCTACCTCGGCGGAGCTACCGCCGACAGTCACTAAGGAGGACAAGTGGATCTGCTGCTCCCACTAGCCCAATCAGCCGACGCTCAGGCGATCACCGATGCCGGGCGAGCGATCGCACTCGGCGTGGGCGCCGGGCTCGGCTCGATCGGCGCAGGCATCGGCATCGGCATCATCTTCGGCAAGGAGATCGAGTCGGTCGCCCGTCAGCCCGAGATGGCCGACGAGCTGCAGTCGATCCGCTGGCTCGGCTTCGCGCTGACCGAGGCGGTCGCCTTCTACACCTTCATCTTCGGCCTGATCGCGTTCTTCCTCACCTAGGCCGCTGACCATGGACGGATTCACCGACATCGCGACGTTCGTCGTCCTGGCGGCCACCGAGGGCGGCGCCGAGGAGGAGGGCGGCAGCTTCCTCGTATCGCCCAACGTCGGGCTGATGCTGTGGACGCTGATCGCGTTCGGCGCCTCGCTGCTGATCCTGCGCAAGTTCGCCTTCCCGCTGATCGGCGAGGCGCTCGACCGCCGGGCCAAGGCGATCGAGGAGTCGATCGAGGCGGCGACGCGGACCAAGGCCGAGGCCGACGAGCTGCTCGAGGAGTACCGGGCCCGGCTCAAGGAGGCGCGCGAGCAGGCGGAGGACATCGTCGCGCGCTCGCGCAAGGCGGCCGACTCGCGCATGGACGAGGCGAAGGTCGAGGCCAAGGAGTACCGCGAGGAGCTGCTCGAGTCGACCCGCCGCGACATCGAGACCGAGACGCGCCGCGCGCTCGAGGAGATCCGCAAGGAGGTCGCCGACCTGACGGTGATCGCCACCGAGAAGGTCACGCGCAAGTCGCTCGACGACGCCGATCACCGGCGCCTGATCGAGGAGGCGCTCAGCGAGGTCGACTTCTCGGCGCTGGCAGGGTCCGAGGAGGGCCGCTCCTAGCGCCATGGAGGAGATCGCCGAGGTCTACAGCCGCTCGCTGTTCGAGGTCGCCAAGGAGCGCGGCGTGCTCGACCGCGTGCACGAGGAGCTCGGCCAGTTCGCCGGCGCGCTCGACGGGAGCCGCGACCTGCAGGTGTTCTTCTTCTCGCCCTACTTCTCCTCGCAGGAGAAGAAGGACGGCATCGGCGCGCTCGTCGACGACGCGGACGAGAACTTCGTCCGCTTCCTCGAGCTGCTCGCCGAGCGCCACAGAATGCCCGCTATCTTCCGTATCAGGCGCGAGTTCGATCGTCTGTGGCGGCGCGAGAACAAGCTGCTGCCGGTCTCCGTGACGAGCGCCGTCGAGCTCGACTCGGAGCTGGTGGAGGGGATCGGCAAGCGGATCGAGGAGCAGACCGGCCAGCGCGTCGAGCTCTCCAGCGAGGTCGACCCGGACGTGCTCGGCGGCCTGGTGCTCCAGGTAGGCAACATGGTGCTGGACGCAAGTGTGCGCAACCGGCTCGAGAGACTTAGAAAGCAAGTCGCAAAGGCGGCTTAGAAAGGCCCCCAATACCTATGCAGATCAAGCCAGACGAGATCACCAGCATCCTCAAGAGCCGCATCGAGGGCCTCGACGACGGCGGCGCGGACCTGTCCGAGGTCGGCACCGTCCTGTCGATCGCGGACGGCATCGCGCGCGTCCACGGGCTCGACAACTGCATGTCGCTCGAGATGCTCGAGCTGCCGCACGACGTCACCGGCCTCGCGCTCAACCTCGAGTCCGACAACGTCGGCGTCGTGCTGTTCGGCGACTGGGACAAGATCGAGGAGGGCGACGCCGTCAAGCGGACGGGCAAGCTGCTCGAGATCCCCGTCGGCGAGCAGCTGCTCGGCCGGATCGTCGATCCGCTCGGCAACCCGCTCGACGGCAAGGGCGACCTCAACACGACCGAGACGCGCCCGGCCGAGTTCAAGGCCCCCGGCGTCGTCCAGCGCCAGCCGGTCGAGCAGCCGCTGCAGACCGGGATCAAGGCGATCGACTCGATGATCGCCGTCGGCCGCGGCCAGCGCGAGCTGATCATCGGCGACCGCCAGACGGGCAAGACCCAGATCGCGATCGACACGATCATCAACAACCGCGACACCGGCGTCGTCTCGATCTACGTCGCGATCGGCCAGCGGATGTCGACCGTCGTCCAGGTCGCCGAGACGCTGCGCGAGCACAACGCGATGGACAACACGATCATCGTCGCCGCGTCCGCCGACGAGGCCGCGCCGATCAAGTACATGGCGCCCTACGCCGGCTGCGCGATGGGGGAGTACTTCCTCTACAAGGGCGGCCACGCGCTCTGCGTCTACGACGACCTCACCAAGCACGCGTTCGCCTACCGGCAGATGTCGCTCCTGCTGCGCCGCCCGCCGGGCCGCGAGGCGTACCCCGGCGACGTCTTCTACCTGCACTCGCGGCTGCTCGAGCGCTCGGTCAAGCTCAACGACGAGCTCGGCGGCGGCTCGCTGACGGCGCTGCCGATCATCGAGACGCAGGCCAGCGACGTGTCGGCCTACATCCCGACGAACGTCATCTCGATCACCGACGGCCAGATCTTCCTCGAGGGCGATCTGTTCCGCTCCGGCGTCCGCCCGGCGATCAACGTCGGCATCTCGGTCTCGCGAGTTGGCGGCAACGCGCAGCCGAAGGCGATGAAGAAGGTCGCCGGCAAGCTGCGCATCGAGCTCTCGCAGTACCGCGAGCTCGAGGCCTTCGCGCAGTTCGGCTCGGAGCTCGACGCCTCGACGCAGGCGACGCTCGCCCGTGGTGAGCGGCTCGTCGAGACGCTCAACCAGGCCGAGCTGCGGCCGTGGAAGCCGGCCGACCAGGTCGCCGCGATCTACTCCGGCACCGGCGGCTACCTCGACCGGATCAAGGTCGATCGGATCGGCGAGTTCCACGACACGCTGCTGTCGCGGCTGCACTCCGAGCAGTCGGAGCTGATGGACACGCTCACCAAGGGCGACTGGTCGGACGAGATCGAGAAGCAGCTCGGAGACGCGATCGCGGAGGCGATCGACGACTTCGGTCCCGACTTCGATGCCGAGGGCAACCCGCTCGAGGAGGGCGAGTCGGACCGCATCCGCTCGGAGGAGGAGCGCCAGGCCCCGGCGCGCACGGCCCAGAACGGCGCCGAGGACGCGGACGAGCCGGCCGAGGAGCAGGAGGAGGCTGCGGCGCCAGCCTGAGCCCATGGCCTCCCAGAAGGACGTCAAGAACCGCATCTCCTCGGTGCGGAACATCCAGAAGATCACGCGCGCCATGGAGATGGTCGCGGCCGCGCGCCTGCGCCGCGCCGAGCAGCGGATCGCGGCCCTGCGCCCCTACGCGTCGGCGATCCGGCGGATGACGCGCCGCACGGCCGAGGCGGTCGAGAACATCCCGAACATGCCGCTGCTCGAGGAGCACGAGAACGTGCAGCGCGTCGGCTTGCTGCTCGTCACGGGCGATCGCGGCCTCGCCGGCGCCTTCAACTCGCAGATCGTGCGAGCGGGCAATCGCCGCGCGCAGGAGCTGCGCGACGAGGGCAAGGAGGCCGTCTGGTACGCCTCCGGGCGCCGCGGCGTCGGCTCGCTGCGCTTCCGCGGGCTCGACGTCACCGGCTCCTACGAGGGCTTCACCGACCGACCGGCGTTCGCCGACGCGCGCGACATCGCCGGCGACCTGGCGGCCGCCTACGTCGACGGCAAGGTCGACCGCGTCGAGGTCATCTACAACCACTACGTGTCGCCGCTGACGCAGACCGTGTCGCGCGACGTCCTGCTGCCGCTGCAGGCGATCGAGGAGCTGGCGAGCGACGACGAGGGGGCGAGCGAGGACGCGGCAGCAGATGAGCAGCGCGGCCGCCGTACCTCGTGGCTCTACGAGCCCGAGCCCGAGGAGATCCTCCAGCGGCTCGTGCCCGACTACATCGAGATCACCATCTTCCGCGCGCTGCTCGAGTCGACCGCGTCCGAGCACGGCGCGCGGATGACAGCGATGCGCAACGCCCAGGAGAACGCCGGCGACATGATCGAGGGCCTGACGCTCGAGATGAACCGTCAGCGCCAGGCGGAGATCACCCAGGAGATCATGGAGGTCGTGGCAGGAGCCGAGGGGCTCACCTAGCCGCGCCGACCGACCCGTTACGAAGCTTTCGAAGGAGCAAGGAGACACAGTGGAGGCAGCGACAGCAACCCAGAGCCGTGACGTAGTCGGCGTCGGTCACATCGAGGAGATCACCGGCGTCGTGATCGAGGCGGTGTTCCCCGACGAGAACCTGCCCGAGATCTTCAACGCGCTCGAGGTCCAGATCCCGGCCTCCCAGGACGGCGGCGAGCCCGTCAAGCTGGTCCTCGAGGTGCAGCAGCACCTCGGCGACGACCGTGTCCGCGCGGTGGCGATGGACGCCACCGACGGCCTCAGCCGCGGCGCCGAGGTGCGCGACACCGGCGGCCCGATCACCGTGCCCGTCGGCAAGGGCACGCTCGGCCGGATCTTCAACCTGCTCGGAGACCCGATCGACGGCGCCGGCCCGGTCGACGCCGACGAGCGCTGGCCGATCCACCGCCCGGCGCCGACGGTCGAGAACCTGACCCCGACGCGCGAGATCTTCGAGACCGGCATCAAGGTCGTCGACCTGCTCGCGCCCTACGCCAAGGGCGGCAAGGTCGGCCTGTTCGGTGGCGCCGGCGTCGGCAAGACGGTCCTGATCCAGGAGCTGATCAACAACCTCGCCAAGGAGCACGGCGGCCTGTCCGCGTTCTGCGGCGTCGGCGAGCGCTCGCGCGAGGGCAACGACCTCTGGCTCGAGATGACCGAGTCGGGCGTCATCGACAAGACGATGCTCGTCTTCGGCCAGATGAACGAGCCGCCGGGAGCGCGCATGCGCGTCGCCCTGTCCGGCCTGACGATGGCGGAGTACTTCCGCGACCAGGGCGGCCAGGACGTGCTGCTGTTCATCGACAACATCTTCCGCTTCGTCCAGGCGGGCTCCGAGGTCTCGGCGCTGCTCGGCCGGATGCCGTCGCAGGTCGGCTACCAGCCGACGCTCGAGACCGAGATGGGCCAGCTGCAGGAGCGGATCACCTCGACCCGCAACGGCTCGGTGACCTCGGTGCAGGCGATCTACGTCCCCGCCGACGACCTCACTGACCCGGCGCCGGCGTCGGTGTTCGCCCACCTCAACGCGACGACGGTGCTCTCGCGGTCGATCTCCGAGAAGGGGATCTACCCCGCCGTCGACCCGCTCGACTCGACGTCGACGATCCTCAAGCCGGACATCGTCGGCCAGGAGCACTACGACGTCGCGACGCGCGTCCAGGAGATCCTGCAGCGCTACAAGGAGCTCCAGGACATCATCGCGATCCTCGGCATCGACGAGCTCTCCGACGAGGACAAGATCGTCGTTCAGCGCGCGCGCAAGGTCGAGCGCTTCCTCTCGCAGCCGTTCCACGTCGCGGAGGCATTCACCGGCACCGCCGGCGTCTACGTGCCGATCGAGGAGACGGTGCGCTCGTTCAAGGAGATCGTCGACGGCCAGCACGACGAGATCCCCGAGCGCGCGTTCCTGCTCAAGGGCGCGATCGAGGACGTCGTCGAGTCCGCCAAGAAGGACGGTTAGGGCTCCCGTGCCGCGCACGACGTTCCCGGTCGAGGTCCTGACCCCCGAGGGCAAGGCCTGGGAGGGCGAGGTCGAGATGCTCTCGACGCGGACGGCGGTCGGCTCGATCGGCGTCCTCGCCAACCATGCGCCGCTGATGGCGATGCTCGAGCCAGCAGAGCTGCGCCTCTACGAGAGCGGCTCAGAGAACCCCGAGAGCGCCGACACGGTCCGCTTCGCGCAGGGCGAGGGCTACCTCCAGGTCGTCGACAACTCGGCGCTGCTGATCGTCGAGGACGCGATCAAGCCCGAGGACCTCGACCGTCCCGCGCTCGAGGCGCGGCTTAAGGAGGCGCAGGACGGCCTCGGCCGCGCCGAGGACGGCAGCGAGGAGCAGGCCCGCCTCAGGCGCGAGATCGCCCGCTGCGAGACCTTCCTCGCCGTCGCTTCGTAGCTGCTCTACGCAGCGTCGCGTAGGGCGGCCAGCTCGCCGTCGTCGGCGAGCTTGCGCAGTGCGCGGTCCTCGATCTGGCGGACGCGCTCGGCGGTGAGGCCGAGGCGACGGCCGGTCTCGCGCAGCGCCACAGCCTCGGTGCCGCCGAGTCCGTAGCGGAGCGTGAGCACGTCGCGCTCGGGGCTCGGCAGGCCGCCGACCACCTGGCGCACGGTGCTGTCGCCCTGGTCCTGCTGGACCTCCTCGTCGGGCGTGGCCGCGTCGTCTGCGATCAGGTCCCCGAGCGAGGTCTCCTCGGCGTCGCCGACGCCGCGGTCGAGGCTTGTCGGCGTGCGGTCGGCGGCGCGAATGTCCTCGATCTCGGTCGGTGTCAGGCCGACGACGTCGGATAGCTCCTCGGCCGTCGGCTCGCGCTCGAGCTTGGCCGCGAGGTCGCGCTCGGCGTCGCGGATCTTGCGCGCCTGGCTGGCGATGTGGACGGGTAGGCGGACGGTGCGGCTCGAGTTGGCGAGGCCGCGGCCGATCGCCTGGCGGATCCAGAGGGTGCCGTAGGTCGAGAACTTGAATCCCTTGCGCCAGTCGAACTTCTCCACCGCGCGGATCAGGCCGAGCATGCCCTCCTGGATCAGGTCTCCGAGCGGGAGGCCCTGGCCCTGGTACTTGCGCGCGATCGAGATGACCAGCCGCAGGTTGGCGTTGATCATCCGCTCCTTGGCCACGAGGTCGCCGCGCTCAATGCGCTTCGAGAGCTCGACCTCCTCCTTGGCGGTGAGCAAGGGGTGGCGGGCCGCCTCGTTCATGAACTGCTGGATCGAGTCGGTCGCCAGGTCAGTGCTGGTGTTGGTCTTGTGCTCTGTCGTGGCGGTCCCTTTCATCTTGTCTACGTCTTTCCGATCTGCTTGGATTATAGCTTACGATTAGTAAGCTCGCAAGCGAACGTCGTCCGCCGGAGCCACGCGATCCCGCCTGCGTGGACTGGTTCCTCGCAAAAGGGGTACCCGGAATGCGTGGAGGCAACGCAGGCGGATCGGCCCACCGACACCCCGCTACGGCGGGTGCTGACGACCCGGCTCCTGCTGATCTTCGTGATCGGCGACGTTCTAGGCGCCGGCATCTATGCGCTCGTGGGCGAGGTCGGAGCCGAGGTCGGAGGCGCCATCTGGACGGCTTTCACCGCCGCACTGCTGCTCGCTGTCCTGACGGCGTTCGCCTACGCCGAGCTGGTGACGAAGTATCCGCAGGCGGCGGGCTCGGCGCTCTACGTCGATCGCGGCTACAAGATCCCGTTCCTGACCTTCATGGTCGGCTTCGCTGTGATGGCGTCGGGCATCACGTCGGCGAGCACGCTCGCGCGGGCCTTCGCCGGCGACTACTTCGAGCAGTTCATCGACCTGCCGCTGCTGCTGGTCGCGCTCGCCTTCATCCTCGTGGTGGCGGCGATCAACCTGCGCGGCATCGCCGAGTCGGTGCGGATCAACGTGCTGCTGACCTGCGTCGAGGTGATCGGCCTGCTGCTGATCGTCGCGATCGGGGTAGCGGCGCTCGGCGACGGCGACGCGGACTTCTCGCGCAACTTCGAGTTCAAGGAGGGCGAGAGCGTCTTCCTGGCGATCATCGGTGGCGCCTCGCTCGCCTTCTACGCGCTGATCGGCTTCGAGGACTCCGTCAACGTCGCGGAGGAGACGCGCGACCCGGTGCGGTCGTTCCCACGTGCGCTGTTCGGCGGCCTCGCCATCGCGGGCGTGATCTACCTGCTGGTCACGCTGACGGCGTCGATGGTCGTCCCGACGGGGCAGCTGAGCGAGTCGAGCGGACCATTGCTCGAGGTCGTCA
This sequence comes from Thermoleophilaceae bacterium, assembly GCA_035630335.1. Classification (GTDB taxonomy): domain Bacteria; phylum Actinomycetota; class Thermoleophilia; order Solirubrobacterales; family Thermoleophilaceae; genus JAAYBF01. Next base: position 8,788 of record DASQKV010000083.1, on the reverse strand, counting down.
AGGAGGGGCCGCTCGACATCTCACTGAAGCTGTTCGCCTTCATCGCGCTGCTCGCGGTCGCGAACGGGGCGCTGATCAACATGATCATGGCCTCGCGGCTCGTCTACGGGATGGCGCGGCGCAACATCGTTCCGGCGGCGTTCGGCCGCGTGCTGTCCGAGCGCCGCACGCCGCACGTGGCGATCGCGTTCACGACGGCGATCGCGGTCGTGCTGATCTCGACCGGGGACATCAGCGAGCTGGCGGACACCACGGTCCTGCTGCTGCTGACCGTCTTCACGATCGTCAACGTCACCGTGCTGGTGCTGCGGCGCGACGAGGTCGAGGGGGAGCACTTCAGAGCGCCGGCGATCATGCCGATCCTAGGCGCGCTCGTCTCGCTGCTGCTGATCTTCGACACGCTCTCCGACGACCTCGAGGTCGGACTGCGCGCAGGCCTGCTGCTGTTGCTCGGCGCAGCGCTGTGGCTGGTCAACCGGCTGGTACTGCGGCGGGAGGAGGCGACGTGAGGAGGATCCTCGTCGTCTCGACGGCCGGCGTCGACGAGCCTTGGCTCGTCGGCCCGACCCAGCAGCTCGCCGAGGAGACCGGCGCAGAGGTGACCGTGCTCGCGGTCGACGACGTCGAGAGCCAGCGCTTCGAGGCGCTTCCGCGCGACGAGACCGTCCGTCAGGCGCGCGAGACCGCCGAGCGGCTCGCCGACCTGCTCGCGGAGACCGGCGTCGCGGCGACACCGGTCGCCCGCTCCGGACCGGCCGCGCCCACGGCGATCGATTACGGAGACGAGATCGACGCCGACCTGATCGTGGTGGGCTCCAGCCGGCGCAGGCGCGGGGTGGTGCAGCGGCTGATGGGCAGCCTCCCGCTCGACCTCGTCCAGCGCTCAGGCCGACAGGTGCTGGTTGTCACCGAGCCTGACTAGGCGTCGCGCGATGGGCCGGTTACGGCCGTAACTCGGCCGCTTCCTGCCCGCCGCCGTTGTTTGTTTCCCGACGGGTCGGTTGCGGTCGTATCTCGGCCGCGATCAGCCCGTGGAGGGCTCAGACCTGCAGCGAGCGGGCGAGGATCGGCTCGGCGTCGATTCCGGGCGGAAGCGTGCCGAAGACGTGACCGCCGCCGCCGAGCCGGCTGGCGCAGAAGGCGTCGGAGACGGCCGGCGGCGCGTTGCGGACGAGCAGCGAGCCCTGGAGCGCGAGGCCGAGGTCCTCGACCAGGCCGCGCGCCTGCCACTGCGGCTCGGCGCCCTCGGCGGCGAGGCTCAGGACCGTGTCCTTGACCTTGGCGACGTGGGCGTCGAGCTGGGCGTTGGCGCCGCTCGCGAGCTCGACCTCCGCGAGGAAGGCCGGCAGGCCGTCGGGCTCCTTCGCCAGCGCGCGCAGGACGTCGAGCGCGGCGACGTTGCCCGAGCCCTCCCAGATCGAGTTCAGCGGGCTGTCGCGCAGCAGCCGCGGCATGCCGGACTCCTCGACGTAGCCGTTGCCGCCGAGGCACTCGAGCGCCTCGAGCGCGTGCTGGGGCGCGCGCTTGCAGATCCAGTACTTGCTGACGGCGGTTGCGAAGCGGCGGAACGGCGCGTCGGCGGCGTCGTAGGCGCGCGCGATGCGCAGCGCCGCGGCGGTGGCGGCCTCGGACTCGAGCTGGAGGTCGGCGAGCACGTTGCGCATCGCCGGCTGCTCGGCTAGCACGCGGCCGAACGTCGAGCGGTGGCGGGCGTGGTGGACGGCCTGCGCGGTGCCCCAGCGGATCGCCGCGGCCGAGCCGAGCAGGCAGTCGAGCCGGGTGTGGTTGACCATCCGGATGATCGTCTGGACGCCGCGGCCCTCCTCGCCGACGAGGCGGCCGGGGACGGCGTGGAACTCGACCTCCGACGAAGGCAGCGAGCGTGTGCCGAGCTTGTCCTTGAGCCGCTGGATGCGGAAGCCGGGCTGGCCGCCGTCGCGACCGGGGCCCTCGATCAGGAAGCAGGAGAGGCCCTCGTCGGTCTGGGCGAGCGTCAGGAAGACGTCGCACGGGGGGTAGGAGCAGAACCACTTGTGGCCGGTGATCTCCCAGGTGCCGTCCCCGGTCGGGACGGCGCGAGTGGTGTTGGCCCTGACGTCGGAGCCACCTTGCTTCTCGGTCATCGCCATCCCGGCGATCGCCCCGGCGCCCGGCTGGACGCCGACGCCGCTCGGGTCGGGGCCGTAGACCGGCTTGACGAGCCGCGGCTCCCACTCGGCGGCGAGCTCCGGGCTCTCGCGCAGCGCCGGCACCACCGCGTGCGTCATCGACACCGGGCACATCACGCCGGCGTTGGTCTGCGACCAGGTCATGAACAGCGCTGCGCGGACGACGTGCGCGCCCGGCTGAGGATCGCGCCAGGGCAAGCCGTGGCACTCGCGCTCGATCGCCTGGCGCAGCAGCCAGTGCCACGACGGGTCGAGCTCGACCTCGTCGACGCGGTTGCCGTAGCGGTCGTGCGTGCGCAAGACCGGCTCGTTGCGCTCCGCGCGCTCGGAGTGGGCGATCGCCTCGGGGCTGCCGGCGAGCTCGCCGGTGTCGCGCAGGCGGTCGACGCCCCAGCCGCCGCCCTCGCGCTCGACCGCCTCGCGCAGCGCGGCGTCGGCCTCGTAGACGTTGTACGGCGCCAGCGGCGGCGCCTGGTTGAAGACGTCGTGCGTGGTGCTCGCGGGGGCCGAGGAGACGCTCATGCGCCCCCGAACGCTACTCCAGGGGCGGCTTGGTTACCACCCTTCGCCGCGGAGGCGACGGCGGGCTCGGGTGCCCTGCTCGCCGCTGCCCGACGGCGGGCGGAGCCTCTACCATGCGCCGTCGTGGATGAGCGCTCCCTCACCGAGCGCCTGATCACCTACGACACGGCGACTCCCGAGGGGATGCATGCGGCGGCCGCCTTCGTCAAGGGATGGCTCGAGTCGAACGACGTCGAGGTGGTCGGCGAGCTGCACAACGGCCGGCCCGTGCTGGCCGCGACCGTCGGCGCGGAGTCGGGGCCGACCGTCGTCCTGCACGGTCACATCGATGTGGTGCCCGGCAACCCGGAGCAGTTCGAGCCGCGGATCGACGGCGACCGCCTCTACGGCCGCGGCGCATACGACATGAAGGGCGGGCTGGCGGCGATGATGTCGGCGACCTGCCGGCTCGCGCGCCAGAGCGGCGTCAAGGTCCACTTCGTCTGCGTCTCCGACGAGGAGACCAACGAGGAGGAGGGCAAGCGCGCGACGGACTTCGTCGTCGAGCGCGGCTACGTCGGCGACTTTGCGATCACCGGCGAGCCGACGAACCTCCACATCGGCGTGCAGGCGAAGGGCGTGCTGGCGATGAGGATCGAGGTCGCGGGCCGCTCTGCGCACGGCTCGACGCCCTGGCTCGGCGACAACGCCGTGCTCAAGGCGATCGACGTGTTTCGCGGGATCGAGACGCTGCCGTTCACGCGCGAGTCCTCCGACCTGTTCGACCGGCCGTCGGTCAGCCTCGGCAAGATTGCCGGCGGCGACGCGATGAACCGCGTGCCCGACCACTGCGCGCTCGACGTCGACGTCCGCTACCTGCCCGGCCAGGACTCCGACGAGATCCTCGCCGCGATCGGGGCGCTCGAGGGCGCCGAGGTCACGCACGTCTTCCACCGCGAGCCGATCGTCGTCGAGCGTGAGAACCCCTACGTCCAGCTGCTCTCCGAGGCGGTCTGCAAGGTCACCACGCTCGAGGAGAGCATCGCCGTCGGGCGCGACGGCACCTCGGACGTGATCTCGTTCCTGCGCGCCGGGATGCCGGGCGTCGAGTTCGGTCCGGCCGGCGACGGACACCATGGGCCCGAGGAGTGGGTCTCGACCGACTCGCTCGGCCGCTACCGCGACGCGCTAGTCGAGTTCGTCGAGGCGATCCCCGCCCACGCGACCCAGGCGAAGCTCAGGATCGCCTAGTGACCCCCTACGACGACGGCGCCCGCCCCTCGCTCTGGAAGCGGTTCTTGATCGGTGCCGCGCTTGTGATCTTCGCGGCCGGGTCGGCGACCGCTGTCGCGGCCTTCCGCGAGGTCGACAAGGTGGTCGACGCGCTCGACAGCTCCAAGGACCTGGCGCTCGGCGAGGCGCTCGCGGAGACAGATCCCGGCGAGCCGCAGACGATCCTGCTGCTCGGGTCCGACAAGCGGCCCGACAACGCCACCGACGGCGGCGCGGGGACCGGCGCGCGCTCGGACACGATCATCCTCGTCCGTCTCGACCCGGACAAGCAGGCGACGGCGCTGATGTCGCTGCCGCGCGACCTCAAGGTCGAGATCCCCGGCCACGGCGTCGACAAGATCAACGCGGCGTACACGCTCGGCGGCCCAAAGCTGACGCTGCAGACGGTCAAGCAGCTCACCGGCCTCTCGATCAACCACGTCATCAACGTCGACTTCAGGGGCTTCCAGAAGGCGATCGACGCGATCGGCTGTATCTACACCGACGTCGACCGGCGCTACTACAACGACACCGCCGAGTTCGCCTACATCAACCTGCCGGCCGGCTATCAGCAGATGTGCGGCGAGGAGGCGCTCCAGTACGCGCGCTTCCGCCACGAGGACTCCGACCTCGTGCGCGGCATCCGCCAGCAGGACCTGCTGCGCGACGCAAAGCAGCAGGTCGGCGTCGGCGAGCTCGTCGAGGACCGCGACAAGCTGCTCGAGATCTTCGGCAAGTACACGACCTCCGACGCGGCGCTGAAGAGCCGCTCGGGGCTGCTGCGGCTGCTCAAGCTCGCGGTCTTCTCGGTCGACCAGCCGATCCGCCACGTCAAGTTCGAGGGCGAGGTCGGGATCACCTCCGGCGACGTCGCGGCCGGCGTGCCGAGCTACGTGACGGCCAGCGACGCGACCGTCAAGAAGCTCGCCCAGCAGTTCCTCGGCGTCGAGGAGAACAAGGGCCCGCGCGGCGAGTTGAAGCCCAAGGGCGGTCGCAAGCGTGCCAAGCGGACCGACGACGGCCTCGCCAAGGACGGGCAGTTCGGCCAGGACCAGGCCGTCCAGGCGATCCAGCAGGGCGCCGGCGGCAACTTCCCCGTCTACTACCCGACGGTCCGCGTGGCCGGCTCGGAGTACATCGGCCCGCCGCGCGTCTACAAGCTCCTGACCTCCGACGGCAAGCGCAAGAAGAGCTACAGGATGGTGCTCAAGCTGCCGCTCGCCGGCGAGTACTACGGCGTCCAGGGGACACGCTGGACGGACCCCCCGATCCTCGACGGCGCGTCCGAGGAGCGCACGATCGGCAAGCGCAAGTTCGAGCTCCACTACGAGGGCGACCGCCTGCGCCTCGTGGCCTGGCGCACCCCCAAGGCGGTCTACTGGGTCTCCAACACGCTGCTGCAGACGCTGAGCGAGCGGCAGATGATCGCGATCGCCCGCTCGACGCGTCTGCCGTAGCCGTCTGTAGCCTGCGCGACGCCCATGGCTGAGAAGGAACCGATCGGCGTCATCGGCGTCGGCTGGGTCGGGCTCTGCACGGCTGCGTGCTTCGCCGAGCTGGGCCACCCCGTCGTCGCACGCGACATCCTGCCCGAGAAGGTGGAGTCGCTCACGCGCGGGGAGGTGCCGATCCACGAGCCCGGGCTGTCCGAGCTGGTGCGCAAGAACGCCGACCGCCTGCGCTTCACGACCGACATGGGCGAGCTGCTCGAGGGCGCGGAGCTGCTGTTCTGCTGCGTCGACACGCCGCCGACCTACTCGGGCGACGCCGACCTCTCCCGCGTCGAGGCGGTCGTCGACGAGCTCGGCGACTCCAACTCGCACGCGATCGTGATGAAGAGCACCGTGCCGGTCGGCACCGGCCGCTCGATCCAGCGCCGCCGCGACGGCCTCGGCTACATCTCGAACCCGGAGTTCCTCAAGGAGGGCTCGGCGGTCGTGGACTTCATGAGCCCCGATCGCGTGGTGGTCGGCTCCGGCGACGGCTCGAACGGCTTCGCCGACCGCGTAGCCGCTCTCTACGAACCGCTCGGCGCCCCGATCGTGCGCACCGACGTTGCCAGCGCGGAGATGATCAAGCTCGCGTCGAACGCCTTCCTCGCGACCAAGATCTCGTTCATCAACGAGATCGCCAACGTCTCCGAGGAGCTCGGCGCCGACGTCAGCGAGGTCGCGCGCGGCATGGGCCTCGACGCGCGCATCGGCGACAAGTTCCTAAAAGCGGGCTTGGGCTTCGGAGGTTCATGTTTCCCAAAAGATGTAAGTGCACTTAAACAGTTAGCGGGAAATAGTGGCTATCATTTTCAGTTATTGACATCGGTTATCGAGGTTAACGAGCTCCAGAAGCGTCGCGCGATCGGCAAGCTGCAGAAGCACGTGGGGTCGCTGGTAGGCAAGGAGATCGCGCTGCTCGGCGTGGCGTTCAAGCCGGACACCGACGACGTGCGCGAGGCGACGAGCCTCGTGCTGGCGGCGCGGCTCCAGGGCGAGGGCGCGAACGTGCGGGTGTACGACCCGGTGGCGCTCGAGAACGCGGAGGAGCTGCTCGGCGGCGCGACGATCTGCGGCTCGGCGCTCGAGGCGCTCGACGGCGCCGACGCCGCGGTTCTCGTGACCGAGTGGCCCGAATTCGCCGAGCTCGACTGGGCCGGCGAGGTACGCGAGCGGATGGCGCGGCCGGTCGTGGTCGACGGACGCAACTTCCTCGACCGCGAGGCGCTGACCGCGGCGGGCTTCGCATACGAGGGAATCGGGCGCTGACGTGCAGGCGCTCGTGCTCGCGGGCGGCCAGGGCACCCGGCTGCGGCCGCTGACCTACAGCACGCCGAAGCCGGTGATTCCGCTCGCGGGACGTCCGTTCCTGACGTTCATGCTCGACTGGCTGCGCGGCCACGGCGTCGACGAGGCGATCCTCTCCTGCGGCTTCATGTCGGACGGGGTCGAGTCGGTGCTCGGTGACGTCTACGCGGGGATGCGGCTGCGCTACGTGGTGGAGGAGGAGCCGCTCGGGACCGCGGGACCGGTGCGCCTGGCGCTCGACGGCGGCGTGCTCGAGCAGCGGCTGCTGGTGCTCAACGGCGACGTCCTGACGGACATGGACCTGACCGCCGAGCTTGCGCAGCACGAGCAGACCGGGGCGCGCTGCACGCTCGCGCTGATCGAGGTCGAGGACACGGCGAGCTATGGAGTCGTCCCGACTCACGCGGACGGTCGCGTCGTGGCGTTCCTGGAGAAGACCGGCGGCGAGGTGCCGACGAATCGCATCAACGCCGGCGCCTACGTGCTCGAGCGCGAGGTCGTCGAGGCGCTGGTGCCGGCGGGCCGGGCGGTGTCCTTCGAGCGCGAGGTGTTCCCGCGGCTCGTCGGCGACGGCCTCTACGGCTGGGCGGCGGACGGCTACTGGATCGACATCGGGACGCCGGAGCGCTATCTGGAGGCGACGCACGACCTGCTCGCCGGCGCCGTCGATTCGACGCTGCCGCCGCGCGACGAGACGGGCTCGCTGATCGGCGAGGGGTGCCTGACGAGCGGCGCGCACATCGGCCCGCAGAGCGTTCTCGGGGCGCACTGCGCGGTCGGGATCGACTCCTTCGTCGAGCGCTCGGTGCTACACGACCGGGTTCGCGTCGGAGCTGATTGCCGTCTGCGCGACGCCGTGCTCGCCGAGCGGGTGCAGATCGGCGACGGCGCCCGCGTCGAGCCCGGGGCGATGGTCGGCGCCGGCGCGCGGGTGGAGCCGGGCGCCGTGGTCGCCGCCGACGCGCGGATCGAGCCGGACGCGGTCATCGAGGCGGGGGAGACCGTCCGGTGAGGGCGACCGAGCAGGACCGACCGCCGCCGGCCGAGGGGCCACTCCTGTGATCGAGGACGTCCTCGCCCAGCCGCACCAGATCGGCGATGCGCTCTGGCGCGTCGAGGCGGCGGGAGTTCCCCGCCAGGAGCTGCCTGGGGGACTGGTCGTCTGCGGGATGGGCGGCTCGGCGATCGGCGCCGATCTCGCCGCCGCGGCGATCGGCGACCGCGCCAAGCGGTCGCTGCGCACGGTGCGTGGCTACGACCCCGGTCCCGGCGTCGGCCCGGACACGCTCGTCCTCTGCGCGAGCTACTCGGGATCGACCGAGGAGACGCTCGCCTGCTTCGACGCAGCGGGCGCCGCTGGGGCGCCGCGGGTGGCGCTGACGACCGGCGGTCCGCTGGCCGAGCGGGCACGCGAGCAGGGCGTCCCGGTGATCGGCGTGCCGTCCGGGATGCAGCCGCGCGCGGCGGTCGTCTATATGACCGTGGGCGCGCTCGAGTGCGCGGCGGCCTGCGGCGCGGCGCCGTCGCTGCGCGAGGAGATCGAGGCCGCTCAGCCGGTGCTCGAGCAGCTCGCCGAGGACAGCGGCGCCGAGGCGATCGCGCGCGCGCTCGAGGGAGCGGTGCCGGTCGTCCACGGAGCCGGGCCGACCGCCGCCGCCGCGCGGCGCTGGAAGACGCAGCTCAACGAGAACGCGAAGGCCGCCGCCTTCGTGAGCGAGCTGCCCGAGGCAAACCACAACGAGATCGAGGGCTGGGAGCACGGCCGCGAGCTGGGCTCGCTGTCGGCGGTCTTCCTGGAGGACCCGGACGCCCACCCGCGGATCGCGCGCCGCGTCGAGGTGTACGCCGACGCGCTCGATCGCCTGGGCGCCCCGGTCGCCCGCGTGACCGCACGGGGCGACACCCCCGTGGCGCGCGTCCTCTCGCTGGTGATGCTCGGCGATCTGGTGAGCGTTCGCCTGGCCGACCTGGCCGGGGTGGCGGCCACGCCCGTCGAGGCGATCGAACGCTTCAAGTCACAGCTCTGAGGCCGGCTCAACCTTGACACAA
>DASQKV010000082.1:0-171734 GCA_035630335.1 Thermoleophilaceae bacterium | reverse complement strand
TGCTCAACCTCGCCGGTGCCGTGCTGATCCTCGAGCGCCACTTCGTCGCCGGGGCCCTCGCCTTCATCGTCGGCTCGATCATGGACACGCTCGACGGCCGCTACTCGCGGATGTCGGGTAAGGGGTCGCTGTTCGGCGCCTTCTTGGACTCGACCCTGGACCGGATCGAGGAGGGTGTCGTGATCGCCGCCTGCGCCTGGCACTTCGCCGACTCCGGCGACGACTTCGCAGCCGCGATGTGCGTCGTTGCGGTGCTCGGATCGCTCATGGTCTCCTACACCCGCGCCCGGGCCGAGGCCCTCGGCGTCGAGTGCAAGGTGGGCATCGCGACGAGGCCGGTTCGCGTCGTGATCCTGTCGATCGGGCTGATCTTCGCCAAGGGCGCAGGTTTGGGCGACTTTGAGCTTTTGGCCCCTTCCATCTACGCTCTAGCTGCCCTGACGACTTTCACCGCGGGCCAGCGTGTCTGGCACGTGCGCAAGGCGCTCTCAGCCGAGTCTCAGCAAGAAAGGGTTTGAGGCTGGTTCCGTGAGGAACCTGTAACCGCGAGAGCTTCGGGGGTTGATTCCCACTCAGCACCATTCCTCCAGGAGGACTTCCCAGAAGATGAGCGAGAACGGTTCAAACGGCAACGGCGCCGCAGGGCGCGACGACGACAAGGTCCGCGTAGCGATCGTCGGCGTCGGCAACTGCGCGAACTCCTTCATCCAGGGAGTCACCTACTACAAGGACGCCGACCCGGCCGAGGATGTTCCCGGCCTGATGCACGTCGACCTCGGCGGCTACCACGTGCGCGACGTCGAGTTCGTCGCGGCCTTCGACATCGACCAGGAGAAGGTCGGCAAGGATCTCTCCGAGGCGATCTGGTCAGGCCAGAACGACACGATCAAGTTCGCCGACGTCCCGAACCTCGGCGTCGAGGTCCACCGCGGCATGACGCACGACGGCCTCGGCAAGTACCTCAAGCAGAAGATCACGAAGGCGCCGGGCGAGACCGCGGACGTCGTCGGGATCCTCAAGGAGACCAAGGCCGACGTCCTCGTCTGTTACCTCCCGGTCGGTTCTGAGGAGGCGACGAAGTGGTACGTGGAGCAGGTGCTCGAGGCCGGCTGCGGCTTCGTCAACTGCATCCCCGTGTTCATCGCCCGCGAGGAGTACTGGGGCAACCGCTTCCGCAAGGCCGGCCTGCCGATCGTCGGCGACGACATCAAGTCGCAGGTCGGGGCGACGATCGTCCACCGCCAGCTCGCGCGTCTGTTCGGGGACCGCGGCGTGAAGATGATGCGCACGTCGCAGCTCAACGTCGGCGGCAACATGGACTTCTACAACATGCTCGAGCGCGAGCGCCTGGAGTCCAAGAAGATCTCCAAGACCAACGCCGTGACGTCGATCATGGACCACGAGCTGCCCAAGGACGACGTCTACATCGGGCCGTCGGACTACGTGCCGTGGCTGACCGACCGCAAGTGGGCGCACATCCGCGTCGAGGGCCAAGCGTTCGGCGACGTGCCGCTCAACCTCGAGCTGAAGCTCGAGGTCTGGGACTCGCCGAACTCGGCCGGGATCGTCATCGACGGCGTCCGCTGCTGCAAGCTGGCGCTCAACCACGGAGTCGGCGGGCCGCTCGAGGCCCCGTCGTCCTATCTGATGAAGTCGCCGCCGGTCCAGGTGCAGGACTCGATCGCACGCACCAACACCGAGGAGTTCATCGCCGAGTACGGCGGCGCGCCGAAGCTCCCCGGCGGGGGCGCCAAGGTCAGCGAGACGTCGGACGCGTAGACGGGGGCCACAGCGAAGCGCAGTGCCAGCGGGCGGCCATCGGGCCGCCCGCTCTCGTTTCGAGGCCTATCCTGCGCGCGTGGCTGGCCCGCGCTTCTCGATCGCCCAGGTGACGCCCTACCCCTGGGAGCAGCACCATGACGTAAACCGGTTCGTCGAGCGGTTGTCGGAGGAGCTGCAGGGGCGGGGGCATCGAGTCGTGATCGTCGCGCCGTCGGACTCGCGCAAGCTGATCCGCGAGGGTCGAGCGAGGGTGCGTGCCGTGGTGGGTGGCGACCAGGACGCGCTGTTCGACGGCGACGTGCTGGCGGTCGGCCAGAGCCTGCCGTTCCGGGGCGGGCGGTCGGTGGCGCTGCCGCTGGACGTGTCGCGGACGCTCGAGGACCTGCTCGAGCACGCGCAGCTCGACTTCGTCCACGTCCACGAGCCGTTCGCGCCGAGCGCCGCGTCGGCGGCGCTGCGGCATTCGCGGACGCTGAACGTGGGGACGTTCCATGCCGCGAACGAGCGCTTCCTGTCGACCCAGGTGGCGCGCAGGGTGGTGCAGTTGCTGTTCGGGCGCCTCGATGCGCGGACCGTGTCGTCGGTCGCTACGCGGGACCTGGTCGAGCGGTTCTTCCCTGGGCAGTACACCGTGGTTCCGCCGGGCACGGATTTGGTCGATGCATCGGGTGAGGTAGCAGCGCCGGAGATCCTGTACTCGGCCGACGAGGACCGGGGCGCGCTGCGGCTCTTCCTGCGTGCGCTGCGCAAGCTGCCCGTCGAGCTGGACTGGACGGCGACGGTGTGGCTGCGGGACCCGGCCGCGATCGCCTCGCCGCTGCAGCTGCCGCGGCGGCTGCGCGACCGTGTGCGGCTTGCGGGGCCGGCGGACGGCCCGGAGGCGGAGCACCTCGGGCGCGCAGCGATCGTCGTCGCCGCTTCGACGGGCGTGGCGCCGTCGTCCCAGCTCGTGCTGCGAGCGCTGGGAGCGGGCGCGGTTCCCGTCGTGGCGAACCTGCCGCAGTACGCGGAGCTGCTCGACGACGGCGAGCTGGGGCTGCTGTTCGAGCCGCGCGACACGGTCGCGCTGGCGGCCCAGCTCGAGCGGCTGGTGTCGGATCGGCAACTGCTGGACCGCTTCGCGACGAACGTCGGGCGGGTGCGCGAGGGGCTCTCTTGGTCGCGCGTTGCCGACGAGGTCGAGGCGATCTACGCGACGACAGCCGCGCGCCGCCACGACCCGGCGGGCAAGCCCGCGATCCGCAAGCGGCTCGCCGAGCGCGACTTCGTCCACGTCGACCTGCACATGCACACCGACCATTCGAGCGACTGCGCGACGCCGGTCGAGACGCTGCTGAGCGCGGCGAAGGCGGCGGGGCTCGGCGCGATCGCGGTCACCGACCACAACGAGGTCTCGGGCGCGCACGAGGCGCGCGAGCAGGCCGAGCGCGACGGGGGGATCAAGGTGATCGTCGCGGAGGAGGTCAAGACGGCCGACCAGGGCGAGGTGATCGGCCTCTTCATCGAAGACAAGATTCCGCGTGGGCTGACTCTGCAGGAGACGATCGCGGCGATCAAGGCGCAGGGCGGTCTGGTGTACGTGCCGCATCCGTTCGACCGGATGCACTCCGTGCCCGACTACGAGCACCTGCTCGACGTCGTCGAAGATGTCGACGCGATCGAGGTCTTCAACCCGCGCGTGGCGTTCTCGGCGTTCAACGAGGAGGCGGCTCGGTTCGCCCAGAAGTACCGGATCGTCGCGGGGGCGGGGTCGGACAGTCACGTGGCGGCGGGGCTCGGGTCGGTCAAGATCCGGATGCGCGACTTCGACGGGCCGGAGGAGTTCCTCGAGTCGCTGCGCGATGCCGACATCGTGCGCAAGCGCCAGTCGCTGCTCTACGTGCAGGCGCTGAAGTTCCTCCAGACCCGCGCGACGCCCCAGGCGGCGCGGCGGCGGACGGCGAAGCCGGGCGCCGGGGCGACGCGAGCGCGGCGCAACGGCGCGTAGGCCGAGAGACGATTCGACCTCGAACCGGGTATGAGCAACCCGAGGCAAGCAACGAACGATGCAGCCAAGAGGACAGCGAGCCGGGTCGTCTAATCCCATCGGCGTGCCCGCGACCGACGATGAGATTCGTGAGAAGTACCTCGAGCGGGCGATCCGCGAGCTCAACCAGCTGACCCGCGAGATCCAGGAGTGCGACCACTGCCCGCGTGGCAGCCTGATGCCCGTGCTCGGCTCCGGCCACCCGCAGGCCGACGTCTTCATGCTCAAGTTCGCACCGCGCCCGTCTGAGATCGAGGAGGGCGTCGCCTTCTACGGCCGCGCCGGCGGCGCGCTGATGAAGAGCTTCAAGCGGCTCGGCATCGACCCGCTCGCCGTCTACGGCACGGTGTTCGTCAAGTGCCCGGTCGTCGACACCGACCTGTCGGCGCCCGAGTGCCGCGCCCGCGTGCTCGACGAGCTCGCGGTCGTGCAGCCGCGGATCGTGGTCGTCATGGGCGAGGAGGCGCTCGAGGAGCTCAACGCGCTCCAGGTGCCGCTCGCCGCCCAAGTCTCCGCCACCCCCGGCGAGATCCAGAAACTCACCGCCAGCTGCGATGCCCTCTACGTGCCCGACATCGACGCCTCGCTCGACGACGAGCGCGCCAAGCGCGCCTTCTGGCAGGCGTTCCGCTCGCTCGGCGAGTGGTACGCCGACTTCCCGCCTTATTAGCGCGGCCAGGCTTTGCCGGTCGGCCTTCGGGGTAGTCGTCCGGTGAGAGCAGTCGAGCTGAGGAGGCCCAATGCCGAGGGTGCTGGTGGTCGCGAATCAGACCGCCGAGTCGGATGAGTTGTTGAACGCGCTGCGGGAGCGCGGGGGGCAAGACGACGACTGCGATTTCACCGTGCTGATCCCGGCGACGCCACACGGGCTCGCATGGGCGGCGAACATGGCCGCAGACAAGGGTCAGGACGAGGCCGCGGAGCATCGTGACGCGCTCGTCGAGCGGCTGCGAGGGTCCGGCATCCGGGTGAACGACGCGATCATCGGGGACCCCGATCCGCTCGCGGCGATCCAGGACGCCTGCAACCTCGGCGAGTACGACGAGGTGATCGTGTCGACGCTGCCGCACCACGTGTCAAAGTGGCTGCACCTCGACCTGCCGCGTAAGGCCGCGCATGCCACCGGCCTTCCGGTGCAGAGCGTCGAGGCGTCGAAGCCGGACACGGCCGCTCCGCAGCCGGGTACTGGCGTCTGATCAGGCGCCGAGGAGGTCCTCGAGCCGAGCGACGCGCTCGCGCAGCTCGGCGACCTCGCGCTCGAGGCGGCCTGTCCGATCGCCTTCGTCAGGAGGGTCGACGGTGCTGGGGCTCGACTCGGGCGGGAGCGTGGAGGACTCGGTCGCCAACGCGGCAGGCGCCCGCTGGGTGGACCCGTCTTCGTCGGGCTCGCCGCCGTCGAGCAGCTGGACGTAGCGCTGCTCCTTCTGGCCGGGGCGGCGGGGGAGGCGGGCGGCGAGCTCGCGGTCGATCAGCCGGTCGAGGGTCTCCTCGATCGCGGTGAGGTCGGCGAAGGAGTGGAGGCGGTCGGTGCGCTGCTTGAGCTCGCCAGGAGTCTGGGGGCCGCGGAGCATGAGCACGCAGAGGAGGGCGACCTCTGGGTCGGCGAGGCCGAGAGCCTCGTCGAACATGTGGCGGTACTTGCGGGCACGGCTGCCGGCGCCGCTGGCGAGGCGGGTCCAGCCACGGCGGCCGAGGTGCTCGAGCGCGTCGAGGATCGTGTGCTCGTCAAAGTCGACGACGGGATCGCGGTTCGTCACCTGGTTGCAGGCGAGGCGGAGCGAGTTGACGCTCAGCGGGTAGGCGTCGGGGGTGGTGCGGCGCTTCTCGATCAGCGATCCGAGCACGCGCAGCTCGGCGGCGTCGGGCGGGTTCGGGCCGGGGTAGTAGCCGCTCATCGCCTCTGCAGCAGCGCGACCGACTCGATGTGCGGGGTCTGGGGGAACATGTCGATCGGGCGCACGGTCTTCAGCTCGTAGCCGGCGTCGACGAGCTGGCGGGCGTTCGGGGCGAGCGTCGTCGGGTTGCAGGAGACGTAGACGATCGTCGGCGCCTCGACCTCGAGCACGCGGCGGACGACCTTCTGGGAGAGGCCCGCGCGCGGCGGGTCGACGACGACGACGTCGGCGGTGCCCTCCTCCTCGATCAGCGGGCGCATCGCGGTGCGGATGTCGCCGGCGTAGAAGCGCGCGTTGTCGACGTCGTTGAGCGCCGCGTTGGCGATCGCGTCGGCGACCGCCTCCTCGACGATCTCGACGCCGACGACCTCGCGCGCGTCGAGCGCGAGCGCGATGCCGATCGTGCCGATGCCGCAGTAGAGGTCGAAGACTCGCTCGCGGCCGGAGAGGCCGGCGAGCTCGGCGGCGGTCGCGTAGATCCGCTCGGCCATCTCGGTGTTGGTCTGGAAGAACGCTTCGGGCGAGATGCCGAAGCGCAGCCGGGTGCCGCCGACGTCGAGCTCCTCGAACAGCTTCGACTCGCCCTTCAGGCGCTCGGTGGTCCCGCCGGTGGTCGTCTCGCCGAGGCCCTCGACGTTGGTCCAGAGGAAGCTGTCGGCGGGCGCAGCGGCGGCGAGCGCGTAGCCGT
Source organism: Thermoleophilaceae bacterium (assembly GCA_035630335.1). GTDB lineage: Bacteria > Actinomycetota > Thermoleophilia > Solirubrobacterales > Thermoleophilaceae > JAAYBF01. Next base: position 165,343 of record DASQKV010000082.1, on the reverse strand, counting down.
CGAGGTCCTTGCGGCGCGTGACCAGTCGCGCCTGCAGCTCGCCGGTGCGCCGGCCCTCGCGCACGACGAGGTTGCGCAGCACGCCGGACTGGTCGCGGCGGTCGTAGGGCGGGATCTCGTGCTCGCGGCACCAGTCCGCGACCGTGTTGCGCAGCGCGTCGACGCGCTCGGAGGCGAGCACGTCCTCGGTCAGCTCGTCGATCGCGTCCCAGCGTCCCGCGCGGTGCGTGCCGAGCACGAGCCGGCCGTCCTCGTCCGCGCCGAAGGAGTACTCGACCTTGTTGCGGTAGCGCAGCTGCTCGACCGCCGGGACGATCGGTTCGATCGGCGCGTCCTCGAAGCCGCCGAGGCGCTCGAGCGCGTCGCGGACCTGATGCTGCTTCTCGGCGAGCTGGCGCTCGTAGGGCAGCACCTGCCACGGGGCGCCGGGATGCGGGGTGGCGGGCTCGATCCGCTCCGGCGACGGCTCGAGCAGCTCGACGACGACCGCCTCGGCGTACGAGCGCTTCGACTTGCCGACCCGCGCGCGAACCCGGTCCCCGGGCACGGCGCCGCGCACGAAGACGACGAAGCCGTCTGCCCGGCCGATCCCCGCCCCGCCGTAGGCGAGCGACTCGATCGTGACCTCGAGCTCCTCGTCGCGCCGCGGGCGCGGCCTTCTGACCGCGGGGGTCTCCGTCATTCGGCTCATGCTCGCAGGCGCCGGGACGGCTACTTCAGCCGCTGGTCGATCGCCCGCAGGACGGTCTTGCGGTTGGCGTTGCGGCGCTCGTGGTCGCGCAGGGTGCGCAGGTCCGCCGGCGACAGGCCGTCGAGGCGGTCCTGGACCTGGGCGGCGGTCAGGTCGTCGTAGCCCGTGATCGGAAACGCCGGCCCCCTGCCCGTCGCGCGCCGGGCCTTGTCGGCCTTGCCGGCGAGCGCGTGCTCGAGCTCGGCGATGACGTCGTTGGTCTGGCGCCGGCCGCGCTCGATCAGGCTCGTGACGAGGTCCTGGGCGTCGTCCGCCGTGACCCGGCCGCGGCTGACGGCCTCATTGAGCGCCTCCTCGATCCGGTCGCGGGTGAGCATCACCATGCCGAGCGGATCGACCAGGTGGCTGAGCGTCTCGCGCAGCTCGTGGACGCTGCCGGACGGCTCGGTGCCCTTGTCGGACCGACCGCCGGTCGGGCGCCTCGGCGCGCCGCCGTGCTGTTGCTCCGCCATCTCGCGCTGCCTCCTGCTCTCCGCCGGGTCGCTCGTGTCGTTCGGGACTATCGCAGGCGAAACTCGGCAAGGACCGGCGCGTGGTCGGACAGCCTGATCGCCAGGCCCGCGGGGCCGGGCACCTCGCGCGCGGTAGGAGCGAGCGCGGCCGGAGGCCGCACCAGCTCGACGCCGCGCGCGAGCAGGTGATCGAGCGACTGCGGCGCCGTCGGACGGGTCAGGCCGTAGCGGTCGCGCAGCGCCGCGAAAGCATCCGGCTGGCGGGCGGGGCGGAGGTTGAGATCCCCGCCGAGGACGAGCGGCGCGCCGGCCGCCCAGGCGGAGGCAATCTCCGCGGCGTTCAGCGCCTCGGCCGCGCCGTTGCCGGTCGCGGGAACTGACAGGTGCGTGCAGGCGACGACGAGCGTCCGCCCGGCGGGAGGCACGCTCCGGCCTGGGGACGCCGGATCGGCGGTAGGCGTGGCCTCGGCCAGGCCCGCCGCCTCAGCCGGAATCGCGAGACGGGTCAGCAGCAGCACTCGGCGCTCGGGCGCAGTGGCGAGGACGACGCGTTCGCTGGCAACGATCCGCGCCGGCGGACGGGCGAGCACCATGTTCGAGCCGCCCTCGTTCGAGGCGATCAGGTCCGGGTTCCACTCCGCGAGGGCGGCGCGCAGCCACGCGAGCGAGTTGCGCGATGTCAGGGCGCGCTCGCCTTGGGCGCCGGTCGCCCGCTCGAGATCCCCGAGCCAGCGCGGCGGAGCCTCCTGCAGCAGCGCGACGTCCCACTCCCAGCCGGCGAGCAGGCCGGCGAACTCACGGCGCAGCGGCACGTTGACCTGGGCGTGGGTCGCGCCGAGCTCGGGGCGCCGCAGCAGCCGCGAGCGCCAGGTCTGCAGCGAGCGGTCGGGCGGGTGATCGCGCCCATGGAACAGGTTCCAGGTGAGAAGCCGGATTAGGATGCCGGGGTGACTCGCCACTTCCTCACCGGCGCCGAGCTTACGGGCGCGGAGCTGAGCTCGCTGCTCGACCGCGCGCTCGAGCTCAAGGCCGATCGGCTCTGCTCGCGGGCGCTCGACGGCAGCAGCGTGGCGCTCGTGTTCGAGCAGCCCTCGACGCGCACGCGCGTCTCGTTCGAGGTGGGAGTCGCCGAGCTGGGTGGCACGCCGGTGCTGCTGCGCGGCGACGAGCTGCAGCTGCGGCGCGGCGAGTCGACCCGCGACACGGCGATCGTGCTGTCGCGCTTCGTCCACATGATCGGCATCCGGACCGGCGACCACGGACCGCTCGAGGAGCTGGCCGAGCACGGCACGGTCCCGGTCGTGAACATGCTCACGCGCGAGCACCACCCCTGCCAGGCGCTCGCCGACCTGCTGACGCTGCGCGAGCGCTTCGGCTCGCTCGACGGGCTGCGGCTCGCCTACGTCGGCGACGGCAACAACGTCGCCGTCTCGCTGATGGTGCTGGGGGCCAAGGCCGGCATCGACGTTGTCGTCGCGGCCCCGGCGGAGCTGGCGCCGCCGGCAGAGGCGGTTGCGCTCGCGCAGTCGGGCGCCGAGGGATCCGGGCGGGCGAGCGTCGTGACCGACCCGCGCGAGGCTGCCGCGGGCGCGCACGCGCTCTACACCGATGTCTGGGTCAGCATGGGCGACGACCAGGGCGAGGCGGAGGCGAGGCGTGGCGCGCTCGCGCCGTACCGGCTCGACGAGGCGCTGCTCGACTCGGCGCGCGAGGACGCGATCGCGCTTCACTGCCTACCGGCCCACCCGGGCGAGGAGATCACCGCCGAGGTGCTTTACGGACCGCGCTCGGCGGTCTGGGACCAAGCGGAGAACCGGCTCCACGCGCAGAAGGCGCTGATGGAGCTGCTGGTCGCCGGCTGACTTCCGTTGTCACTGCGAGCGGAGGTACGCTGTCGGGGCCCACTCCTGAGGAGGTCCGAAGTGAAGAAGTCGTGGCTCGTCCCGTTCCTTGCCTGTCTCGTGCTCGGACTCGCCGTCGCCGGCTGCGGCGACGATGACGACGGGGACTCCGGCGGCAGCGCCGCGACGACCGAGCAGACCACGACCTCCGAGCAGGCGGGTGGCTCAGGCGACAAGGCCGCCACGACCGCGACGGCCGAGATCATCGACAACGACTACGACCCGCGCGACATCACCGTCGCCAAGGGCGCCACGGTCACGTGGACGAACACCGGCCAGCTGCCGCACACGGTGACCAAGGACGCCGGTCCCGGACCGGACTTCGACTCGGGGACGGTCGATCCGAACGGCACCTTCGAGCAGACGTTCGACACGGCCGGCGAGATCGAGTACTTCTGCACGATCCATTCGGGCCAACGCGGAACTGTCACGGTCGAGTAGCAGCCTCCGCCTACTAGCGGCGCAGGCCGAAGCCGCGCAGCATCAGCAGCGCGGACTCGCCGAGGCCACCGCGGGCGGGCAGCAGGCCGAGCTGGCAGGCGCCGTCGTAGAGGTCGAAGAAGCCGCGCGCGCGGCGGATCCGCCCGTCGGTCAGCTCGACGTAGTGGAGCCCGTGGAGGGTGACGAAGCGGTCGGTGGCGGGCAGCATCGCGATCGATCCCTTGTGGGTACCGGCCATGCGCCAGGGGATGCAGGCGTTGTCGCCGCGCTGGAGCGGTGGCGCCGTCGCCTCGGCGCGCGCGTCCGGGAACGCCTCGCGGAAGCGCGCGGCGTGCGCCTCGAGCGCGTCGAGCCCACTGCGCGGCCGGGGGGAGAGCGGGTCCTCGTAGCTCACGTCGACCGCGCAGCAGGCGGCAAAGCCGGCGTCCGACGTCCACGCCGCGGTCCAGCTCGCCGCGAGCTCGTCGATCTCGGCCCGCTCCGGCAGCGGGGCCCCGGTCACGTCAGCTCCGCGACACCCTCGACCGGGCTCGACGGCTCGCCGTAGAGCCGGCGCGGGATGCGCCCCGCGCGGCGGGCCGCGTAGCCGGCCTCGACCGCCTTGCGCATCGCGGTCGCCATTACGGCCGGATCCTCGGCACGCGAGACGGCGCTGGCGAGCAGCACGGCGTCGCAGCCGGCCTCCATCGCGAGCGCGGCGTCGGAGGCGGTGCCGATGCCGGCGTCGAGGATGACCGGAACGCGCGCGGCCTCGACGATCAGGCGCAGGTTGTAGGGGTTGGCGATCCCCATGCCGCTGCCGATCGGCGAGCCGAGCGGCATCACCGCGGCGCAACCGGCGTCCTCGAGCCGGCGCGCCAGCACGGGGTCGTCGTTGGTGTAGGGCAGCACGGTGAAGCCGTCGCCGACGAGCTGCTCGGCGGCGTCGAGCAGCTCGCCCGGATCGGGCAGCAGCGTCTTGTCGTCGCCGATCACCTCGAGCTTGACCCAGTCGGTCTCGAGCGCCTCGCGGGCGAGCCTGGCCGTGGCGACCGCGTCGCGCGCGGTGAAGCAGCCGGCGGTGTTGGGCACGACGAAGCAGCCGCAGTCGTCGAGCAGCTCGAGGATCGAGCCGCGCGCCGTCGGGTCGACGCGCCGTAGCGCGACCGTCGCGACGTCGGCGCCCGACGCCTGCACGGCGGCGCGCATCGCATCGAGGCTGCGGAAGCCTCCGGTGCCGATTATCAGCCGCGACTCGAACGAGCGGCCCGCGATCTCCAGTGCGCTCACGGCCTCATCCTCCCTGAACCGCCTGCAGCACCTCGACCCGCTCGTCGCCACTCAACGGGCGCGACTCCCACTGCCCGCGCGGGACGACCTCGCCGTCGACGGCGGCGGCGACGCCGCGCCCGTCCGCGGACGCTCCGACCGCACGCACGGCGTCCAGCACGGTTGCGCCGTCGGGCAGCTGATGGGCGTCGCCGTTGAGCATCACGGTCAGCACCGGGCGCCCACCTCGGCGAGGGCGGCGCAGCCGGGCAGAGCCGCCGCCGTCACGCCCTGACCTCGCCGAAGCGACCGGGACGGAACGGTGCGAAGGCGGAGGGCAGCTCGCCGCGGGTCAGCAGCTCGGTGACGGCGCGGGCGGTGAACGGCGCGAGCATGATCCCGTTGCGGTGGTGACCCGTCGCCCAGACGAGGCCGTCGGGCTCACCCGCGCCGACCGCCGGGGAGTTGTCGGGAGTCCCCGGGCGCAGGCCCGCGCGCGCCCGCACCAGCTCCAGCTCGCCGATCTCCGGCAGTACCTCCCACGCCGCCTCGAGCAGCCGGTAGACGCCCTCGGCAGTGACCGTCGTGTCGAAGCCCTGCTCTTCCTGGGTCGCGCCGAGCACCACCCGGCCGTCGCCGCGGGTGACGAGGTAGCAGCGCGGGGTGCGGACGATGTGGCGTGCCGGCGGCCGGTGGCCGGGGCGGACGCGCAGCTCGAGCAGCTGACCCTTGACCGGCCGGACGCTCGGCGCCGACGCCTCGCTCGCGAGCGCGCCCTCGGTGCTCCAGGCGCCAGCGGCGACGAGCACCGTGGCGGCCGCGATCGTCTCGTCGTCGTCCCCACTTGCCGTGGCGACCGGAGTGGCCTCGCCACCGCGCAGGCGCATGGCGGCTGGCGATGTGCGCGCGGCCACCCGCACGCCGGTCACGCGACCGCCCTCGGTCTCGATGCCGGTCACGTCGGCGCCCGCGCGCAGCTCGCCACCGGCCGCCTCGAGCGCGACGACGAGCGCGCGCAGGACCGAGGCGGGGTCGGCATAGCCGTCCTGGGGCGCGTGGATCGCGCCGCCGATCCGGGGCGAGAGCGACGGCTCGCGACGGCGCGCCTCACGTGGGGGAAGCCATTCGGCGTCCAGCTCGAGCTCGAGCTGGAAGGCGTGCAGGCGGCGCAGCTCCTCGACGTCGTCGCGGTCGGCGGCGACGACCAGCGCACCCGACTCGGTGTAGCCGGTCGGCAGCGCGGTCGCCTCCTCGAGCTCGGCGGCGAAGCCCGGCCACTGGGCGCGCGCCTCGAGGTTGAGCGCCAGCAGCGCCTGCTCGCCGAAGCTCGCCTCGGTGACCGGCGCGAGCATCCCCGCCGCGACCCCGGACGCGCCGGCGCCCGGCTCGTCGCGCTCGAGCACCAGCACCGACATGCCGGCCTGGGCGCAGCGCCATGCGCAGCTCAGGCCGATCGCCCCGGCGCCGACGACGATCAGGTCGTATGCGCGTTCCATCGCCACCAAAGGTACCCCTGTGCGCCCCTCTTCCTCTGCGAGGATGCGAGGCGATGACCTCCGCAGCGCAACGTCGGCAGCGCCTCGCCGGCGCGCGCCTGTATCTGGTCGCGGACGGCGGGATGGCGGACGCAGCCGTCGAGGCGGCGCTCGCGGGTGGCGTCGACATGCTCCAGCTGCGCGATCCGGCGCTCGACGACGACGCGATCGTGCGCCGCGCGGCCGCGTGGAGAGCGCTCTGCGACCGGCACGGGGCGCTGCTGTGGCTCAACGACCGTCCCGATCTGGCGCTGCGTGCGGGCGCCGACGGCGTGCACGTCGGACAGGACGACATGCCGGTCGCCGAGGTCCGTGTCCTGGTCGGCGAGGAGCTCCTGATCGGCCTCTCGACCCACTCGCCCGATCAGCTCGAGGCAGGCGTGGCCGAGGGCGCGGATCAGCTCAGCGTCGGTCCGGTCTGGGAGACGCCGACCAAGCCGGGGCGCGCTGCCGCCGGTCTCGACTACGTGCGCGCAGCCGCCGAGCGGCAGTTGCCGGTGCCGTGGTTCGCGATCGGCGGGATCGATGCGTCGAACGTCGGCGAGGTGGTCGCGGCCGGTGCCGAGCGCGTCGTGGTCGTGCGCGCGATCCGCGAGGCCGGCGACCCCGGAGCGGCCGCCGCCGACCTGCGCGCCGCGCTCGAAGGGAGGACCGTTGGCGCAGCGCGGTAGCCGCAAGCGACGCAAGCAGCGCCAGGGCGCTCGGGCGGCGACCGACCGCACGCCGGTGGCCCAGAGCGCGGAGCTGGGCTCCGACGCGGGCCGGAACGGCGGAGCAGGAACCGGCGCGGCGCCAGAGCGCGGGATGTCCCGCGGCTACGCCCGCTCGCGCGCGAAGGACGACGCCGTCCGCGCGCAGCTGGAGCCGCTGAGGCCCGGCGAGCGACCGCGCGCGGTGACGGCCGGGGCGATCGTCGCCGCGATTGCGGCGCTGGCCAACCTCGTCGCGATGGCGGTCCGCTACGACCCCGACGCGAGCCAGAAGACGATCCAGAGCCTGCTCGGCGCAGCCATCCTCGTCGTGGTCGCGGTCGGCATGTGGCGTGCGCGCTACTGGGCCGTGCTCGGGATGCAGACGCTGCTCGCGATCACGATCGTGCTCGGCTCGCTGGCGCTGCTGACCGCGGTCAACCTCGCCGCGGCGTTGCTCGTGGGCGTGATCGTCGCCGCCGCGGGCACGCTGTTCTGGTTCCTCGTCAAGGCGATGGCGCGGATCCAGATGCCGCCGCGGCCCGGCGCGGACCGCTGACGCCGGCGGACGGCCTGCAGAACGCTGGGCCAGACGGCCGACGACGGGCCTTGGATAGGCTCCCCCGCCATGCCCGAGAGCGCCTACGACTGCATCGTGATCGGCTCCGGCCCGGGCGGCTACGTCGCCGCGATCCGGGCGGCGCAGGTCGGCATGAAGACGGCTGTCGTGGAGCGCGCCGACGTCGTCGGTGGACGCTGCCTTAACGAGGCCTGCATCCCGGCGAAGGCCGTGCTGCGCGTCGCCGACGCCTACAAGGAGGTGCTCGAGGCGAAGAGCTTCGGCATCACCGCCTCCGACGTGAGCTTCGACTTCTCCGGCGCGACGGCCCACCGCGACAAGGTGATCAAGACGCTCACCGGCGGCGTCTCGATGCTGTTCGACAAGAACAAGATCGAGGTCATCAAAGGACACGGATCGCTGACCGAGGACGGCAACGTCAAGGTCGGCGGCTCGTTCGACGGCGACGAGTACGAGGCCGGCAAGGTGATCCTCGCGACCGGATCGGTGGCGAAGCCGCTGTTGGGGCTCCAGTTCGGCGGGCGGATCCTCGACACCGCGGCGATGTGGCTGACATCCGAGCAGCCGAAGCGGCTCGCCGTGATCGGCGCCGGAGCGTCGGGCACCGAGGTCGCCTCGGCGTTCGGCCGGCTCGGCACCGAGGTGATGCTGATCGAGGCGCTCGACCAGATCCTGCCGCTCGAGGACAAGGACATCGCCCGCGCCTGCGCGCGTGAAATCGCGAAGCAGAACGTGAAGATCGTCACCGGCGCGAACGTCGAGTCCGCGGAGGACACGGGTGGCGCGGTCAAGCTCGTCGTCAACGGCGAGCAGCACGAGTTTGACGTGCTCTGCATCGCCGCCGGGCGCGGCGCCGACGTCGAGGGCCTCGGCCTCGACGAGGCCGGCGTCAAGACCGACGAGCGCGGACTGATCGAGGTCGACGGAGCGCTACGGACCTCGAAGGAGAACGTCTACGCGATCGGCGACCTGGTGCCAGGCCCAGCGCTCGCGCACAAGGCCTCCGACGAGGGCGTGATCGCGGTCGAGGACGCCGCCGGGATGGACACCCACCCGATCGACTACCCCTACGTGCCGCGGGTCACATTCTGCTCGCCCCAGGTCGCCAGCTTCGGACTGACCGAGGCGCAGGCGAAGGAGGCCGGTCACGACGTCGTCGTCGGCAAGATCCCGATGGGCGCCGTCGGCGCCCCGACCGTCTACGGCGACCGCGGCGGCATGGTCAAGATCGTCGGCGACCGCCGCTACGGCGAGATCGTCGGCGGCCACATCGTCTCCGTCAAGGCCGCCGAGCTGATCCAGGAGCTCGTCGTCGCCCGCGAGCTCGAGGGCGGCTACCCCGAGCTCGCCCGCACGATCCACCCCCACCCCGCCTTCGCCGAGACGATCCTCGAGGCCGCCCGCGCCACCGACGGCTGGCTGATCCACGGCTGACGCCCTGCGGCGCACCTGACTCCTGGGGGTGGAGGCCACGGCGACGGCCCTCCGATGGGACGAATCCCGTCCCGAAGGAGCAGCCCGTGTCAGCAGCGTCCCGTCTCATGCTCGCCGTGGCCCTCGCGGCCGCGTCGGCGATCCTCGCTCCCGCGCCCGCGAGCGGCGGGACCTACAACGTGCATCAGTGCGACTGGGCGGCGGGCATCCCGAGCCACGACTTCGTCTGGCAGGCGTCGGGTACGCCGCCGCTGATTCCGCACACCGGCAGCAGCTGCGGCGAGTTCGGGCTGTCGGCGCGCAACAGCTCGCCGGGCGTCGAGCACACCTACCCGTCCGGGGGCTATGGCGGCTGGTTCGCCTACGCGCCTGCCGGGACGGCGATCGTGCACTTCTCCGGCGCGTTCGGGACGCTCGCGGGCTGCTGCATCAACGGGCTCGCCACCTACGCCGAGGCGACCCAGTTCGGCGACGGCTCGGGCGGGCGCTCGTACCTCTTCCAGGGCAACCTGGGCAATGACACCTGGTACGCGCCGTCCGGGCTGCAGGGCCCCGTCGGGCGCGCCTGGAACGCGTCGACGAGTGGGTTCGTGGCGCAGCGGGTCGGCTTCCACGTGCAGTGCGGGCCGGGGTTCTCGTGCTTCCAGCGGACGACCGGCGACCTGCGCGTGCGCGGACGGTCGTTTCGCTTCGCGCTCCGCGACGACGTGCCGCCGACTCTCGGAGCGGCGGATGGCACCTTGCTCGCGAACCGCTGGCTGCGCGGCGCCCACACGCTGACGTTTCCGGGGTTCGACGTCGGCGGCGGAGTGGCGGGCGTCGAGGCCGAGTTCGACAACGGGACGGCGGTCGGGCTCCCGGCACCGTGCGCCTCGGTCGGCGGCGAGTACGTGCGCCTACAGCCGTGTCCGGGCGCTCATGCGGGGGCGTGGACGGTGGACACCGCGAAGCTGCCGGACGGTCAGCGGACGGTCGCACTGCGGGTGCGCGACGCCGGCGGGGCGGTCGCCAGCGGCGTCCGCTCGCTGAGGGTCGACAACAACGCGCCGCTCGCGCCCCGGGACGCCGCGGTCGTCGGCGGCAGCGGCTGGCGAGCAGCGAACGACTTCGCCGTCCGCTGGGCGAACCCGGCGGGTCAGCACGCGCCGATCGCGGGCGCGCGCTTCAGCGTCTGTCGTGTCGGTGGCGGCGACTGCGTGAGTGGGGCGAAGGCCGGTGACGGGATCGCGACGCTCGGGGGGCTCACCGTGCCGCGCGCCGGCGAGTGGGACGTCCGCGTGTGGCTCGAGGACGCGGCCGGCAACGCCGCCGTCGCACAGGCCGCGACGCCGTTGCGGTTGCGGCTCGACCCGGACCCGCCGTCGGTGCGCTTCGCGCCGAGCGACCCGGCGGCTCCGTCGATCGTGACGGCCGAGGTGCAGGACCTCTCCGGGCTCGCCGACGGCGCGATCGAGCTGAAGCGACTTGGCACCAAGGTTTGGAATCCGATTCCGACTGCGCGCGCCGGCACGCGGCTCGAGGCCGACGTCGACGCCGCGCGACTGGCGGACGGCTTCTACGAGCTGCGGGCACGGGCCGTCGATGCGGCGGGCAATCAGACGGTCCGCGGCGGAGCGGGGCGCACCCTGCCCGTCCGCACACCGACGCGGCTACGGGCAACGGTGGGCAAGCGCATCGAGGTCGCGCGGCGCGGCTGCAGGCCCGCTCGTGCGGTGCGCTGCCGCAGGAGCGTCACGGTCCGCCGCCAAGTGATCACGGCGCCGCACGGGTCGACGGCGGCGATCCGCGGTCGGCTCGCGACGCTGGCGGGAGAGCCGCTCGCCGGGCGAGCCGTGGCGGTGGAGCTCGTCTCACGCGATCGCACGCGCGAGGCTGCGGTGGCGCAGACCGACGTCGCTGGACGCTTCGCCTTCACCTTGCCGGCGCTCCGCTCGGCGATCGTGAGCCTGCGCTTCGACGGCGACCGCGGCGTGCTCCCCAGCCGGCGCGCGCTGGGCGTCCACGTGCCGGCGCCTGTGACGATCGCCACGGCCCGGAGGATCGTGCACGGCGACGGGCGAGTGCTCTTCCACGGACGCGTGCGGGGAGGGTCGATCTCGGACCGCGGCAAGCTCGTCGAGGTCCAGGCGCACTTTCGGGGGCGCTGGCGGACGATCTCGGCCGTGCGCTCCCGCCGCGACGGGCGCTGGCGCTTTCCGTACGACTTCCGCTCGGGTGCGGCAACCGCCCGCTACCGGCTGCGGGCGCGAGTCCCGATCGAGGCCGGCTACCCGTTCGCGGCCGGCGCGTCGCGGCCGGTTCGCGTTACGGTCCATCCGCGATGAGCGACTCGGCGCCCGTCTTCTACTACGACCTCGGGTCGCCGTACGCCTGGCTCGCGGCCGAGCGGATCCACGCGGTGCTGCCGGTGGCGGCGGTCTGGCAGCCGATCCTGCTCGGCGGGGTCTGGCAGAGCACGGGCGGTGGGTCGTGGTCGCTGACCGACGAGCGTGCGACCGGCATGGCGGAGGTCGAGCGGCGGGCGCGCGAGTACGGGCTGCTGGACGTGCGCTGGCCGGACCCGTGGCCGACGAGCTCGCTCGCCGCGATGCGCGCCGCGACCTTCGCCCAGCAGGCCGGCAGGACCGTCGCGTTCTCGCTCGCGGCGTTCCGCCAGGCGTTCTGCGCCGGCCGCGACCTCGCCGAGATCGACAACGTCCTGCTCGCGGCGGCGGCCTGTGAGCTGCATCCGAACGCGATCGTCAAGGGGATCGAGAGCCGGTCGGTCAAGGAGCGGCTGAAGGCCGCGACGGCGGAGGCGGTCGAGCACGGAGTCGTTGGCGTGCCGACCGTGGCGGTCGGCGACCAGCTGTTCTGGGGCGACGATCGCCTCGAGGACGCGGCCGCCGCGCTCTCCTGACACTTGCTGCGGCGAGCGCCGGCGACTGTCTAGGATGCCGCCCCATGCGCATCCGACCCTTTCTGATCTCCAGCCTCGCCGTGCTCGCCCTGACCGTCGCCGCCGGCTGCGGTGACGGCGAGACCGAGACCGCCGACTTCAGCGTCGACGCCCCGGCGACCAAGACCCAGGCCGCCGAGACCGAGGCCGCCGCGCCCGCGGCCGACGGTGACAAGCCGAAGGTCCAGATCCCGTCCGGACCGCCGCCGAAGCAGCTCCAGACGCGCGACATCGAGAAGGGCACCGGCGCGACCGCCAAGACGGGCGACGAGGTGACGATGAACTACGTCGGCGTCTCGTACTCGACGAAGAAGCAGTTCGACGCCTCCTACGACCGGGGCGAGCCGTTTACGTTCACGCTCGGGCAGGGCGCCGTGATCGCCGGCTGGGACGAGGGCATCGTCGGGATGAAGGTCGGCGGGCGCCGCGAGCTCACGATCCCGCCCGACAAGGGCTACGGCGCGGCCGGACGGCTGCCGGACATCAAGCCGAACGAGACGCTCGTCTTCATCGTCGACCTCGTCGACGTCAAGTAGCCCGGCCACGCTCGCCGGGCCCGACCCGGCGCTAGAGTCGAGAGGGATGGCGACCGAGGACGCTACGGGCGGCCGCGGCCCCGACGCGACTGGCGTAGAGGCAACGACCCATCCCCTCCCCGATGGCGAGACGTGCGAGCGGATCCTCGCGCGGATGCTGCTGATCCGCCGCTTCGAGGAGCGCGCCGGCGAGATGTACGCGAAGGCGAAGATCGGCGGCTTCCTGCACCTCTGCATCGGCGAGGAGGCGACGATCGTCGGCGCCACCCAGGCGCTGCGCGACGGCGACTACCTGCTGTCGACCTACCGCGAGCACGGCCAGGCGCTGGCGCGCGGGACGCCGCCCGAGGCGGTGATGGCAGAGCTGTTCGGCAAGGTCGACGGCTGCTCGCGCGGGCGCGGCGGCTCGATGCACCTGTTCGACATGGAGCGGCGCTTCCTCGGCGGCTACGGGATCGTCGGCGGCAACCTGCCGCTGGCCGCGGGCGTCGCGCTCGCCTCCGACTACAGCGGCACCGACGACGTGACGCTGTGCATGTTCGGCGACGGGGCGACCAACCAGGGCACGTTCGGCGAGACGATGAACCTCGCGGCGCTCTGGAAGCTGCCGGTCGTCTTCATGGTGATCAACAACCAGTTCGGCATGGGCACGGCGCTCGAGCGTCACTCGGCCGTGACGGACCTGTCGCGCAAGGCGGAGAGCTTTGGCATACCGGGCAGCCGCTGCGACGGCATGGACGTACTCGACGTGCACAGACGGGTCGGGGCGGCGCTCGAGAAAGCACGCACGCAGGGCGCCCCGCAGCTGATCGAGGCGGTCACCTACCGCTATCGCGGCCATTCGATGGCCGATCCCGAGGAGTACCGCAGCAAGGACGAGGTCGAGCAGTGGCGCGGGCGCGACCCGCTCGCGACCTTCCCGGCGCGGCTGGTCGAGGACGGGGTGCTGTCCGAGGACGCGATCGAGGCGCTCGATAAGCGGGCGCTCGAGGCCGTCGACGAGGCGGTCGAGTTCGCCGAGCGCTCGCCGTTCCCCGACCTCGACTCGCTCTACGACGACATCTATGTGATCGGCGAGCAGGTGCGCGACCCGTGGTGGTCGACCGACTCGCGCGCGCCGGGCGTCCATCGCGGCGAGGAGGAGCGCGAGGCCGGCGACGTGGCGCGCGAGCTCGCCGAGGCGGGCGCGGCGCACGCCGACGAGACGGACCCCGACACCCGCCGGGCGCGCGCTCGCGGAGAGGGCGGCTGAGCGCCTTGGAGCGCGGAGAGGCCTCTGCCGATGGCTGAGATGCGCTACCGCGAGGCGCTCAACCTCGCGCTGCGCGAGGAGATGGACGCCGACGAGCGCGTCTTCCTGATGGGCGAGGACATCGGCGTCTTCCAGGGGGCGTTCAAGGTCACGGCCGGGCTGCTGCAGGAGTTCGGCGAGCGGCGCGTGCGCGACACGCCGATCTCGGAGAACACGATCGTCGGCATGGGCGTCGGCTCGGCGATGGCCGGCCTGCGGCCGGTCGTCGAGCTGATGACGATCAACTTCTCGCTGCTCGCGCTCGACCAGATCGTCAACTGCGCCGCGTCGATCCGCTACATGTTCGGCGCGCAGGTCAAGGTGCCGCTCGTGATCCGGATGCCCCAGGGCGCCGGCCACCAGCTCGGCCCGACCCACTCGCACTCGTTCGAGGCGCTCTACCTGCACGTGCCGGGGCTGCTGGTCGCCGCGCCGAGCACGGCGGCCGACGCGCGCGGGCTGCTGAAGGCGGCGATCCGCGACGACAACCCGGTGATCTTCATCGAGCACGAGACGCTCTACGGCCGGCGCGGCGAGGTGCCGGAGGATCAGGAGCCGATGCGCTTCGGCGAGGCGGCGGTGCGCCGCGAGGGCGCCGACGTGACGATCGTCGGCATCTCGCGGATGGCCGAGACGGCGCTCAAGGCTGCCGATGTGCTCGCCTCCGAGCACGAGGTCGAGGCCGAGGTGATAGACCCGCGTACCCTGCGCCCGCTCGACCTCGACACGATCCTCGCCTCGGTGCGCAAGACGAACCGCGCGGTGATCGTCGAGGAGGGCTGGCCGCACGGCGGCGTCGGCGCGAACATGGCGGCGCTGATCCAGGAGCACGCCTTCGACTGGCTCGACGCGCCGGTCGGACGGGTGACGGGCGCCGACGTACCGATGCCCTACTCGAAGCCGCTCGAGCAGGCCGCGTTCCCACACGAGGAGCACGTCGTCAAGGCGGCGCTCGCGACCTTCAGGGACGTCTGATGGCGACCGAGGTGGTGATGCCGCGGCTGTCCGACTCGATGGAGGAGGGCACGGTGCTGAAGTGGCTCGTGCAACGCGGCGGCGAGGTCAAGCGCGGCCAGCCGCTCGTCGAGATCGAGACCGACAAGGCGAACATGACCTACGACGCCGACAGCGATGGGGTGCTGGTGGAGATCCTCGCCCAGGAAGGCGAGACGCTGGAGGTCGGCAAGCCGATCGCGCGGATCGGGGCGGAGGACGAGGCGGGCGCGGAGGACTCCGACAAGTCCGAGGAGGCGGATCCCGGGGAGTCCGAGGAGGCCGGCCCGGCAGCGCGCAAGGAGGCGGAGGCGGCTCCCGAGACCCAGCCGTCCGATGATGGGGCGCAGCACGAGCGGCGCGAGGCGGCGCCGGTCGACGACGCGCCCGATGCGCCGGCCGTGGCGCCGCGGCCCGTCGCGAAGGCGAACGGCGGCGAGCACCTCAAGGCCTCGCCGGTGGCGCGCAGGATGGCTGGCGAGCTCGGCGTGGAGCTGGCGCGTGTGGAGGGCAGCGGCCCGGGAGGAAGGGTCGTCAAGGCAGACGTCGAGGCGGCGGCGAAGGAGCCGGCCCCGGCAACGCAGCCGACCGACGGCGCCGCCGCGACTAGCGAGCCCGAGGGCACCGGGGAGCCGGCAGCCGATGCGGCGCAGGCTGCGCCCCCCGAGCCGAGCCCACCGGCGCCAGAGCCCGCGGCCGGCGGCGCGAAGGGCGAGACGACGGTGCACGAGCCGTCGCGGCTGCAGCGCACGGTGTCGCGGCGGATGGCGGAGTCGAAGGCGACGGTGCCGGACTTCTCGCTCGAGCTCGACATCGACATGACGCTCTGCATCGAGCTGCGCGAGCGGCTCAAGGCCCAGACCGATCGTGCGCCGTCCTACAACGACATGGTCGTCAAGGCCGCGGCGCTCGCTCTGCGCGACCACCCGCGCGTCAACGGCGCCTACCGCGACGGCCGCTTCGAGAGCTACTCGCGCGTCAACGTCGGCGTCGCGGTGGCGGCCCGCGACGCGCTCGTCGTCCCGGTGATCCACGATGCCGACCAGAAGTCGCTCGGCGAGATCTCACGCCAGGGCCGCCGGCTGATCGAGCGCGTCCGTGACGGCGAGATCACGCCGCCCGAGGTCTCGGGCGGCACGTTCACGGTGTCGAACCTCGGCATGTACGGGATCGAGCGGTTCACCGCGATCGTCAACCCGCCGCAGGCGGCGATCCTCACGGTCGGGGCGCTGAAGAAGAAGCCGGCCGTCGACGAACGCGGCCGTGTCGTCGCGCGCGACCTGATGACGCTGACGCTCGTCTGCGACCACCGCATCCTCTACGGCGCCGACGGCGCCCAGTTCCTCGCCCAGGTTCGCGAGCTGCTCGAGCAGCCGCTGTCGCTCGCGCTCTAGCTCAGCCGCCGCCGGCGATCGCCGGGGCAGTGGGATCGCCGCCGGCGTCGCCAGGGTGCTCGCGGGCGAGGTAGTCCTCGATCTCCGAGGGACGATCCCGCGAGCGCTCGCAGACGGCGAGGAGGTCGGACATCGTGGCGACCTCCTCGACCTGCTCCTTGAGGAACCACTGCATGAACTGCTCGCTGACGAAGTCGTTCGCCTCGCGCGCGATCGCGACGAGACCGGAGATCTGGTCGGTCACGCGCTTCTCCTGCTCGAGCGCCACGCGCACCGGCTCGACGATGTCGGCGAAGTCGACCTTCGGCGCCGCGACGCCCGGGATCAGCGGCTGCTCGCCGGCGTCGAGCAGGTACTGGACCATCATCATCGCGTGCCCGCGCTCCTCGAGCGCCTGGGCGTAGAAGAACGCGGCCATCCGGGGCAGAGTCAGCGCGTCGTAGTACACGGCCACCGCCGCGTACTGCTGATGAGCGCCGTACTCGCGCTCGATCTGCTCGTTGAGCTCTGAGACGAACTGCTCCGCCGGCATGCCTGGCCTCCTGATCGCTGACCGATTCGCGCAGCGACGCTAGCGGAAGCGCGATTTTCGGCTGCCCTTCGAGGCAGGGCGGGAGCTGGGGAGGGGCCCCGCCGAGCGGGGCCCCTCGACAAGCTCGCTACGCCTGCGGCTAGGTGTGGTTGATTTCGACCTGCTGCTCGGCCTGGCCTTCGCCAGTCATTCCGAGCATGCCTTCGACGCTCCAGCTGCCGTTGATTTCACGCGGCGCTCCGTGACACGGCGAGCCACCCGCGGGTGACGCGATCGTGTAGCGGTGGTCGGCCGGCTGCGTGAGGTCGAAGTCGACTTCGCAGTGGGCCTCGTTCCCATTCTGGTCCCGAACGCACAGCAGCACGGTCAGGTTTTCGTCCCCGGCCGCGACTTCCTTCGCGTAGAAGCCCCAGGGGCGGCCTTCGTCACCGACCGCGAGGAACCCGCACGGTCTGCGGTGGCACTCGAAGCCTCCCGAGTCGGCCATTTCGACGTGGGTCAGGAACCCTTCCGCGGCTGAGTCGAGCCGAGCCGTGAATTCGATCGCGCAGGTGCTGGTGATCACTTCCATGCCGCCGGCCAGGTGACCGATGAACTGGATGCCCGTGCCGGCGATGTGCAGGCGACAGCCGCCTTCGACGACGTTGTTGTCGTGGGCGACGACCGCGGGACAAGGGTTGTTTCCCGGTTCCGCTCCGGCCTGGAGCTGCGGATTCTGGTCGTGCATCAACGGTTCCTGGCCGAACGCCGATGGCGCCATGAGCGCCGTCGCCGCGATCGCCACGACGGCGAGCAACGTCAGCTTGCGTACTAGAGCCATGTCATTTCCCTCCTGAATGCATGTCGAACGCTGTTACGGGGTGTGGTTGATTTCGACCTGTTGCTCAGCCTCCATTTCGCCGGTCTGACCCGGGTCGGCTTCGACACCCCAGGTGCCGAGCATTTCGCGCATGGTGCCGTGGCATGTCGCGCCACCGGCCGGAACGTTGAGCCCGTAACGGTGGTTCATCGGCTCGACCAGCCTGAAGTCGACTTCGCAGTGGCGCTGGGTGCCGAAATCGTCCTGGACGCAGAAGAGCGCGGTCAGCGCTTCGACGCCGGCGGCGACTTCCTTCGCGTAGAAGCTCCACGGACGGCCTTCGGACTGACCCTCGACGTATCCACACGGCTGACGGTGGCACTCCCCGATGAGCGAGTCGGTCATTTCGGCGTGGGTGAAGAAGCCTTCGACGCTCGAGTCGAGCCTCGCGACGACTTCGATGTTGCAGCTGGCGTTGATCACTTCGCCGCCGATCATGTGGCTGACGAAGGCGACGTTGGTGCCCGTGATGTGCAGGCGACAGCCACCGGCGGTGCCTCCGCCGGCGAACTGGACGACCGCCGGACACGGGTTGCCACCGGGTTCGCCGGAGGCCTGCAATCCGGGCACCTGGTCGTGGATGAGTGGTTCCTGACCAGATGCCGCCGGCGCCATCAGCGCCGTGGCCGCGATCGCCAGGATGGCGAGCAGCGTGAGCTTGCGTACGAGACGCATGTGAGTCTTCCCCTCGATCGACCGGCGTGCTTGTCCGCCGGCTCTTTGCCGCGCCCGACACCCACTCAGACGAGAGGTGGCCCCCGGCGCACCCTTGATGAACTGCTCAGACGATTATTGCGCGGGCGTCCAGCGCGCAAATGCGCGGAAGTGGTCAGTCCACTAAGCGAAAGCCCGTCGGCGCGATCGGCAGGTCGATCGGACTGGCGGGAAGGCCGTCGGGCGGCTGGGGGAGGTTGAACTCCTTCGGCGCCGTGTCGTTCGGCGTGTCCGGGTGCATCAGGGCGGCGAGGTACTGGATCTGGTCGCGGCCGACGCCGAGCTCGGACTGGCCGCCGCCGTAGGCGCCGATGCCGCGCTGCTCGCAGTAGTCGTAGGCGGCGAACAGCCGCTCGAGCGGGCCGAAGCGTGAGGGCTTGACGTTGACGGTCTTGGGCGGGAACGGCAGTGCCTCGATGTCGGCTACCGAGTGGATCGGGGCGTCCCAGGTGATGCGGTCGCGGTGGGGCTCGAGCACGGCCATCGCCTCGGGGTGGTCGAGGTCGGGGTCCTCGAGCCACGCGTCAGGGAACATCTCGGCGACCTGGCGGTACAGCTCGGGATCGGTGTCGACGTCGACCGGCGTGCCCTTGTAACGGCCCTTGAGATCGAGCGAGTCGACCGCGCCCGTGTCGACGAGCTGCCGCATCAGCTCCGGCGTCCAGCTGTTCGTGGGATCGAGCTTGAAGCGGGTGCCCGGATAGCGCTCGAGAACGCCGAGCAGGCGGTCCGGCTTGTCGGGCTCCTCGCTGCCCATTGGCGCGAGCCGCATCGACACGACGTAGTTCAGCGGCCGCGGCTCGCGTCCCAGGACGTCGCCGAGCGAGCGCCCTGCCTGGCGCAGCGCGAGGTCGAGCGCCGCCGACTCGAACGCCCAGCGGCGGTAGTCGCGCGACTCCTCGCGGCTGGGCGCCACGGGAAACAGATCTAGCCCGTCGAGCAGCTGCGCGAACGAGCCGAGCGTGTGCTCGCCCGCCAGATCGAGCACCGGCCCCGCATCCCGCAACGCGACGTGGTCGAGCCCGTCGTAGACGACGTCCTCGCCCCGGCCCTCCTCGCCGCCACCCTTCAAGACGATCTCAGTCGTCAGCCGCTCGAACTCGGGCCCGAACCGCTGACTCAGCCCATCGAGCTCGTACGACTCGATGACGACGGGAAGGTCTCGAAGCAGGTCATAGGTAGCCATCGCGAGGACTCTAGTGGTGCAGCGGTTCCCGCTAGCGGGTAGCGGCCGGCGCGCGCACGAGACCACCGGGAGCCGTTGTCGCGGGCTCGGGATCGGGGCGGACGGCGGCCATGCGCTCGGCTTGGCGTTGTTGCCAGAGGACGAGGGCGATGCAGACGACGGCGACGAGGAAGAGCATGGTGGCGAGGACGTTGACCTGGACGGGGATGCCGCGGAGGCTGACGCCGAAGATGTAGAGCGGGAACGTCTCGGTGGTGCCGGAGTTGAAGTTGGAGATGACGAAGTCGTCGATCGAGAGGGCGAAGGCGAGCAGGGCGGCGGCGAGGATGCCGGGGGCGAGCAGCGGGAGGGTGATCGTGCGGAAGGTCGTCAGGGGGCGGGCGCCGAGGTCGGCGGCGGCCTCCTCGAGGCTGCGGTCGAAGCCGATCAGGCGCGAGCGCACGACGACCACGACGAAGCTGATCGAGAACATGACGTGGGCGATGAAGAGGGTGGTGAAGCCGAGGCCGATGCCGTAGATGAGGAACATCGACAGGAGGGCGGCGCCGATGACGATCTCGGGGGTCGCCATCGGGAGGACGATCAGGAGGTTGGAGACGCCGCGGCCGCGGAACTTGTGGCGGACGAGGGCGAGCGCCATCAGGGTTCCGAGGACGGTCGCGACGATCGTCGAGAGCGCGGCGAGCTGGATGCTGGTGATCATCGCCTCGTTGACCGCCTCGTCGGCGAAGGCGTCCTTCCAGAAGTCGAGCGTGAAGCCGCTCCAGCGGTAGTCGAGCTTGTTGCTCGAGGTCTGGTCGAACGAGAACAGGGCGATCACGAAGATCGGGACGAGCATGTAGGCGACGGCGACGGCCGCGTAGAGCAGCAGCGCGTTGCGGCGCAGCCACCTCACCGCGACTCCTCCTCGTCGCCCATGAACGCGCCCGTGCCGGCGAGGCGCAGGTAGACGAGCACGACGGCGAGGATCGCCAGCATCATCACGAACGACAGCGCGGCCGCCTCGGGGTAGTCGCGCTGCTGGAGGTAGAGCGACTGGATCACGTTGCCGACCATCGTCTGGCCGGTGCCGCCGAGCAGCAGCGCGTTGACGTAGTCGCCGACCGCGGGGATGAAGGTCAACAGCACGCCGGCGACGATCCCGGGTGCGCTAATCGGCAGCGTCACGCGCCAGAAGGCCTGCGCGCTCGACGCGTAGAGGTCCTTCGCCGACTCGATCAGGCGCACGTCCATCCGCTCGAGCGACGCGTAGATCGGCAGGATCATGAACGGCAGGAAGTTGTAGGTCAGGCCCGCGACCACGGCGCCCCCGGTGGCGAGCACGCGCCCGTCCTCGGGCACGATCTGAAGGAACTTGAGCACGTCGACCGCGGGGCTCGCGTCGGCGAGGATCGTCTTCCAGGCGATCGTGCGGATCAGGTAGGTGGTGAAGAACGGCGCGACGACTGCGAACAGCAGCAGCAGCTTCCAGCGGCCGGCGCGCAGCGCGATCGCGTAGGCGAGCGGGTAGGCGATCAGGAGCGCGAACAGCGACGCCAGGCCCGCGTAGACGAACGAGCGCAGCAGCTGCTCCTCGCTTCCCGACAGCGCCTCGTCGAAGTTGCCCCACTCCCAGCTGAACGTGAAGCCGCCGGTGTCGAGCGAGCCCGACCGCAGCGCCATCTCGCCCATGAAGTACATCGGCACGGCGAAGAACAGCAGCAGCCAGACCGTCCCCGGCAGCAGCAGGCCGTAGGGGACGAGGCGGCGGCGGAGAGCGCTCAAGCGCTGAGCCTTTCTCCGCCGCCGCGAGTCATCAGGAGCGGCCCGTGACGACGTCCTGGAACGCCTCGGTCACCTCTTGGCGATCCTCCGCCGACCCAGGCGGGTCCGGCTGGGTCGAGCAGTCCTTGGTGAACTCCTCGTCCGGGAAGATCAGCTGGTTGTCGGCGAGTGCCGGATCGCGCTCACGCAGCACCTCGTCCACGCCCGCCACCGGCGTCACGTACTGGACGTACTCGGCGATGTCGGCCTGCACCTCCGGCTCGTAGACGAAGTTCATCCACTCGAGCGCGGCGGCCGTGTTCGGCGCGCCCTTCGGGATCACCATGTTGTCCGACCAGATGATGCAGCCCTCGGTGGGCATCCGCCACCTGACGTCCTCGTTCTCGATGATCGAGGTGTCGCCCGACCAGCCGATCGCCGCGACGACGTTCTCGTTGGTCATGTCCTGGTTGTAGTCGTTGCCGGTGAAGCGGCGGATCTGCCCGGACTCGGTCGCCTCGCGCAGCTTGTCGATCGCGTCGAGCCAGTCCTGCTTGGTGGCCTCGTCGACGTCGACGCCGTCCGCCTTCATCACGAGCGGCACGGTGTCGCGCATCTCGGAGAGCATCGTGACCTTGCCCTTGTACTTCGGGTCGAAGAGGTCGTTGACCGAGCGCACGTCGGGCGCGAGCTGCTCGTTGACCATCATCCCGGTCAGTCCGGTCTGCCACGGGACCGAGAACTTGCGCTCGGGGTCGAACGAGGGGCTCTGGAGGTCGGGGCGGAGGTTCTCGAAGACGGTCGGCAGGTCGGCGTGGTCGAGCTCCTGGAGGAAGCCGAGGTCGTACATCTGCTTCGCCATCCAGTCGGTCACGACGAAGATGCTGCGCCCGCCGGACTCGCCCTGCTCGAGCTGGGGCCGCAGCTTGCCGAAGAACTCGGCGTTGTCGTTGACGTCCTCGACGTAGTCGACCTTGACGTCCTTCTCGTTCTGGAACTCATTGACGGTGTTGTCCTTGCCGGTGTCCATGTAGGCCGGCCAGTTCGAGATCGTGATCTCGCCCCTGACGGGTCCGGACTCGGCGACCTGGGTGGCGGACTCGTTGCCGCCGCCGACGTTGTCGTCGTCGCCACAGGCGGCGAGCGCCACGGCGAAGATCAGCACGAGCAGCGCCATGAGGGCCGCCCGTCCGCGGCTGTGGGTGGAGGGATTGCGATGCCTCACGGCTGTCTCCTCATCGTTCGGTGTCTCAACTCTCGGCGCTTCCCAG
This sequence comes from Thermoleophilaceae bacterium, assembly GCA_035630335.1. GTDB lineage: Bacteria > Actinomycetota > Thermoleophilia > Solirubrobacterales > Thermoleophilaceae > JAAYBF01. The sequence goes on along the minus strand of DASQKV010000082.1, from coordinate 142,855 downwards.
CGCAAGCTCGGCGGTCGGCCTCAGGTCGGAGTCGGCGGGACCGCCCGCGGCCGACTCCCTGACCACGTGGATGTGCTCCGGGTCCCAGCTCAGCCTTACCCGGGCGCCGCCGCCCGGAAGCCCCTGGCGCACGCCCTCGTCGGCGTTGGGCACGAGCACGGTCATGCGCACGTCGCCGGCGAGCTTCACCACGATCTGGGTCGCCGTGCCGAGGTAGACCGAGCTCTCGACCTGCCCCTCGACGCACGGACGGCCGGACGGAGGACTCGCGCCGTCGGCGGCGATCTGCAGCTTCTCCGGGCGCACGACGGCGTGGCAGCGCTCCCCTACCGGGACGGGCACGTCGGCACCGACCTGCGGCCCGACGTCTAGCCGCACGCGACCCGACTCGCCACTCGCCTCCACCACGCCCGGCATCAGGTTCGACACCCCGATGAAGCCGGCGACGAAGGTCGTCTCGGGGCGTGCGTAGACCTGCTCGGGGTCGCCGATCTGCTCGACCTCGCCGCGGTTCATCACCGCGATCCGGTCGGACATCGTCAGCGCCTCCTCCTGGTCGTGGGTGACGTAGACGAACGTGATGCCGACGTCGCGCTGGATCCCCTTCAGCTCGATCTGCAACCGCTTGCGCAGCTTGAGGTCGAGCGCGCCGAGCGGCTCGTCGAGCAGCAGCACGGCGGGGCGGTTGACGAGCGCGCGGGCGAGCGCGACGCGCTGCTGCTGGCCGCCGGAGAGCTGGCGCGGCTTGCGCTTCGCCTCTGAGGCGAGCCCGACGCGCTCGAGCTCCTCGCCGACGCGGCGGCGGGTCTCGTCCTTGGACACGCCCTTGCGCTCGAGCCCGAAGGCGACGTTGCGCTCGACGCTCAGGTGCGGGAACAGCGCGTAGCTCTGGAAGACCGTGTTGGTCGGGCGCCGGTAGGGCGGCAGCGCGGAGACGTCGTCGCCGTCGAGCAGCACGCGCCCCTCGGTCGGATCCTCGAAGCCGGCGATCATCCGCAGCGTCGTCGTCTTGCCGCAGCCGCTCGGCCCGAGCAGCGTGAAGAACTCGCCGCGGTCGATGTCGAGGTCGAGCCCGGCGACGGCGGTGAAGTCGCCAAAGCGCTTGACGACGCCCTCGAGCCTGACGCTCGGCTGCCTACTCTCGCTGTCGGTCGCGGCGTTCAACTGCTGCCGGTCTCTCCTCCTCTGCGGCGAGCACGGGGCTCCACCGCGGCTGATCCTGACCTGAAGCTATGTCCGTGGCGTCGATCCCGCAAGATGCAGAAGACCTAATCTGACCAAAGTCCCTTTGCCGAACTGTACAAGGCCCCCCGGCTTCGATTTCACGTTCGGAGGGTTGTGCGTTGGACTCTGCGCGGATACGGTTGTCCTCAGCGTCTAGCGTCGAGGGAGAACATGGCGACCACACCCCAGACCGTCAAGCAGGAGCCCGAGGGGGGCCAGAGCTCGCTGCAGGAGATGGCGAAGAGCCATCTGTGGATGCACTTCACGCGCATGAGCGCGTACCGGGACGCCGAGGTCCCGATCATCGTGCGCGGCGACGGCTGCTACGTCTACGACGAGCACGGAAAGCGCTATCTCGACGGGCTGTCGGCGCTGTTCTGCGTCAACGCCGGCCACGGCCGGACCGAGATCGGCGAGGCGATGGCCGAGCAAGTCAAGGAGCTCGGCTTCTACACGAACTGGAGCTACGCGCACCCGCGCGCGATCGAGCTGGCGGACCGGATCGCGGGCTATGCGCCCGAGGGCCTCGACCGGGTCTTCTTCACCTCGGGCGGCAGCGAGGCGGTGGAGTCGGCGCTCAAGCTCGCGCGGACCTACCACCGCCGCAACGGCGAGGCGGGCCGCTACAAGCTGATCGCGCGCGAGATCGCCTACCACGGCACGACGATGGGAGCGCTGTCGGCGACCGGCATCACCGATCTGCGCGCGCCGTTCGAGCCGCTGCTGCCGGGCGGCTGCCACGTGCCGAACACCAACAGCTACCGCTGGCCGGCCGACCGCGACCAGCTCTGGGCGGCGGAGGCGATCGAGGAGCGGATCCTGTTCGAGGGGCCGGAGACGGTCTCGGCGGTGATCCTCGAGCCGGTCCAGAACGCCGGCGGCTGCTTCACCCCCCAGGAGGGCTACTGGCAGCGCGTGCGCGAGATCTGCGACCGCTACGGCGTGCTGCTGATCTCCGACGAGGTGATCTGCGCGTGGGGCCGGCTCGGTCACTGGTTCGGCTGCGACCGCTACGGCTACGTGCCGGACATCGTCACGACGGCGAAGGCGCTGACCTCCGCCTACTCGCCGATGGGCGCGGTGATCGCCTCCGAGCGCGTCGCGGCGCCGTTCCTCGAGGGCACGAGCATGTTCACGCACGGGTTCACCTTCGGCGGCCACCCGGTGTCAGCGGCCGCGGCGCTCGCGAACCTCGACATCTTCGAGCGCGAGGACCTCTGCGGCCACGTGCTCGCCAAGGAGGACGAGTTCAGGCAGACGCTCGAGTCGCTGCGCGACATCCCGATCGTCGGCGACGTGCGCGGCGCCGGCTTCTTCCACGCGATCGAGCTGGTCAAGGACCAGGAGACCAAGGAGACCTTCGACGACGACGAGTCCGAGGTGCTGCTGCGCGGATATCTCTCGGGCGCGCTCTACGAGCACGGGCTGATCTGCCGTGCGGACGATCGCGGCGACCCGGTGATCCAGCTGTCGCCACCGCTGATCGCCGACAGCGAGCAGTTCGAGGAGATCGGCAGCGTCCTGCGAACGGTGCTCACCGAGGCCTCGGACCGCGTCGCGTCGGGGTCCCATGGCCCGGACCGCGCCGTGACGCGGCGGCGGTAGGGGGCCCGGGAACGGGATGCTCTCGGTCCGGGACCTCGTCGACGAGATCGGCCTCCAGCTGCTGAGCGGCGAGGACGCCGCCGAGGCGCCCGTCCGCTGGGTCCACATCTCCGAGCTGCCGGACCCGACGCCGTGGCTGTCGGGCGGCGAGATGATCCTCACCACCGGGCTCCAGCTGACGACGCCCAAGCGCCAGCGCGAGTTCGCCCGCCTGGTCGCCGATCACCACCTCTCCGGCGTCGGCTTCGGAACGGGGATCGCGCACGACCGGGTGCCCGGCCCGCTGCTCGAGGAGGCGCGTGCGGCAGGCCTGCCGGTGTTCGAGATCCCCTACGAGCTGCCGTTCATCGCGATCACCGAGAAGGCGTTCGGGCGGCTGGTCAACGAGCAGTACGAGGTGCTCCAGCGCAGCATCGCGATCCACAAGCGGCTCGAGCGGCTGGTGCTCGAGGAGCGCGGGCTGGACGAGCTGGTGGCGGCGGTCTCGGCGGCGATCGGGGGGTCGGTGATGGTCCTCGACGCACGCGGCGAGACGCTCGCCGAGCGCACGTTCCGGCGCCGGCTCGGCGAGGAGGCGGCGGAGTCGCTGCGGGCGCGCGTGCGCGACCGCGGCGCCGCCGGCGGGCGCTCGACCGGCGAGCACACGCCCGAGCACCCGGAGATCGCCGGCCGCGCGCTGATGCTGCCGATCTCGACGCGGGGGCGGGGAGCGCCGCAGGCGTGGCTGGTGGCCGTGCGCGACGCCGGCGGCCTCGGCGACTTCGAGCGGCTGATCCTGCAACAGGCGGCGACGGTCGTGGCGCTCGAGCTGATGCGCCAGCGCGTGATGCGCGACACCGAGCGCCGGCTCGCTGGCGACGTGCTCGCGGAGGCGCTGACCGGGCGGCTCGCCGAGAGCGAGATCGAGTCGCGGCTGCGACCGTTCGGGGTCGGCGGCGAGGCGGCCGTGCTGGTGTTCGCGACCGACGACCCGGGCGCCGCCGAGCCCGACCTCGAGAACGCGCTCTCGGAGGCGGGGGTGGGAGCGCTGGTGGCGTGCCGGGACAAGCTGCTGTGCGCGGTCGTCGACGCCGTCGACGGGCTCGATCCGATCGAGTTCGCGCGCTCGCTGCGGGGCGCCCTGGTGGCGGGTCACGCTGGGGAGAACGCACGCGCCGGCGTCGGCCGGGTGGCGCCCGTCGGGATGGTCCGGCGCGGCTTCCACGAGGCGCGCTGCGCGCTCGAGGCGACGGCGCTCGCCAACGGCTCGGCGCCCGAGATCGCCTCGCACGAGGACCTCGGCGCGTTCCGGCTGCTGCTGTCGGTGCAGGACGACGAGGCGCTGCGCGTCTACACCCAGAGCGTGCTCGGGCCGCTCGAAGACGGCGGCGGCGAGTACGGCGACGAGCTGCTGCGCTCGCTCGAGGCGTTCATCGAGCAGAACGGGCAGTGGGAGAAGGCGGCGCGCCAGCTCTACTGCCACCGCCACACGCTGCGCTACCGGATCAAGCGGATCGAGGAGCTGACCGGGCGCGACATGAAGTCGGCGCGCGACCGGATCGAGCTCTGGCTGGCGCTGCGGGCCAAGGAGCTGATCGCATAAACGGCGGCCTGCGCACAGCCGTTCTGGGCGCGGGCGGGATCATCGCCCCGGCGATCGTGCGCGATCTCGCGGAGTCGGAGGAGGTCGGCGAGCTGCTGCTGCTCGACCTCGACGGCGAGCGGGCCGCGGCGGTCGCGAAGACGCATGGCGGTCCGCGGGCACGGGCGGCGGAGGTCGACGCACGCGGCGGGCTCGCCGACGCGCTCGGCGACGTCGACGTGCTGGTGAACTCGGCGAGCTACCGCGTCAACCTCGACGCGATGCGGGCCTGTCTCGAGGCGGGCAGCCACTACGTCGACCTCGGGGGCCTGTACTGGATGACCGGTGACCAGCTCGAGCTGTCGCCGGAGTTCGAGCGCGCCGGGCTGCTGGCGCTGCTGGGCATGGGGTCGAGCCCGGGCAAGACGAACGTGATGGCCGCGCGGGCGGTGCGCGAGCTCGGCGAGCGGCCGCGGCGCGTCGACGTGATCGCCGCCGGGCGCGACCTCGATCCGCCCGACGGCGCGAGCTTTCCGTACGCGCTGCAGACGCTCGTCGACGAGCTGACGCTGGACCCGATGGCGCAGCGCGGCGGCGAGCCGACGGCGCTGGCGCCGCTGCAGCCCGGCGGCGCCGTCGACCTGCCCGAGCCGATCGGCCACGCCGACACGATCTACACGCTGCACTCCGAGGTGCGAACGTTCCCGTCGAGCTTCGGCTGTCGCGAGTGCAGCTTCCGGCTGTCGCTGTCGCCGAAGGTGCTGGAGCGCGTGCGCGGGCTCGTCGCGGCGGACGAACTCGAGCTGGCGGCGGCGTCGCGCGCCGCGATGCCGGCCTCGCCCCAGACCGTCTCGGTGCACCGGGTAGAGGCCGAGGGCGTGGGCGGCAGCGTCACGGTGACCGCGACAACGGGACCCGTCGAGGAGTGGGACATCGGCGGCAGCATCGTCTCGACGGCGGCGCCGGCGGCCGCCGCCGTGCGCTTGCTGGCGCGTGGGCGGATCGCGGCGCGCGGCGCGCTCCCGCCCGAGTTGTGCGTCGAGCCCGACGACCTCTTTCCGGAGCTCGAGCGGCGCAGCTGCCGCTTTGAGGTCGAGGTTCACGCGCATGCCGTCGCCGACGGCGGCGAGGAGCGACGCCCAGACTCGGAGGCGGCCGGATGAAGGTCGGCGTCCCGACCGAGATCAAGCCCGACGAGTACCGCGTCGCGCTGACGCCCGCCGGCGCGCGCGAGCTGTCCGAGCACGGCCACGAGGTCGTGGTGCAGGCGGGCGCCGGAGAGGGGTCGGGGATCGCCGACGCCGAGTACGAGGCGCAGGGAGCCCGGCTCGCGCCCGACGCGGCTGCCGTCTTCGCCGAGGCCGAGCTGGTGCTCGGCGTCAAGGAGCCCCAGCCGGGCGAGGTCGAGCTGCTGCGGCCGGGCCAGACGTTGTTCACCTACCTCCACCTCGCGCCGGCGCCCGAGCTGACGCGCTCGCTGTGCGAGTCGGGCGCCACCTGCGTCGCCTACGAGACCGTCGAGGACGGACACGGGCGGCTGCCGCTGCTGGCGCCGATGAGCGAGGTCGCCGGCAAGATCGCGACCCAGGCCGGGGCGTTCATGCTCGAGCGCCCGCTCGGCGGCCGCGGCGTGCTGCTCGGCGGCGTGCCGGGCGTGGCGGCGGCGAACGTGATGGTGATCGGCGGCGGGGTCGTCGGCTTCAACGCCGCCAAGATCGCGATCGGGATGGACGCCGACGTGTTCGTCTACGACCGCGACGTCGACCGCCTGCGCGAGCTGGACGTCGCCTTCGCCGGGCGCGCCTCGACGGTGTACTCGTCTACGCTTGCCGTCGAGGAGATGCTGCCGCGCGCGGACCTCGTGATCGGCGCGGTGCTCGTCCACGGGGCGCGCGCGCCGTATGTGATCAAGCGCGAGCAGCTGGCGCTGATGAAGCCGCGCTCGGTATTGGTCGACGTGTCGATTGACCAGGGCGGCTGCTTCGAGACCTCACGCCCGACGACGCACTCCGAGCCGACCTACGAGGTCGAAGGGATCGCCCACTACTGCGTGACGAACATGCCCGGCGCGGTGCCGATCACCTCGACCTACGCGCTGACGAACGCGACGCTGCCCTACGTGCTGGCGCTGGCCGACCACGGCCTCAAGGGCGCGATCGATTCGCTGCCCGGACTGGCGAAGGGCGTTAACGTGATGGGCGGGCGAGTGACACTCGCCGCCGTGGCGGAGGGCACGGGGATCGACCACACGCCGGTCGACGAGGTTCTTGGAGCGCTCGAGCCTGCCTGAGGCCGTCCCAGGATCTAGAGAGGAAGGAGGACAGGACCAATGGCGACAACGATCACCAAGCTGAAGAACTTCATCGGCGGCGAGTTCGTCGATCCCGCGGAGGGCCAGACCGAGGAGGTGCTCAACCCGGCGACGACCGAGGTAATCGGGCAGGCGCCGCTGTCGACCGAGGAGGACGTCGACCGTGCGGTGGCGGCCGCGCGCGGCGCCTTCGACGGCTGGTGGGCGACGACCCCCGGCGAGCGCGCCAACTGCCTGATGAAGCTCGCCGACGCCTTCGAGGAGCACGCCGAGGAGATCGCCGACATGGAGTCGGCCGACGCCGGCAAGCCGCGCCACGAGGCGCGCGGGGAGGTCGGCTCGATGGTCGACAACCTGCGCTTCTTCGCCGGCGCCGGGCGCACGATGGGCGGGCTGGCCGCGGGCGAGTTCATGGAGGGCAAGACGTCCTTCATCCGCCGCGAGCCGATCGGCGTCGTCGGCCAGATCACGCCGTGGAACTACCCGCTGATGATGGCCGTCTGGAAGATCGGCCCGGCGCTCGCGACCGGCAACACGGTCGTGCTCAAGCCGGCCGAGACGACGCCGATGACGACGCTGAGGATGGCCGAGTGGGCGGCGGAGATCTTCCCGCCCGGCGTGCTGAACGTGATCGGCGGCCACGGCGAGCCCGCGGGCGCGCCGCTGGTACGGCACCCGGACGTCGACATGATCTCGCTGACCGGCTCGCCCGGCACGGGCAAGTGGATCGCCGCGGCTGCGGCCGACACGCTCAAGAAGGTTCATCTCGAGCTCGGCGGCAAGGCGCCGGTCGTCGTCTTCGACGATGTCGACATGGAGACCGCGATGGCGACGATCGCGGAGGCGGGCTACTACAACGCCGGTCAGGACTGCACGGCAGCGACACGCGTGCTCGTGTCGAAGAAGGTCTACGACGACGTCGTCAACGGGCTCGCCGAGCAGGCCGGCCAGCAGGTCGTCGGCGACACGCTTTCGCCCGATACGACGCTCGGGCCGCTGAACTCCGCTCGCCAGCGCGAGCGCGTCGAGGGCTTCCTCGCGCGCAAGCCGGGACGGGTCGAGGTCGTCACCGGCGGCAGCCAGCCGGACCTGCCGGGCTACTACCTCGAGCCGACGGTCGTCGCCGGCCTCGAGCAGGAGGACGAGATGATCCAGGACGAGATCTTCGGCCCGGTGATCACCGTCCAGCCGTTCGACGACGAGGCGAAGGCGATCGAGTGGGCCAACGGCACCCGCTACGGGCTCTCGGCCTCGGTCTGGACCCGTGACGTCGGCCGTGCGATGCGCGTCTCACGCGCCCTGCGCTTCGGCTGCGTCTGGATCAACGACCACTTCTCGATCACTCCCGAGATGCCCCACGGCGGCTACAAGCAGTCCGGCTACGGCAAGGACATGTCGATGTACTCGCTCGAGGACTACACCGAGATCAAGCACGTTGTGGCGAGCCTGGACTAGACGCCTAGACGAAGTTGATCTTCTCGAGGCGCTCGATTCCCTCCTTGATCGCCTCTGAATTGGGGGTACCGCGAAGCGTGACGACGCGGTAGACGAGCGCGGCCGCTTCGGCCTTCGAACCACCGAGCCTCTCGATGACCTTATGCATCGGGAGACCTTCGCCTAGAAGGTCGAACACGCGCTGCTCCTCGTCATTCAGTTTCGGCTTGTCGCTGCTCGTGCTCCGCATCACGACCCCCTGCGCTCGTAGTATTTATGCAGTATTGCAGATCCGCTATGTCGTCTCGCTGTACCGCGAGCTCGTGGTCGAGCCGGCGGATCAGCTTCCTCACCTCCTGGACGCCCGCCTGGCTCGTAGGCACGTCCGCATAGCGGACCCCACGGCCCGAGATCTCTAGCGGAAGCCGCCCACGACAAGACTCCGCGAGGATCATCAAGGCGAGCATCCAGGCGACGAAGAACGCGGCGGTGCGCTCCACCGCCAGCAGCGCCTCGGAGCCAAGCGCGATCCCAGGAAGGCCGTCGTGAGGGGCGTCCATCCAAAGGCTGATGAACGCCGAGAGCACGAGACCGCCTGGAACCAAGACCCTGATCGCCAAGCCGGGTTGCCGCATGACTCGCACCGTGGCGGTCTGGACCTACTGACATCAAGCGCTGTCACTGTGCCGCGACGGTCGTCGCGAAGCTGTGTCGCTCCGAGCGTGACCTAGGCGTCCTGCGGGACGCCGTGGTGCTGCTCGGTGACGGCGCTGGCGGCGTCGACGAGCTCGATGCGGTTGCGGCCTTGGGACTTGGCGACGTAGAGGGCGCGGTCGGACATGCGTAGGAGGCTGTCGGCGTCGAGGGCGTCGAGCGGGTAGGTGGCGATGCCGAAGCTGGCGGTGACGTGGAGCTCGGGCTGCTGGAACTCGAGCTGGGCGATCGCGTGGCGGATCTTCTCGGACAGCTCGAGGGCGCCGTGCTGGTCGGTGCTGGGGAGCAGCAGCAGGAACTCCTCGCCGCCGTAGCGGCCGCCGAAGTCGCTGCCGCGTAGCGTGGCGCGAACGACCTCGCCGATCGAGGCTAGGACGTCGTCGCCCATGCCGTGACCGTGGCGGTCGTTGACCCGCTTGAAGTGGTCGAGGTCGAACATGACGGCCGAGAGCGGCGAGACGGTGCGCGCCGCGTGGGCGACCATCCGCTTGAGGTTGTCGCGACACGAGCGTGCGTTGGGGAGGCCGGTGAGGGCGTCCGTCGCGGCGCGCGTCTCCGCGATCGCGAGGTTGCGCAGGTTCGCGAGCACTGGCGACGCCTGCGACACGGACTCCGAGATGCGGTGACGCTCCTCGGACTGCAGCGCTCGCTCGTTGCGGACCAGGACCGAGCCGATCACCTCGCCGCCGACCAGCGACGGGCTGCAGATCACCTCGGCGGCAGATTTTCCACACAGCTCGCAGCTGAGCAGCGGATCGGAGTCCGCGCCGTGCTCGTACTGGCGCCCGAGCCGCACGGCGAGGCACGAGTCGGGCTCGGCGTCGACCAGCTTCTCGTCGAGCTCGGCGTCGTCGCCGACCGGGGTAGCGGCGTAGAGGCGGTTGTCGGAGTTGTTGCGGTTGAGCACCGTGACGCGACCGCCGTCGATGACGCGCTCGAGGTGGTTCTTCACCAGGTCGTGGGCCTCGCCCTCGTTGCGCATGATCTGCATCGTCTCGGCGAACTCGGCCTGCGTGCGGCGGTACTCGCGCTCACGGTCGCGGCGGGCGAGGGCGCGCTTCGCCTGACGCTCGACGACGGTGAACCCGAAGCCGCCGAAGAGCGCCGCGAGCGCGACGATGACGAGCACCGAGACCAGGCCGGCCTCGTCGAGCTTCTCGTGACGGTGCGCGGTGAGGGCCGCGGAGAAGTCCGTGCTCTGCCTGCGGAAGCTGTCGAAGACCCGTTTGCGGCGGAGCGCCTCGTCGGTTCGCAAGGGACGGTTCGGGAAACGCGCGAGCAGCGCGACCTCCTGCTCGGCGAGCGTGCGCCAACGGTCGGCCGTGCGCTCGAGGCCGTCGATCGAGCGCCGCTGTCCGTCGTCGGCGTGCTCGCGGGCGTCGTCGGCCGCGGCGTCGAAGTCGCGCACGCCGCGGTCGAACGGCTCGAGGAACGAGCGCTCGCGCGTGAGCGCGAACCCACGCAGGCCGGTCTCCTGGTCGAGCATCGCGGTGAGCATCCGCTCCGCCGCCGCGCTCTCCTCGAAGACACGCTCCGCCGTCGACCGCTGCGTCGCCGACACAGCCCAGACGGCGGCGGCGATCACCACGACGGCGATCGCGAGCGTCGCACGGGTGCGGGCGATGCCTGATGTGACTGAGTGCTTGTTCACGTCGCCCGACCGCTGCTCCCCTGAGACGTAGTGGTGATAAGCACATGTTCGGTAGATCGGCGACCCGACTTGAGCGCTGCCCCGGATAGGTTCTGGCGATGGCGGCCCACTACGAGTTCCTTTCGACCTGGCTGCTCCCGGCGCCACGCGAGCGAATTTGGGACACCATCAGGGATGCGGCCGCCTGGCCGGAGTGGTGGCGCGGCGTCGTGTCGGTCGTCGAGCTCGACAACGGCGACGAGCAGCGGATTGGGAGCCGCTATCGGGTCCGATGGCGCAGCGCGATCCCGTACGCGATCGAGTTCGACTTCGAGGTGCGCGAGCTCGACCCGCCGGCGTACATGGCGGGGCGCGCGCGGGGTGGGCTCGACGGCACCGGCGCGTGGCGGCTCTACGAGGAGCGCGGCGTCACGGCAGTGACCTACGACTGGCGCGTGGCGACGACCAAGGCGTGGATGAACACCGTCGCGCCCATCGCGCGACCGGTGTTCGCCTGGAACCACGACTGGGTGATGGCGCGCGGCGGCGAAGGCCTCGCGCGGCGGCTGGGCGTGGAGCTGCTGGCGTCGGGCTAGGGACGGGCCTAAGCCCGAGCAGGTCTGAGTCCTTCGTCGACCTGGGATAGCCGTGGGCGATCACCGCGAAGCCGCCGATTACGACGTGCGGCAGCCCGGCCGCCGTCGCATCAGCGACTACGCCGGCAAGATCAGGCCCTCGGATCTCGGAGAGTGCCATGCCCGCGCGAGCGGAAGGCGTTCATCAACTCGAACGCTTGATCGGAGAGACGCTGGCCGAGCTCCAAGCGCTCACCGATGGAGAGCCGCGTCACGAGCTCGACATCCTGCTGAGCCTCTTCCTCGTTTATGCGCGCCCACTCGGCCTCGTTGCCTGACGCGAAGAGCGGCTTGGCACGCTCGTCAGCCATGCCGATAGTCTACCCGTCCTCAGATCGCCCGGACGGAGAGGGCCGGCGGCTGCCGGTGTCGCGCCGGTCTGCGAGAAGGTATCCGGACACGGTCGCTCGGGCCTAGTCACGCTCCGACGGCGCGCCGTCAGATTGGTCGCGCTCCGCACGCGCTCGAGCCCGATCCTCGCGGTAGTAAAGGCCGAACAGTGTGCAGAATGCCGCCACTATCGATGTCCACACGACCACCTGATACGCAGCCTCCCCGGGCTCAGGGCGGACGATCACGTAACCGAGGGTCAACAAGACGGCGAACACGAGCAGGGAGATGTTCGCCTTGCGCGGGCTATGGTCGAACATGCATATATCCTATCATCGGCCGGCCCAGTCGAAGAGCAGGCGACCCACGGCCACCGGACCGCCCGAGACCCAATCCGCTTCAGAGCACGGCCGGCCGGTCAAGGCAATAGGCGCAGGCGATCTCAGAAGTTGTCGCGCAGGCGGGTCCAGAACGCTGCCTTGCCGCGGCCAGAGGGCTCGATCACGCCGTCCTTCTTGAGATCGTCCAGTACGCGGCGAATATAGATGTCACTGACGCCAGGGGCGGCGTCTCGGACATCGGCCACGGTGAATTTGGTCGAAATCGACGAACGGATGAAGTTCTCGACGAGTGCGCGTTTGCTTCCCCGGCCCGAAGTGACCTCGGTGCGTGACTCGAACTCGTTGTAGACGGCGACGAGCACGCCGAGGAGGTAGCTGGCCCATGGGATCAGGTCGTGGTCGCCCTCATGCCAGCCGACCGTGGACTTCGCGAGCGCTTCGTAGTAGGTCTCCTTCGACGCCTCGATGAACTTCTCCACGCTGACGAAGCGCCCGACGTCATGGCCCGCGAGGTAGAGCAGCCAGAGCGTGATCAGCCGCGACATCCGACCGTTTCCGTCACGGAACGGGTGGATGACCAGGAAGTCGAGAACATAACCGGCAGCCAGCAGGAGCTCGGGATATCTGCCCTGCTCTCGGGCTCGATGGAACCCGCGATGGAGGTCATCCATGGCTTGCGGAGTCAGGTCCGCCGCGACGGGCGTGAAGCGCTCCACCACCAAGCCGTCAGCGTGCTGCTCCTCGACGGTGTTGTCCAGGCGCTTGAATTGCCCGGCGTCGTCGTCGCCGGTGAATCGGTATAGGTAGCCGTGGAGCTGCTCGACGTAGCGCGGCTCGAACGGAATGTCCGCCGCTGAGGCGTGCAACTGGTCGAGGACGTATCGATACCCCGCGATCTCGGCCTCCGACCGATTCTGGGGCTCGGTCGTGTCTGCCACGAGCGCCTCGATCCGAGCGCGCGGCGCATGAACGTTCTCGATCGCGTTCGACGCCTCGGCGCTCTGGACCCGAGCGATCAGTCGCAGCGCCTCGAGCCCCTCCGGGTTCTGGTGGCTAAAGAGCTGCTCGCGACCCCTGGCCTCGTGGATCCGCGTCAGCATCGAAACGAGATCGGCGGGCAGAAGCGCCAGATGCCGGTCGATGTCCGCGAATGTGCTCACAGGACCCAATCTACATACTCAGGCCGCATAGTATGTAAATACGGTCGGGAGTAGGCAGTTAGGTCGGGTCTACCCGAGCGGCTCGCCCGACAGCCGAGCGATCAGGTGCTCGAGCGAAATGTGCTCGACCTCGAGCCCATTCCGACTCCGCGTGTATGGAGCGTCGACGTCCGTCGACACGACGTAGTTCGGCCCGCCGGGATGAAGGCGCCTGAACGCCTCGATGGCTCTCGGCTGGCGACCAGGTCGGCGGCGATCATCGGCGTCAACCAGACCGTCTCCCTGCGGCCGGTCAGGGTGTCGCGGAACTTGGCGCTCGCCTCGAGCGTCGAGGAGCCGGTCGCGATGACGCGAGTCTCGGGAAAGTGGTCGGCCGCGATCTTCAACAGCTCCGACGGGTTGCCCAGCCGGTGGATCTCGTCGAGGACGACGCGCCTTCCGCGCGTCTCGCGGGGCAGCGCGCGCCGGGCTCGCGGCCGGGAAGGTCCGGGTCCTCGTCACGCCGAAAGTAGCGCGACCGCCTGCTGCGACCCCGCCTCGCTCCTCGTTGCGAGCAACGCCCGTGCACGAGTAGCGATGAGGCCGGTTCTAGCCCGATTCAGCGAGGATCCTTGGCGATGGAGGGCCATGCCCCCTAAAGGGCCGACAACCTCGAGACAGCCCGTAACGACGAAGAGAGGGCCGGCGGTTGCCGGCCCTCTCGGGGTTCCTGCTAGTGCGCGTCGGGGCCACCACAGTAGGCAGCCACAACAGGTAGGGCTGCTCTAGGCAGGCGCGCCGCCTAGTTCAGCGTCAGGGTCTGCTGAGTGTTCCTGTATGTCCCGGACGTCACCACACTCGCATACAAGCCATAGCCAACAAAACTCAGACCAGGTGCCTGCTGAAATACCAGCGAGTGCTGGTTGGAGCCATTGCCGCTCCACGCACCCGACACCGTTCCAGACAAGGTGTACGTTTGGCCCCTGGGTAGGCAATTAGCGCCACCGCTTACGGTCACGGTATAATTCATGTACATCTGAATGTTAGTGGTGCTAACCGCAGTCGCCGTCCACGGCAAGCTGCTCGCAACGCCCGACATGGTGCAGTTTGCCAGCCACCCGCCGAGAGGCGGTGAGGTCGGCCCCGGGCACGTGAGGTTGGTGGAGTTCAAAATATCCAGCGTCGATGAAGCCGGGGTGCGCACCTTGGCGCCCAAGCTGACACCACAGCCGGCGGTTGCCGAGCCCATTGATGAGTTCAGAATAAAGCCGACACTCGCGGTGAGGGTGTGGTTAGAACCGACGACGCCCCAGTTGGCGGCGGAGGCCATTGATGGGACGGCGAATGCGCTCAGGGCCGCAACGGCGGCCGCGAGCACGAGACTCCTTTTCATCGTCTTAATCATCTGGTTTCAATGCTCCTTATCTTTGTGTGTATGGGAAGTCTCGGCCACAAAGGGCCGAGATAGGAGAAGGTCAAGACCGCCCCGGGCCACACAACAGAAAGCCCAGGGCGGTTGTCGTGCCGGAGGTTTAGCGGCGGTTCGCGGCGCGACTAGCGGCGCGCTTGGCGGCCTTGGTCTGGCGCTTGGTGCACGGTGTCTTGACCCTGATGTCGCGGTCGAAGCGCTTGCCGTTGTGGCCGTTCATGTCGGCCTCGGCGACGTGGCGGCCGGCGCAGAGGTTGATCCTGGCGGTCCTGGTCCGGGTGACCGCGAGGATCCCGTTCTTGCCGCCCTTGATGTTGAGGTTGAACTTGCTGATCGGGGCGTCTGGGACGTTGGCGAAGGTGTTGACCAGCTTGCCGTCCTTGGTCGTGCTGCTCTCGCCCTTGAGGTTGATTGCGATCTCGCCTCTCAGGGCGACGATCAGCATGGGGAGTGTTCGGATCGCGTTGCCCGTCTTGCCCCGGCGGACGTTCTTGACGAAGTAGACGTTGCCGGCCAACGGCTTCTTGAGCAGCGGCGAGACGGCCTTAGCGCGTCCGACGATCGAGCCCTTCGGGCAATGCTTCTCGAGATCGTCCTTGGTGCCGTCGGCAAACTCGCAGAGCGCCTGGGCGTTGGCCGGATCCAGCGCGACGCTCTTCGGCAGCCGGACGACGGCCTTCTCGATCCCGGCCTCGCCGGGCTGCTGGGTGACGGTCGCCTTGACGCCGGGATGCTTGCCGGTCTTCGTCTGCTTCTTGCCCGTCAACGCCAGCTTCAGCTTCGGCTTGAACCCAAGCTTCGAACAACCCGTCGCCTGCAACGGCGTCGACAGATTCGCCGTCTGACCGCCGGCCGACGAGACACTCGTCGCGATCGTCTTTGCCTCACACGAGGTCGGCGACCGCATAAAGCCCGGGCGGTCGACCGCCACATGCACACGCCGCACGCGAAACGGGACACCGTCGCGGATCGTCGGCAACGGTTCGGACTTCACCGTCACACGCGCGGTGCTCCGATCGACGTAGAGCCCCTGTCGGACGACGACGGTGCCTAGATCGAACGGGCCAGCCGCCGCGTGGACGGCGACGGCAAGGCCGTACGGGGCACCCTTGTACGGGCCGGTCAACGACACCGGCTGATCACGCAGATAGAACGGGTTGGAACCCGGACCAGCAGCGACGGTGGCCGAGCCGACACGCGCAGCCGCTGGGCACGAGCCAGCGTTGGCCGCAGCATCGGAACACAGCGGAACGTTCCTGACCGCGCCCAGAAGACCGCCCGGAAGCGACACGTCGAGGCCGTCGATGACGTCCTGGCGATCACCACGGGTGAGGTCGAACACGAACGGACTCGAGCCGCCGCCCTGCAGGTCGACAAGACCAGCATTCAGGCCAGGTGCAAATGGCAGGGTTGCCGGACAGCCAGCGCCCTGGCCGTCCCAGCTCACGTCGAACGACGAGCTGGAGGTCGCGTCCGGGGTACCCGCAACCTGCACGCCATCATCCCGCGTCCCCCCCCCCGCGACCACGGCGTGAACACTCCGGTGGTCGTCGCTGTCGTACACGTCGCCGGATTGGCCAACGGGGCGCGCGGACCTGGGTCGAACACCAGCCGCAGCGATTTCGCCGGCAGCTGCGGGTTGTCCTCGAACCTGGCCGTCAACCGGCCAGTGTCCTTGTCCGCGGTGACGACACCGGGAATCTTGACGTTGATGCCATGCTCGCGGGAATCGATCTCGACCAACAGCCGGAACAGACCGTCGCGCCCACCACTAGGATCGAGGTCGCCGGGATGCGGCGCGATGACGAACACATTGCCGCCGATTGGGTCGGCGCCGATGACCTCATCGGTCTGCGGGGCACGCTCGGCCAACAGCGGCGACGTAGCGACAACCGAACCGACCTTCGAACCATCCGGGCAGGCTGCCGGATCGGTGGTGTCGTAGTGGACCTGATCGCCAGGGCCCGTGTCGATGCAGCCTTCCAGCCCATCGGCGGCCGACGGCGAGACCGACACGCCCTCCGGCAACGTCACCGTCGCGTCCTTCAAAGGCGGCGCCAAAGGCACCGACGGATCGGCCGGCGAACTCGAATCAGTGGGATCGTTAGCGGCCTGCGGGAACTTCAAATCAACGGTATAGCCAGACGGCGCATCCGCCTGCGTGGTCCCTGTGCTCGGCGTCGGACGCATGTCCAGGCTCGGCCTGAACTGCGACGCCAGCGCCGGGCTGTCGCAGCCCGTCGCCGCGGGAGCAACGGCGCTGGCCGACTTCCACAAAGGATCGCTCAAATCCGGAAAGCCGAAATCAGCCGCACCGCTGGGCAGCGTCCGCGCGGGAAGCGGCCACGAATCGGCGAACAGCCTGGTCACCGGCTCGGCAACCAGGCAATCACCCGGATTCGACAAGAACGGAACTGGGGCGCCGCCCGCCGACGGACCACCCCCCGGCAGGTCACGCTGGGACGGAACCCCATACAACACCGCCTTGATCCCGAAGAACTCCAAGGAGGCGATGCCCGGGCTCGCAACCGTGATCCCATACCGGCCCGTCCGCGGCCGCAAACGCGGATATAACACCACAGGCTTGAAATCGGCGCGAAAGCCGAATTGGGCCGGATACCCACGCTCGGGCACCATGTTGAATAGCGGTAGCGTCTGCTGGGCATCGGTGAACGTCAGTACGAGGTGTCCGACCAGACTCCTCGGAGGGCAGGCCGGCGCCGTCGGGGTTCCCGCTTTCATCTGTACCATCGTGCAACGAGCGGCCGCGGCCGGGTTGCCGACAAATCCAGGCGGCGAATCCACATACGTCGACTTCACGAGCTCCACGCCTGCTGGCTCGCCGTTGTTGGGAAACCCGAAGGAAACCTCGACATCATGAGGATGGCCGCCGGCTACCGCATAGTCATCGCCCTGCGCATCCAGCGATCGTGCGCTGAAGTCGACGATGTCAAACGGCGGTATTGGCGGTGCGACCGCGACAGCCACCGACGACACCATCGCGCTCGCGGCCACCAGCGCGACCACGGCAACACACAGCCGACCTAGCCGGCGACTCAGGCTCACAGTGCTAGTGCTCATGGTCTTGGTTCCTCGATTCGAAATGTCGGCAGGACCAAGGAGACGGCGCATCATGACCGATCCCCCCTGACCGACTTGCTTGCTTTCGCTTTGGACAGTTTCAGCGCCACCGACCGACTCTTAGTGGCCTTGGAGTGACTGACCGACACCCTGACCACCAGCCGCCCCCGCGCCGCCAACTGCGAACGAGCCTTGCGCGACAGCTTCAACGTCACCGTCACCGACCCTGGCCGCGTCATCGTGCGTCGCCCGGACCCGACTATGACCGACCTGCCGCCGATCTTTGCCCTCGCTATAGCGCGCACGGTCCCGGCCGCGTTGGACCTCGCCGTCACCGTGATCTTCCCCGTAGCCGCCAGCCGCCGACGCTGCGCCGCGGTCACCGACCGCAAAGACAACACCACAGCTGCGTCATTGCCAGGGTCACTGTCTCCCGGCCGCCCCGGGCTCGGCGCAGCGAGACCGGGGGCGCCGCTCAACGTCCCTCGACAGCTGTCCCCTGAACAAGGCGCCGGCCGCGATTGACCGAACCCACCGCCAACCCGGGCGGTGTAGAGGTCAGTGAGGGGATCGCCGTCCGCGGCGACGACCTGTGCATCGGTGAGAAAGAAAATGTCGCGACCCGACGGGCTGATTCCCATCGCGTGGCCGCCGTCCGTAGAGATCCGCGACACCTGCCCATCGCGCCATGCATACACGTCGCTTACACCATTCGTATCGCTGGCAGACAGGCCCTCGGCGGTATCGAAGATCGCCGTCGACCCATCAGACGTGATCGTCGAGGTAGCCCCGGCAAGGTAGAAGACGTCGAACCCTGAGCTGTTGCCGCCACTACCAGTCACGGAGGTCGACAGGCGGACCATCGTGCGGGTCGAGAAGTCATAGCGATACACATCCCTCGCGCCATCAGTGTCGGCGCCCGGCCCGCTGGTCACCAAAGCGCTCGCGGTGGCGAAGACCAGGTATCGCGCGTCCGACGACAGCTGCGCCAGCACCGAGGGATCGAGGTCGTCGGCGTCGAGCTTGGCGACGAACCTGACCTCACCTGCCGGGTGAGCGGCGTCCTTTGTCCAGACATACAGGTTGGGCTGGCCGGCTACCGGCGCAGCACCGTTGGTGCCAAGGTTGTCGGCCAGCGCAGCACCCACAGCAACGAAGTAGACCCGCGACCCGTCCTCAGAGACCACCGGCACGTTTCCGACCTGGGCCCCGCTCGCGGCCCCTGAGACCTGGGTCAGCGTCGAACACGGGTTGGCCGCCCCGACTCCCGCCGGCGCACCAGGCGGGATGTCACACGCATACAGATCTTGGGTCTGATCGACATCGCCATTGACGAGCTGCTGGCTTGTAGTGAAGAAGACTCGCGATCCGTCATTAGCGGAACCCTCATATACCGCCGCAGACATCCCATTGCACTCACCACCCGGATCGCCAGGCGACCGTGTGCACTCAGAGCCCGACACCGCAACCGACGCCGACGCGGCCACCCGCGCCCACACCTGGGTGGCGGGGCCCTGACATCCCCCGGCCATATAGACGATCACTCGCCCATCATCCGAAACGTCCCTAGGACAGATCTCGGGCGGTGTAGTCTGACCATTATTGTCGACGCTCACCGCACGCGCAGAGCTATCGTTGCCGGTGCCAACATACTCGTACATGTTGGTGAAGGCCCCGCCTTGGGGACCATGATTGAACACTATTTGCGAAAGGTCGTCTGAACCCCCAACAAAGACTCGAAACCCGCCCGGCGAGAGCGTGTCGTCCTCGGCATCTCCGATGCGCGTGAAGGCCCCGTCGGAATCACGCAGCCAGAAGCCGAGCTTGTCGCCTGGCAGCTCACGTCGGCGCATTGCCCACAGCGACCGCTCTAGATCGACTGACTCGGCTACCATCGTGACGCGCTTGTCGTAGAGCCGGTCGGGTGGGGCGAGGGCGGTCGTCGTCCAGCCCGTCGCCGAGCGGGTGGCGTGATAGGGGATCGGAAGGATCGCTTGAGGGTTGCCGGCAAAGGTGCCGAACGACTGGTACGAGACGACCCCGTCGTCGGTAAAGCCAAAACCGGCCGGCTCGACGACAAAGCCCTCCTTGTAGGTTGGGCTGACCATCTCGTAGGCGCGGCAGTCGGGGAGCCCGGTGGAGTTGTTCTGCTCACGCAACGCGGCGTTGGCACATGCGTCGTCGGCCGACGCCTTCGGTGCAGCGGCTAGGCCGAGGGCTAGTAGCAAACTCATGGCAGCAGCGACAGCCCAGGCGTTCGCCGTCCGAAACGATGCTGACAGCGACAACGGCATGAACGCTCCTTTATGAGTTGGCACAGCGGGTCCGTTCTGGTGGTTACGCATGGCTAGCGCCCCGCGGTGTGCTTGAAGGTGACGGTGACTGCCTTTGTGGCCGCCCGTCCTCCTGCCGGCAGGTATCGGACTCTGACGGGGACTTTGAGCCGGCCGGTCTTTGACTTTCTCAAGGCCCGGCTGCCGGCACGGTTGAGCTTGACGACGAGCTTGGCTCTACCCGCCTTCTTGATCGTCACCTTGCCGGGCATGGCCTTGGCCGCCGAGCTTGTGAGCTTCCCTGGGCCGGCGACCTTGACCGACAACGTCGCCTTCGACCCGTTGACTGTGGTGTTGGCGATCGAGAAGCGATTGCTCGGCTTCTTGAAGATTGCTACAGCGATCGTGTTCGACCGCTTCCCGCAGTTGACGGTCAGTCCGAGCGTGCCCTCCGCGTCGTCGGGGATCTCGAGCTTGAATCCGGTTGCCGTCCAGTCGGTCGGAACCGTGGACCGATCGCCCAACATCGCGGTGCCGCCGGCGCCGAGGTCCTTGCCGTGGACCGCGATCGTGTCGCCTGGCTTGGGCTTTGCGTTGTAGCTGTCAAGGCGCGGTGTCTTGCAGCCGTAGGAGCTCGGACCATCACCCGACGGTGGGGGCGGGAACACCTTTGGCGCAGAGGCGGTAGCGAAGGTGACCTGGTCGCTGACCCGCGACGAGTCGTTGCTGGTCACCACCAGCCGCACGACGAACGTCTCACCCGCCGGGAGCCCATCGACCGGGACGGTGACCCGCTCAGCCAAAGCATGGCCCGACGCCGCACGCTCTCCCGTCGAGGTCGAGTACGGGCTGTCCAGCGAGCTGACGTCGAAGCGATATGTGCCCGGCAGGCCGTGGGTGCCGACGTTGCCGACCAACGTCGCCGAACCCGTCGACACACCGACGGGGCTGATCGCCACCGCGCTCGGCGCCGGTGCCGTGCGGAACAGGCCGTCTCCGCCGTAGCGGATCACCCCATCGTCGCTGGTTGCGACGACCTGGACGTGGTAGACCGTGTCCGGCCCCAGGCCCGACACTTGATGCGACACCTGCTGGTCGCCGTCACCATTGCCGGCGTCTATCTCTGAGGTGCTTGTGCCGTAGGCGGTGGTCGTCCCGTAGTTGAAGTGGTAGGTGGTGTTCTCGCCGTGGGGGTTGATCGTGCCGGTCAGCGTCGCGCGCCTGGTCGTCACACCGCTCGCGCCACCACTGGCGGCGGGGGCGGTGATGAACGTCTGATCGACACCCTGCTGAACGCCGCCCACCCCGTCAGGGTCAGCTACCAGGCGGAAGTGATAGAGCGTGCCGGGCTGAAGATTCGAGAGCTCTGCGAACACCGGCACGTCAGCCCCACCACAGTTGCCGAAGCCACAGAACCCGGGTGTCGTACTCGCCGTTGAGCCATAGGCCGTGGTAGTGCCGTACTCCATGCGCCAACCAACGATGAAGTTGCTGTTCGGGTTGATCGTGCCGTGAATACGAGCGGTGCGCGGCCCGATCGCCGACGCAAACGGCGGCGAGCCGTCCAACGTCGCAGGCGCGGGCGCGGTCGTGAACTCCCTATCGGGGCCCTTGATCGATCCCGAGGCGTTGGTGCCGACGATCCGGAAGTGATAAGTCGTGCTGGGCTTCAAGCCGGTCGCCAAGCCTGATGCCGCGACCGGGTCGCTGCCACTGCCCGCATCGATGTCGCCGACGGTGCGAGATCCGTAGGTGAGGTCGGTGCCGTACTCGAAGTGGTAGGTCGAGTCGATGCCCTCGGGGTCGATCGTGCCGTTGAGCGTTGCGTCGCGGGGGTTGATCGGATCCGCTGGATCGGTCGTCAATGTCGGACCCTCGAAGCGGACGAACCGCTCGACGACTGGGTCGGTCGCGTCGGAGGTATAGACCGTCCCCAAACCGCTGACTGACATCGCCCTGACACCACCCACGTTGGAGGCGTCGAAGGTGTAGATCGGCGCTGTGCCGCCGGCGGTGAAGTGGGCGATCTGCAACCCGACCGGGCCCGGCTGCGCCACATACACCTCGTCCGAGGTCGGGTCGACCGCGACCGCCGACGGCGCCGCGTTCGCGACCGTCGCGGCCCACGTACCGGTCGCGCTGTACTGATCGACACGACCCTTACACGGATCGAGCGCATAGACCCGATGCGAGCTATCGACCGCCAAGCTCGACGGATAACAGAACTGGCCAAAGCCACCATCGGACGACCCATCAGAGCCGTCGAAGGAGCCGATGAACGCACCGGTCTGATCGAAGCTCGCGATGACCGGGAAACCGAAGTCGTTGGTCGCGGTCACATACACCGTCCCATCGGCCGGGTCGACCGCGACCTGGGCATTGCCGTTGATCGACGTCCCCGTACCCGAGGTGTCCAGGGCGTAGGCCTGCACGCCGGCGGTGCTGTACTTCACCACCGAAGGAACGCCGCCGTTCTCGCCCGTCGCGACATAGATCGCCCCAGAACCGGTCGGGTCAGCAGCAGCCGAGCTCACACCACCCTGAAACGAGGGATCGAGAGCAAAAGCCGACTGGAATACCCCGTCCTCGCTGAAGCGCTGCACTCGCCCCTCGTCGACCGCGAAGACCTCACCCGTCGACGGCATCACCGCAACAGCCGACGGACCATTATGAAAAGGCTCGGCGAACTGGCCGTCGCCATTGCCGTACTCCCCGAACTCCCCCGCGAACGTATGGCCAGTCGTCGCCCAAGCAGAACCAGGTACCACCAAGGCAGCCGCGCCGAACAGCGCTAGCAACAGCACCACCAGCCGCCGCCCGAAAACGGACGCACCAGTCCCTTCAACCCAAGGCGCAACAGCAGCCCCGTCCAAAGCCCCACGGCCCAGAACGGCAATCCCAGCCGGGAGACCGGCTGCAGAAAACTGCTGCGAACGCTTCATAGGTGCTCGTCCTCTCCTCGTTGGTCCTGCTCGTCTACGCCCGACTCATCCGCGGACCCCACCGCCTCTCCGCACTTAGACGGAGACACGCATGTCCATCTGCGCATAAAAACAGACCGCTACCCTTGCCGTCAAGGGAGAACCGTCAACCTCAGCCCTGGAGCTACGCGAGCCCACGCGACAACCCTTGCCAATGCGCCTGGAGCGCCTCCGCGAGGGACCAGCTTTAGAGACACACGGGTACCAACTTCAGTAGGGTCCCGGCCGGGATGACCGAGACCCCATGGGGCGACTCGAGCCAGCTGCGGTCGCGAAAGCTCGCGCCGGGCTACCGGCTGCCGCCGGAGTCGGTGGCGCGCAACCAGCGCTGGAGGCTGCTCGCGGCGATGGTGGCGGCCGTCGCCGAGCGCGGCTACGAGCGGACCACCGTCGGCGACGTGGTGGAGCTGTCCGGCGTGTCGCGGACCGCGTTCTACAGGCACTACGCCAACAAGGAGGACTGCTTCGTCGCGGCGGTCGACGCGACGCTCGGCTTTGCGATGGCCGCGGTCACCGTGGCGCACGGCGGCAGCGGGGCCTGGAACGAGCGGCTGATCGCGGCGTTCGAGGCGTTCGTCGGGCAGGTCGTCGCACAGCCGGCCGCGGCGCGCGTCTGCCTGCTCGAGGTCTACGTCGCCGGGCAAGCGGCGATCGAGCACGCCGACCGCGGGGCCGCCGCGTTCGAGCTCTGGATCCGCGCCGGCTGCGAACAGTCGGAGGAGTACGCCGGCATCGACCCCGCGGTGGTGCGCGGCGTGGTCGGCGGCGTGCGCAAGGTGATCTCCAAGCGGCTGCGGCTGGGCGAGGAGGCGCTGCTGCCTGAGCTCGCGCCTGAGCTCGCCGCGTGGGCGCTGACCTACAAGACGCCGAGCGTGGCGATCCGGCGGCCGCGGATCCGGGCGGCGGTGAACGGGGCGCCGCGCTTCGTCGCGCACGACCAGGTCGAGCGGATCTTCGCGGCTCTCGCCGCCGTGGTGCGTGAGAAGGGCTACTGGGCGATGACGCTCGACGACGTCGCCGAGCGGGCGGCGACCTCCTTCAGCACCTTCTACAGCCACTTCCGCACCAAGGAGGAGGCGTTCATGGCGGCCTACGACACGGGCCTCGCGCAGACCTACGCCGCCACGCTGCCGCCGTACCAGCGGGCGCCGGACTGGCCGCACGCCATCCGCGCCGCGCTCGAGGGCTTCCTCGGCTACTTGTCGCGCGAGACGGACTGGGCACACGCAGGCGTGGTCGAGGTGCTCGCCGCGGGCCGGCGGGGGATGGAGCGGCGGGACGAGGCGATCGAGACATTCGCCGCGCTGCTCGAGCCGGGCTACGAGCTGGCGCCGGAGACGCCGAGGGTGGCGTCGGAGGCGATCGGCGGCGCGATCTACGACTTGATCTACGAGCAGATTCGTGAGCGGGGCGCCGAGCGGCTGCTGGAGCTGCTGCCGATTGCGACGTTCGTGGCGCTGGCACCGTTCACGGGCGTCGAGGAAGCCGCGGCGGTCGCCAACGAGCGGCCGCGGCGCCGCGCGCGCATCGACGGCGCGACACAGCCTTAGAAGCGGCTCTTGGCCCTCGTTTCGTTGGGGGACATGGGTGTTTGCCATCCACGCGGTCCTTCTGTAAGCTTTCGTTTTTTTGGTAAGGCGCCGTACTTACGTAGCCGGCGCCGACCGGTTGTCGCAGGAGGAACAAACGCATGCCGTCCGACAGCCAGCCGCCGGCCACGCTCACGCGTTCGAGCGCCGCCGAGCGCCGGCGCGAGCGGCTGCTCGAGGCGACGATCGAGGTGGCGGGAGAGCACGGCTGGGAGGCGATGACGCTCACTGAGGTGGTCAGCCGCGCCGGCCTCTCGAAGCGCACCGTCTACGACCTCTTCGAGGACAAGCTCGCGTGCTTCCTTGCCGCGGCGCGTGAGCTGATCGGCCGCGTCTCGGCGCTCACGCTCGCCGCCTACCAAGCCGCCGGCAGCCCACGCGACGGCTTCGCGGCAGGCGTTCGCGCACTGCTGCGCTTCTGCGGCGAGAGCCCGGGACCCGCGCGCGTCTACCTCGTTGAAACCGCCGCCGCCGGACCGGCCGGCGCGGCTCTCTGGCGCGAGCACATGGACTCGATGTCCGAGCGCGCGGCCTGTGCGCTCGGGCAGCTGCGCAGCGACCTCCCCGCGCACGCCGGGTCGATGGCGGTCGGTGGCATCTACACCGTGGCCCAGGTGCGAGTGCTCGCCGGCCAGGGAGAGCAGCTCCCCGCGCTCGCGCCCGAGATGACCGAGGCGCTGTGCATGGCCCTTGGGATCGAGACGACGGCATCCGGGACGGGCTGAGGCAGCGATGGCGGAAGAACCCACAGGCGCCGTGGCGCCGCGCCGGCGCGAGCGCCGGCCGGACCAGCTCGCCGGCGGCCCGCATGGCATGTCGCGTGAAGAGGTAGAGGCGAACCAGAGTCGCCGGATCCTCGCCGCGATGACAGAGCTCGTCGCGGAGCAGGGCTATGAGCGCACGACAGTCGAGCCGGTGATCACCCGCGCCGGGGTCTCGCGCAAGACGTTCTACGAGCTGCGCGGCGGGCGCGAGCAGTGGTTCCTCGCGATCTGCAACATGGCGGCGGACCGGCTCCTCGCAAGGCTCGAGGCGGCGACGCGCGAGCCCGGCTACCCCGACGACCGGACGGGACGAGCGGCGGCGGCGCTGGTCGGCTTCTGCATCGAGGATCCGGCGGGCGCGCGCATCTGCTTCGTCGAAACGCTTGCGGCGAGCGAGGGTGCACGGGCCTGGCGGGACGCGCTGCTCGACCACGTCGCCGCAACGCTCGCCTTCGGAATGGCCGGGGACGGCAACGGGGCGGCGGCGGCAGACGGGCGGCGCGCCGAACTCGCCGCCCGCGCCGCAGTCGGGGCCGTGCTCGAGCTTGCCGGACGGCGGCCTGAGCAACTCGACCGTGACTATGCGACGGCACTCGTCGCGACGATGCTGGGCACGGACGGGCGAGGCGGCGCAGACGGGTGACGGCCACGCCGTGGGGCGATCTGCAGACGCTCTGCTCCCAGCGGCTGCGGCCCGGCCCAGGGGGAGCGCGCGACGAAGTCGAGCGCAACCAGCGCGAGCGCCTGTTCGCGGCGACGGTGGCGACAGTCGCCGAGCGCGGCTATGCCGCCACTCGGGTGGCCGACGTGATCGAGGTCGCCAGGATCTCGCGCAGCACCTTCTACCGCGAGTTCGAGAGCCTGCACGACTGCTTCGTCCAGACGCTCGACGCGATCGTCGTCGGGGTCGAAGCCGCGATGCTCGCCGCGCTGGAGGGCGAACGACCCTGGGACGAGCGGCTGCGCGGCAGCTTCGAGACGCTGATCGACCTGGTGGCCGCCCAGCCGGCCGCCGCGCGGCTGTGCTTCGTCGAAGCCTACGTCGCCGGTCCGGAGGCGGTTGCGCGCATCGACCGCACGGCGCGCGCGGTCGGCCGGCGGGTGCTCGCCGTGGTCGCGGAGTCGCCCGAGCGCGCCGACATGCCACGCGAGGTGGCGGGCGCGGTGCTCGGCGGGCTGCGCACCGTGATCCAGGTGCGGCTCTACACCGGTCGCGAGCGCGAGCTGCCCGGGCTCGCGCCGCAGCTGATGGACTGGGCGCTCGGCTACCGCACGCCGCCCGTTGCGCTGCCCCGGCCACGACGGCGGCCGGCCGCTCCCCCGGGCCCGGTGCGCGACTCCCTCGACCCGCGTCAGCGGATCGTCGACGCGCTCACGGCCGTGGTCGCGCAGAGGGGGTACGGCGGGACGACGATCACCGAGATCGCGGACTTCGCCGAGATCTCGCTGTCCACCTTCTACGGCCGCTTCGAGAACAAGGAGGCCGCACTCCTGGCCGCGTTCGACGACGCGATGCTGCGCATGCTCGAGGTCGGGCTGCCCGCCTACCGGCAGGCGGAGGACTGGGCGCAGGGCGTTCGCGACGGGATCGAGACGTTGCTCGCCTACCTGTCGCACGAGCCGGACACCGCGGAGCTCGCAGCCCAGGCGGTGTGGGCCGGCGGCCCACCGGCGGTGACCCGCATCGAGGAGAGCATGTCCGGCTTCCGGGCGCTGCTCGCCGAGGGTCTGCGCGGGCGGTCCGGGGCGTCCGGCGTCGCGGCCGAGGCGATCGGCGCCAGCATTCTCGCGCTCGGTTACGACCACCTCGCCCGCCGCGGGCCCAAGCGGCTCTACCAAATCGCGCCCACCGCGGCCTTCGTCGCGCTCGCGCCGGCGATCGGGACACTCGAGGCGTGCACGGTGGTTACGACGTAGTCACGACCTGTCGTCGTCCGCGGGCTTAGAGTTGCAGCGGTGGCTAGGCGCGTCGCGGCAACTGTGGCCCTGGTGGCGGTCGTTGCGGTGGCGTTCACCTGGGCGTTGAGGCACGGCGACGGCGACGCGGAAGCGGGGCCGACGAAGGGCAAGCCGCCGGTGGTGCTGCTGATGTTCGACGAGTTCCCGACCGACCTGCTGCTGGGGCCGGGCGGGAAGATCGACGCCGGGCGCTATCCGGCCTTCGCCGAGCTCGCGCGGGCGGGGTACTGGTTCCCGAACGCGACCACGACCTACGACTCGACGACGAAGGCGATCCCGCAGATCATGGACGGGAGGCTGCCGCGCGCGGGCGGAGAGCCGACGTACCGCGGCCATCCCCAGAGCGTCTACGACCTGTTCGCGCGGCGCGGCTATGAGATCGAGCGGATGGAAGCGGCGACCTCGATCTGCCCGCCGCGCTACTGCCCGGACGCCGCGCCGCGGCGGCCGGGGATCCTCGCGCAGCTGCAGAGCGGACGCCGCGAGCGCTTCGAGCGCTTCCTCGGCTCGATCCGGCCGCGGGACAAGCCGACGTTCTGGCTCGCGCACGTGCTGCTGCCGCACGGGCCGTACCTGTACCTGCCGTCGGGCAAGGAGATGCGGCCGAACTGGCAGGACCCGGTGCCGGGGATGAACAGCACGCCTGGCTTCTACTCGGACTATCTGGCGCTGCATGCGCAGCAGCGGTTGCAGCTGCAGATCGGCTTCGTCGACCGCGAGCTCGGGCGGTTGCTCAGGCGGATGCGGCGCGAGGGGACGTTCGACCGGTCGCTGATCGTGGTGACCGCGGATCATGGGATCTCGTCGGAGTCAGGGGTCGAGTCGCGGCGTGCAACCGACATGCGCAACATCGACGAGCTGGCGCCGGTGCCGC
Source organism: Thermoleophilaceae bacterium (assembly GCA_035630335.1). Classification (GTDB taxonomy): domain Bacteria; phylum Actinomycetota; class Thermoleophilia; order Solirubrobacterales; family Thermoleophilaceae; genus JAAYBF01. Next base: position 114,981 of record DASQKV010000082.1, on the reverse strand, counting down.
TGTTCGTCAAGGCGCCGGGCCAGCGGCGCGCGCGGGCGCCGCGCTCGTACGTGCGCACGACCGACGTCGTGCCGACGATTGCCGACGTGCTCGGCTGGCGGCTGCCGTACCGCGCCGACGGGCGCTCGGCGTTCTCGCGGGCGGTGCGCAAGCGGCGCGCGGCGATGGTGATCGAGCGCGGGTTCACGGGCCGGCTGCACATCTCGGCGCGCGCGCTCGAGCAGCGACGGCGGGTGCTGCTGCGACAGCGGCTGCGGCGGTTCGGCTCGGGCGACTGGGACAGCCTCTACACGGGGATCGGGCCGAACCGCTCGCTGATCGGACGGCGGGTGGCTGACCTGCCTCGCGCGCCTGGGGCCGGCCCGCGCGCGATCATCGTCGGGGCTGCGGCGATGCGCGCCGTCAGGCCCCGATCGCGCGTGCTCCCGACCCAGGTCGCCGGATCGATCGCGGGCTCCGGGGCGAGCGAGACGCGCGACCTCGCGGTCGCGGTCAACGGAACGATCGAGGCGGTCGGGCGCTCCTTCCACCTGCGCGTCGAGCCGGTCGAGGAGGACCGCCAGGGCGAGAGCTTCGCGGTGATGGTGTCCGAGCGGGCGCTGCGCCCGGGACGCAACGGGGTCGAGCTGTTCGAGGTCGCGGGCGGCGGCGGGTCGCTGCGGCTGCTCGGCTCGAACTGACGCCGGAGAGGCGGCCGCGTTGTGGCACGCTCCTAGCGTCCACGGTAGATCGTGTTCGGCTCGGCGCTGGGGTCCTCGACGATCTTCGCGGGGTCCTTGCGGGTGTCGACGAACAGGCAGAAGAAGCGGTCGCGGTCGTCGCGGGCGATGCAGGTACGGAAGTAGCCGTCGCCGAGCCGGATCGTGTTGGCGGTGTCGCGGTTGCGGACGAGCTCGTCGTCGCCTGAGCGCTCGACGTAGTCGGACACCGCGCGCGCGTTCTCCTCGGTGGCGTCGGTCTCGGAGACGATCACCTGGCGGTTGCCGAGCCCGGCGGCGAGGACGGCGAGCACGCCGGCGAGGAGCAGGGCGGTGGCCATGCGGTCCTGGAGCACCTCGCGCTCCGCCTGCGCGGGGCCGGGCGCGCCGGCCGCCTCGAGCGCGAGCGCGCGCCGGTCCGTCAGGCGGCGCGTGAGGAACGGTGCGACGGCCCCGACAAGGAACAGGTTGGCGAAGGTCGCGATCAGGACGCCCTCGATCAGGTTCAGGCCCGTCGTGCCGACGGGCGGCAGCGCGTCCATCAGGGCGCCCTCGACGAGCGTCACCACGACGAACGCCGGCCACTGGGTCGCACCGCGCAGCCGCCAGCGCAGACGGCTCGTCCAGAAGCGCTCGCCCGGAGTCACGCCCGCAGAGTAGTCCGCGCCTGGCCCGGCTCTAACATCGAGGCCGTGGCCGACCTCTGGGTGACGACGCTTGGCGAGCTGCCGTACCGCGATGGCATCGCGCTTCAGGAGCGCCTGCGCGATGCCCGCCAAGTGGACGCGCTCCCGGACTGCCTGCTGCTGCTCGAGCACCCGCCCGTCTACACGCGCGGGCGTCGCGCGCAGGTGGGCGACCTGCCGCGCGAGGAGCAGTGGTACCGCGACCAGGGGATCGCGGTCGAGGATTCGGACCGCGGCGGGCAGGTGACCTACCACGGACCGGGGCAGCTGGTCGGCTATCCGATCATGCGCGTCCGCTCGGTGCGCGAGTACGTCGAGACGATGGAGCGGGCGCTGATCACGGCGCTGCGCGACGAGGGGATCGCGGCGGGCGTCCCGGAGGGGTTGACCGGCGTCTGGGCCGGTGGGGCGAAGATCGGCTCAATCGGGATCCATGTCTCGCGCGGGGTGACGACGCACGGGTTTGCGGTCAACGTCGACAACGACCTCGAACCGTTCGGATGGGTCGCGACCTGCGGCGTCGAGGGAGCCGAGGTGACCTCCGTCGCGCGCGAGAAAGAGGGCGCGGGACAGGGCGCCGCCTCTATGTCGTGCTTCCGCAAGCGAGTCGCCTTCCGCTTCGCCGAGGCGTTCGGGCTGCGCCAGCGGATCGTCACACCGGGGCGGTTGCTTTCGGCCGCCGAGGCGGCGCCAGCGCAGCGGCCTCCAACCGCCGCCGGCGCCGGCGGCGCGGCATCTGCCCAGCCGGCTCCGGCCTCCGCGTTCGCCCACAGCGCCGCATAGGCTCCATCCCGATGAGCCGCGAGCACCGCACACGCTCCCGCGCCAACCCCGGCGGCACGCGCGACCTCGGCCTCGGCGAGGTGCTCGAGTTCGGTGCGCGCAAGCCGGCGTGGTTCAAGGTGCCGGCCCCGGGCGGCGCGCGCTATCGCGAGCTGCGGCGCGAGATGGAGGCCGAGGGGCTGCACACGGTGTGCCAAGAGGCGGCGTGCCCGAACATCGGCGACTGCTGGGAGCGCGGCACCGCGACGTTCATGATCCTCGGCGACACCTGCACGCGGCGCTGTGGGTTCTGCAACGTCAAGACCGGCAAGCCGACCTTCAACGACCCGCTCGAGCCGCTGCGCGTGGCGCAGTCGGTGAAGCGGATGGGGTTGCGTCATGCGGTCGTGACGAGCGTCGACCGCGACGACCTGCCGGACCTGGGCGCGTCCGCGTTCGTGGGCGTGATCCGCTCGATCCGCCGCTTCTCGCCGGGGACCAAGGTCGAGGTGCTGACGCCCGACTTCCGCGGCGAGGAGATGCCGCTCGCGCGGGTGATCGCCGAGCGGCCCGACGTGTTCAACCACAACGTCGAGACCGTGCCGCGGCTGTATCCGCTCGCGCGGCGCGGGTCGCGCTTCCTGCGCTCGTGCCGGGTGCTGCGCAACGCGAAGGAGATGGGCGGCGACGGGGTCGTGACGAAGTCGGGGCTGATGACCGGGCTCGGCGAGTCGCGCGAGGAGCTGCTCGAGACGTTCGGCGTGCTGCGCGAGCACGGCGTGCAGGTGCTGACCGTCGGCCAGTACCTGCGCCCGACGCGAGACCACCTGCCGGTGGTCCGCTACTGGCATCCGGACGAGTTCGCCGACCTCGAGCGCGAGGCGTATGCGTTGGGGTTCGAGGCCGTGGCGGCGGGACCGCTGGTGCGGTCGAGCTACTTCGCCGAGCAGACGCTCGAGCGGGCGGCTGAGCCGGTGGCGACGAATGCCGCGGGCGTCCCCGCCGGCGAGCCGGCGGGCGTCGCGACGGCGCCTTGATCCCGCTCAAGGACGACATCCAGACGCGGCGGTTCCCGGTCCTGACCGTCGCGATCATCGCGATCAACGTCGCGATGTTCTTCTTCTTTCAGGGGGCCGTCTTTGGCAGTGACGCGGAGTTCGACACGAAGGTCGCGGAGTACGGGGCGATCCCGTACGAGATCTCCCATCCCGGCAAGCACTGCGACCTGGTCGGGGGGCAGGTGGCGTGCGAGGGCCAGGCCGGCGTGCAGGGCGAGGCGCCGGAGGATTTGGCCCCGACGTGGCTGACACTCTTCACCTCGATGTTCATGCACGGCGGTTTGCTGCACATCGCCTTCAACATGCTGTTCCTGTGGATATTCGGGAACAACATTGAGGACTCGATGGGGCGTGCGCGGTTCGCCGCGTTCTACTTAATCGGGGGGCTCGCGGCGATCGGATTGCAGACGCTGGTCGAGCCCGGCGCGGCGGTGCCGACGATCGGCGCCTCGGGCGCAGTGGCGGCGGTGCTCGGCGGCTACGCGCTGTTGTACCCACGCGCGCGAGTCGTCACGCTGGTGATCATCGTGTTCTTCATCACCATCATCCGGTTGCCGGCGCTCGCGGTGCTCGGCATCTGGATACTGCTCCAGCTCGCGGCCGGTGCGACCGAGCTCAGCAGCCCGGTGGCGGGCGGCGGGGATGGTGGCGTCGCCTACTTCGCGCACATCGGCGGGTTCGTGTTCGGACTACTCGCGATCCGCGCGTTCGCCAACCACGTGCACGAGGACTACACGCGCGCCCAGCGAACGCTGGTGTACTGATGAACGGGCGGACCGCGGCACTGGTGGCGACGCTCGCGCTCGTCGGCCTGCTGGCGGTGCTGACGATCGACGTGGTCGTGCGCACCGGTGTGGACGTACTCGTGATCGTGTCACTGGTGGTGCTGGCGATGGTTGGTTACGGCGTCCTCGGCGCGTTGCGCCACCGTCCGGAGGACTGAGGGGCGGTGGCTGACGTGCGCGAGCGCCCGACAGGTTCGTTGGAGCTGGTATGCGGCTGACATGCGCGGTCGGCTGACAAGCGCGGTGCAAATGCTGCTCGCGGCGATCGCGGTCGTCGGCGTCGCCTGGATCGTGCTCCACGCCACGGGCGACGATGACGGGACCACGGTGCGCGTCGCGGTCGGCGGGCCGGCGGCGGCGGCAGCCGGCGAAGGCGGCTCGTTCGAGCCGCGATCGCCGGCGCCGGTAGAGCTCACGCCCGAGGACGCGTTCGCCGTCGACTGGCACAAGCCGCCGCGCGCGGCGCTGGTGTTCAACGTCGGCAGCGGCGAGGTGCTCTACCGGCGCCACCCGGAGCAGCAGCTGCCGATCGCGAGCCTGACGAAGATCATGACCGCGCTGGCGGTGACGGCCGCTACGAAGGCGGGCGACGCGGTCCGAATCCCGAAGGGGCTGCGCTACGAGGGCTCGGCCGTCGGCCTGCTGCCGCGCGGACGGCGCGTGCGGATCGAGCCGCTGCTCGGCGGGCTGATGATCGTGTCCGGCAACGATGCCGCGCTCGCCCTCGCCGCCCACGTGTCCGGCAGCGAGAACCGCTTCGTCGCGCTGATGAACGAGAACGCGCGGCTCTGGGACCTCGACTGCACGACCTTCTCGTCGCCGCACGGCCTCTCCGACGGCGACCGCTCCTGCGCCGTCGATCTCGCCGTCATGACCCGGATGGCGATGCGCGACCCCCGGATCTCCGGCGTCGCCCGCCTCGCCCAGGCCTCCTACCGCTTCCCGATCAAGGGCCGCAAGCTCTACCTCAGCGGCCACAACCCGCTGATCCGCGCCGGCTACCGCGGCGCCATCGGCCTCAAGACCGGCTACACCGACGCCGCCGGCCGCTGCTTCGTCGGTGTCGCCCGCCGCGGTGGCCGCAGCTTCGGCGTCGTCCTGCTCGACTCGCCCGACCCGGGCAAGCAGGCCGCCAGGCTGCTCGACCTCGCCTTCGCCGCCGGCTGAGCTTGGCGAGCCGCGCCGCGCATGCGAACATTCGCCCGCGAGGGGCCATAGCTCAGCTGGAAGAGCGCCTGCTTTGCAAGCAGGAGGTCGCCGGTTCGAGCCCGGCTGGCTCCATGGCTGCGACACACGTCCCGCCCCGTCAGCAGAAGAAGAGCTCACGATCTGCGTCTGGCAGGCCCTCCAAGATCGCGCGACTTCGTGCCTGCAACAGCCGCGAGCAAACTCTGTCTGCCAGGAGCTGGGCCTTACGCGCCTGTTCCACGCGCCGCTCGCCGACTGAGCCCATCGCCAATCCCAGTCGCCCCATGCAGGCGTAGAGAGGAAAGCCACACCCGGCCAGGCCTTCGTAGCGAGCTTGCGCCTCACCAGTCCCGTCCCGTCGCTCGAGCTCTGCGCGCTCGAGCTCCAAGGCGAGCCGCGTGATGTCACTGCTTTCGGCGTACCAGCGCCAGCCGCGGCCGCGCTCCTTCGGAGCCGACAGCAGGTTGCGGACGTCGTTCCGGAACGCCTCGTCGTCCCCGGCCAGTCGCCGCACCGTGAGGCGCGCGAGGCGGACGCTGACAACACCGTCGAAGAGCGCCTCGGCACGAAAGAGGTTCTCGCTCAGGTCCAGGGAGGCAAGGGCCTTGTCGGGCTCACCGAGGCGCACCGCCAGCCCTCCGTCTATGAAGTGGGCCCACGCCACCCAGCGGTTTGCCGCAAGGCTCGCCAACGGCCGCAACTCGTCGTCGTTGGTGCGCTTGGCCTCCTCGACACGCTCGGCCCACAGCAGCGCCAGAGCCTTCTGAAAGGCAGCGTGGGCGCTGCGCACCGCGTGGTCCTCCCGGCGGGCTCGGCGCAGCGCCTCATCGGCGACCGTAACGGCCTCGTCGAGCGAGTCGAGGAGTCGCAGCGCACTCGCACGCAGGATCAAGAGCGTCGACACCGCGGAGTCGTCCAAGCGGGACGTGGCACGCAGGACCGCCTCGTGCCGAGCCTGGCGGTGCAGCGCCGTCAGCCGCTTGCGCTCGGCGCCTGTCCGCAGCGCCTCGAGTCGGCCGATCGGCGGGAGGGCCCGGGCACCGAGCAGCAGCAGGCGGCCAGGCCCAGTGCCGTGCGTGATCGAGGCGCTCAGCAGCGCGCGAGCCGCCTCCTGTCGGGCGCCTCGCCGGCGCAGCAGAGCGCGACGCTGCGCCTGAGCTGCCTTCAGATCACCGAGATGACCGAGAACCGCGGCGCGGGCGCGATCCAACTCACCGGGAAGCCGCGGGCACTGCAGCGCCGGCACCGGCTCGTAGAGCTTGCGGAACAGCGCCTTGTCGACCGTCACGAGACTCCGCTCGACGCACCAGGCGACGAAGTCGGCGGTGGCGTTGGGCCCCGAAGCCCCAGGCAGATCGGCTGGGGGCGGCCCGGCCGGGAGCAGCCGCAAGGCGCCCCGCGCGTCGACGGCGCGCAACAACAGGCGGCGTCGTGCTTCGTCCTGCACGTGCCCGATGCGCTCAGCGTCGGGCTGCTCGAACCAGAGGACCTCACGCGCGCCGACGAGCACCTCGTCCCATAGGGGCTGAAAGTCGAGATCGCGCCCGCTGTAGCCCAAGAACACCACCGTTCGGTCGCGGACATCCCGCTCCAACCGCCGCCGCCAACCGCCGTCTAGGCCACGCAGCACTTGATCGGCGGCGACGATCAGCTCCCCGCCGAGCGTGCCATGCGGCTTGAGCAGCTGACCGCCGCGGACAGGGTCGGCCGGCCAAGCGACCACCTCGAGGTCTGGAGCGGCCTGCTCGATCAGGCGATCGAAGTTCACCGTCCAGACCACTGCGCCAGCATGAGCGAGCTGCGCCAGCGCATGATGCCCGGCGTTGGGTCGCCCGACCAGGACGCTCCCGAGCCACGACTCCACCAGCACACCCCCGGTTCGCAAGTCCAGCATGAACGGCTCTGGCGCCAAGCCGCCAGCCACGCGCACCCGCTCGAGCTCCTCGACTCCGCTTCCCTTCACGTAGGCGCCGAGCCCAAGCTGCATGAGAATCTCGTCACGGAGCCAGTCGAACATCGGCAACCTGGCAGGTGCCGACAACGAGACTCCCGCACCTGCGAAGACGAACAGCTCTCGAGGACGCAAGCGACAGTTTCTTCTCGCCGGCTATCCGCCGGCCAACCCCGCGAGCACGGCGATCAGGACCGCTACACCGCAGGCGATTATGGCGATCCAGATCGCCAGATTGAAGACGAGGAGTGCCAGGAAGAGCGTTGAGAGGATCCCGCCCGCGCCACCGGCCGCGGCCTGGACGACGACAGCGGAGCGCCAGCGCTCCGAGGTGGGGACTCGCATGAGGTAGAGATCCAGCCCGAGCAACGCCAGGCCGCCGAGGATCGCCGGCACGGCAAGCGCGTGCAGGAACGACACCAGACTCGCCGCCTGACCTGCCCAGACCAGGAAGAACCCGCCGTCCTGGATCGAATTTGGGCTCGGAAGGATGAGCGCGACCAAGCCCGTCCCGATCACGACGACACTGCCGAGGAATCCGAATTGCAGGAGATCACGCGGTATGACGCCTCCTGCCCGCTCGTACACCCTGGTGTGCGTCAGAAAATCCGAGAGCGCCGATCGGCCTTGCTCCCCCGCGACAGGCGCCATCTCCTTGAAAGCTCCCAGCCGGCTGTCGTCCATCACTCCCAATCCCACTGCGCCAGGAGTGCCCACTGAACCACGGGCATGTCGGGATGCCGGACCCCTCCGAGCACGATCGGGTCCAGACCGACCGCAGCCACGGCTGCACCGGCCGCGATGATCGGCGCGGTAGCCGCAGCGACCGTTGCTCCGGCCCCCTTTACGAGCAACTTCGTCGCGAACCTGAGCCGCTGAGCCAAACGCTGATCCTTCTCGCGCAAGTGACGCGGCGTCGGTACCAGCTGAGGGATTGGATCCCCCTCGCGCCAACTGGACGGCAGCTCATGAACGAGCCACAGCAGGTCGGGACGCACACCAGCGCGATCGAGCTCCACCAACTTGGCACGCTCGCGCTCGGGCACCGGGATCCCACCGCCGTAGCCGTCCCCCGTCGGGTCCTCCACGTGATCGACGAACAGCCAGGCACCCCGATCGGTGCGGACGATTACCTGCTGCTGCGGCAGGACGGTCGCCCCGACGAGTCGAAGCTCGATGCCACGCCGACGGGCCGGCGCCACCATTCGCTGCTCGGCCAACCGCCCCAACTGCGCTTCGACATCGGTCCCCAGACGACGCGCGGGAGGCACCATTACCTCGGACATGACGCAACCTCCTTAGGAACATGAAAATACCCGGCCCGAGCGGGCGCATAACATCGCGCGCCCATCCAGTGCATCCACGCGGCGCGGCGCCTGCCACGGCAGAGATGCCACGATGCCAACGGATGTCGCCGAGATGGAGCGCAACAGGAGGGTCGGGTCGTCGTCTGACTCCGCTGGTCGCAGTGCTCATGGCCTGCGCGATGCTGGGAGCTGTCGCTGCCGCGCAGGCCGCCGAGCCGGCCGCGTCCGGGCGGCTGCTCGTCGGCTTCGAGCGGGGCGTGTCGAAGGAGCGCCAGCAGTCGGTGCTGGCCAAGGTGGAGGGGCGGCTGGCGCAACGGTTCAGGGGGATTCGCGGGGGACGGCTGACACTCGTGCGGCCGCGTTCGGGAATCGCGCTTGCGTTGCTGCGTAGGCGGTTGAGCCGCCATCCCGAGGTCGCATACGCCGAGCCCGACTTCCTCCAATTCGCCTCGGTAGCGAAGACGCCGAACGACTCGCTCTACGCGCTCCAGTGGCCGGTGGACGAGAGCCCGGCGGCGCACGACATCGACGCGCCGACGGCCTGGGGGACGCGCACGAGCTGCGCCAAGGTGGCGGTGGTCGACACGGGCGTCGACACCGACCATCCGGACCTCGCGCAGAACGTCTACAAGAGCAAGGACAAGCCGAACAACGGCAAGGACGACGACAAGAACGGCTACGTCGACGACACGTACGGGTTCAACGCGATCAAGGGCAAGGGGTCGGCCGAGGACGACGAGGGCCATGGGACCCACGTCGCGGGGATCGTCGCCGGGATCGGCAACAACGGGATCGGGGTCGCGGGGGTCTGCTGGTCGGCGAAGGTCCTACCGGTGAAGTTCATGAACTCGCGTGGCAAGGGCTCGACCTCGGATGCGATCGCGGCGATCCAGTACGCGGTCAAGCAGGGCGTCAAGGTGATCAACTGCTCGTTCGGCTCGAGCGCGAAGTCCTCGGCGCTCAAGGACGCAGTCGACTACGCGCAGGACCACAAGGCGCTGCTGGTCGTCGCGGCCGGCAACGACGGCGAGAACATCGACAAGAAGCCCACCTACCCGGCGTCGTACGGAGACTCGAACATCCTCGCGGTCGCAGCCTCCACGTCCGACGACGGGCTCGCCTCGTTCTCAAACTTCGGCTCGGCCGCGGTCGACGTCGCGGCGCCCGGCGACAGCGTCCTCTCGACCTACCTCGGCGGCGGCTACAAGACGCTCTCCGGCACTTCGATGGCCGCGCCGTACGCGGCTGGCGTGGCGGCGCTGCTGCGCAAGCAGGAGCCGGATGCCTCCTATGGCGACATCCGCTACGCGATCCGCCACAAGGTCGACAAGCCGCCCGCGTTCGAGGGCAAGGTCGCCTACGACGGCCGCATGAACGCCCAGAAGGCGCTCGCCGCGATCGGCTCGCTGGCCGACTAGCCGTCACATATGACGATCACGACCGCCTCGGCGATCGGCTCTTGACGATGGCGCCACCCGCAGTCGTAAGAGACAGGCGTCCTGGTCCGTGCATAGTTCAGACACGCCGGGCGAAGTAGTCCATCCAGGAGCGATCGGTTGGCAGGGGCCGTATTAGCGTGAGGGGCAGATACGCACGGGCGGAAGCGCGCAGCAGCCAGGTGACAGGCCGGCTCGGATTCTCCAGGTGCAGGACGGCACGCAGGTCGTCGTCCATCAGCGCCAGCAGAGTCTGTCGTGCCAGGGTCCTAGCCGGAAGGGGAAACCAGCGCGTTGTCCAGTCCTCGAAGAATCGGTCGACGACCTGGCGGCCTTCGTCGGTGTAGCGCCAGTGCTCGCGCTCGTATTCGAGCATCCAGCGCCAAAGTTCACCCGCGGTCGGCGGCAATCCCCCAAGCGGCATCTGCTCGGCGACGCCGCACCAGAAGCGCCAGCTCGCCTCCCGCTGCTGGATGGTGAGAGGGTCGAAGCCGAGATGGCGCCCAATCCGTTCCGTCTCGAATATCAGCGTCGCCAGGGTGTAGCGCTTCTGCTCGTCGGTGATCGCGAAGCGGGCGTGGATCTGCTCCATTCGGGCAATCGCCGCACGGCCTCGCGGGCTTGAGTGGCCCCAGCGGAAGAAAGCGCCGAAGAGAGTCAGCGTGTCGTTGGTGCGGCGTGCGACGTCGCGCAGGTTCTGGCCATTGCCGCCCTGGTAGATGACGCGGGCGATGCCCGGCACGGCGACCTGGCGAGAGAATCCGATCAGATAGGCGGCGTGGACGGCGATCGGGTCGCCATACAGCACCTCGAAGGTGAGTCGAGTCACCTCTTCGTTGTCTTCGACTGGATCCAGGGCGGCGATCCGCCGCCTGATCGCATAACCGAGCTCGCGGCCACCGGCATTCCGGTTCGCTGCTCTGCCCCTTGGGCCTTCAGGTGAGCGCTTCATGCCTCCCGCGCAGTCGCCGCCAACTCGAGCAGGCCGGGAGTGCCGCCGCGGTGGACGTTGCCGAGCGCGGCCCAGATCACCGACGCTGTCCTGTGCCTCTCGTACCGAAGGAACGTGGTCATCACCAAGCGCGTGTCGTGCAGCCTCCAGACCATGTGCCCACTGAGCAACGGGGATCGCGCTTCGAGATGAAGCAACTCGGGTTCAGACATGGCAATCCTCCAGCCGAAGACGTGGTTGGGGGAGACCCACGGGCCGAGGCGAAATCCGAGAATCCAGCGGTGGGCGAGCAACGCAGACCGGCGTGCCGCCACGGGTAGGCGCTCGACGCCGTCGCGGGCCCACCGCTCGGCCGAGCGGTGGTCCGTCGGGCTCCTCGCAACCTCGAAGGCATCGGCGTAGTCGGGCGAGGCGACGGCGGATGGGGGCTCCTCGGTTACCGCAACGCGCTGCGCTCGATGTCCCGCGTCTGACCGGGTGCCTGGCTGTCTGTCGCTCATCGCTCGGGACCTCCGTTTCTAGCTTCATCCATACGGTACCGTATGGATGAAGCTATCATCGGCGCGGCAGGAGTGGCAACACAGAGCGAAGGCGATCGACAGGCGATGGCACTCACACGGATACCGCGCAGCAACTGGATCGACGAGGGCCTGCGCGCGCTGGCGGGCGGTGGCCCGGAGGCCGTGCGGATCGAGTCGCTCGCGCGGACTTTGGGCGTCACCAAAGGTGGGTTCTATTGGCACTTCAAGGACCGCCGATCCCTGCTCGAGGAGATGCTGGACGTGTGGGAGCGGACTGGGGTCGACGAGGTGATCGAGGCCGTGGAGGCAGAGGATGGAGACGCGAGGGCGAGGCTGAGGCGCCTGTTTGGGTTGGCCTCCGCCTCAGGTGGTGAGCTGCTCAAGACCGAGTTGGCGATCCGCAACTGGGCCCGGCGGGACAAGGGGGTCGCCAAGCGCCTGCGGCGAGTTGACAACAGACGAATGGACTACATGCGCTCACTGTTCGAAGCCTTCTGCGCGGACGACAACGATGTTGAGGCTCGCTGCCTGCTGGCCTTCTCGCTGTTCATCGGCGCCCACTTCGTCAGCGCCGATCACGGTGGCCGCAGCCGGGGGGAGGCGCTGGACTTGGCTCTGGAGTCCTTAATGCGATAGGCGGGATGCTCGCGGGTCCCGGTTGGCCTCTTGTCGAGCACGGCGCCATAGATCTTCGCCGCGTGTCCATAGGGCATCCCGCCCGGCGCGACGAAGATCTGCCCCATGGCTGCAGAGAGTCCACAGATCGTGGCCTTCGGGGGCGGAGGCTTCTCGATGGAGGCGGGGAACCCGCTGCTGGACGACTACGTGCTCTCGCTGGCCGGGCCGGCCCGCCCGCGCGTGTGCTTCCTCCCCACCGCGTCGGGCGACGCCGACCACTACGTCGTGCGCTTCTACCGCCAGTTCGCGAGCCGCTGCGACGCCAGCCACGTGTCGCTGTTCCGGCGCGATCGGGAGGGCGTCGAGGGTGACTTTGCCGCGCATCTGCTGTCCCAGGACGTGATCTACGTCGGCGGCGGGAACCTCGTCAGCCTGCTCGGCACGTGGCGGGCGCACGGGCTGCACGCAGTACTGCGGCGGGCGTGGCGTCAGGGGGTCGTGCTGTGCGGGCCGTCGGCGGGGTCGCTGTGCTGGTTCGCGGAGGCGCTGACGGCGTTCCACTCGGCGCCGTACCGGGTCCAGGGCCTCGGCCTGCTGCCGTACTCGAACTGCGTCCACTACGACGCGGAGCCGGCGCGCCGCGCGGAGTACCGCCGCTTCGTCGGCGACGGCATGCGGCCGGGGTTCGCGGCCGACGACGGCGCCGCGCTGCACTTCCGTGGCAAGGAGCTGGCGCGGGTGGTCAGCTCGCGGCCGCGCTCGCGTGCGTATCGCGTCGAGCCGATCGGCGACGAGGTCGTGGAGACGCCGCTCGACGTCGAGTACCTCGGCGCGCGGGTGCCGGAGCTGGCGAGCGCGTGAGGGACGGCCGGGCGGTTCCGGAAGATTGCCGGACGATCCTCGCGCTGGGTGGCGGCGGGTTCACGATGGAGCCGGACAACCCGGCGCTCGACGACTTCGTCCTGACGCTGACCGGCGCGCGCGAGCCGCGGATCCTGTTCCTGCCGACCGCCTCGGGCGACCCCACGGCGCAGATCAACGCCTTCCGCGCCCGCTTCGGCGGACGGGCGTGCGTGGCCGAGCAGCTGTCGCTGTTCCACTTGGACGGCAGCACGCGGACGTTGGAGGAGGTGGTGCGCGAGCAGGACGTGATCTACGCCGGCGGCGGCTCGCTGCGCAACCTGCTGGCGATCTGGCGCGCGCATGCGCTCGAGCGGCTGCTGATCGAGGCGTGGGAGCGCGGGACGGTGCTGGCCGGGATCAGCGCGGGGGCGATGTGCTGGTTCGAGGGCGGGGTGACGAAGTCGAGCGGCCCGCCCGAGCCGATCGCCGGCCTGGGGCTGCTGCCGGGGTCGCTGTCGGTCCACGCCGACGGCGAGCCCGAGCGGCTGCCGGTCTGGCTCGACGCGGTGGCGCGCGGCAAGCTGCCGGGCGGCTGGGCGGCCGACGACGGGGTCGGCCTGCTGTTCCGCGGCCGGCGCTTCGAGCGCGCGGTCAGCTCGCGGCCGGGCGCGACGGCGCTGCGCGTGGACGCCGTCGAGGGCGAGCTGGTGCGTCAGCGGATCGAGCCGGAGCTCCTGGGCGCGGCGCCGTTGGGATTGCCGCCGCCCGGGGACGACATCCTCGAGCTGCGGGCCGTTCAGCGGGCACGACAGTCGCGCGGCTGAGGACGACCGGCCACCAGCCACGCCGCGCCGGACGAATCGGTCCGCGGCGGCAAGCGACTCAGCGCTGGACGGGAATCGCCGGCGGACTGCCCGTCTTAAACAGCGTCGCCAGGTAGATGACGATCGTCTCGTCGCCCTTGTTGGCGGCGCGATGGATCGTCCCCGGACGCTCGACGATGACCGGCGCGGATCCTGGCGGTTTGGCCCGCGGCGATCCTGCGGACCCGCTTCGGCTTCGCCTCCGGCGAGCCGCGCATCACATCGACGGGGCCGGTCACGACGGTGTAGGTCAGCACGCCGCTGTCGCTACCGCGCGACCTGCGTGCCGGGGTGACGGTGCAGAGCGAGCTTCGCCCCCGCCGGGACGTCGACGCGCGAGAGGCCGAGCGCCTTGCCCCTCGCGCCGGCCGGGTCGTCGGTGGCCGCGAGGGCTTCGCGCGTGACCGCGGGCGCCTGGCTGTCGATGGCGATCGCGGCATAAGCGCTCGTCGACCCAACGACGGCGAGAACCGCCATCGCGGGCAGGACGTTGCGCAGACGGCTGCGGCGATATGGCACGGGCTCTCCTTGGTTCGCTGACGCGCCGCGCGGAAGGCCCGGCAGCGCGGCCTACTCGTCGTCGAAGTCGAACTCGCGCGGAGGCTTCTGCTCGAACCAGAGCCGGTCGTGCTCCGGCGTCTCCTGGAGGAACTCCGGCGTCTCCTCAAGCACGTCCTCTTCGCCGGGATTCTCGCCCGCCGGTACGGCCTCTGGCGCTGGCTCCAGCCACGGCTCTGGCCCTGGCTCTGAAGCCACCTCGTCCACGGCATCCTCGGGTGCATCCGCAGCCACAGGCTCGTCCGGCACGGGCGGCGCCTCGGCGGGCGCAGACTCGACCACGGGTGCCGGGGCCTCGGGCTCGACCGGCGGCGACACATCGGCCGCCGGCTCGGACGTGACCGGCTGGCCCTGAACCGCGCCGAGCGCCTCCTGCTCCTGCTTGACGACCTCGTCCGCCGAGGCGCCGTGCTGGCGCTTCAGCTCGAGGTGCTCGCGGATCGCGTCGTCGAGAACGCCCATCGACCCAAAAGCCTACGCCACCGCCTCGACGCCCGTGCACCACCGCACGACGCCCGCGCCGGTACCATGGGACCCCCGCCACGGCGGGAGCTCGGGGCTGTAGCTCAGCTGGAAGAGCGCTGCCTTCGCATGGCAGAGGTCAGGGGTTCGAGTCCCCTCAGCTCCATCGGAGCGGAACCCAGAAGCGATGCGGGTTCCGACTACACCCACAGCCACCCAGGCCCAGACGCCGAAGCGGCCCGACAGGCGCTTGCGGCAAAACTCGTGGCGCTCCGACGGAATCGCCAGCAATCGACGTGACCTGGCGAGCATGCGCACGTATCAGGGTCGGTTCAAGACACGCGGCCCGATGAGCCACGACGGCACGCCTTCCCCGACGGCAAATGGCCGGCGCCGACAAGGGCCAGGCGAACAAACCACGTCTTCGCTCCCGCAGGGTGCCGCGTTCGATTGTCTTCTGGATGCTGCAGCGGGCGGTAGCCTAAATGCTCGTATGAGGACTTACACGACGCAGGATTGGGAACGCGACAACGCAGGACGCATCTACGAGAGCACCGCCGAGATGGACGCCGCACTCGATGAGTACTGCGCACTGCCTGATGCCGACGAGCCCGAAGGCGACCGCCCACATGCTTGAGGCGTGCTGAGCGGTCCCTTACCCTTCTATTGCCATGCCAATTCCGATCTCGCACTTCGACCCCAAGCAGCGCTTCGCCGAGAAGGAGGCTTCTCGACGCGCTGCCGAGGAGGCGCTGCGCGCCGGCCGCAAGTCGGTAGCACAGCTCAAGCGTGAGAACGAGGCGTTCGCCTTCTCGCCTAGCGAGGCGCGCGTCAACTGGCAGCAGGCACGGTCGACCTCTTAGCTCTCGCGGTGCACGGCGGCGCTCAGTCGCGCGGCTAGAGGCCCAAACTGAGCGTTACGGCCCCTCGCTCCATCTCCAGATAAGCCCAGAACGCCGGATGAATGCCGTATCTCACTTCAGTGTCCGCTTTCTTGGCCAGCCTTCGCGCCAAGACATCTGCTCTCTGTTTCTCTCGCGGCGAATCGGTGAACATAACGGTGCCATCGGCAGTGTGAAGCCCCAGAAAGCTCAGATCGCGCAATGCGTCGATAACGCCGTCAAAGTCGCCGGCGTCAATACCACCGGCGCGCAGAACCTCTTGGAGTTGCGACATCTCAAGGTCAGCGGTCACCCCGGCGAACTCAAGCAGCACGTTATCAATATCAGCAATCCGTGACTGACCCTCAACGGCAGCTGCCTCAAAGGCGAACAGCGAATACTGGCGCTCAGCCGCCACTAGGTCGTCCTGCTCAACTCGGGCATGATGGCGTGCCACGGCTTGGTCGATCGCTGCCTTGCATAGGTAAAGAACGTCGCGAGGTCGCGGAAGGCAGACATGAAGAATCCACTCACGCGTGTTGCGGCCTCCCACTGCCGGGCAGAAGTAGCGATCCCATAGCTCTCCAGACGTGGGCTCTGCGTCACGACTGGCGGCGTATCGTCGATCGACGATTTCCAGGAGGGGCACCTCTTCGTGCCAGCGAATGCGCCGAACCGGAAGCTTGTCTGGCTCTCTAGCGATAGACGCAACTGAAGCAAAAATGTCGCTCCTCATAAAAAGAGACAGAGAGATCGGTGCACCGCTACCCTCGGTAACCCGCTCAAGATCGTGTCGGAAGCTATCCATTGACGATATGAGGCCCAGCGTTAGGCGGGACAACTGCACAACGTCGGCACCACGGTCCCACGCCTTATCAAGATTGTCGATGACCACGAACACGCGACGTCGCAGGGCGAGCGCAGGCGCAAGGACAGACCGCAGTTGCCTCAGCGGACCGGCGTGAAGGGCCTCCGCAATGCGCTGTCGTTGATCGGAGAGCTTGGTGGCGTCGCGGGTCTCAAGGAGACGATCAACAGCTAGCTCTAGGCGTGACGCGAAATCGACCTTGAGCCAGTCAGCGTTGTCGGCAATAAACCGCAGCAAAGCCCACTCGGGTCCATCCGGCATGACGCCTGCAGGGCGAGTGGCTAGATCCTGCTCCACCGATAGAGCCAACTCGGTCAGAAGGAGATACTTCCAAAGACTCTCCGCAACGTAACCCTTTGCGTCGCGCTCTTCATAATCCGAAAGCAGACGTACTAGACCATTGAGATCATAGCCTGCAGGCTTGATGAGACAACCAAGATTTCGCTTGTCGGCGCGAATGGCGGCCTCCGCTCGGAGCACAGTCGCCGACTTGCCAACACCCTTGGAACCTACATACACACGACTGTCTCCGGACAGCACCTCGCGGTAGGTGGTTGTCTCGACGTAGTAACGCTCTAGCGCACGCGCCTCGTTCTCTGCGACGTACTCGCCCAGATCTACGGAACCCAGCTCAGTGGAGAGGCGGAGAGCATGGGCCTCCTCTTTGGCAATAGCGAGACGTGCCTCGGTAGGGTGTAACTCTCTTTCGAGCCAGTATTTGAGGCGAGTTTGGCACTCTTCTGCAGTCGAGTACTGGAACAGGAGGTCACGGTAGTCGAGCGCCGACTCATAGTCCTGCTCAGCGAGCATTAGGAGGGGCTTGCCCATTCCTCGTGCCAAACCGGCGACTGTCGAAGCGCGCGCGTTGTGAGCGCGAGCACCTTGGCGTCGAGTAGAAACGAGATGAACTATGACGGCCTCAGCGGAGTAGATTTGCTGGGTGAACCAGGCCAAGGTTTGGACGCTGGCCTCCTGGGGATCCGCCACCACGAGGGGAAGGTCGGCGCCAGCTCGTTTCTCAAGGAGCGTGGTGACACGTCGCCCTGCATCGGTCTGATGTAGCTCTGCGACGTAGAAGATTGCGGGGAGACGACCGCCACTGAGCTGCGGTACGAGCGTCGTCGAGAAGAGAGGCGCCCCCTGGAGGTCCGGTCGCTCATTCTGAAACGCGATGTAGATCTGCTCAGAGTTGGTGAACCGAACTTGGCCCACGGTGTCAAGTAGTCCGAGGGTGTTCCAGTCGGTCTCGCGAGAGGTATCCGAGCTATCGCGTAGCGGCCACACGATGCGATTTGATCCCACGGCGAAGCCAAACTCAAAGAGGACATTCTCGTTCAGTTGAGTGAGATCAAATATGGAGAGATCAGCAGCGGTTATTGCTTGCTCGATAGTGTCAAGCAATAAACGCCCACCGATGCTGAGGTCCTCCCACGTCCCGACATTGACATCGGGGATGGTGTCTATCCGCGCGGTCGCGGAACGAACGGTGTCCGCAAGTGGCGCCGGAGCGGCTGAGAAGCCCGCGAAGATTCGGCTTACCGTCACCTCACGATCCTAGCCAAACGCAGGATGGCATCGAGACTGGCCGCAGCGTGAATGGCATAGACACGCGCGTCTGTCGCCCGACCAGCGCTCCAGTAACTGATGCTAGACGGTCTACTGCTCGAGATGGGCGCGAGCCACTTGGTAGACGCTCGGTCGCCAGGCTGAGTCGGATGGCGCTCGCCGTTCGGGCCGGTGGACATTGGGGACGAGCGCGCTAGTATGAGCGTATGAAGCGCACAACCATCAGCCTGCCTGACGACATGGCCCAGGCACTCGATCGCGAGGCGCGGCGTCAGGGGACATCGGTGTCTGCTGTGGCGCGTGAGGCCTTGGCGGAGCGGCTCCGCTTGCGGGCTGGTCAAGTTCGGGATCTTCCGTTCGCTGCGCTGGGACGCAGCGGTACCCGCGACACAGCGCGTCGCGCAGACGAGATCCTGGATGAGGAGTGGGGGCGCTGGTAGCGGTCGTTGATACGGGTCCGCTCTACGCCGCGGCAGATCTGGATGACAACGATCACGCGGCGTCGCTGGCGGCCCTGCAGCGCCGCGACCTCGAGCTGGTTGTTCCGGCGTTGGTCGTCGCGGAGGCGACCTACCTCGTCGGTCGTCGCCTTGGAGCCAAAGCCGAGGCCGCCTTCCTCCGCGGGCTCGGCCAGATTGAGGTCGAGCCTCCCCGCGGTGACGACTGGACCCGTATCGCCGAGCTGGTCGACGAGTACGGGGATCTGCCCCTGGGCGGCACCGACGCGTCGGTCGTCGCGCTTGCCGAGCGTCTAGACACGGCCACTGTCATCACTTTGGATCGACGCCATTTCACAGTGGTACGCCCTAACCATCGTGACGCGCTGGAATTACTTCCAGCAGACTGATGATGCGATAGTGAAAGTCTTCATCACCGGTGCGGGCGGGTTCATCGGCCGGGCGCTGGCGGAGCGGTATCGCGCAGACGGCACCGAGGTGGCCGGAGTCGACCTGACCGCGGACGAGTCACGTGGCGTCGTCGCCGGCGACGTCTCCGTGCCCGGTCCGTGGCAGGACCACATGACCGGGAGCGACGTCGTGATCCACACCGCCGCGATCGTGTCGAACGCGTACGACCTGGCCACGAGCTGGAAGGCGAACGTGGTCGGGACTCGCATGGCGCTGGACGCAGCGGCGAAGCACGGCGTCGGGCGTTTCGTGCACATCTCGTCGGTACGGGCGTTCTCGGACGTCGAGTTCCCGGACGGCGTCGACGAGCGCCATCCGGTCCGGACTGACGGCAACCCGTACGTCGACACAAAGGTCGCTAGTGAGCAGGTCGTCCTGCAGGCGCACGCCGGCGGCGAGGTGCAGTGCACGGTGATCCGTCCCGGCGACGTCTACGGGCCGGGCTCGCGACCCTGGACGATCTTGCCGCTCGAGATCATCCGAGCGAACCGGTTCGCCCTACCGGCGATGGGCCGGGGAATCTTCAGCCCCGTCTACGTCGACGACCTGGTCGCGGGCCTCGTGCTCGCCGCCGAGCGCCCCGAGGCCGCCGGTCAGGTCTTCACGCTCACCGGCGGGATCGGCGTGACCTGCGCCGAGTTCTTCTCCCACTACTACCGGGTGCTCGGCAAGCGCGGCCCGGTCTGTCTGCCGACCTCGATCGCGCTCGCCGGGGCGAGCGTCGCGGGGGCGTTGGCGCGCGTGCGCGGCCAGCGCTCCGAGGTCAACTCCGTGAGCATGCGCTACCTGGCGCGCCGCGGTACGTACTCGATCGAGAAGGCCCGCCGGACGCTCGGCTACGAGCCCGCCGTCACGCTCGACGACGGCATGCGCCGCACCGAGGCATGGCTGCGCGAGCAACAGTTACTGTAATCAGTGACAGCGCCGTGCCGGATGCGACTAGCGGCGACGGACGAGCGTGAGGCCGTCACCCATGCCGAGCATCACCGACTCGACGCGATCGTCGGTTGGGATGCGGTCGTTGAGCTGGGCCACCGCGCGGGCGCCATCGTCGCCGTCCGGGGGGTCGAGCACGCGTCCGTCCATCAGCACGTTGTCGATCGCCAGCAGTCCGCCGGCGCGAAGGCGCGGGACGAGCTCGTCGTAGTAGGCCTGGTAGCCCGGCTTGTCCCCGTCGAGGTAGGCGAAGTCGAAGGCCCGCTCGAGCGGCAGCGAGCGCAGCGTGTCGAGCGCCGGACCGACCCGGATCTCGACTCGATCGCCGATCCCGGCCGCATCGACGTTGCGGCGTGTGACCTCCGCCCAGTGCTCGTCGAACTCACAGCACAGTAGCGAGCCGTCGGAGGCCAGTCCGCGCGCGATCCGTATCGCGCCGTAGCCGGTGAAGGTTCCGACCTCGACCGCCCGCCGGGCTCCGACCATGCGGACGAGCAGCTCGAGCAGCGCCGCCTGGGCGGGTCCTGTCTGCATGTTGGCGAGACCGCCCAGCTCGGCCGTCTCGCGCTCGACTTGCAGCAGCACGTCGTCGCGACCCGTGCCGTGCTGCGCGACGTAATCGGCCAGCCGCTCATCGATCTGCGTGGTGTCCTTGGACACGACTAGAGGATCTCGAGCACGCGCTCGACCGGGCGGGCCAGCACAGCGCGATCGCCGTTGACGACGATCGGCCGCTGCAGCAGCTCCGGCCGCTCGACCACGGCGGCCACGACCGCGTCGTCGTCGGCATCAGCCAGCTCGCGAGCCCCGTCCTCGCGCATGCGCAGAAGGTCGCGCGCGGGCCCGCCGGTCTTGGCGACCAAGTCCCGAACCTCGCCCTCGGTCAGCCCCTCGACGTGGTACTCGACCTCCTCGAAGTCCACGCCCCGCTCCTCCAGCAGCTTCGCCAGGTTGCGGCAGGTCGTGCAGGTGCGCTTCTCATAGACGACGATCGCCATCGTCGGCAACCTAGCGCGATCCCGTCGAGCGAGCGTTCACTGGCCGCCGCAAGTTGTCACTCGGGCGCGTTGTCGTGTCGACCGGCTCAAAGCACGCTCTGGGAAGGACCCGTCGATCAAGCCTGACAGCGCCTTCGGGGCCCTGGTCGGAGCCATCCTCCTACTTGTGGAAATGAGCTCCAGGACATAGTCTATTTGCTATGTTGAGTCGTTATCTGCCCGACATTCCAAGCGTGGCGCGGGCCTCGTCGTCTTCGTGATGATCGCCGTGCTGTTCGAACCTTCGACCGAGATGCTGCGCGTGATTTGCGTGCTGCTGATGGCGGTGGTCATAAACGTCATCTACTGGCGCGAGGACCGCGCGGCGAATAGGCGCTGACGACGGTCGAGCTAGCGGGCGCGGGCGGAGGCGCCTGCGCTAGGTTCGCCGGAAGTGTCCGTCGGAGCCGAGCGAGTCCTCACGCAGCGGGAGCGGAACCGGGCGCTGCTGGAGCGTCAGCTGCTGCTGTCGCGAAAGAGACTCGCGCTACCGAGGGCGCTCGAGCGGATCGGAGGGATCCAGGCGCAGTACGCGCCGTCGATGTACATCGGGCTGTGGTCGCGGGTGGCGGGCTTCGAGCGCGAGCAGCTGACGCGGGCCCTCGAGCGGCGAACCGTGATCCAGGCGACGCTGATGCGGACGACGATCCACCTCGTGTCGCGCGAGGACTACTGGCCGATCGCGCTCGCGGTGCGCGACGTGCGTCGCGAGGGGTGGCTGACCTACCGGCGCGGGAAGACGACCGAGCACGAGGTGGTGGCCGCCGCGAAGCTGGTCAGGGGACGCCTCGAGGCCGGAGCGACCGGCCGCGCCGATCTGATCGACAGCCTCGACGCGATGCTGTTCAACGGCGCCGGGGTCTGGCTCGATCTCGTGCGGATCCCGCCGGCGGGGACGTGGGAGCGGCGGCGCGCCGACATGTACGCGCTCGCCGAGGAATGGGTCGGGCCGCCCGGGGACGCGACGGCCGAGCAGGGGATGAAACTGCTGATCGAGCGCTACCTGCGCGGCTTCGGGCCGGCGGCGCCCGCCGACGTCGCCAACTGGATCGGCACGGCTACAAAGTCGGTGACCGCAGCTCTCGACGAAATGGAGCTGCGTCAGCTGCGGAACGAGCAGGGCAAGCTGCTCCTCGACCTTCCCCGGCTGCCGCTGCCCGCCGCCGATACCCCCGCGCCCGTCCGCTTCCTCCCGACCTGGGACGCCACCCTGCTCGTCCACGCGCGCGAGACTGGAATCCTCCCCGAGGAGCACCGCGCCAAGGTGTTCAGCACCAAGACCCCGCAGTCGGTCCCGACCTTCACGGTCGACGGCGCCGTCGCCGGCACGTGGAAGTACGACAAGGGACGAATCAGACTCCAACCCTTCGGCAAGCTTTCCTCCGACGCGCGCGGCGAGGTGACCGCGGAGGCGGAGCTGCTCGCCGAGCTCCACGTCTGACTGGAACGCAGCGGTGACTCCGCCTAGGCTCACTCCGTGCCCTCGCGAGTCTTCATCAGCCACGCTGCGGCCGACAAGACGCTCGCAGATGACGTCAAGGTCCTGCTGCAGACGGGCATCGGGGTCGCACCCGGTGAGATCTTCTACTCCTCTCACAAGGGCACGGGAGTCCCCGCCGGCGCCAATTTCGTGGAGTACATCCGCGATCAGATGGCGGGACCGACCCTGGTGATCGCGGTCATCACGCCAGCCTTTCGCGACTCGGAGTTCTGCCTCGCCGAGCTCGGAGCGGTGTGGCTGGCGGCGGACATGCGGTTCCACCCGCTGTCGTCGCCGGACATCGACCGGCGCAGCCTCCAGGCGACGCTCACCGGCATCCAGGTCGAGCCTCTTGACCAGCGAGGAACCCTGATCGAGCTGCTGCAACGCGTGGGCACTCACTTCGAGCGTGACTTCAACGCCCCCGCGTGCGACGACGCGGTGTCCGTCTTCCTCACCACGCTGCCCACGCGGCTGGAGACACTCACAGCTCCCGAGAAGGTTCCGGCACGTGACCTGGACGCCGCGAACGGGACAATCGAGAAGCTTGCGGCACAGCTCGTCGAAGCCCGGGACGAGCTCGAGGCGGAGCGACGACGCCTCGAGGAGCTTCGGGCGGCGAAGACACGCGACGAGGTCAACGCGATCGACCAGTCCGCCTCGCTGAGCGAGGCGATAGAGGTGCTGGTCGAAGCCGCGCGACACGCCGTGAGCGGGCTCGATGGAGCAGTGGCAGACGCGATCCCCTATCACCTGAAAGGGGCGGGCATGCCGTGGCCGGACAGCTACGGCTCGGCCTCCGAGAGCATCAAGCGAGCGGTCGACGACGGCTACCTCACCGAGGGCGGCGACGGTTTGCTCCACCTGAACCTGTCGTGGCCGCCGATCAGCGGCGCAGTGGATTCGGTGATCACGCTACAGGCGGCTCTCCGGTCACTCGCTTCGGACGAGGAGGAGTGGTTCAAGACCACTTACGACGTGCCCCCGAACCTCAGCCAGGGTGCCGCATTCAGGCAGCTCGTCGGCTAGGTAGGGCCGCCTGGGGAAGTCCACAGGCCACCCTCTGGGACATCGGTGCGAACCAAAACAAGGGAGGTACCGACAAAGGTCGAAGTCCCCTGCCCAAAGGGCATCTAGTTGGCATTTCAGTGCTGTGCTAGTTAAGGTATGAACTGATATGCCTGGCTCGACCGATACGAGCGCATGGACGCGTTCCCATTGGCTGTCCATCGGGCGAGCGCTTCTGGTCGACGGGGGTGCGATGACCGCACCTCAACTCGCCACCGCGACGGGCAAGGACGCCTCGAACACCAAGAAGGCCGCCGACGACATGACCGGTGCTGGCCTGCTGGAGCGCCTAGACGCTCCTGAGCGCTCGAACGGAGGACCGGGAAGGCCGGCGGCATCGGCGTATGCGCTCGCCGACGGGCAGAAGGACGCCCTCGAGCGATTTCTCGCCAGTGCCACCCTGCCGGGAACGGTGGGCAGGGGCCAGCAACTCGTGTACGCGGAGGCTCCGGGACCAAAGATCAACGACTTCTTCGACGTGATGGCCAACGCCGCCGCCGCGAGCCGTGCCAGCTGGTCGGCGCAGTGCGACGGCGCGCATCAGGGATTCCTGATCGCGTTCGACGACGACGACGCGGCCGTGTCGGCGGTCGACCTGATGGCCGAGCTGACGGCCGCGGAGATCCTCTGCAGCCGCACGGTCATCTCGCAGGTCGGCTCTGGGCACGACCTGGTCAAGCGCGCCAAGAGCAACGCCCGCACCGCCCGTAACGTCGGAATGCGGCATCGGCTCCGCCACCCCAACCCGGCCGTCACGCCGGCGCCGTAGCGGCCGGAGGCCAATCTCAGCGCCGCGGCAGGATCCGACGCAGCCCGCCGATCGCCCATGTGTTCCCGGGGCGCAGCAGCAGTGACAGCAGGCGGCCGAGCGGGCCGGGGATCGAGGGGCGCGGCTCGAGCGCCATCGTCCAGGTCAGCCGGGTGCCGCCGTCGGAGGTCGGCTCGAGTAGGAAGTCCTCGGCCAGGGCGTGCAGGGTGGGGCGGGTCGAGCTGGTGACGTGGAAGGTCGCGCGGCGCGGCTCCTCCCAGCGGTAGAAGTGCTCCTCGATCGTGAACAGGCGGGCGACGCGCAGCGTGCGGACGGCGCCCTGGGTCAGCGGGCGTGGGGAGAGCCAGCGGAGCTGGTCGAGCACCGGCAGCCAGGACCACATCCGGTCGCTGCCGAGCGCCTCCCAGACGTCGGTGGGTGGCGCGTCGAAGTCGACCTTCGACTCGATGACGATCGGCGCCTGCGTTAAGAAGCTGTCGTCCACGGGGCGGACGGGGTGCGCTGCGGTCAAGGTCTCTCCTGTCGGGTCGTCGTCACGCGACGGCGGGCGCCGGCGGACGGCCACGGTAGCTGTCGACGTCGAAGCGGCGCATGCGGCGCCGGAGGTGGACGGTGCTCCACGGATACATGAAGCTGTTGCGGCCGTTGCGGTCGAGGTAGTAGCTGCCGCAGCCGCCGGCGTTCCAGATCGAGCCGGCGAGCAGCTCGTCGACGCGGGCGTTGAAGGCGTGCTGGACGTCGGGCTTGACCTCGACGCTGCCGAGGCCGAGCCGGTCCATCGTGCGCAGCGCGTCGACTACGTAGCGGGCCTGGTACTCCATCAGCACCGTTGCCGACGAGTGGCCGTTGCCGATGTTCGGGCCGAGCAGCAGGAAGGCGTTTGGGAAGCCCGCGACGGTCGTGCCGAGGTAGCCGCGCGGGCTGCCCTGCCAGCCGTCGGCCATGGTGCGTCCGTCGCGCCCGCGGACGAGCTGGGCGATCGGCATGTCGAGCAGGCGGAAGCCGGTCCCGAAGACGATCGTGTCGACCTCGCGCTCGATGCCGTCGGCGTCGACCACCGAGCGCTCGCGGACCTCTGCGACGGCGGAGGGGATGACGTCGACGTTCGGCTGCGTCAGCGACCGGTAGTACTCGTTCGAGAACAGAATCCGCTTGCAGCCGAGCGTGTAGTCGGGCGTCAGGCGGCGGCGCAGCTCGGGGTCGGGCACGGACCGGCGCAAATGGCGCTCGCCGACGCGCTGCAGGTGGCGCATCGGCC
This sequence comes from Thermoleophilaceae bacterium, assembly GCA_035630335.1. Lineage (GTDB taxonomy): Bacteria > Actinomycetota > Thermoleophilia > Solirubrobacterales > Thermoleophilaceae > JAAYBF01. The sequence goes on along the minus strand of DASQKV010000082.1, from coordinate 89,522 downwards.
CGGCGCGGCGCATGGCGCGCCCGGCCAGCTCCGAGCCGTAGTAGATCGCGGAGCGCAGGCCGCGCTGGATCGCGGGGAAGCGCGCGAACAGCGCCCGCTCGACGCCGGTGACGGGCCGGTCGGGCTTCGGCAGGACCCAGTGCGGCGTGCGCTGGAAGACATGTAGGCGCTCGACATCGGGCTGGATCTCCGGCACGAACTGGACCGCCGACGCGCCGTTGCCTACCACCGCCACCCGCCGCCCGCGCAGGTCGTGGTCGTGATTCCAGCGCGACGAGTGGAACGTCACGCCCTCGAAGCGGTCGAGGCCCGGCAGGTCGGGAATGACGGGCTCGTGCCAGGGCCCGGTCGCCGCGATCAGGACGCGGGCCTCGTAGTCGCCCGCCGAAGTGCTCACCCGCCACACCTGCCCGTCGTCGTCCCAAGCGGCCTCGTGCATGTCGACGCCGAGCCGCAGGTGCGGCACGACGCCGTGGCGCTGGGCGACCGTGTGGGCGTAGGCGCGGATCTCGGGCTGGCCGGCGTAGAAGCGGCTCCAGTCCGACTTCGGCTCGAATGAGAACGAGTAGAGCGCCGAGGGCACGTCGCAGGCACAGCCGGGATAGGTGTTGTCGCGCCACGTCCCGCCGACCTCGTCGGCGCGGTCGATTACGGCGAAGTCGTCGATCCCGGCCTCACGCAGCTTGACCGCCATGCAGATGCCGGACAGGCCGGCTCCGACTACCAGGACGTGCACCCTCTCCACCGGCCGATCATAGGTCCTGCCCGCTCCAAGCCGAAGCGGCCGTCCTGCGAGGATGCGGCCATGGCGACCGCCGAGTCACGCGGCCCGCGCCTGACGGCGGTGCGGCGCGAGAAGGAGCAGGTCACGCCGCTCGAGCTGTTCTTCGACCTGGTCTTCGTGCTCGCGTTCACGCAGGCGACGGCGCTGATGGCCGACCAGCCGACCTGGGAGGGGCTGGCGAAGGGGCTGCTGATCCTCGGGGTGATGTGGTGGTCGTGGGTCGGCTACGCGTGGCTGACGAGCGTCGTCGATCCCGAGGAGGGCGCGGTCCGGCTCGTGATCTTCGCGGCGATGGCGGCGCTGCTGGTGGTGTCGCTCGCGATCCCCGAGGCGTTCGACGACCAGGCGCTGCTGTTCGCGTGCGCGTACGGCGGCGTGCGGGCGGCGCACATCGCGCTGTTCCTGCTCGCGAGCCGCGAGGACGAGGGGCTGCGCCATGCGGTCGGTGGGCTGGCGGCCAGCACCGCGATCGGCGTCGGGCTGCTGGTGGCCGCCTCGTTCTTCGACGGCGTCGTCCAGGGCGGCCTCTGGGCGCTCGCGCTGGCGCTCGACATGGGCGGGCCGCTGGTGATCGATCCAAGCGGCTGGCGCCTGAAGCCGAGCCATTTCGCCGAGCGTCACGGCCTGATCCTGATCATCGCGCTGGGCGAGTCGATCGTCGCGATCGGGGTCGGCGCCGAGGCCGGCGTGGACGCCGGCGTGGTGGTCGCCGCAGTGCTGGGGATCGTCGTCGCGGCGGCGCTGTGGTGGATGTACTTCGACGTCGTGGCGCGCGTTGCGGAGCGGCGCCTGGTGCGCGCGACGCCGGGACACGATCAGAACGCGATGGCGCGCGACTCCTATTCGCTGCTGCACTTCCCGATGGTCGCCGGGATCGTGCTGATCGCGCTCGGGATGAAGAAGACGCTCGGGCACGTCGACGAGCCGCTGAAGCTCGTCCCGGCGGTCGCGCTGCTGGGGGGCGCCGCCGTCTACCTGCTCGCGCACGTCGCGTTCCGGTGGCGCAACGTGCACACGCTCAACACGCGCCGGCTCGGGATGGCGATCCTGCTCGTGGCGCTTATTCCGCTCGCCGTCGAGCTGGACTCGGTGGTGACGGTCGGGATCCTCGCGGCGCTGCTGTGCGCGCTGATCGCCTACGAGACGCACAGCTACGGCGAGGCGCGCGACCGCGTGCGCCACCACCTGCATGACCCCGCCTAGCCCTGGGGCCAGAGGGCGAGGTCGGCGGTGCACGGGCTCGTCGGCGTCCTCGAGGCGGTCGAGCATCCGCTCGCTAGTTGCGTGCGTCGCCAAGCGATGGGCCGATCGCGGCCACCATGCGGCCGCAATCGGCCCGTCATCTAGTCCGGCACCACCACGGGTCGATGCCGGCCGGAGTGCGGCCGGAACAGACCCACGGATCGCCTAGCGGCGGATCAGCCGTCCGGCGCTCGCGCCGACAGCGCCCGCGGCACGGATCAAAGACGCGGGCACGTTGGAACCCATCGCCGCCTTGGCCGCGTTGGCGCCGGGGCCGCCGTGGACGCCGCCGCCGGGGTGGGCTGAAGAGGACGCCAGGTAGAGATTGCGCACCGGCGTCTCCGCGCGCCCCAGCCCGGGCGTCGGGCGGAAGATCAGCTGCTGGTGGATCTGGGCCGTGCCGCCGTTGACCGCTCCGCCCATCAGATTGCGGTTCTCGCGCTCGAGCGTGACCGGCGTCTGGACGTAGCGGGCGCGGATCAGGTCGCGGAAGCCCGGGGCGACGCGCTCCATCCTTCGCTCGATCCGGTCGGCGAAGAGCTCGGCGTCGCCGCTCTCCCAATCGCCGGTCAGCCCCTCGTCGCCGGCATCGCCCGCGACCGTCTGCGGCACGTGGGTATAGGCCCAGGCGCACTCGCAGCCGGCGGGCGCGCGGGTCGGATCGGCGAGCGCGTACTGGCCGACGATCAGGAACGGGTCGGCCGGGATCAGGTTGCGCAGCAGCTCGCCGCTGGAGGCCGTCAGGTCGTCGATGCCGTCGGCGACGTGGACCGTGCCCGCCCGCCGCGCCTCATCGGCGGCCCACGGGATCGGCCCGTCGAGCGCCCACTCGAGCTTCACCGTGGCGTTGTCGAGCTGGAACCGGTCGAGGTCGGCCATCAGCTTCTCGGGCACGTGCTCGGGCTCCAGCAGCTCGCGGTAGAGCCTCGGGGCGATCACGTCGGCGAGCACGGCGCGCCTGGCCTCGACGGCCGTCCCGTCGGCGCAGCGGACGCCCGTCGCCCGGCCGCGCTTCACCTCGATCGACTCGACGAGGCTGCCGCAGCGCAGCTCGCCGCCGGCCGCCTCGAACCGCGCGACGAGCGCGTCGGTCAGCCGCCCCGCGCCGCCGCGCGGGAACGGGAAGCCGAGCTGCTGGCCGATCCCGCAGAGGACGAGCCCGAACAGCGCGCTGCCGGCCATGTCGGGCGTGAGGTCGGCATGGAGCGCGTTGCCGGCGAGCAGCCAGCCGCCGCCCTCGCCCTCGAAGCGCTCCTCGGCCACGCGCCGGACCGGCACGACGCCCCAGCGGGCGAACCGCAGCAGGTCGCCGCCGAGCGCCTTGGCGAGCCGCGCCGCCGGCGCGACCGGCGGGAACGGCGTGAACAGCACGTCGAGGAACGGCCCGCCGGCGCGCTCCCACTCGCCGTAGAGCTCGCGCCAGCGGGCGCCGTCGCCGGGCGCGAACCGCTCGAGCGAGGCGCAGGTCTCGTCGAGGTCGTTCGAGAGCAGCGCGCAGCGGCCGTCGCCGTGGACGTGCGCGACGGCGGCCGGCATCCGCGTCCACTCGAGCCCATGGCGCTCGAGCTCGAGCGCCCGGATCCACGGCGACGCGGCGGCGAGCGGGTAGAACGCGCTGTAGAGGTCGGACACGAACCCGGGTGCGGTGACCTCGGCGCTGCGCACCGCGCCCCCAGGCGCGTCGGCAACCTCGAGCACGACCACCTCCCAGCCGTGGTCGGCGAGCATGTTCGCCGCGACGAGCCCGTTCTGGCCCGACCCGACGACGACCGCGTCAGCGCGCACGCGGCCCGCCCCGCCCATCCGGGCCCACGACGGCGTCAGCGCGCACGCGCCGCCCGCGCCAGCCCGCCCGGTGCCCGCCGCAGCAGGCCGAGCGCGCTCGGCCGTCCGTGCAGGCCGCTGCCGATCTCGCCGTCGCTGGTCGGCCGCTCGAGCGTCGCCATGTCAGCCTCGGAGTCGTCCGCGCCGCCGAAGTACCTGATCCCGATCGCCATCGCTGTCTCGAGCATGCCACCCGCGAGCCCGTAGACGGCGCGCACCGCGACCATCGCCCCGCCGACGGTCGTCTCGCGCCGCGGGCGCTCGGCCGCCTCGACGATCGCCGCCGCGACGGTCGCCGAGCTGTAGGGCGCGAGCAGCGCCGGCGCCACCGGGCTGCGGCCGGCGGGTGCGCCCGCGTGCTTCCAGAACGGCGAGTCGACCGGGCCCGGAGCGACGACGGCGATCCGCACGCCGGAGTGGCGGGCGCGCAGCTCCATCCGCAGCGAGCCCGCGAAGCCGTGAAGGGCGTGCTTGGCGGAGACGTACGCCGACATCATCGACAGCGGGACGCGGCCGGCGACCGAGCCGGTCAGCACGAGCACGCCGCTGGAGCGCTCGAGGATCGGCAGCAGCAGGCGGATCGCGTCGACCGTCGCGCCGAACGTGACGTCGACGACGCGGTCGAACTCCTTCGCCGAGATCTCCTCGAAGGCGCCCCACGCCGAGATGCCGACGTTGAGGACCGCGACGTCGATCCCCCCGAGCGCCTCCTCGGCCTCGACGACGGTGCGCGCGAACGCGTCCCGATCGGCGACGTCGGCGTGGAGCTCGTGCGCGACGGCGCCGTGGTCGCGGACGCGGGCCGCGGTCGGCGCAAGCCCCGCGCCGCGAGCGACGAGTGCCAGCGCGGCGCCGCGTTGCGCGAACCGCTCGGCCGTCGCGGTTCCGATCCCGCTCGACGCACCGACGATCAGCACGCGCTTTCCGCCGAGTCCGCTCACGCGGCTCAGGTACCCCGGGCCGCCGGCCGGAAACCGGCCGACCCGACCTTCGCCCGCTCCGAGAGCGGCCGTTCGAGGACCCACGAGCGACACTTCGTTTGACCGACCGGCCCGCGGGTACAGGTCGGCCCGATGGCACGAGTCCAGCGGCGCATCGCCGCCTCTCCCGAGCGGATCTTCGAGGTCCTCGACGATCCGCAGTCCTACGGCTACTGGGTCGTCGGCTCGAAGGAGATCCGGGACGCCGACCCCGACTGGCCCTCGCCCGGCTCGAAGATCCACCACTCGGTCGGCTTCGGCCCGCTGACGGTGAAGGACCACACCTGCGTCGAGCAGATCTCACGGCCGCGGCGCCTGCAGCTGCGAGCGAAGGCGCGCCCGCTCGGCACCGCGCGCGTGACGCTCGAGCTCGTCCCCGAGAACGGCCACACGCGCGTGACGATGATCGAGGACGCCGCCGATCCGCTGACCGCTCTCCTCTTCAACCCGCTCACGCACATGCTCGTGCGCGGACGCAACGAGAAGAGCCTCGAGCGGCTCGCCGAGCTCGCCGAGCGCGCGCGCTGATCTGCGCCCAGGGGGCGTTCTGCATCACGGATCCGAAGACAACAGTCAGAACAAACGGTCTTGAGGGAGCACCGCTGAGTGCCGTATGACTCGGCCTGCCAAATCACTCGGAGGACGCCCTATTGCCGCCAAACTGGCGGGAATCGTTGAGGCAAGTGAAGGTTGGCGGGACCAAGAGATGGCACGTCGCGGTCCGAAGAGCGTCAGATTCGAATGGTCAGGAAGAGCAACGCAAGGGGCGAGAATGCCCCTTGCCTCGGCCTCAATCAATGGGCGGGCCTCTTGACAAGAGGTCCAGTCGTCGCTTGTTAAATCGTCGGTGTCCAGTCCGTACCGATTCCGCTGCTCAGAATCGTGCAGGTCCACTACACCCAGCTTGGAGACACGGCATACCCAGAAGGGCATCCTCACGAGATCAAGTTCACTTTCGGTGACCAGATCCTCGTGTCGTATGAGTTCCGCCCACGCGGCCTCGGGCGTCAAGGACCAGTACTGTGTGGGTAGGTCTCCCAGCCGATTCCACCGTCCCGCCCGGGAGTTCTCGCGCGCCCAGAAGGGAACATCGTAGGTGGTCCAACGGAACGCGACGAGAGTTCCTGGTCCCCCAACCGGAAGTACGGTCTGCTCAGGCGGCACCTTGGACGCGCCCGGCTCTTGCCGCCAGGACGATCTCCCGCTCACGTGACGCGTCGTCTAAAAGGTCGATGGGCCTATCGTCGCCGAGATCGGTCCGCTCACGAAGAAACCACGCGACCACGCCTTGATCCGTCCAAGCATGACGGAGTATGGCGACGAGTTGAATAACCAGCTGCTGTCTGCGTGAGGCAACTCCCCCGTCTTTTCTCTTACGTTGGACTTGGCGCTCGGAAAGCCCCAACAGCTCTGCACGTTGAATGACGGTCGCATCCTGCAGCCATTCCTCGAGTAGCGCTATGACCTGCGCCGCGTCGCGTACGTCGATCGCAGGCTGCTCTTGCAGGATGTCACGCACGACATGCCGCACCGCCTCCATCTCGACAAGGAGATGGTCTGCGATGTCAAGGCTTGGAAGTCCCTCGACATCGAGGGTGAGAACATCGATCAACCGCCGCCGAATCTCGTCCCGCGCCTGGGGGTCGATCATCGGGGGAAGATGGTCGTTCACGCGCCCGGCGGCTTCCCGGGCGGTGCGGGTCATCCGCTCGATCGCCTCGTCGTCGATCGCGCCCGCGCTCGCCGCTTCCTCCAGGCTCTCCTGAAGCTTCGAAAGGGACTGGTCAGCGTCCAGTAGAGCCTGGCGCTCTACATCCTCGAGGACCGCCACTGCCACCTCCCTGTCGCTACCATGTCGCTACGTTCGGACATGATAGCGACAGGGAGGACAGGAGCGTCTCCCACCAGCGCGCCTCTGGTAGGACGAGCGTAGCTCGCTCACCGCGCGCGCCTGACGCCGGCCTACAGTCGGCGCCCCGAGGCGCCGATGGTGGGCCCATGAGCCTGGTGTGTGGCCAGACCGCAGATAGGGGAAGCTACCGACGGTGATTCGCCTGCCGAGCGAAGTCCGGGCCTACCTGTTCGACATGGACGGGGTCCTCACGGACACCGCGAGCGTCCACGCGGAGGCGTGGAAGCAGAGCTTCGACGCGTTCCTGCGCGAGCGCCAGGGCGCGGACGCGCAGCCGTTCGACATCACAGGCGACTACCAGCAGTACGTCGACGGCAAGCCGCGCGAGGACGGCGTGCGCGACTTCCTCGCCTCGCGCGAGATCGAGCTACCGGAGGGCGGTCCCGACGACGGGCCGGAGGCCGAGACCGTCTACGGCGTCGGCAAGCGCAAGAACGACCTCGTCCAGAAGCTGATCGAGGAGCGCGGCGTCGACGTCTACGAGGGGTCGGTCAAGTTCGTCGAGGCGGCCCGCGAGGCGGGGATCAAGACCGCTGTCGTCTCCTCGAGCGCCAATACTGAGCGGATCTTGCGCGTAGCCGGCATGACCGACCTCTTCGACGCGCGCGTGGACGGCGTCACGATCGCCGAGGAGGGCCTCAAGGGCAAGCCCGCGCCCGACTCGTTCCTGCGCGGCGCCGAGCTCGTCGGCGCCAAGCCCGGCACCGCCGCCGTCTTCGAGGACGCGCTCGCCGGCGTCGCCGCCGGCCGCGCGGGCAACTTCGCCGTCACCGTTGGCGTCGACCGCCACGGCAAGCCCGACGCACTGCGCGAGCACGGCGCCGACGTCGTCGTCTCCGACCTCTCGGAGCTGCTCGGATGAGGGACGGCGACCGCCACCCGCCCGAGCCGTGGGCGTTCGTCGAGAACGGCATCTCGCTCGACCGTCTGCCCCAGACGGAGTCGCTGTTCGCGCTCTCGAACGGCCACATCGGCCTGCGCGGCAACCTCGACGAGGGCGAGCCGGTCGGGATGAGCGGCACCTACCTCAACGGCTTCTACGAGTCGTTCCCGCTCGAGTACGGCGAGCGCGGCTACGGCTTCGCCGAGGACGGCCAGGCGATCGTCAACGTGCCCGACGGCAAGATCATCCGGATGCAGGTCGAGGACGAGCCGCTCGACATCCACCGCGGCACGCTCGAGCACCACCAGCGCCGGCTCGACTTCCGCGCCGGGATCCTCGAGCGCGAGCTCGTCTGGCGGACCGCCTCCGGCCACGCGGTCAAGGTCAGCACCAAGCGGCTGGTCTCGCTGTCGCTGCGCAGCGTCGCCGCGATCGTCTACGAGGTCGAGGCGGTCGACCACGAGGTCCGGATCGCGATCCAGTCCAACCTCCAGGCCAACCAGGCCCACGTCGGCGAGGCCAACGACCCGCGCAAGGCGCGCGCGCTCGGCGACGTGCTCGAGTCCAAGCTCGCCGTCCACAACGGCCTGCGCGCCACGCTCGGCCACGTCACGCACGCCTCCGAGCTCGCGATGGCGTCCGGCATGGACCACCTGCTCGAGTACGACGGCGACGTCGAGACGCTGACCCAGTGCGAGCCAAGCCTCGGCCGCGTCACGCTGTCGGCCGAGCTGCGGCCGGGCCAGAAGCTGCGGCTGGTCAAGTTCGTCTCCTACCACTGGTCCTCGCAGCAGAGCGTCGAGTGGCTGCGCGACCAGGTCGACGCGAGCCTCGAGAGCGCGATCGCCGAGGGCTTCGACGGCCTCGCCGAGGAGCAGCGGGCGATCCTCGACCGTTACTGGGAGCGCGCCGACATCGAGATCGACGGCGACGACGAGCTCCAGCAGGCGCTGCGCTTCGCGATGTTCCACCTGTTCCAGTCCGCGGCCCGCAACGAGGGTCGGGCGATCCCCGCGAAGGGCCTGACCGGGACCGGCTACGACGGTCACGCCTTCTGGGACACCGAGACGTTCGTGCTGCCGATCCTCACCTTTACCGCCCCGGCCGCGGTCCGCCACGCGCTGATGTGGCGCCACTCGATCCTCGACCCCGCGCGCGAGCGCGCGCGCCAGCTCGACCTGGCCGGCGCCGCCTTCCCGTGGCGCACGATCCACGGCGAGGAGTGCTCGGGCTACTGGCCGGCCGGCACCGCGGCGTTCCACGTCAACGCCGACATCGCGTCCGCCGTGCGGCGCTACATCGCCGTGACTGGCGACGAGGTCTTCGAGCGCGACTACGGCTGCGAGCTGCTCGTCGAGACGGCGCGGCTGTGGGAGAGCCTCGGCCACCACGACGAGGTCGGCGCCTTCCGGATCGACGGCGTGACCGGGCCCGACGAGTACTCGGCGCTGGTCGACAACAACGTCTACACGAACCTGATGGCGCAGCAGAACCTGCACGTCGCGGCCGAATCCGCGGAGCGTCACCCCGACGTCGCCGAGCGCCTCGGCGTCGACGCCGACGAGTGCGCGGCCTGGCGGCGGGCCGCCGAGGCGATGCACATCCCGTTCGACGAGCAGACCGGCATCCACCCCCAGGACGACGGCTTCCTCAACCACGACCGCTGGGACTTCGACAACACGCCGCCCGAGCGCTACCCGCTGCTGCTGCACTACCCCTACTTCCAGCTCTACCGCAAGCAGGTCGTCAAGCAGGCCGACCTCGTGTTCGCCATGCACGCGCGCGGTGACGCCTTCACGCCCGAGCAGAAGCTCGCCAACTTCGACTACTACGACCAGCTCTGCGTGCGCGACTCGTCGCTCTCGGCGGCGACCCAGGCCGTGATCGCGGCCGAGGTCGGCCACCTCGACCTCGCGCGCGAGTACCTCTACGAGGCGTCGCACATGGACATCGCCGACCTCGAGCACAACACCGGTGACGGCGTCCACATGGCCTCGCTCGCCGGAGCGGTGATCGCGACCGTCGCGGGCTTCGGCGGTATGCGCGACTACGGCGGCAAGCTGTCGTTCAAGCCGCGCCTGCCGGAGGGCCTCGATCGCCTGTCGTTCGGAATCGAGGTGCGCGGCACGCTGCTGCGAATCCAGGTCGTGCCCGGCGAGGCGACCTACCGCGTCGAGCGCGGCGACGGGATCCACCTGCTGCACTGGGACGAGGTCGTTGACCTGACCGAGCGCCACGCGGCGACGCTCCCGATACCCCCGGCTCCCGACCTGCCGTCGCCGACCCAGCCGCTGGGCCGCGAGGCCGGCCGGGGCCGCAACCGCGGCGAGGCGCCCGGCAAGCGCGGCGGACGCGAGGCGAAGGCGGGCGCCGGCAACATCGAGCCGGCCCGTGTCTCCGCCGAGGCCTCGGGCTCTCCCTAGTCAGGTAAGAATGCGCAGGAGGGAGACTGCGCAGACAACTACTAGGAGGGGTAATGCCGATTCGACCGACCACCCGCTGGCTGTCGCTGCTAGCAATCGCGCTCACGGCGCTCGCGCTGGGCGCCTGCGGAGACGACGACGATTCCGGCTCGGCCGGCGAGAACGGGGAGACCGCGACGGAGCAGGCAGCCGGCGGGGGCAAGAGCGCAGCGGAGGCAGCCAACGACCTGCCCTCGGGCGTCAAGGGAAGCACGCTCGAGCTCGCCGCCGTCGAGGACGTCAGCGTCCCCAGCCTCGCCTTCTCCGAGAAGCGCGCGACGCTTCCCGCAGGCCGCGTAACGGTGACGATGCGCAACCCCGAGGGCACGCAGTTCCCGCACGCGGTCGAGATCGAGGGCAACGGCATCGAGAAGGCGGGCAAGGTCGTCAAGGCCGGTGGGACCTCCACCGTCACGGCCAACCTCAAGCCCGGGAAGTACGTCTTCTACTGCCCGGTCGGCTCGCACCGCAAGGACGGCATGAAGGGCACGCTGACCGTCCGTTGAGCGACACGACGATCGAACGCGGAGACGAGCACGGCGTCGTGCACGAGCTCGTCGCCGCGCTCGACTACCCGATGTTCATCGTCACCGTCGCCGCCGCCGGCGAGCGATCGGGCTGCCTCGTCGGCTTCACGACCCAAACCAGCATCGACCCCCCACGCTTCCTCGTCTGCATCTCACGCAAGAACCACACCTTTCGCATCGCCCACGCCGCAGACTCGATGGTCGTCCACCTCGTACCCCGCGAGGCTGACGCGCTCGCCAACCTCTTCGGCGGCGAGACCGGCGACGAGATCGACAAGTTCGAACGCTGCGACTGGCGCCCCGGCCCAGACGGCACGCCCGTCCTCGAGCAGTGCCCCAACTGGTTCGCCGCCCGGATCCTCGACCGGATCCCAATGGGCGACCACCACGGCTTCCTACTCGCGCCCTTCCAGGCCCACAGCGACACCGGCGAGCAGCCATTCACCTTCCACCGCGCACGGCGGATCGACCCGGGCCACGAGGCGTAGCTCACGGCGGAGGCCGCGGCCTTTCGTCGTTCTGGGGCCCGACCGGAGCGGTGAGACCCGACTTCCGGCCGCATTGTGGCCGAAACTCGGGTCTCACCCTCACCGGTGGCCGGCGTAGGTGGCCGGGCGTCGGTGGCCGAGGGTCGGGGGCCGCGGGTCCTGCCTCCGGCGGCGATCGAGCACGCGGTTCCCTGCCACACGCGTCCAGAGAAGGGCGGCGCGAAAGCCCCTGAACCGCACCCCACTACTGCCGCCGAGAGTCCCACCTGACCCCGTAACACCGATCGAGGACAGCAGCAGCCGTCCCTAGGCGCGGGCCGCGCGTCGGCCTGACACTCAGCCCCGCCGGCAGCGGGATGTGGCGATCGCCAGAGGAGCGTAGGAACGAGCTCCGTTGGCGACCGTCACATCCCGCACCAAGCCCCGCTTGAAGACCGCGCCCGGGGGTATGCACGCCTCATGACCCAAGGACCAGACGACATGAAGCCAGGCGACGAGGTGCCGCCGGGAACCGAGGCGGCCGGACCGAACCTCTGCCCAAAGTGCGGCGGCAGCGGCGAGCTCGAGGGGAGTACGTGCGCTCACTGCAGCGGGACCGGCGAGGTCGAGGAGCCCGTGGGCGGAGGCTGAGCGGTGACATAGGGTCCCCGCAATGGACGACTGGGTGGCGAGCGCGGCGGACGAGATCGTGGCGCGCGCCGAGCGGGATCTCGAGGCGCTGGTGGCCGTGTCGTCGCCTTCGGGCGACGCCGCCGGGGCCGAGGAGTGCATCGCGGTGGCCGGCGCGCTCGCGCCCGCGGCGGCGGAGATCGAGCGGCTGCCGTGCTCGACGCCCGCACACGCCGACGACGTGCTGCTGCGACTGACCGGCACCGGGGACAGCCGCGTGCTGCTGCTCGGCCACCTCGACACGGTCGTCGACCACGACAGCTACCGCCCACTCGAGCGCGACGGCGAGCGGCTCGTCGGATCGGGTGCCGTCGACATGAAGGGCGGCGACGTGCTCGCGCTCGGCGTCCTGCGCGCGTTGGCGGGCCGGACCTCCGACTTCGCCGAGGTCGCGCTGCTGCTGGTCACCGACGAGGAGTGGCGCTCCGCGCCGTTCGCGCACGTCGACGCGTTCGCCGGCTGGGACGCCTGCCTCTGCTTCGAGGCCGGACAGTCCACCCCCGCCGGCGAGGACGCCGTGATCGTCCAGCGCAAGGCGGCCGCGACGCTGCGGATCGTGGCAACCGGCCTCTCCGCCCACTCCGGCTCGGCGCCCGAGCGCGGCCGCAACGCCCTGCTCGCTCTGGCGACGGCCGCGCATGCGGTCGCCGCGGCCAACGATCCCGGCGGCGACGACCACCTGACCGCCGTCCCGACGATCGTCCGCTCCGGCGAGGCGTTCAACGTCGTGCCGGCCAACGGCGAGCTGTTCTGCGATCTGCGCTCGGACCGCACCGAGGCGTTCGACGCCGTCCGCGCGCGGGTGCCCGCCGAGGTCGGCGGCGCCGAGCTGCGCGCCGACTTCGCCCGCCTCTGGCCGGCGATGGACGCCCGCGCGGCGACTGAGCCGCTGCTTGGCCTGGCGTCCGAGCGGCTCGGCCGGCCGATCGTCGGCGCCGGTCGCGGCGGGGCAAGCGATGCCAGTCACTTCGCGCGCGAGATCCCGTTGACGATCGACGGTCTCGGCCCGCGCGGCGGCGGCGCCCACGCGCGCGACGAGTATGTCCTCGCCGCGTCGCTGCGCCCGCGGGCCGAGGTCGCGCTCGCGGTCGTCGACGCCGCGCTGGCCGTCGCGCGGTAGTCCGCCGCGGCGAGGTTGCGTTTGACGTTGATAGTCGGGGTCAAGACGACTTCGATTCCGCGACCGCCCACCGCCGCGGCTCGTTTCGTCGCCGGCCCGGCGGGTAGCTCACTGGCAGGTACCCCGTCCCAGGAGGCGACGATGCCGAAGACGACCTCACGCGGCCAGGCGAAGCAGAGCGAGCTTCCCTCCACCCTCCAGCGCTCCTCGGCGAAGGCGCAGCGGACCTTCGCCAAGGCGCATGACGCGGCGGCCGAGCAGTACGGCGACGCCGAGCGCGCGCACCGTGTCGCCTTCGCGGCGCTCAAGCACAGCTTCGAGCGCAAGGGCGACCGCTGGGTGGCGAAGAAGCGGCGCGGCCCGTCGGATCCGCGGGCGAGGAATCCGCGCGCGCGGGAGGACCGGGGCGAGACCTACGGTGGGGTCGATGCCGAGGGCAACACCAGGCAGGAGCTGTACGAGCGGGCAAGCAAGCTCGACGTGCGCGGCCGCTCCCGGATGACGAAGGGCGAGCTCGCGAAGGCGATCGCCCGCAAGCAGTAAACGTCTATTCTCGGCCAATCGCCGACGCCGTCACGACACTGGTCCGGAGGTGGCGCTGAACGCGAACGGCGGGACGGCGCCGTCCGCCGGTCTCGCCGGAACGATCCTGCTCGTCGAGGATGACGACGGCGACGCGCTGATCGTCAGCGAGGGCCTGTCGCTCGCGGCGCCAGACCTCGAACTGCGGCGCGCGTGCGACTTGGCGCAGGCGCTCGACGAGCTGTCCACCGACAACGTGGCGTGCGCGCTGCTCGACCTCGGGCTGCCCGACACCGAGGGCCTCGACGGCGTGCGCCGCCTGCGTGAGCGCGCGCCGAACGTCGCGGTGGTGGTGCTGACCGGCCGCGACGACGAGCGGCTCGGGATCGAGGCGCTCGGCGCCGGCGCGCAGGACTACCTCGTCAAGGGCCAGGTCGAGCCGCAGGTAGTCGCGCGCGCTATCCGCTACGCGATCGAGCGCCGCCGCGCTGAGCTGTCCGAGCAGGAGCTGCTCGAGGCGCGCCTGCAGGCGCGTGAGAACAGGCGCCTCGAGCGCGGGCTGCTGCCGACCGCGCTCGTCGCCGACGCGCGACTGAAGCTGACGACCGCCTATCGCCCCGGCCGCGAGCGAGCGTTGCTCGGTGGCGACTTCTACGACGCCGTCGAGCTCGAGGACGGCTCGCTGCACCTCGTGATCGGCGACGTCTGCGGACACGGCGCCGACGAGGCGGCGCTCGGCGCGTGCCTGCGGATCGCGTGGCGGGCGCTGACGCTCGCGCTTCGCCCGTCGCAGGAGACGCTCGCGACCCTCCACGAGATGCTGCCGCACGAGCGCCACGCGCCGCACGTCTTCGCGACGCTCGCGAACGTCACCGTCCCGCCGGACCGCCGCTCGGCGACCGTCAGGCTCGCCGGCCACCCCGCGCCGATCGTGATCGACGACTCCGGCGTGCGCAGCTTCGACACCGCGGTCGCGGCGCCGCCGCTGGGCATCTTCGAGCAGAGCGACTGGCCGGCGTTCGAGACCGAGCTCGGCGAGCGCTGGTCGCTGCTGCTCTACACCGACGGCCTCGTCGAGGGCAAGGTGGGCGGCGGCAGCGAGCGCCTCGGCCCAGAGCGGCTCGTCGAGATGGTCGAGCGTCACATCGCGGCGACGCCCGACTGGCGCGAGGACGGCACGGAGTTGCTCGACGCGCTGATCGTGGAGGCCGAGCGGCTCAACGGCGAGCCGCTGACCGACGACCTCGCGATCGTGCTGCTGACGGTCGGCGCCGGCTGACGATGGCGGACGGCGAAGGCAGGCCGGGCGCACCCCGGTCCGGCAGCCGCTTCCGCGTCCGGCAGTGGTTCGCGATCGCATCCGTGCTGCTCGGCGTCGTCACGCTCGTCGGCGCGGTGGTGGGCGTCGTGGCGATCGTCAACCTCGCGGACAAGCGCAACCTCGTCGTCGACCGCCTCGACCCGGCCTCGAACGCCGCGCTGCGGCTCTCGAACGCGCTCGTCAACGAGGAGACCGGCGTGCGGGGGTACGTCCTGACCGGTCAGGACAGCTTCCTCGACCCCTACCGGACGGGGGTCGTCGAGGAGCGCCGCGCGACGCGCGAGCTGCACCGGCTCGTCGACGACGACCGGCTCGAGTCGATCTCCGGCGACCTCGAGCGAGTCGAGCGGCGAGTCCGGGCCTGGCGGCGCGGCTACGCGCGCCCGACGATCCGGCGGGTGCGCGAGGAGGGCCGGGGAGCCGTCGGCACGGCGGGCGTCGAGCGCGGCGGGCGGCTCTTCGACGCGGTCCGCCGAGCGACCCGGCGTCAGGAGGTGGGACTAGCCGCGGCCCGCGCGCAGGGTCGCGAGGATCTCACCGACGCCGCGACCGCCCTGTCGGTGTCGTTCGGGGCGATCGCCCTGCTCGTCCTGGCCGCGCTGATCACGACGACGATCATGCTCCGGCGCACGGTGACGCTGCCGATCGGCGCGCTCGCACGGCGGGTGCGGCGCGTCGCGCACGGGGAGTTCGACCGCGAGGTGCGCAGCCGCGGGCCGCGCGACATCGTCGACCTCGCGAACGACATCGACTCGATGCGCGAGCGGATCGTGAGTGCGCTGTCGGCGAGCCGCGAGGCGCATGGCCAGCTCGACGCACAGGCGCGCGAGCTCGAGCGCTCGAACGCCGAGTTGGAGCAGTTCGCCTACGTCGCATCGCACGACCTGCAGGAGCCGCTGCGCAAGGTGGCGAGCTTCTGCCAGCTGCTCGAGCAGCGCTACAAGGGCCAGCTCGACGAGCGCGCCGACCAGTACATCGACTTCGCGGTCGACGGCGCGAAGCGGATGCAGCAGCTGATCAACGACCTGCTGGCCTTCTCGCGCGTCGGGCGGACGTCGGGCCCGCTCGGTCCCGTCGAGCTCGACGAGGTGCTGCAGCGCGCCCTGGCGAACCTCGGCGCCGCGATCGAGGAGTCCGGCGCGACGGTCGAGGCCGACCCGCTGCCGCGCGTGCGCGGGGAGGCGTCGCTGCTCGCGCTCGTGTTCCAGAACCTGATCGGCAACGCGATCAAGTTCCGCTCGGAGGCCGCGCCCGAGATCCGTGTCGGCCTCACACGCCGCAACGGCGACTGGGAGATCTCGTGCGCGGACAACGGCATCGGGATCGACCCCGAGTACGCCGAGCGCGTGTTCGTGATCTTCCAGCGCCTGCACGCAAAGGACGAGTACCCTGGCACCGGCATCGGGCTGGCGATGTGCCGCAAGATCGTCGATTACCACGGCGGCAGGATCTGGCTCGACGCCGACGCCGACGCCGACGCCGGCACGACCTTCCGCCTGACGCTTCCAGCCCTCGAGGAGAGCCGATGATGACGACGCCCCCGCCGCCGAACTCGAAGTCGATCGAGGTCCTGCTCGTCGAGGACGACCCGGGCGACACGCTGATGATCCGCGAGGCGTTCGAGGACAACAAGGTCCGCAACCGCCTGACGTGCGTCACCGACGGCGTGCAGGCGCTCGAGCTCCTGCGCCGCGAGGGCGAGCACGCCGACGCGGCTCGCCCCGACCTGATCCTGCTCGACCTCAACCTTCCGCGCAAGGACGGCCGCGAAGTGCTCGCGGAGATCAAGGGCGACAGCGAGCTGAGCACGATCCCGGTGGTCGTGCTGACTACGTCGCAGGCCGAGGAGGACGTCCTGCGCAGCTACGAGCTGCACGCCAACGCGTACGTCACCAAGCCCGTCGACTTCGAGCGCTTCATCGACGTCGTGCGCCAGATCGACGACTTCTTCGTGACGGTGGTGAAGCTGCCTGGGCAGTAGTCCGCGCCCCCAAGGGGATCGCCGGCCTCAGGTCGCGCCGGCGGACGCCGCATGTCCCAGCCGTCCGCTGTCGTAGAGGTAGTCGAGCACGCGGCCGTCCACACGATCCTGGAACTCGGCCGCCGCCGTCCCGTCCTCCTGCTCGTACTCGTACCCGCACGTGACCCAGCGGTCGGGGACCTCGGAGACCTCCAGATATCCGTCGTCGATCGTCCCGACGTCGAAGCCGGGCTTGCCGGCCGACTGCCAGCAGCTGTACAGAACGCCGTCGGCGTTGACGACGGCGCCGTGCGCCGCTCCGGGTACGGAGCAGATCTGACAGGTCGTCTTCATGCTCGGCCGTGTCACGTCGAAGCCCGCCTCCAGCGCGGCGACGCTCCAGGCGACGAAGCCGTCGCTGACATCGTCGACGTGCCGCAGAGCGTTGCCGTAGCCGAACCCCGCATCCCCCACCCAGGCGAAGGTCACCGTGCACCGGGCGGGATCGACGCGGCCCTCCAACTGGGAAAAGAGCTCGCCGATCCGGTCGAAGCTGTGGTGCGAGACGTTGACCCGGAGGTTCCAGCCGAGATCGGTGACCTCGGTCGCCAGCGCCACGTTCCTCACGATCGCATCGAAGGTTCCGGCGCCGGAGCGCTTGACGCGGATCTGGTCGTGGTCCTCCCGGCTACCGTCGAAGGTGATCTGAGCGCCATCCAAGCCGGCCGCATCGAGGTCCTTGGCGAGCTCCTCGGTCAGCAGCACCCCGTTGGTGGTCATGAACGCCTTGTCCAATCCGATCCCCCGGGCGCCGTCCAGCAGTCGCAGGCAGGCTGGGGGATTGAGCAGCGGCTCTCCACCGAACAGCAGCAGGTGAAGCTTGTCGAGCCCCGCCCGCGCCATGCGCTCGGCGGTGAATCCGACGATGCGATCGACCGTCCCGGCGTCCAGTCGCCGCCTGTCGATTCGCAGCGGCCGGTTGCCGCCCGACGGGTCCAGGGCGGTGTTCTGGAAGCAGTAGCCGCATCCTAGGTTGCAGCTCGTGGTGGTCAGCACCGTCAGAGAGAACGACGTGGCGACGCGCGGCCGGTAGGCGCCGTGCGCCACCAGGAAGGCCTGGGCGCTCTCGTCAACCGTCCCGTCGGGGCCCACGAGGTCGGAGTCGAGCAGGGTCCAAGTCCGGTTCCCGATGAACCACCAGCCGTGCTCGCTCTCAATCAACCGTGGCGCGTCGACGTCGTCCAGGCGAGTACCGATCACGACCCGCGCCTGACGCCTCTCCGATACGTACCGGTGCGGCTCTCAGGCCGCGCCGATCTGGATGCCGCACGCCGCCTCGGGCGACCCGTCGCCGCCCTCGTGCGCGAGGATCTTCTCTAGCTCGGGTGCGCCGATCTGGATGCCGCAGGCCGCCTCGGCGGAGTCGCTGCCGCTCTCGTGCGCGAGAACCTTCTCCAACTCCGGCGCGCCGATCTGGATGCCACACATGCCAATGCCCCTCCCCACTGTCGTCGCCTCTCTGAATATCGAGAGTGAGCCCGATCATACGGCACTCGCGGTCCATTGTGGAGAAAATTGATTCGGTCACACCAATCCGGCCGCGACGACGAGTGTCAGCGTCGCTGTGAGCTCGACGACCGCACCCATGACGTCACCCGTGACGCCTCCGAGCCGGCGCCGGGCGAGCGCTCCGGCGAGTACTGTCACGACGACGAGGCACAGCAGCGCCACCGCCGCCTGCGCCCCGGCCGCTACCACGGCCAACACGGCTGCGAGCGTCACCGCGCCGAGCGCGTCACGCGGCCGTAGGCGGTCGGCCAGCAACCGACCGGTTCCGGGGCCGGAGCGGGCGTAGGGAAGGGCGACGGCGAGCAGCGGCGACGCGGCCCGGGAGACGGCGAAGGCCGTGACGACGGTAAGGATCGCCGCGTGCTCGGCGAGCGCCGCCAGCGCGACGGCCTTGGCAAGTAGATCGAGCGTAAGCGCAGAGGTGCCGTAGGTGCCGGCCGAGTGATCGCGCATGATCGCGAGCGCCTGCTCGGAATCGCGTCCCGCAAGGCCGTCGGCGCTGTCGACGAGGCCGTCGACGTGCAGCGCGCCCGTGAGGCAGAGCTCGACGACGACAGCGAGCGTGGCGGCGAGCAGGGCCGGCAGGACGAGGCCGAGCCCCACCGCCGTGCCGCCGACCACGCTGCCGAGGGCAGCGCCGACGAGTGGGAACAGCACGGCACCGCGAACGATGTCGTCGGGGCCGAGCTCTCGCGAGCGCAAGACGGGCAGGCGAGTGAGCAGGGTCACAGCGGCGGCGAGCGCGCGGCCGGTCGCGCCGATCGCGCCCGCGAGGCCCGCGGCGGCGTACGCCACGCGCCGCTTGTCAGGCGCCGGTGTCCGTGACTCCGGCGCCATCGAACGTCGCCATGTCGGAGAGGATCGCCAGCGAGGCCGCGACGATCGGCAGCGCCAGCGCGGCGCCGCTGCCCTCGCCGAGGCGCATGTCGAGCTCGAGCAGCGGAGTCAGCTCGAGGGCATGGAGGATCAGGCGGTGGCCAGGCTCGGCTGAGCGGTGCGCGGCGATCAGGAAGCCGGCGGCCGGATTGGCGAGGCAAACGGCGGCGAGCGCGGCGGCCGCGGTGATGAAGCCGTCGACCAGGACGGGTGTGCGACGGGCGGCGCACCCGAGCACGACGCCGGCAAGCGCGGCGATCTCGAGGCCGCCGACGCCGGCGAGGGCGCCGAGCGGGTCGCGCGGCGAAACGCAGTTCGCTTCGAGCGCGCGCCAGACGGTCGCGACCTTGCGCTCGAACCCTGCGTCGTCAATGCCGGTGCCGCGGCCGCAGACACCGTCGGGGCCGACGCGCAACAGCGCTGCGGTGAGGGCGCTGGCGGCGGTCGTGTTGGCGATTCCCATCTCGCCGAGCGCCACTATTCCGGCACCGCCGTCGATCGAGTCGTCGGCGAGCTCGATCCCGGCCGCGACGGCACGTTCGACCTCCACCGTAGTCATCGCCGGTCCCCGGGTGGCGTTGGCCGTGCCGGCGCGCACACGGCGGTCGAGGATCGCGGGCTCGTCGACCGGCTCGCGGACGCCGAGGTCGGCGACCACCAGCCGCGCGCCGGCCTGGCGGGCAAGCACGCATACGGCAGCTCTCCCGTCGGCGAGGGTGCGCAGCATCTGACCCGTCACCTCCTGCGGGTAGGCGCTGACGTTCTCGTCGGCAAAGCCATGGTCGGCGGCGCAGACGATCACCACGGGATCGAGCCGGCCCGGCGTCGGCGTTCCCCGGATGGCAGCGATGCGGCAGGCGAGGTCCTCCAGCCGTCCGAGGCTGCCGCGCGGCTTGGTCTTCGCGTCGAGGGCGGCACGCACCGCACGGGCGGCGGTGGAGTCCTGCGGACCGATCCGCGCGAGCGTCGCGTCGATCGAAGCTCGGTCGGCCGACGACTCACGCGCCATCGGCCGCTCCCAGCCTCAGCGGCCGGCCGGCCACGACGAGCGTCGCCTCGGCGGCGGCATCCGCCCAGACGGCGTTGACCCGCCCGAGCACGTCGCGGTAGCGGCGTCCGAGCGCGTGCACCGGCACGACGCCCATCCCGACCTCGTTGCTGACGGCGATCGTCGGCGCCGTGCGCCCGGCCGCACGCCGTGCGGCCTCGAGCGCACTCGCCATCACGGTCTCCTCGTCGTCACCGCGCAGGAGCAGGTTCGCGACCCACAGCGACAAGCAGTCGACGATCACGCAGGCCTCGGCGGGCGCCGCCGACAGCGCGCGGCCAAGCTCGAGCGACGCCTCGACGGTCGTCCAGGTCGCTGGCCGCTCGGCACGGTGGCGGGCGATCCGCTCGGTCATCTCATCGTCGCCCGCCTCGCCGGTGGCGACGAACAAGACCGGGCCGCCGAAGCCCAGGGCGCGGCGCAATGCCAGCGACGACTTGCCGCTGCGCGCGCCGCCGAGCAGCAACGTCAGCGCCATGGCGGCGCTCCCGGCTTCGCGTGGTCGGGCGCCATCAGAAGTCGATCCCCCGCTTGGCCCGCACGCCGTTGTCGTAGGCGTGGCGGACCTTGCGCATCTCGGTGACGGTGTCGGCGACCTCGATCAGCTCGGCGGGCGCGTCGCGGCCGGTGGCTACGACATTCACGTGCTCGGGCCGCTCGCTCAGCACCCGAGCCACCTCGTCGCCCGCGATCCAGCCCCAGACGATCGGGTACGTGATCTCGTCGAGCACGACGAGCTTGTGCTCGCCTGCCGCGATCGTCTCGCGCGCGAGCTCCCAGGCGGCGACGGCGAGCGCGCGGCTGCGCTCGAGGTCGTCGCTGAGCCAGCTGAAGCCGTCGCCGGTCTTGGCCCACTCGACCCCGAGCCGGCGGCAGACCGCCTCCTCGCCGACCTTCCACTTGTCCGACTTGACGAACTGGACGACCGCGACCGGCCAGCCGCGCGCGACGCCCCGCATCACGACCCCGAACGCCGCGGTCGACTTGCCCTTGCCATCGCCCGTGTTGACGATCACCAGCGAGCGCTGGCGCTTGAGCGGCGGCTTCGGCGGGGGCTCGCGGCCGGGCGTCTCGCGGTCGTTCGCCTCACGGTCGGCCGTCTTGCGGTCGTTCGCCTCCCAGTCCTCCGCGGGCTCGCGAGCGCTCATGCCGCCACCCCGGCGAGACGTTCGATCGACGCCATGTCGAGCGCCGCCACGACCCCATCCGTGAGCTCGTCGATGGCGATATCGAGCGATCGCCGCGGGGCGCGTCCCAACAGGGCCGCAACGAGCGTCGGCTCCTCGAACAGCCCGTGCACGCTCACGCCGAGCACCGCACCGCTGACCCAGCCGCGCCCGCCGGACAGCGCCTCCTCGACGGCAACGGTGGCGACGGTGCGGCCGTTGCGGATCTCATAGCCGGAGAGCCCGCGGCCGGCCAAGGCGCTCCAAGCGCCAGTCAGCCCATCGGCGAACTGGGCCTCGGTGCGCTGGACGAGCTTCTCGCGCCCAAAGCTTGTCCGCAACGCCAGCAGTCCGAGGCCCGCGACGCCGCCGCCGCCCGCTTCACGGATAGCAGGGTGAGGTCGGCTTTTCGGACGCATTACGTCCGAAAAGGCGACCTCACCTTGCGAGTCGCTGTCGAGGCCGGTCTCGCCGCCGCGGAGCTCCTCGCCGAGCATCTGCAGGCCGCCGCAGATACCCAGAACTCGGCCGCCAGCCTCCGCGCGAGCGGCGATCGCGGCGTCGAGTCCCTGCGCCCGCAGCCACTCCAGATCGGCGCCGACGTGCTTGGAGCCCGGCAGGACGACCAGCTCGGCGCCGTCGATCTCCGACGGGCGGCGCGCGAAGCGCAGCTTTGCCACCTGCTCGAGCGGCTTGAGCTCGTCGAGGTTCGACGCCGTCGGGTAGCGAACGACGGCGACGAGCGGCGCGCCCGGTGGCGCGACGCCCGACGTGGCGACGCCGTCCTCGTCGGGAAGCCCGTGCTCGAGCCATGGCACCACGCCGGCGAACGGCACGCCGGTCAGATCGGTCAGACGCTCCGGCGCCGGCGCGAGCAGCTCGGGATCGCCGCGGAACTTGTTCAGCACGAACGCGCCGATCCGCGTCCGGTCGGGCGTGTCGAGCAGCGCCCAGGTCCCGTAGAGGTGCGCGAACGCACCACCGCGATCCACGTCGCAGACGAGCAGCGCCGTGGCGTCGGCGAGGCGCGCGGCGCGCAAGTTCGTCATGTCGCAGTCGGCGAGGTTGATCTCCGCCGGGCTGCCGGCGCCCTCGAGCAAGACGAGGTCGTAATCGTGCAGCAGTGAGCGCAGCGAGTCCTCGACGACCGGCCAAAGACGACCGGTCCGCTCGCGCCAGGGGATCGCGCCGAGCTCGCGATCGACGACCCCGCCGACCACCACCTGGCTACGCACGTCGCCCTCGGGCTTCACCAGCACCGGGTTCATCCGCACCTCCGGCTCCACCCGCGCGGCGAGCGCCTGCAGGTACTGCGCGGCGCCGATCTCGCCGCCCGCCACCACGCGTGCGTTATTCGACATGTTCTGCGCCTTGAACGGCGCGACGCGCACGCCGAGGCGGGCGAAGTGGCGGCAGAGCGCGGTCGTCACGAGGCTCTTGCCGGCCCAGCTCGACGTGCCCTGGACGATCAGCGCGCTCATGCGACCGCCTCCGTTCCCTGGACGATCAGCACGCTCACGCCGCCGCCTCGGTACGCGCCGGCAGCACGACCGGCACGCCGTCGACCTCGGTGACGTGCACCCGCGCGCGGTAGTGGCGCGCGATCAACGTCTCGGTCAGCACCTCCGCCGGCCAGCCCTCGCCGACGAGCCGCCCACCGTCGAGCAGCGCGAGCCGGTCGGCGTACTGGCCGGCGAGCGTGAGGTCGTGCATGGCGCCGAGGACGGTCAGCCCGCGCTCGGTGCGCAGCTCGCCGACGAGCTCGAGCACCTCCTGCTGGCGCCCGACGTCGAGCGCCGTCGTCGGCTCGTCGAGCAGCAGCACCGGCGCCCCCTGGGCGAGCGCCCGCGCGAGCACCGCGCGCTGGCGCTCCCCGCCGCTGAGCGCGTCGAGCCGCCGGTCGGCGAGCCTGTCGAGATCGAGCCGCGCGATCGCCTCGCCGACGGCGCCGCGGTCGGAGGCGCCCGGTCTCCCGAGCAGCCCGAGATGCGGCGTTCGCCCGAGCAGTACGTACTCGCGGACCGTCATGTCCGCCGGCAGCAGCGGCGTCTGGGGCACGGTCGCGAGGCCCAGCGCGCGAGCGCGCGGCCGCAGCGCCTGCAGCTCGCGTCCCTCGACGGTCACCGAGCCCGTGTGCGCGACGGTTCCAGCGATCGCGCGCAGCAGCGACGTCTTGCCGGCGCCGTTCGGCCCGATCAGCGTCGTCCAACCGCCGCGGCGCACGCGCAGCGAGACGTCGTGGAGGACGGCCCGGCCGCCGAGACGCACGCCCACTCGGTCGGCCACGATCGCCTCCGGGCCGTGCCCGATCACGTGCTCGCCGCCCCCGTCGTGCGCAGCACGAGCACGAAGAACGGCGCGCCGATGCACGCTGTCACGACGCCGATCGGCAGCTCCGCCGGCGACAGCGCGGTGCGTGCAATCACGTCGGCGAGCACCAGGAACGCCGCGCCGAACAGCGCCGACAGCGGCAGCACCACGCGGTAGCTCGAGCCAGCCAGCAGCCGCACCGCGTGCGGGACGACGATCCCGACGAAGCCGATCAGCCCGCTGACCGCCACCGCGGCGGCAGTTCCGAGCGTCGCCGCGCCGATGACGAGGATGCGCACGCGCGCCACCGGCACGCCGAGGCCGAGCGCCTCGTCGTCCCCGACGCGTAGCGCGTCGAGCACGCGCCGATGGGCGAGCACGGCCACCACGCTGACCGCCGCGTACGGCAACACGAGCAGCACGTCGGCCCACCCCGAGGTCGACAGGCGACCGAGCAGCCAGGCGTAGACGGCGCGCACGTTCTCGGTGTCCTGCTGCAACAGCAGCGTCTGCAGCGCGGTCAGGAACGCTGCCATCGCGACGCCCGCCAGGATGAGCGTCGCCGTGCTACGTCCACCGCCGACCGAGCGTCCGAGCAGGTAGGCGCCACCGACCGCGGCCGTCGCGCCCGCGAACGCCGCCGGTGGCAGCGGGACCGAGCCCGCGTAGACGATCGCGATCGTCGCGCCAAGGCCCGCGCCCGCCGCGGCGCCGAGCAGGTACGGGTCGGCGAGCGGGTTGCGAAACACCGCCTGGTAGGCGCCACCCGCCAGCGCTAGCGTTGCGCCGACGAGCGCACCGAGCACCACTCGCGGCGCGCGCAACTCCCACAGCACCGCGTCGTCGAGCGCCGACAGCGGACTGCCGAAGTCGGTCCACGGCAGTCGTGCCACCAGATCCCCGGCGATCGCGCCGGGCGGGATCCCCGCCGGGCCGAGCGCCAGGCCACCGAGCAGCGCCGCCACGAGCGTGGCGACGCCCGCGGCCGCCCAGCGCCACGACAGCTCCCCTGCCGGCGCCGGCCGTCGGAGCAGCCACGAGCGCGGGTGCTCCCCCGCCGGCGGCCGGCGGCGGCGCTGCTCCCCGGTCGGCAGCGTCGTCACCCGCCGCCCCCCTCCGACCCGCGGGCGGTCTCGATCGCCTCGACCACCCGCTCCACGAAGAGCGGCACCCGCGGTCCCCAGCGCGACGCGATGTCATCGTCGATCGCGACCACGGCTCCGTCGCGAACGGCCGCGACCGCGTCCCAGCCGGCACGCCGACCGACCTTCGCCGGCGTCTGCCCGCAGCACTCCGTGTCGGCGAGCACGACCAGATCGGGGTCGGCGGACACCACGGCCTCCGAGGACAGTTGCGGATACGGGTTCGCCGACCGCTCCGCGGCCTGGTCGGCGACGTTGCGCAGGCCGAGCCGCGCGTAGATCCGGCCGATGAAGGTGTCCGAGCTTGCGCTGAAGAGGTCCGGGTCGAGCTCG
Source organism: Thermoleophilaceae bacterium (assembly GCA_035630335.1). GTDB lineage: Bacteria > Actinomycetota > Thermoleophilia > Solirubrobacterales > Thermoleophilaceae > JAAYBF01. The sequence continues at coordinate 64,384 of DASQKV010000082.1, read as the reverse complement.
TGGAAGACCTTCAGCGGCGGACCCTCGGGCGCCGCGGCGATCAGCTCCTCGACTCGCTCGCGGGTGCGGTCGGCGACCAGCTCGCCGGCCGCGCGGTGGCCGGTCGCGATGCCGAGCTCGCGGATCTGGTGGTACGCGTCGCCAAGCACGTCCGGCGCGGGCTCGGCCAGCACGGTCAGCCCGAGCCGCCGCAGTCCCGAGATCACGTCACGGGGCACGCTCGCCGGCACGACGACCAGGTCGGGACGGTGGCCGGCGATCGCCTCGACGTTCGGCTGGTAGGAGGAGAGATCGGTCGTCGGCACGCCGCGGGGCCAGTCCGACTCGTCGTCGACGGCGATCACCTGGTCGCCGGCGCCGACGGCGAACAGCGTCTCGGTCGCGGACGGCGACAGCGAGACGATGCGCTCCGGCCGCCGCTCGACGGTCACCCGCCGGGTCGCGTCCCGAACGGTCACCGGGAACGCCGACTCCGCCGCCGGTTCGCCCGCCGCCTCCGGCGCGTCGCCGCCCGAGTCTCCGCAACCGCCGGCGAGCAGGGCAAGGGCGGTCGCGAGGACTGCGCCCATCTTGATCGATGCCATGAAAAACCTCCGCGTGTTTCGCGAAGGAGGTCAGCTCGACGGAGGATCCGTGCGAACCGCCCTTCCTTCGAGGGCCGATCCGTCGACACGGGTCAGGCGACCTGGCTCGTCCCCCTCGGGGGCATCGCAGTTGCGGGACAGCGCCGGATTCGCACCGGACTTCGCTGACTTCATGCCAGCTGGGAATATGAGCCCAGCCGCCAGGCACCTTAGCCCGGGGGTCGGTCGTCATCGCAGGAGCGCTACGCAGGCCGTCGAACCCCAGGGTCGAGGGAACCGCATCAAGCCCCCTGAGGAGGCACGGAATGAACGACCCGTATCCAGCGCAGGGCGACGCCGCCCCGCCGCCCGGTGATGCCTATCCGGTCCAGTACGACGTCGAGTACCCGGACCGCCCACTCAACCGGCTGACGACGTTCTTCCGGATCTTCACCGTGATCCCGATCGCGATCGTGCTCGCCTCGGTTTCGGGCAGCAACTGGTCCTACAGCGGCGACGACGTCTACGCGTACGGCGTCGCGGCCGGCGGCTTCCTCTTCTTCGGCCCCCTGCTGATGATCCTCTTCCGCCAGAAGTACCCCCGCTGGTGGTTCGACTGGAACCAGGAGCTCGCCCGCTTCACCGCCCGCGTGCACGTCTATGCGTCGCTGCAGACCGACCGCTACCCGTCGACCGACGACCACCAGGGGGTGCGGCTCGACCTGCGCTACCCCGACGCCGAGCGCGACCTGATGCGCGGCATGCCGCTGGTCAAGTGGCTGCTGGCGATCCCGCACTACATCGTGCTGATCTTCCTCGGCATCGGCGCCTTCGTCGCCGTCGTGATCGCCTGGTTCGCGATCCTCTTCACCGGCCGCTACCCGCGCGCGCTGTTCGACTTCGTCGTCGGCGTCCAGCGCTGGTTTGCGCGCGTCGCCGCCTACTCCGTCCTGCTGACGACCGACCGCTATCCCCCGTTCCGCCTCGATCCGTAACGGGTAACAATGTCCTCGTGAAGATCGAGGGCATCCACCACATAACGGCGATCACCGGCGACGCACAACGCAACGTCGACTTCTACGCGCGGGTGCTCGGCCTGCGGCTGGTCAAGAAGACCGTCAACCAGGACCAGCCGTCGGTCTACCACCTCTTCTACGCCGACGAGCAGGGCAGTCCGGGCGCGGACATCACGTTCTTCGAGTTCCCCGGCGCCGCCCCCGGCCGAGCGGGAGCCGGGATGGTCCACCGCGTCGTCTGGCGCGTCGTGTCCGAGCAGGCGCTCGACTTCTGGGCCGAGCGGTTCGCGGACAACGACACCCCGACCGAGCGCGGCGACGGCTCGCTGCGCTTCAGCGACCCCGAGGGCCTCGACCACGAGCTCGTCGTCCGCGACGTGCCCGACGAGCCGCTGATCGCCGACCACCCCGAGGTCCCGCGCGAGCACGCGCTGCAGGGCTTCTACGCCGCGCGTGCCTACTCCGCCGACCCCGACGCGAGCCGCGAGCTGCTCGAGCAGGCGCTCGGCTTCGATGGCCACAGCGAGAACCGCTACGAGGCGCGCGGCAACCAGCGCCGCGGCTACTGGGCCTACGACGAGCCGCCGCCCGAGCCCGGCCGCGAGGGCGCCGGCAGCGTCCACCACATCGCCTGGGCGTCCGAGATGGACGACCACGAGACCTGGCGCCAGCGCGTGATCGACGCCGGCGCCCGCCCCACCGAGGTGATCGACCGCTTCTGGTTCCGCTCGATCTACTTCCGCGAGCCGAGCGGCGTGCTGTTCGAGATCGCGACGCTCGGTCCCGGCTTTGCGACCGACGAGGACCCCGAGCACCTCGGCGAGAGCCTCGTCCTGCCGCCGCGCTTCGAGCCGCTGCGCGAGCAGATCGAGGCGACGCTGACCCCGATCGAGAACCCGCGCCAGAGCGCGACCTGAGTCCGTAGTCACCTAGTTGCAAGATATATCGTGCTGATATATGGTCCCGGGCGATGGAGGAGCTCGGGACCACCGCCTACGTGATCCTCGGCATGCTGCGCAGGGGAGCGCGCAACGGCTACGAGATCAAGTCGCGCGCCGACGTCTCCACACGCTTCTTCTGGGCGATCAGCTACAGCCAGATCTACCCCGAGCTGAAGCGGCTCGAGGGTGCCGGCCTGATCGAGGGCGAGGCCGATCCCGCGGGCGGCAGGCGCCGGCAGGCATACACGCTCACGGCCGCGGGCGAGGAGACGCTGCACGAGTGGCTCACGCGCGACGGCGACTTCCACCTCGAGCTGCGCCACGAGGGTGTCCTGCGGCTCTTCTTCGCCGACGCCCTCGACCGCGAAGAGCAGCTCGAGCTGCTGCACTCGATGCGCGCCGAGCACGAGCGCGCGCGGATCGAGCTCGAGCGGATCGAGCCGACCGCGCGAGCGCGCTTCGACGAGTCGGGCGACCGCTTTCCGCTGCTGACGCTCGACATGGGCATCGCCTACCAGGGCTTCTTCATCGACGTCTGCGAGCGCCTCGAGCGTCGCCTGACCGAGCCACAACCGATCTCCGGGGGGACCTGAGCCATGTTCGACGCACTCGCCCGACTCGCACAGAACCGCGCCAAGCTGGTGGCCGCGCTCGCGATCGTCTTCTTCCTCGCGGCCGGCGCCTTCGGCTCCGGCGTCGTGGACAAGCTCGACCCGTACGGGGCCGACGACCCCGACACCGAGACGGTCGAGGCGGCCGAGCAGCTCGAGCGCGCCGGCCACCGCGAGATCGGCGTGGTCGTGCTGCTGCGCGACGCGCCCGCGGACGACCCGAAGACGAGCGCGCGCGCCGGGCGGATCAGCGCCCAGCTCACCCGCGATCCCGACGTCGAGGAGGTGACCGGCTTCGGCGCCGCCAGCCGCCAGCTGGACTTCGTCGCCCTCGACGGCAAGTCCGTCTACATGGCCGTCGCGCTGAAGCCCACCGACGACAAGCGCCAGCAGGAGGCGGCCGAGCGGATCGCCGAGCGGCTGGAGGACGAGCCGAACGTGCTCGTCGGCGGCTCCGCCCTCTCCCAGGCGCAGGTCAACGATCAGGTCGAGTCCGACCTCCAGCGCGCCGAGATGCTCGCCTTCCCGCTGCTGTTCCTGCTCTCGCTGCTGTTCTTCCGCAGCCTCGTCGCCGCGGCGCTGCCGCTGCTCGTCGGCGGGCTCGCGATCGTCGGGACGTTCTTCGCGCTCAGCGTCGCGTCCGAGCTCGGGTCGGTCTCGATCTTCGCGCTCAACCTGACGACCGGCCTCGGCCTCGGCCTCGCGATCGACTACTCGCTGTTCGTCGTCTCGCGCTACCGCGAGGAGATCGCCAAGGACGGGCCGGGCCTGCCGGCGATGCGGCGCACGCTCGCGACGGCGGGCAGGACGGTCCTGTTCAGCTCGCTGACCGTCGCCGCCGCGCTGGCGTCGCTGCTCGTCTTCCCGCAGCGGTTCCTCTACTCGATGGGCCTCGGCGGCGTGATCGTCTCGCTGCTGGCGGCCGTCGTCTCGCTGACCGTCCTGCCCGCGGTCCTGGCGCTGCTCGGCCACCGCGTCAACGCGCTCGCACCGAAGTTCCTGCGCCGCCGCGCCGAGGCGGAGGCACGTCCGGTCACCGCCGGCTTCTGGTACCGGCTGTCGCGGCTCATACAGCGCGTTCCCGGCCGCGTCGCGGTGATGGCGACGGTCCTCCTGCTTACGCTCGGCATCCCGTTCTACGGAATCGAGTTCACCGCCGCCGACGCCCAGGTCCTGCCGCAGGACCGCAGCGCGCGCCAGGTCGACGACGTGCTGCGCGCCGAGTTCCCGCCGTACCGCGACACGCCGATCCAGATCCTCCTGACCGGCGCCAAGCTGGGTGACGTCGCGGCGGTCGGCGAGCGGGTCGCCTCGCTGGAGGGCATCGAGCGCATCATGGGAGCACGCGGGATCGGCAGGAGCCAGACGCTGATGACCGCCGTCTCCGCGACGCCGTTCATCTCGGAGTCGAGCCGCGAGACCGTCAAGGCGATCCGCGACCTCGAGACCCCGCCGGGCGTCGACCTGCGCGTGACGGGCGCGACGGCGGACTTCGTCGACTTCCAGTCGAGCCTCGTCAACCACCTGCCGTTCGCCATCGCGATCGTGATCCTGGCGACGCTCGCGATCCTCTTCCTGATGACCGGATCGGTGATCCTGCCGATCAAGGCGCTGATCATGAACGTGCTCAACCTCGGCGCGGTGCTCGGGATCCTCGTCTTCGTCTTCCAGGACGGCCGGCTCGAGAGCCTGCTCGCCTACGACAGCCAGGGTGCGATCGAGCAGACCGTGCCGGTGCTGCTGTTCGCGCTCGCGTTCGGGCTCTCGACCGACTACGCCGTCTTCCTGCTGTCGCGGATCAAGGAGGCCCGCGACGGCGGCGCCTCGAACTCCGACTCCGTCGCGATCGGGCTCGAGCGCACGGGCCGGATCGTGACCGCCGCGGCGCTGCTGTTCGCGATCGCGATCGGGGCGTTCGCGACCTCGGAGATCATCTTCATCAAGCAGAACGGCCTCGGCACCGCGCTGGCGGTCCTGCTCGACGCGACGATCGTGCGTGCCTTCCTCGTCCCGTCGCTGATGGAGCTGCTCGGCGAGTGGAACTGGTGGGCGCCGCGACCGTTGCGCCGGCTACACGAGCGCTTCGGCCTCAGCGAGGGTCCGGCGCGGCCGACGACCGCCGGGGCGTAGCCTTAGGGCGGGATGGCGCCGCGCACACGCAGCTTCCGGCACGACGGCCACCGGCTCGTCTACGACGAGTACGGCAGCGGCGACCGTCCCGTCGTCCTGATGCCGGGGTTGCTGTTCAACCGCCGGATGCACGGTCCGCTGGCCGAGCAGCTCGCCGCCCGCGGCCACCGCGTGCTCTGCCTCGACCTGCTCGGCCATGGGGACTCCGACCGCCCCGAGGAGATGTGGGAGTACTCGATGACGACCTTCGGCGGCCAGGCGCTCGGGCTGCTCGACAAGCTCGATGTCGACCAGGCGGTGATCGGTGGCACGTCGCTGGGGGCGAACGCCGCGCTCGAGGCCGCCGCGCGCGACCAGAGCCGCGTCAAGGGCCTGCTCGTCGAGATGCCGGTGCTCGACAACGCGCTGCTCGGTTGCGCGATCGGGTTTACACCGCTGCTGATGTCGCTCACCTTCGGCTCGCCCGTGACGCGCCCACTGAGCCGCCTGACGCGGCTCGTCCCGCGCCGCGGACCGCTGCTGGGCCAGATGATGCTCGACTGGGTCAGCCAGGACCCGAAGCCGTCGGCCTCGGTGCTGCAGGGCCTGTTCTTCGGTCGTGTCGCGCCGCCGCGCGAGGTCCGGCGGACGCTCGCGCCGCCGACGCTCGTGATCGGGCATCCGCGCGACCCGATCCACCCGTTCTCGGACGCCGACATGCTGATGCACGAGCTGCCGAACGCGACGCTCGTCGAGGCGTCCTCGATCTTCGAGCTGCGGATCACGCCGGAGCGGCTGACCGACGAGATCGTCGGCTTCGTCGATCGCTGCTGGGGCCCGGTACGCACGACCCGCGCGCGTTCCCCGCGGCGCGGTGGCGGCCGTGTGAGCGTCAACGGCGCGCGCGCGACGGCCGCCCGGCGGCGCACCCGCTGACAGCACTGGCGCACAGCGCGCGCGCCCACTAGTGTTCAGCCGCGATGGCCAGCCGCAAAGAGCAGAAGGAACAGCTGCGCAGGGAGCGCCAGGAGCGTGAAGCGAAGGCCGGCGAGGCCGCTCGCAAGCGCCGGCTGATCGGCTACGCCGTCGGCGGTGGCGTCGTCGTGCTGGCGGTCGTCGTCGCGGTCGCGCTGCTCGCCGGCGGTGGGGGCGGCAGCTCGGCCTCGGGTGACGTACTCCCCGACGACGGCAGCTACCCCGAGCCGCGCGAGGTTGCGAGCGTCGCGGCCGGCGCCAAGGCCGCCAACTGCGAGCTCAAGAGCTACCCGGCCAAGACCCGCGAGCACCTCGCCGACCTCAGCGAGAAGGTCAAGTACGCGTCGAAGCCGCCGACCTCCGGCAGTCACTACCAGGTGCCGGCGGAGGACAACGCCTACGACGACCCGCCGAACGTCAAGGAGCTCGTGCACACGCTCGAGCACGGCCGGATCGTCATCTGGTTCAAGAAGAGCCTGCCGGCCGAGCAGCGCGCGAGCCTGAAGGCCTACTACGACGAGGACCCGTACCAGATGGTGCTCGTCCCGGACGAGACCGGGATGACCTATGCCGTCGCGGCGACCGCCTGGAATCGCGATCCCCAGCCCAACGGCACCGGCCGACTGCTCGGCTGCGAGCGCTTCAGCGACGACGTCTTCACCGCGATCGAGGCGTTCAAGGACGAGCACCGCTCGCGCGGTCCCGAGCCGGTCCCGTAGCGCCCGCCTGACGCAACGCCGCTTGCAACCCCGCAACCGGCGGGGAAGCGTCGTGTTCGATGGAGGGAATGCAACGCGCGCTCGTCCTCACGGCGGCCGCGGTGGTCGCCGTGCTCTGCCTGGCGGCCGCTCCGGCGCTGTCGCTCAAGCCCTACCGACCGCAGCCGGTCGACTTCTCGATGGCGGGCGGCGGGGTGCTCGGCACTCCGGGGCCGGCCGACGGGATCGTCTCGGAGCCGCTGCGGGCGCCGAAGCGCTTCAACCTGGTGGGACTGACGTGGGAGACGGCGGCCGACGAGCCCGCGGCTGACCGCTCCGGCCACGCCGGGACGTCAGCGACCGACGAGCCGGCGCTGGCCGTGAGAACACGTGCCGACGGCGACGACTGGACGCCCTGGAGGGCCGTCTACACGCACGCGGAGGACGGACCCGATCCAGGGACCGACGAGACGACCGCCGTGGGAATGTCGAATCCGGTCTGGGCCGGTGAGGCGGACTGGGTCCAGTACCGCTCCTCCGAGCGGATGCGCAAGCCCCAGCTGCACTTCGTCAACACCGCCGGGACGGCGACGGAGGCCGACCGAGCGCTGACCGCGATTCGCAGCACGGTCAGCAGCGCGGCGAGCTCCCTCGCGGGCGTCCTGCGGACGCGGCTTGCCGGCGCGCAGGAGCCGCAACCGGCGATCGTCACGCGTGCGGCTTGGGGCGCCGACGACTGCCGGCCGCGCAGCGGAGCGGCGTACGGTCAGGTCAAGGCCGCCTACGTCCACCACACGGTGAGCGTCAACGACTACACACGTGAGGAGGCGCCACAGGTGGTGCTCGGCATCTGCCGCTACCACCGCAACACCAACGGCTGGAACGACATCGGCTACAACTTCCTCGTCGACCGCTTCGGCACGATCTACGAGGGACGAGCGGGTGGGGTCGGGGCCGCGGTGATAGGCGCTCAGGCGCTGGGCTTCAACGCCCAGTCGACCGGTATCGCGAACATCGGCGACTTCAGATCCGTCCCACAGAGCCAGGCGGCGCTCGACGCGATGGCGCGGCTGATCCGCTGGAAGCTGCCACTGCACGGCTACGCGACGAGCGGGACGGCGGTGATGCAGAGCGAGGGGAGCGGCAGTCGTTATCCCGCCGGCACCACCGTGCGCGTCAATCGCGTGCTCGGCCACACCGACACGAACGCAACCGAGTGCCCGGGGGCGGCGCTCTACGCGCAGATTCCCCAGCTGCGTCAGATGGTCGCCGGGGTGGCGCCACAGGGGGTGGCGACGTCGGTCACGGCGACCGTGAATGCGCCGCGCGCGACGATCGACTACGGCGAGACCGTGACGGTCTCGGGACGCCTGACGCGCGTCGACGGCCTGGCCGCCGCGGGCCTGCCCGTGCAGGTCCAGGCGCGGGTCGACGGCACGTGGCGCACCTCCTCGGCGCCGGTCACGGCGAACGACGGATCGTTCACGGCGAGCGTCAAGCCCAAGCTGACGCGCCAGCTGCGGGTGCGCTTCGCCGGCGCCGGCGACCTGCGCTCCTCGGTCGCTCCGACGACGACCGTCGCGGTCCGGCCGGTCGTGTCGATCACCCGTGCGCCGCGGCGCGGGGCGGCCGGCTTGCGGACCGACCTGAGCGGAAGGGTCCAGCCGCGCAAGGCGCGCGTCTACCAGGTGCTCCAACTGCTGCGCAGCGGGCGGCGCTACCGCAAGGTCGGCGCCAGGGCGCTGCCGACCCGGCGCGGCGGCTACTTCGACGGGTCGTTCGTCCCGGCGCGACCGGGCGTCTTCCGCTTCTACCTCGCGACGAAGGCGGATGCGCTCAACGCGCGTGGCGCCTCCGACAAGGTCGTGGTCCGGGTGCGCGAGCGTGCCCGCGCACAGCGCGGCGGCGCGCGCGCCCGCTAGCGCGCGCCGTCCGTCGGCTGCCGGCTAGTTGTGCACGATTTCTATGTTCTGGTCGGCCTGGAATTCGTTGGAGACCCCGGGCACGGCTTCGACGTCGAACGTTCCCGTGATTTCACAGTGCGGGAAGGCCGCGCCGTGACCAGAGAGGTCGGTTGCCGTGAACCTGTACCGGTGGAGCGTGGGGTGAGTGATCGGAATCGAGACTTCGCAGTGCACCGTGTTGGAGCCGTCGGAGCGGTTCTCGTGGCAGAACAGGATCACCACCCGTTCGCTCGGGCCCTCTCCGGCGACTTCGCCTTCGTCCATGAACATCGACCAGGCCCGGCCTTCGCTCGTCGGCGGTGTGACCTGTCCACACGCTTTGCGCGTGCAGGTCGCCACAGGACCGGTGAGTTCCTGGTGTGACATATAGCCTTCGCCGGCGAGGTCGATGCGCAGGTCGACTTCCAAGGCGCACGTCGAGACTGCGAGTTCGACGCCACCCGCCGCCAGATGGGTCGTGATCGCGACGCTGGGACTGACGGTATGCACCCGACAGCCGCCGTCCGTAATCATCGGTGAAAAGATCGGCGGTGGACTGGGCCCGACCAACGGACAGTTGAAGTCCGGTGAGGCGTGGATTTCCTGCTTGACGCTCAGCCGTGGCGTGGCGTTGTGGGTCAGCGGTTCGGTCTGGGCGAGCGCCGGGGACGCCGACAGTGCCAGCGCCCCCATCACCGCCAGGCCCAATAGGTTCGACTTGCTCGGAAGGCGCATGTGCTCTTCTCCTCGATGGGCGGCCGGCGACGTTATTGGTGTGCGATTTCGACGTTCTGCTCCGACTGGGCTTCGCCGGTCACCCCAAGCACCGCTTCGACGTCGAACGTGCCGTCGAGTTCGCAGTGCGGGAAGGCCGTACCGTGACCCGAGGCGTCGACCGCGTTGAGGCGGTAGCGGTGAAGCGACGGCTGACTGAGCGGCAGCGTGACTTCGCAGTGCGCGGCAGCCGAGCCGTCGGCACGGTTCTCGAGGCAGAACAGGAGCACCATGCGTTCCCTCGGCTCGATTTCGGATTCCCGCACGTACATCGACCACGCGCGGCCTTCGCTGGTCGGCGGGACGAGCTGCCCACACGCCCGGCGCGTGCAGGTCGCCACGGGCCCGGTGAGTTCGTGATGGGCGACGTAGCCTTCCCCGACCGCGTCGATCCGGACGTCGAATTCCCATGCGCAGGTGGAGACGACTACTTCGACGCCACCTGCCGCGAGGTGATTCGAGGTGACGACGCTGGGCGCAGTCATGTGCAGTCGACAGCCGCCGGCGGTGACCGGAGGACCGGGCACGGGCGGTGGGACGGGCGTGGCGAGCGGACAGTTGACGTCGGGCGCCTGGTGGACTTCCTGCTTGACGACGATCAGCGGCGCCATGTGGTGGAACAGGGGTTCGGTCTGGGCGAGAGCTGCCGGCGCCGTGAGCGCCAAGGCGGCGATCGCCAGCACGACGAGCTGGGTGGTCCTGCGTGCGAGATCCATGGTTTCGGCCCCTCCAAAGCCGAGCCCGCCTCGGGGCGGACAGCAAGTGACCTTACGCCCGCCGGGAGGTAATTGCAACTATTGTTACAAGTGGAGGGACCGCTCGTGGCGGCCGCTCAGTGCCCGAGCCCTCTCAGTCGCCCCAGCCCTGCTTGAGGTCGGTGCTGTAGAGGCCATGGCCGGTCGCCAGCAGGCGCGCCGTCTTTAAGAGGATGCGCAGGTCGAGGGCGAGCGAGCGGTTGTCGACGTACCAGACGTCGAGCTCGATCCGCTCGGGCCAGGAGAGCGAGGTGCGGCCGTTGACCTGGGCCCAGCCTGTGATGCCCGGGCGGACCTCGAGCCGGCGACGCTGGTGGGGCGTGTAGCGGTCGACCTGCTCCTGGACCGTCGGGCGCGGACCGACGATCGCCAGCTCGCCGCGCAGGACGTTGAGGAGGTTGGGCAGCTCGTCGAGCGAGAACCGCCGCAGCAGGCGTCCGACGCGCGTGATGCGCGGATCGCGGTCCTCGATGTAGAGGCCGGCGCCCGTGTGCTCGGCGCCGACGACCATCGTGCGCAGCTTGAGCAGGTCGAACGGCTCGCCGTCGAGGCCGACGCGCTGCTGGCGGTAGATCACCGGTCCCGGCGACGTCAGCTTGATCGCGAGCGCGCAGATCGCGAGCAGCGGCGAGGTCAACGCCAGGGCGAGCCCGGCGATCAGCACGTCGAGCGCGCGGTTCACGCGGCCGGGCCTCGGTTACGGTGGTGCCCGCTCACGTGCGGATTCTCTACCTGCATCAGTTCTTCGTGACCCGCGAGGGTACGGGCGGCACCCGCTCGTACGAGTTCGCGCGCCAGCTCGTCGCCGACGGTCACGCGGTGACGATGGTAACCGCGGGGTCGGGGGGGCAGCCGGCCGGCGGCGATCCCGCCGCGGGTCGCGGGCGGCGCCGGCTGACGTCGGAGCGCGAGGTCGAGGGCATCCGCGTGATCGAGGCGCGGGGCGGCTACGGCGACTACGTGACGGCGACCGGGATGGGCTACGGCCGCCGGATCGGGGCTTTCGTCCGCTTTGCGATCGCGGCGACGGTCGCGGCGCTGCGCGGGCCGCGGCCGGATGTCGTCTTCGCCACCTCGCCTCCGCTGACGATCGCGCTGCCGGCGATCGCCGCCGCGCGGCGCTGGCGCGCACCGCTGGTGTTCGAGGTCCGCGACCTGTGGCCGGAGGCGCCGATCCAGATGGGCGCGCTGCCATCGCCGACGGCACAGCGGTTCGCCCGCTGGATCGAGCGCACGGTCTACCGCGCGGCGACCGAGATCGTCGCGCTGTCGCCCGGCATGCGCGACGGCATCGCAGCGACCGGCGTGGCGCCCGACCGGATCGCGCTGATCCCCAACGCCTCCGACCTCGACCTCTTTACGCCCGCGCTCGACCCCGGCGACCTGCGCGAGCGGCTCGGCCTCGGCGACGCGTTCGTGTGCTCCTACTTCGGCACGATGGGCGAGGCGAACGACCTGACCCAGGTCCTCGACGCGGCCGCGCTGCTGCGCGAGCGCGACGAGGACGACGTCCGCTTCGTGTTGCAGGGAGACGGCAAGCGCCGGCAGGCGCTCGAGCGCGACGTCCGCGAGCGCGGGCTCGACAACGTCGTGCTGCTGCCCGCCGCCGACAAGCTCGCGGCCGCCCGCCTCGCGGCGGCATCCGACGCGTGCATGACGATCTTCAAGCAGGTGCCGATCCTGGCCACGAACTCGCCCAACAAGCTGTTCGACACCTTCGCGGCCGGCCGGCCGGCGATCGTCAACACCGACGGCTGGCAGCGCACGCTCGTCGAGCAGCACGAGGCCGGCGTCTTCGCCCGGCCGGGCGACCCGGCCGACCTCGCCCGACAGGTGCTGCTCCTGCGCGACGACCCGGACCTCGCCCGTCGCATGGGCGAGAACGCGCGCCGGCTCGCCGAGCGAGAGTTCGACCGCCGCCTGCTGGCCGGGCGGCTGCGCGGCGTGCTCGAACGCGCCGCGGGAGGCAGCGGGTGAGCCGCTCGCCGGGCGGCGAGGTTGACCTCTCCTACTGCGTCGTCAACACCAACGGTCGCGACTACCTGCTCGCCTGCCTCGACGCGATCGCCCGGACCCACCCGGCCGGCGTGTCGCACGAGCTGCTCGTGCTCGACAACTGCTCCGACGACGGCTCGGTGGCCGCCGTCGAGCAGAGCGGCCACGACGTGCGCCTGATCGCCCTCGACCACCGCGCCGGCAAGGCCGAGAACGACTCGACGCTGCTGCGCGCGGCGCGCGGACGCCACTGCCTGCTGCTCAACGAGGACTCCGAGCTCCAGCCCGGCGCGGCGGCGGCGCTGCTCGCCGCGCTCGAGGAGCATCCGCGCGCGGGCGCCGCCGGGGCACAGCTGCTCTCGACAGAGGGCGAGGAGAAGGCGTGCGCGTGGCGGCTGCCAGGCCTGCTGCCGGCGCTCGCCGGCGTGCTCTTCCTCCACAGGCTCGTCACGGTCCAGAGCCGCGGCCGGCGGACGCGCCGGGTCGGCTGGACGCAGTCGAGCGCGATGCTCGTGCGCAGCTCCGCCGCCGCCGAGGTCGGCTACCTCGACCCCGACTTCTTCGTCTACTCGGACGAGACCGACTTCTGCAAGCGGCTGCGCGACGCCGGCTGGCAGACGCTCTACGTCCCGGCCGCGCGGGCGATCCACCACGACCAGCTGACGACCGACATGCGCAGCGCGCGGCGGCGGATCGTCGAGTTCCACCGCAACCGCGACCTCTACCTCCGCAAGCACCACAGCCGGCCGACTCGCCTACTCGTGCGCGCGCTCGGCGTGGCCTTCTACCTCGAGCTCGCGCTCGGCGCGCTCGCCGCTCCCGGCCACGACGCGCGCCGTTATCTGCGCCACGCCCTCCAAGAGCTGCGGCCAGGGCGGGGCGAGGGCATCCGCGAGGCTGTCGAGGAGTACAACCGGCGAACACGAATCGCACCGTAGACGTGGACCATCCCGACCTCGCCCAGATCGCCTGCATCGTCGCCGCCGCGGGCGCCGTCCTGCTGCTGGCCGGACGCGGCCGCGTGCTGGTCGTCGGCGGCCTCGCGCTGATCGGCCTCGGTGGGGCCGGGCTGATCGGATCCGCGTCCGACATCGGCCGCCTCGACACGCTCACGAGCGCGTCCGGAGCGGCGGCCGGCGCGCTCGGCCTGCTGGCGCTCGCGGCAGCTGCCGCCGCGTTCGTGCGCCGGCCGGCCTGGGTGCCCGTCGCGGTGCTCGTGGCGGCGCCGCTGCGGCCGCCGGTCACGATCGGCGACGGTGGCGGCTTCCCGATCCAGCTCGCCGAGGACGGCGAGCTCGGCCGGCTGCTGCTGCTCTACTTCGTCCTCGCCGCGGCCGCGCTCGCGCTCGCCTGGCGAGCGCTCAGCGGGCGCGAGCAGGGGACCCTGCCCGGGCGGGCGCTGCCCCCCGCGGTCGCAATCCCGGCCGCGGTCCTGCTCGCCTTCGCCTGCTGCTCGCTGCTTTGGGCCGACGACCTCCGCCCCGGCGTCGACACGCTCGTCTTCTTCCTGCTGCCGTTCGCGGTCCTGCTCGGGGTCGTCGGGCGCTCGCCGTTCCCGGACTGGATGCCGCGCACGCTCGCGACCGTCGCGATCGCGATGGCGTCGCTGTTCGCGGTCATCGGCCTGTTCCAGGCGGCGACGCGCGAGCTGTTCTTCTTCGCCCCCAACCTCCAGCTCTCGAACGCGAACTCGAGCTTCTTCCGCGTCACCTCGCTGTTCGGCGACCCGAGCCTCTACGGGCGCCACCTCGTCGTCGGGCTCGGGGTGGTGCTCGCGCTGATGGCCCTGCGCCGGATCGACGTGCGGCTGGCGACCGGCCTGGTCGTCCTGCTGTGGGCCGGCCTGTTCGTCTCCTACTCGCAGTCGAGCATGGTCGCGCTCGTCGTCGTGACGCTGATGATCGCCGCGCTCACCGGAACCCGCCGCGTGCGCCTCGCGGTGCTCGGGACGTTCGCGCTCGTCGCGGTGATCGCAATCGGCTACCTGGCATCGATCCCGATCCGCGGCGAGTCGCTGCGCACCGAGACAGCCGACCGCTCGCAGCGGATCGAGGAGACCGTGCGCGTGATCGAGGCCGACCCGGTCACGGGCGTCGGCGTCGGCGGCCAGCCGCAGGCGAGCAGGCGGCTCTCGGACCGCGACCGCCCGACGCCGAACTTCGTCTCGCACACGGCGCCGCTGACCGTCTTCGCCGAGCTGGGTGCCATCGGACTCGCGCTGCTCGCCTGGCTGCTGGTCGGGGCGACGCGGATGCTCCTCGCCGCACGCCGGCTCGAGCCCGCCCTCGGCCTCGTCCTGCTGGCCGCGCTGCTCGGCGTCTTCGTCCAGTCGCTCTTCTACCCCGGCTTCCTCGAGGACCCGTTGACCTGGGTCGTGCTCGGCATCGGCGCTGGCTACCTGACCTGGCCGCGCCGCGACGACGGCACCGGCCGCGGCGAGCCGGCGCCCGAGACGACGGGGGCAGCCGCGTGAGCTCCGGCGGTCGCCCCGTCGCCACCGAGGGCGCCCCAAGCGCTCCCGCCGCCGGCCGACGCGCCGACGCGCAGCCGCGTCCCGGCTGGACCGAGGCGCTCGGCCTCTCCGGCCGCCTCTCGCCCGCCGGCGCCTGGGGACTGATCGGCGTGCTGCTCGCGCTCGTGGCCTTCAACCTGCCCGAGCTCGGCTCCGACCCCTGGCCGTTCCGCCCCGGCGCCGTCGAGCCGACCGGCATCCTCGGCCCGCTCGTCCGCGCCGCCGGCGAGGAGTGGGACCTGGGCATCGCCCGCGCGGCCTGCTTCCTGGCGGGCCTGGCGCTCGCCCTGATCGCCGCCTGGATGCTGCGGCGCCGCGGCGACTGGTCCGCCTGGACCGGCACGGCGCTCGCCGTCGGCGTCGCGCTCGCGTTGCTCGTCCCGTCGACGCTGCTCCAGGTCGGCCTGCGCGACGCCACCGACCCCTGGTTCTTCACCAACGACTCGACCTACCAGATCGATCTGGCGGGAGAGCTCGTCCTCGACGGCGAGAACCCCTACGGCAACGACTACCGCTTCTCGGGCATGGAGCGCTTCTACACGTTCGATGGGACCGCCTCGGAGCGGATCCGCGAGCGCGAGGTCCCGCTCGTCCACTACGCATACTTCCCCGGCACCGCGATCAGCTCCGCGGCCTGGCAGGCGATCGTCCCCGCTCCGCTCGACGACTACCGCGTCTTCGTCCTGCTCGCCACGCTCGGGGGCCTCTTCGCCGTGCTCGCCTTCCGCGGCCCGCTCGAGTGGCGCCTCGCCCTCGGCGCGCTCGTCGTCGCCAACCCGATCGCCGTCCGCTCCGCCTGGTTCGGCCAGAACGACGCCCCCGCCCTGACCCTGACGATCCTCGCCTTCGCGCTCGCGACCCGCGGCCGCTTCCGCTGGGCCGCCGCCGCGATCGCCGGCGCCGTCCTCTTCAAGCAGTTCGCGGTCGTCGCCGTGCCGTTCCTCGCTCTGATGGCCGCCAAGCAGGGCGCCGGCGCTGGCGACTCGCGCACCCCGGCGGGCGACGACAGCCGCTCCCCTCGTCCCCCGCTCGGCCGCCGCCAGTCCCTACGCGCCACCCTCGCCGGCGACGCCGGCCGCGAGCTCCTGCGCTGCGCCGCGATCTTCCTCGCCGTCGTCGCCGTCGCCTGCCTCCCCTTCGTCGCGGCAGACCCGACCGCGTTCTGGGAGGACACCGTCGAGTTCGGCGCCGGCACCTACAAGATCGTCGGCTACGGCCTCTCGGCGATGCTCATCCGCGCCGGCATCCTCGACGACCGCGACGGCTCCTACCCCTTCGCCCTGATCGCCCTCCTGACCTGGCTCCCCCTGACCGCCTACCTACTCGTCCAGGTCCACCGCGCCCAAGCCCTCTGGCCCGCCGCCGCCGCCTTCGCGATCTCGATCCTCACCCTGCTCTTCATCGGCCGCACCTTCAACAACTACTACCTCGTCTGGCCCTTCACCGGCGCCATCATCGCCGCCGCGATCGCCTCCTGGGAGAGACCTGACATCCCTCGCGCACCCTCCTAGCGACCGATAGCGTGCGCGGGGTGCCTGAGGAGTCGAGGGATCTTGGGATCCGAGCATCGGATGCGGAGCGCGAGACAGCGGTCGAGCGGTTGCGCGAGGCTGCGGCCGAGGGGCGGCTGAGCCTCGAGGAGCTCGCGAATCGGACGGAGACGGTCTACGGCGCGCAGCTGCGGGCCGACCTGGAGCGTGTGGTCGCCGACCTGCCGGCGCAGACTGCCGTGCCCCAGGCTCCCGACCGCAAGGCGCGACGCATCTTCCTCGGCATCATGGGCGGCGACACGCTGCGTGGCCCGATGCACCTCGAGGGCGAGTGCACGATCGTCAACGTCATGGGCGGCGTCGACCTCGACCTCTCCCAGGCCACGATCGTGGGCGGCGAGCTGACCGTGACGATCGTCTCGATCATGGGCGGCTCCACCATCCGCGTCCCCCACGGCGTACGAATCGACCGCTCCGGCTTCTCCGTCATGGGCGGCGACAGCGTCAAGAGCTTCGACGGCCCGCCACCGCCACCCGACGCGCCGGTGGTGCGGATCAGGACCTTCAACCTCATGGGCGGCAACACCATCCGCCCCAGCGCAAAGCGCTGAAGCCGGGCCTGCGGCCGCGCCGGGGGCCCCGCTGTGCGGAGCCCCCGATGCTGCTGTCGATATTTCCTGCGGCCTCTAGGTGTGACGGATTTCCACGCTCTGCTCGGCCTGGGCTTCGCCGGTGTTCTGGAGCACCGCTTCCCGGTCGAAGGTGGCGGTCAATTCGCAGCGTGGGAATGCCGCGCCGTGACCTATGAGGTCTACCGCGGTGAACCTGTAGCGGTGCGGAGCGGCCTGACTCATCGGGATGGTCAGTTCGCAGTGCGAGGCCCCGGGGGTCACGAGATCCTCGGTGCAGATCAAGACCACCATGCGTTCGATCGGTCCCTGCCCGGCGATTTCGAGTTCCTCCATGAAGAAGCTCCAAGCACGGCCTTCGCCGGTGGGTGGAGCCGGCTGCCCGCACGCCTTGCGCGTACAGACGTTTGGAGGCCCTGTGAGTTCCTGGTGGCTGATCCAGCCTTCGGCAGCGGCGTCTATGCGCATGTCGAATTCGATGGTGCAGTCGCTGACCGTGACTTCGACGCCACCGGCGCTCAGGTGCGATGCCAACACCATGTTCGGCGCCGTGTAGTGCTGGCGGCAGCCTCCGCCGGTCACCAACGGGCTCGGGACTGGCGGGGGCGTCGGCGCCACCGCCGGACACGGGACGTCGTTGGCGGCGTGGACTTCCTGGACCGTGACCAGTCGCGGTGCCGAGGCGTGAAGCTCGGGTTCGACCTGCGCGAGCGCCGGCGGCGCCGCGAGTGCTGCAGTCGCGATCGCCAGCATGGCGAGCAGCGTCAGCTTGCGTGCGATACGCATGATTCCTTCTCCTTGATCGATTGTCAGCAAATTGCTGTGGTGATATCTGTGGCCTCTAGGTGTGACGGATTTCCACGCTCTGCTCGACCTGCGCTTCGCCGGTGGTCTGAAGCACCGCTTCCCGGTCGAACGTGCCGGTCAATTCGCAGCGCGGGAATGCTGGCCCGTGACCTATGACGTCGGCCGCGGTGAACCTGTAGCGGTGCGGTGCGGCCTGACTCATCGGGATGGTCACTTCGCAGTGTGAGGCCCCGGGGGTCGCGAGATCCTCGGTGCAGATCAGGACCACCATCTGTTCCATCGGTCCCTGCCCGGCGACTTCGATTTCCTTCAGGTAGACGGTCCAGGCACGGCCTTCGCTGGTGGGTGGAGTGATCTGCCCGCACGCCTTGCGCGTACAGACGTTTGCGGGCCCCGTGAGTTCCTGGTGGCTGATCCAGCCTTCGGCAGCGGCGTCCAGACGCATGTCGAATTCGATGCTGCAATCGCTGACCGTGACTTCGACGCCACCGGCGCTCAGGTGCGATACCAACACCATGCTCGGTGCCGTGTAGTGCTGGCGGCAGCCCCCGGTGGTCGCGATCGGGCTCGGGACCGGCGCGGGCTGCGGCGCCGTTGCCGGACATGCCGTGTCCGTGGCGGCGTGGATTTCCTGGACCGTGACCAGTCGCGGGACCGAAACGTGAAGCTCGGGTTCGGCCTGTGCGAGCACTGGCGGCGCCGCCAGTGCTGCAGCCGCGATCGCCATTGTGGCGAGCAGCGTCAGCTTGCGTGCAATACGCATGATGCCTTCTCCTCGATCGACCGTCAGCAAAAAGCTGTCGGCGTGTAACCGCTGCAGCCGGCTCCCTCCAAGCCGAGCCTGTGCTCGTGCGGATTACACCTGAACGCTACGCCTCCGCCAACGGCTTTACAACTGCACGCTATGACGGAGGGTCAGGACTTCTGCTTGCGCCCGGCCCGCTGCTTCTGCTTCTTCTGCGCCGCCTTCGCCTTCGCCTTCACCGGCTTCAGCCCAAACAGGATGCTCCGGCCCGTCAGGTAGACGCGATCCTGGTCGGCGACGATCGGCGCGGCGTACTTGCCGGCGTTGTTGCGCCAGACCTGCTTGCCGGTCTTGGCGTTGAAGGCGGTCGTCGAGTCGACGCCCATCTTCACGAACCGCTGCGCCGCCGAGCCGCAGGTGGCGCAGGTCGAGACGTAGACGAGGCCGTCGAGGATCGTCGGCGGGGCGTGCACGGCGCTTGGCATCTCCTTCTGCCAGCGCACGTCACCGGTCGCCGCGTCGAGCGCGTAGAACTTGCCGTCGTAGGTGCCGACGTAGACGGTCTTCTCGTAGACCGCGGCCGAGCCGTAGATGTAGGTGCCGAGCGGCTTGGCCCAGAGCAGGTTGCCGGTCTTCGCGCCGTAGGCGTACATCGTGCCGTCGGTCGACCCGATGTAGATCCGCCCGTAGGCGGCGACGGGCGCGGCGTAGAAGAACTCGGTCGCCTCGCTCGCGCTCCAGGCGAGCTTGCCGCTGCCGGCGTTGAGCGCGTAGAGCGTGCCGCTGTCGTTGGCGATGAAGATGCGGCCCTTGAGGTAGGCGGGCGAGTTGTTGACACGGTCGCCGGTCGGGTAGGCCCACACCTTCCTGCCGTTCTTCGCGTTGATCGCGTAGACGTTGCCGTCCCACGACCCGACGTACAGCTTGCCGTTGCGCAGCAGCGGGGTCGACTCGATCGGCTGGGCGTTGAAGCGCCACTTCGGCCGCCCGGTGCGCGCGTTCATCGCGATCATGAAGCCGGTCGGATTCGAGGCGCCCTGCGGGCAGGGGTTGGAGAGATCGCCGACCCAGTCCATGTAGGTCTGGTAGACGGTGCCGTTGGCGATCGTCGGCGACGAGGCCGCGCAGCGCTTGAAGTTCTTCGTCTTGAAGACCGGCTTGCCGGTCTTGCCGTTCAGCGCGAAGAAGAGGCCCTTCTGCTGGGCGACGTAGACGTTGCCGTAGGCGACCGACGGCGGGTACTCGAGCGTGTCGCGCGCGTCCATCCGCCAGAGCGTGCGGTAGGGCGGTCGGTGCTTGTACGGGCCGACCTTGGTGCGCTGGATGTCGTAGCCGAACGTCGGCCACGCCTCAGGGTCCGCCTTGCGGGTCGGCTTCGGCTTGGCGGGCCCCGCGTCGGCGTCGAACTCGACCTTCGCCGAGCCGCGCTTCTCCGGCGGGTCCTCGTCGCTGAGGTAGAGGTAGGCGCCGACGCCGGCCACGAGCAGCACGCCGAGGCCGACGAGGATCAGGAGGGCTCGCCTCATCGGGCCGCAGGATTGCAGACGGCCCGGTCCGAGGCGTCGGGCGACGGGCCGGTTGCGGCCACGATATGACCGGGAGCGGCCCGGCGCTGCCAGGAGCCCGGGTGCTGGGCCGGTTGCGGCCGCAGTACGACCGCAAGCTGCCCGTGGCGGTCAGTCGCGGCCGAGCAGGCGCCAGATGCGGCGGGTGATGCGCGGGACCTCGACGTCGAGTGCGCGCTCCTCGAGCCGCGAGGCCCACTGCGGGGTGCCCGGGCGGAGCACGATGCCCTTGCCGAGCCGGTAGGCGACGAACGCCGGCTCGCCCGGCTCGCGGCCCGCGGCCGATAGCAGCGTCGCCGCGGCGGGCAGCTCGACCGTGCGCTCGATCAGGTCGAACTCGCCGAACAGGTCGTCGCCGCCCTCGAACAGGCCGAGGCGGTCGCGCTCGACCGCGAGCGGCGCCGGCGGGTCGACCCGCTCCGCGCGGGTGCGCTCGCCGAACAGGTCGTCGGGACGCGGCGGGCTGGGAAAGCGCAGCCGGTCGCCGAGCAGTGCGACCGAGCGTCGCAGCGAGGCGCCGCCGAAGACGGCCACCGGCTTGCCGGCCCGCTCGACCTCGCCGAGCAGGCGGTCGCGAACGCTGCGCGGGAGCCAGAGCGCGCTGCCGGCGATGGCGACGCCCGGCGCGTTGCCGAGCGTCGGTCCCTCACCGCGCGCGAGCGCGAGGTCGGTCGTGAGGTCGTAGGCGATCCGCTCGCGATCTAGCCAGCGCAGCAACGGCGACGCCTCCCGGACGAGTCGCGCGGGCAGGCGCCCGCGGGCGAACGGGCGGTCGGCCGGGATCGAGCTGGCGTCGCGCAGCGTGTCGGCGAAGCCGTCGAGGTCGAAGTCGAACCGGTTCAGGCCCTGCCACGTGATCGCCGGCAGGACGACGAGCGGTCGCGGGCGCTCGAGCGCGCGGCGCGGCGGGAGGCCGGCGACGGCGACCGGCCAGGTCGCGCGCCGACCGCGCGACCGGACCTTTACGAGATAGACCCCGGTGCGCGCGTCGTCGGGGATCCCGATCCGCAGCAGCCCACCGCGGCGACGGTCGCTCTTGATCGCCCGCCGCGAACCGAGGCGCGTCAGCTCGAAGGCGAAGCGCCGCCCCCCGGGGCCGACGCGCAGCCGCGCGCGGGACCCGGCGGACACCACGCCGAGCGGCCCCTCGAGCGTCAGCCGCCGCACGGCCGCGCCGGTCGCGGCCCTCGCCTTCGCCGCGGTCGGGGTGCCGGGGGGCGCGAGCGCCTGGTTGCCGGCACGGTCGCGCACGCGCACCTGGAAGGCGTAGTCGCCGTCGACGGCGAGGTCGCCGCTGATCGTCCGCCCGTTCCAGCTGCCGCCGCGCTCGTCGTCGCCGCGGAAGCGGTCGACGATCCGCGGCGGGCCGTCGTCGGTGCGCCAGACGCGGAACTCGGGGTGCGGCGTGCGCGGCCCGCTGTAGCGGATGCGCACCGCCACGCGCTTGCCGTTCGACGGGTCGACCACGCCCGGCTCGGCGGACGCGAGCCGCACGCGCGGCCGCTGCGTGTCGAGCACGATCGTCTTGAACGAGTCGAGGATCCGGCCCTCCTTGCGCCGCACGACGCGCATCCGGTAGGTCGCGTCCTGGACGACGTCGCCGTTCTCGTCGCGGCCGTCCCAGGAGAAGCGGTGGCGCGTGTCGCCGCGCAGCTGCTCGTCGTCGACCAGCTCCCGGACCTCGTTGCCGTCGGGATCGATGATCGAGAACGAGACCTCGGCCGGCTCGGAGAGGTCGAAGCCGACGCGCACGCGGTCCTGGACGCCGTCCCCGTTCGGCGAGAACCTCAGCGGCTCGGTCGCGAAGCGCAGGACGACCGGCATCTCGGTCTTGAGCGCCTGGGTGAGGACGAAGGCGGCGACGGTGGCGAGTACGAGCAGGGCGAAGACCACGCGGACCAGGCGGCTCGACTCCACGCCGCGGAACGCTATTCGAGGGGGCTCGCCGCTGCGGGCCTCGCAGGGCGGCTTGCGCGCACGGCGGCGGGCGTCGTGGACCGCGTCAGTTCAGACTGCCGGCGGGCGAGACCCATTCGCTGGCGAACTCCAGCGACGTGTTGCGGGCGATGACGTCGTAGTCGCGGTCGTAGTGGAGGACGCCATGTCCGGAGTGGTGCGCGCACGCCGCGACGATCAGGTCACTGGGCGAGAGGCGGTGATGACCGACGGCCGCGAGCTCGCTCTGCGCGCGCAGAGCGAGCCGCTCGATCTCAGGACCGATCTCGACCCGCGGGAGAAGGCTTAGATCACTGAGAAGCGTGTCGTGATCGGCACCCGAGCGTGCCGAGTAGCCGGCCTCGAGCAGGAAGGGCAGGCAGATCACTAACTCCCTCGCCTCGATCGCGGCCACCAGCCGCTCCCCCACGAGCGGCTTGCGCCAACGCGCCCAAGCCGAGTTGTCGATCAACAGCACAGTTAGAGCTCATCGTCCGCGAGCAGACCGAGGCGCTTGACCTCCTCGGCCGCTGCGACGTCGAGCTCGATCGTGCCGTGGCGAATCTCTTGCACGAGGCGGCGCCGGGCTGCCTCGACGGCGGGGCTCTCCTGACGCAGCTCGCGCAGCTTCGCCCGTGCGCCGAGCACCGCGAGCTCAGCGAAGTCGATCCGGTTGCGACCTAGCGCGGCGCGCAGCTCGTCGAGCACCGCGCGCACGGGCGGTGTCTCGGTGATCGTGTGTCGTGGATGCGCAGTCGGCACACACATCAGTGTAGCACCGTGCTGTACCGACTGCTCGAGGATCTTGGCGGTCATGTCCTCGACCGGACGGCTTGCCGGCCCACGCCCTACGAAGCGCTCGTGACGAGCGCGTGACAGACCTGCGACGTCAAAGCGACGAGAATCCCCGCATGCGCGTCCGGCTGGTCGATCCCCCCGCATACACGCCGCCCTACGACCACGCGCTGGCGGCCGCGCTCGGTCGCGCCGGCGCGACCGTCGAGCTCTCGACCAGCCGGGCCACCTACGACGCCCCCGCCCCCGACGGCTTCGTCCTGAGCGAGGACTTCTACCGCCGCGCGATGGCCCGCGACCGGGCGACGAACGCGCGACGGGCCTACAGGCTCGCCGAGCACCTCCCGGACATGCTGCGCCACAGCCGAGCGGGCGGCCGGGGCGCCGACGTCCTCCACTACCAATGGCTGACGCTCGAGGCGCTCGACGCGGGGCTGCTCGCGCGTGGGGCTCCGCGCGTGTTCACCTCGCACAACGTGCTCCGGCGCGGCGCTGGGCGGCTGCGCGAGCAGGGCGGGCGGCGCGTGGCCGCAGCTGTCGACGCGATCGTCGTCCACACCCGTGCGGGCGCGCAGACGATGACCGACAGGTACGGCGCCGACCCGCGGAAGGTCCGTGTGATTCCCCACGGAGCGTTCGACTACCTCACGACCCAGCCCGACGAGGCGCCACTACCGCCCGAGCTCGCCGCCGTCGAGGCGCCGGTGATTCTCAGCTTCGGCATCCTGCGCCCCTACAAGGGCGTCGACGTGCTAATCGAGGCGTTCGAGGGGATCGAGGGCGCCGAGCTATGGATCGTCGGCCGGCCGTGGATGGACGCAGAACCGCTGCGCGCGGCGGCCGACCGCGCCGGCGGGACGGTCCGCTTCGTCGACCGCTTCGTCGTCGAGCACGAGCTGCCGGCCTACTTCCGCCGCGCGGACGTCGTCGCGCTGCCCTACCGCGAGATCGACCAGTCGGGCGTCCTCTACACGGCGTTGGCGTTCGGCAAGGCGATCGTCGCCTCCTCGATCGGCGGCTTCGCCGAGGTCGCGGAGGACCACGGCGCGGTCGTCCCGGTCCCGCCCGGCGACCCGGCCGCGCTGCGCGCCGCCCTCGCCGGCCTCGTGGCCGACCCCGCCGCGCGCGCCGCCCAGGAGGCCCGCGCCGCCGCGGCCGCCGCCGGCCCCTACTCGTGGGAGGAAGCCGCACGCCTCACGCTGTCCCTCTACGGACAGCTCGTCGGCCGAACCGGCTAGGAGCAGCCGGTCGCCAGGTCGAGGGCGACGCAGACCGCGTGCATCTGACCGCCGGAGAGGGCGGTGATGCGCTCCGTCAGCATCGCCTTCGGGACCGTGCGCAGGTTGTCGAGGCTGATCGCGCAATCCGCAGGCATCCCGTCCTCGCGCTCGGTGAGCTTGACCTCGGTCGGGATGTCTCGGATCGTCCGCGTGACGAGCGCGACCGTCACGTTGCGGAGCACGGGCAGGGCAGGCTCACGGGTCAGCACGCACACCGGCCGCCGGCCTTCGTCAGCGAGCTCCAGCCAGCACACGTCGCCGCGCCTCACCACGGCTCCTCGCGTACGGCGTCGCGCGCGCCCGCCGCCGCCCAGGCGTCCTCGAGAGCGGTCTGCGGCGTCCGGCTGTAGCCCTCGACGATGCGCCTGTCCGTCTCCGTCGCCAGATCGTCCTCGAGGTAGCGCTCGATCGCCAACCGGATCAGCGCGGATCGCGAACGAGCCTCTCGCGCGGCACGCTCGTCGAGGCGCGCCAGCAGGGACTCGTTGAGCTGCACGAGGGTCTGCGTGCGCGCCATGGGCATATGGTATCCAATGGTCACGCTTTCGATCCTCACGTGGGGATAGGGACGGATCGCCACGTTTCCCCTCCCGGTGTGGCGATCGAGTCCACGGTTACGCTGCGCCTGCGATGAGGTGCGTCTACATGGGCAAGCACAAGCGCTCCGCGGTCGGAGGGCTCGAGCACCTGCTGGCGAGCGGCTGGGAGGTGGTCGCTGTCGTGGCGCCACCGCCAGACGATCGCGCGGCCGAGGCACAGCGGCTCGACCTGGCGGCCCGGCGGGAGGGGCTGCCGCTCGTCTCCGACGACGATCTCTACGCGGCGATCGCCGATCCCGCCGCCGCAACCGTCGACCTCACTGCCCTCGACGCCGTCTTCTCGTTCCTCTTCTGGAAGCGCATCCGCCCGCCGCTGATCGAGCTCGGCGCCAGCGGCTGCTTGAACTTCCACCCGGCGCCGCTCCCGGACATGCGCGGCCTCGGCGGCTACAACGTCGCGATCCTCGAGGACTGGCCCGAGTGGGGCGTGTCGGCCCACTTCGTCGACTCCGAGTTCGACACGGGCGACCTCGTCCGCGTCGACCGCTTCCCGATCGACCGCGCGCGTGAGACGGCGCTGTCGCTCGACTTCCGCAGTCAACGCAAGCTGCTCGACCTGTTCCGCTGGACCGCCGACGAGCTCGCCGCCGGCCGCGAGCTCCCGCGCACGGCCCAGGGCGACGGCCGCTACGTCAGTCGCGAGGAGTTCGAGGCGCTGCGAACCGTGCGTCCAGGCGATCCGCCCGAGCTGACCGCGCGCCGCATCAGGGCCTACTGGTATCCGCCGCACGACGGCGCCACCCTCGACCTCGGCGGTGGCCAGGTCGTCACCCTGCTCGACCGGCCGCTGCTCGCGGAGACCGCCGAGGCGTACCGAGACGCCGGCGTGCAGCCCTAGCGCGCGACCTCCCGGCGCGCCCACGGAGCCCGCGAGCGTAGGCCTGCGCCGCGCGCGCCGCTACTGGTTCTGATCGGCGCCGGCGACGACCACGACTGTCGCGTCGCCGGCCAGGGCCTGGCTCTCGGCGTCGATCGCCTCGCGCTGGGAGATGTCGAGGCGGCGACCGACGGCGGCGGCCTCGCGCTCCGCGCCAGGCGCGTAGAACACGACCGACTCGGCGCGCTCCTGATCGAAGTTGTTCGTCACGGTGCCGAGCTGGAAGCCGGCGGAGGAGATCGTGTCGCCGATGGTGGCGGCCAGCCCGGGCACGGTGGTGCCGTTGAGAACCGCGACCGTGACCTGGGATGGGTCGATCGCGGGCTGCTGCGAGCCGCCGTCGCCGGAGTCGCCGCCGGGATCGGCGGCGGAGAGACCGCCTCCGTCGCCGGAGCTCCCGGGATCGTCGCCGCCGGTCAGCTGCAGGGCGGCGAAGACGCCGAGCGCGAGCACGACGAGTGCGGTGATCGCGACCAGGACGGTCCTGCGTCCGGCGCTCGAAGCGGAGCTCCCAGGCTCGGGCTCCGGGCGACTCTGCTCGTAGGGCGGCAGGATCGGCCCACGATCGCCACGGGCGTAGCTCGAGCCGGCGGCCGGCGTCGCGCGTCGCGGGAAGGGGCGCGGCGGTTGCGGCGGACGGGGCGCCGTAGCCGCCGGAGTGGCGGCGGGAACGGCCTCGTGCTCGTCAGTGAAGCCCAGCTCGGAGTGTTCGTCCTCCGGGCTCCACTCCCCGGTCTCGCCGCCCTCGTTCTCGGGGAGCGCGTCGCCTTCGCCGGTATGGGAATCGTCCTCGTCGCCCTCGGCCGCGTAGGACTCCTGCTCGCCGGCGGTGGCCACGCTCGCCTCGTCATCGATTTCGGACTCGCCATCGCCGTTGGACTCGGCGCCGATCGCGGGCTCCTGCGCATGGACGTCGACCGCCTGCTCGTCGCCGGTCGCGCCGCCTTCGTGCTCGTCGCCCTCGCGCGGCTCGGGCGATGGGTGGATCGCCGTGTCCTGCGCGTCGCCCTCCGCGTCCGACTTGCCGGCCGGGACGGCGCCGGCCGCCGGGGTCGCCGGAGCCGGGCCCTTGGCGACGGCGGGCGCCGCGCCGGTCGCGGCCGCCTGAGCCGGGGCGGGAGTCGTCGCGCCCGGCGGGCGCGGGACCGGCGGCGGGGTCGCCCCGCCGGCCGGCGGCTGGGCAGGCTTGGCCATCGGGCGCGCCACGACGCGCTGGCCGGGCGAGGTCACCGCCGGTCGGTCGGGGGCGCGCCCCGCCCACTCTCTCAGGCGCTTTACGTCGCGCGCCTGCGAGAAGTAGAGCGCCGCCAGCACCGCCAGGCCGATGACGGCCGCGAAGCCCGCGTAGGAGCCGATCTCTTGGATGATCTCCATGGAGGGTTCGTGAACTGTAGTGCCGGGGCCGGGCCGCTAGCCCTCGGCGGGCTCTCGCTCGAGGTCGGTCGAGGCCGCCAGCGCGCGCTCCACCGACAGCTGCGCCACCGCGCCCGCCAGCGCCGCCGCGTCGCCGTTGTAGACGAGCTCCTCGATCCGCGCGAACGCGCTCTCGACCCACTCGGGGTCGAGCCGCGGGCGCACGGCGGCGACGATCTTCTCGGCCGGCGTCGGCTGCGGGCGCTCGCCGGGGTCGAACAGCTCCTCGTGCAGCTTCTCCCCCGGCCGCCGGCCGACCACCTCGATCGCGATGTCGACGTCGGGCTCCTTGCCCGACAGCCGGATCATGTTGCGCGCGAGGTCGACGATCTTGACCGGCTCGCCCATCTCGAGCACGAACACCTGGCTGCCGGTCGTCAGGTCGCCCGAGCGGATGATCAGCTGGACCGCCTCGGGGATCGTCATGAAGTAGCGCGTCATGTCGGGGTCGGTGACGGTCACCGGACCGCCGGCGGCGATCTGGCGGCGGAAGATCGGCACCACCGAGCCCGAGGACCCGAGCACGTTGCCGAAGCGCACAGCCGCGTAGCGCGTGCCGTGGTAGCGGTTCTGCGCCGCTTCGATCGCCCACTCCGCGAGCGCCTTCGAGGCGCCCATCACGGTCGCGGGCGCGACCGCCTTGTCGGTCGAGACGAGGACGAAGCGGTCGACGCCCGCCTCGCCCGCGGCCGCCGCGACGATCCGCGTCGCGACCGCGTTGTTGCGCACCGCCTCGACGGGGTTCTCCTCCATCAGCGGCACGTGCTTGTAGGCGGCGGCGTGGAAGACGACCGACGGCCGCTCCTGCTGGAAGAGCTCGCCCATCCGCGTCGCGTCCTTGCAGTCCGCCAGCACGGCGCCGAGGTTGCCGAAGTGGCGCTCCTCCTCGAGCTCGCGGCGAATCTCGAACAGGCTGCCCTCGGCGTGGTCGACGAGCACGATCCGCTTCGGCCGCACGCGCGCGATCTGACGGCAGAGCTCCGAGC
Organism: Thermoleophilaceae bacterium; assembly: GCA_035630335.1. Lineage (GTDB taxonomy): Bacteria > Actinomycetota > Thermoleophilia > Solirubrobacterales > Thermoleophilaceae > JAAYBF01. The sequence continues at coordinate 36,371 of DASQKV010000082.1, read as the reverse complement.
CGATCGAGCCGCCGGCGCCGGTGACGAGCACGACCCGCCCCGACAGGTAGGCGCCGACGCGGTCGACCTCGACGCGCACCGGATCGCGGCCGAGCACGTCCTCGACCTTGACCTCGCGCACCTGGCGCAGGAGGTTCGACCCGCGCGAGAGCAGCTCGAACGTCGTCGGCAGCGTGCGCACCGGGATGCTCCGCTCGCGGCAGGCGGTGACGACCTTCTGGCGCAGGATTCCCGAGGCCGACGGGATCGCGATCGTGACCTCGCTCGGCTTGGTGTCGTCGAGCACGCGCGGGAGGTCGTCGATCGTCCCGTGTACGCGGTGGCCGCCGACGAGCATCCCCTGCTTGCGCGGGTCGTCGTCGACGAAGCCGATCACCGCCGTCGACAGCTCGGGGTTGCGGCGCAGCTCGAGCGCGACCTGCTGGCCGCCGTTGCCGGCGCCGACGATCAGGACCTCGTTCTCGGCGCGCTGGACGAGCGGTCCGCGCAGCGGGCGCTCGACGATCGCGCGCACGAGGAAGCGGGCCCCGCCGACGAGCGCGAGCGTGAGCAGGAAGTCGAGCGCGATCACGCCGCGCGGGGGATCGACGTCGCCGGGCGCGAGCAGGAAGCTGAGGCCGATCAGCGCGAAGCTCGACACGACGACCGCCTTCACGATCGACTCGAAGTCGGCCTGGTCGACGAACCGCCACAGCTTCGAGTAGAGGCCGAAGCCGGCGAACAGCGCCAGCTTGATCGCCACCACCAGGCCGATCGTGTCGACCAGCAGCTCGTCGTAGCGGTCCGGAATGCCCTCGTCGAAGCGCAGGACGAACGCGAGGTAGTACGCCAGCGCGATCAGGAACGCGTCGACGGTCACCTGCCCGATCCGCCGCACGCCCACCGACGATGTAATCCGAGAGGGCAAGGGGTTCAGGGTACCGCCGTCGCCGACCGCCAGAGCGCTTCGCGGTTACGCCGCTGCAGAGAGCAGCATGCCGACGAGGTCGCGGGGATTGCGGCGGATGCGCTCGGTGGTGGCTGTGTCGCGCTTCTCGACGTCGACCAGCTCGGGATCCTGGAGGCGGCACAGGCGGCCGTCGCGCAGCAGGGCCTCGTCGACGGCTCCGAGGCGACCCTCGAAGGTTGTGAAGACCGGGGTCCCGAGTGCGACGGCCTCGCGGTTCATGGTTCCACCGCCGGAGACGACGAGGTCGGCGTGGGCGATCAGGCTCTGGGCGTCGATCGCGTGACCGGGAACGATCAGGCGGGGGGCGCCCGGTGCGGTGGCCTTGAAGTGGCCACCGGCGATCGCGTCGATCTCCTCGCGCTGGCGCGGGGTGCGCGGCAGCACGACCGTCTGGGCGCGGTCGCGCAGGCGCTCGAGCACGCGAGGGAAGACCGGGCTCTCGTGGCGGTGGTAGAGCGACGCGTCGGGCGGGGTGCGGACGACGGCGATCGGCGCGCCGGGGTCGAGGCCCAGCTCGTCGAGCACCGCCGTGTCGGGCTCGAAGTCGGCGAGGTAGTACTCCTCCTTGAGACCCGGGTAGCGACGCAGTTTGCCGCGTGCGCCGTAGCGCTCGAGCCGCTCGGGCGGGATTGCGTCGGGGACCACGACCGCGCGCGCGAGGCGGCAGTTGACGTTGTGCTGGACGGTCGCCCACTCGTAGTCGAAGGCGGTCGCGGAGGGGATCCGCAGCAGCTTGGCGGCGACCATCACGTCGTTCGAGGCATGGCCGAGCGCGATGTCGAAGCGCCGCTCGCGGGCCCAGCGCGCCAGGGCGAGGCTGCGACCGGCGAGACCGAGCGCCTTCTTGTCGAGCCGCTCGCCGGCGTGGCTGCCGATCGCGGTGTGCCCGATCCCGAGGCGGTCGCAGAGCTCGAGCGTCTGGGCGAAGTCGCGTGCTGTGACCTCGACCTCATGGCCGTCCGCGCGCATCGCTGCAATCAGCGGTCGCAGCACGAGCACGTGCGGGCTGTTGGTGAGGTCGACCCAGATGCGCACGGTCAGCGCTCCGGCGGTCCCGCGCCCAGGGCGGTCCGGGCCCGCGTCCGTCGGCCTTCCGGCGATCCCACGGTCACGCCGCCGAGGCGGCGACCGCCGTCACGACCTCGCGGACGTCGTCCTCGGACAGCTCAGGCCCGATCGGCAACGCAAGGTGGGTCCGCGCGGCCTCGTCGGTGCCGGGCAGCTCGAGGCCCGCGGGGGCGTAGCGGGCGGTCGCGGGCTGGCGGTGGATCGGCGTGCGGTAGTAGCCGCGCGCGCCGATCTGGCTCTGGGCGAGCGCGGCGGCGAGCTCGTCCGCGCGCTCGTGGCGGACGACGTAGAGGTGGTGGACCTGCTCGGCGCCGTCGACGGCGAGCGGCAGCTCGACGTGCTCGCCGAGGCCGTCACGCGTGTATAGGTCGGCCCCGGCCCGCCGCGCCGCGTTCCAGCCGTCGAGCTCGGGCAGCAGGACGCGCAGCACGGCCGCCTGGAGCTCGTCGAGGCGCGAGTTGTAGCCGACGTCGACGAACGTCTGCTTGTCGTCGGAGCCGTGGAAGCGGAGCCGCCGCACGGCGTGCGCGACGTCGTCGTCGTTGGTGGCGATCGCCCCGCCGTCGCCGAGGCAGGGCAGGTTCTTCGACGGGAAGAACGAGAACGTCGCGGCGTCGCCGAGCGCGCCCGCGCGCACGCCGTCGAGGCGCGCCCCGGTCGCCTGGGCGGCGTCCTCGAGCACTGGTAGGCCAAGGTCACGCAGCTCACCCATCGGAGCGACGTTGCCGAACAGGTGGACCGCCACGATCGCCTTCGTGCGCGGGGTGATCGCGGCCTTCACGGTTTCCGCGTTGACGCAGAAGGTGCGCGGGTCGACGTCGCAGAAGACGGGCGTCGCGCCGGCGCTGATCGTCGCCTCGACCGTCGCGTAGAACGTGAACGACGGGCAGACGACCTCGTCGCCCGGACCGACTCCGAGCGCGCGCAGCGCGATCGTGATCGCGTCCGTGCCGTTGGCGACGCCGACGCAGTGCTTCACGTCGAGGAAGTGGGCGAGCTCCTGCTCGAACGCCTCGACCTCCGGCCCGAGGATGTAGCGCCCGCCGTTCGCGACCTCGGCGAGCCGCTCGACGATCCGGGGCAGGTAGGGGTCGAGGCTGGTGGCGAAGAGAGGGACCGGCAAGGCCGCTACCCTACTGCGCTGCCAATGCTGATCGCCTCCCTCACGGACCCGATCGTGGAGGTGGCCACCGACGTCGTCGCGGAGCTCGGGCTGGCCGGCATCTTCGTCCTGATGGTGCTGGAGTCGGCCTGCATCCCCGTGCCGAGCGAGGCCACGATGCTCTTCGCCGGGTTCAACGTCTCCGACGGCGAGTACTCGCTGTTCGCCGCGGTCGCGGTCGGCTCGATCGCCAACCTCGTCGGGTCGTGGATCGCCTACGCGATCGGCTACTACGGCCGCGTCGACATCCTCGAGAAGCACGGCCGCAAGCTGCACATCAAGAAGAGCCATCTGGAGTGGGCCGACCGCTGGTTCGAGCGCCACGGCGACGCGACCGTCTTCTTCACGCGCATGCTGCCGATAGTCAGGACCTTCATCTCGCTGCCCGCGGGCGTCGCGCGGATGCCGTTCTGGCGCTTCAGCGTCCTCACGCTCGCGGGCTGCATCCCCTGGGTGCTGCTGCTGACCTGGATCGGCAAGGCGGCAGGGGACAACTGGGAGGACTGGAAGGACTCGCTGCACTACTTCGACTATCTCGTCGCCGCGATCATCGTCGGCGGGGCGATCTACCTGATCGTCCGCCGCCGCCGGCAGCCGCCAGCGGCCGAGGCCGCACCCAGCAAAGCCACTTAGGGGGTGGCGGGGCGGGCCCAACCCGCCTACTCTGGGACAGGCCTCCGGATGACGACCATCTCCTCGAACCGAGCGGTCCCTGCGCCCGCGATCCCGGGCGAGGGGTCGCCACTGCGCACACCCGGGGATCCGCTCGACCTCGTGATCGAGCATCTGCGCGGTCTGGTGCGGACCGACGCAGCGATGCTGCTGCTCGTAGACCGCGACCGGACGACGATCGAGCCGCTCGCATCGTGGTTCTCCTCGCCCGAGCTGGGCGAGGCGGTGGCGCACGCCATGCGGCGCCCGTACGACCGCGAGCGGCCCGGGCTGACCGAGGCTGCCGTCGAGCGCACCCGCCCGCTGCTGCTGCCGCGGCTCGAGGACTGGGAGGCCGCCGGCCACCCGCGCGAGCACCTGGCGAGCGAGACCGCGTGGGAGCTCTACCGGCACTCGTCGGCGATCGCCTGCCCGATCCGCACGGCGCTCGGGCGCACGCTCGGCGCGCTGCTGGTGTTCTCGGTCGATCCGCTGCGGCCGCTGGGCAAGGCGGACCTCGACATCGTCACCGTGCTCGCCGACCTCGCCGCGATGGCGCGCGAGCGCTCCGAGCTGCTCGCCGGGGAGGCGGCCCGCTCGCGCGAGGAGGTCATGCTCAAGCGCGCCGCCGAGGGCACCTCGGGATCGCTCGAGCCCCATGCCGTCGAGCAGCAGGTCGTCTCGCACGCGATCCGGATCACGAACGCCGACCACGGGCGTCTCAGCCGCATCCTCCCCGGCTCGCAGCGATTGGTCGAGGTCGCGCGCGAGGGCACACAGGCTCCGATCGAGGCGGCGACGATCGGGGAGGTCGCGCGCACGCGCTCGCCAGTCACGCTCGCCGGCGACGCGCCGTCGATCCACGTCCCGATCGAGCTCGGGCCGCGGCTGTTCGGCGTGCTGTCGATCGTGCGCGAGCACGGTCCCGCGTTCGATCCCGACGACCAGGCGCTCGTGCTCAAGCTCGCCCGGATCTCGGCGGCGTCGCTCGCCAACGCGCACGACTTCCAGCAGGAGCGCCACCTCGCGCGCACGTTGACCCACGGCTTCGTGCCGGAGTCGCTGCCGACTGTGCCGGGCTGGGACGTCGGCCTTCTGTACGAGCCCGCGGACGATCAGCCGACAGGCGGCGACCTCTACGGCGCGTGGCCGGTCGAGGGCGGCGAAGTCGCAGTCCTGATCGGCGACGTGGTCGGCAAGGGCGTCGAGACGGCGGCGCTGAGCGCGATGGCGCGCTTCTTCATCGAGGCCCGCAGCTGGGACTGCGAGGACCCCGCGCTGGTGCTCGAGCAGGCGGGGAAGATGCTCGGCAAGCGGCTGCCTCCAGACCGCTTCGTCACCGCCTTCTTCGGCTTCCTCGGCCGCCGCAAGCTCCGCTACGCCAACGCGGGCCACCTCGCTCCGCTCGTCCTGCACGCCGACGGCACCCTCACCGAGGCCGCCGCTGGCGGCCTCCCGCTCGGGATCGACGAGCGCCCGGGCTATGTCCAGCAGGAGCTCGAGCTCGGCGCCGACGACATCCTGCTCGCCTTCACCGACGGCATTCCCGAGGCGCGCCGCGAGGGGAGGCTGCTCGGCGAGGAGGGCCTGCGCCGGATCCTGCTCGACGCGGCTGCCATGACGCGCGAGCCGCAGGCGCTCACCGAGCTCGTCCACGACGACGTCCGCGCCTGGGCGAGCGGCCTCAGCGACGACGCAGCGATCTTGGCGCTGCGCCGCCGCGGGCTGTCGGTCGTCGGCGAGTCCTGAGTCCTCACCGCCCTCGGCTAGGTGTGCCGAACTTCGACGTTCTGCTCCAGCTGGCCTTCGCCGGTGGTTCCGAGCGCTTGTTCTCGGTCCAGCGTGAAGGTCAATTCGCAACTCGGGAACATGGTGCCGTGTCCTGAGACATCCGTCGGACCGAACCGGTGCCGGTGGGTCGCCACCTGGCTCATCGGAACGGTGATTTCGCAGTGGATCGAGTTCGACGGGTTGTTGACAGGGGCGATGCAGAGCAGGATGACCATGCTCTCACTCGGCTCCTGCCCGACGACCGCGCTTTCCTGCATGTAGGTCGTCCACGCGCGGCCTTCGCCGTCGAAGGAGCCGCACGGCAAGATGTCGCAGGGCCCCCCGCCGCTTTGCGGCGTGAATTCCTGATGGCTGATCCAGCCTTCACCAGCTGCGTCGAGGCGAATGTCGAATTCCAGAGCACAGGTCAGTAGCACGGCTTCTGTGCCGCCCGCGGTCAGATGCCCCACCCACACCAGGTCAGGTGCCCAGTAGTGCTGGCGGCAGCCGCCGGCGGTCACGGTCGGGCTTGCGGCCGGCGGCGGGGTCGGCGTCACCAGCGGGCAGTTGACGTCCGCGCCGGCATGCACTTCTTGCTGGACGATCAGTCGCGGAGTCTGGTTGTGGAGCTCGGGTTCGGTCTGTGCGAGCGCGGAGGGGACTGCCAGTGCCGTGGCGGCGATCGCCAGCACGACCAGCAGCGTCGGCTTGGGTGCGACGGAGATCATGTCGGGTCCTCCTTGGTCGGACCGAGGGCAGCTGGCACGCGAGCGCGGCCGCGCCAGAGCCATCGGCATGTCGCGGTCGGACGGCTCACGTGTGGCGCATTTCGAAGTTCTGCTCGAGTTGGCCTTCTCCGGCCGTCCCGAGCACTGCTTCGTGATCGAGCGTGAAGCTGAATTCGCAGTGCGGGAACACAGTCCCGTGTCCGGAGACGTCCGAGGCGACGAAGCGGTACCGGTGCTCCGCTACCTGGCTCATGGGAACCGTGAATTCACAGTGAGCCTGCTGCCCCTGCTCGATCGGCTCGGTGCAGAGAAAGATGACCATCTCTTCACGTGGCCCTCCCCCTGCGACTTCACGTTCCTGCAAATAGGCAGTAAAGGCTCTGCCTTCGCTGGTGGGCGGAGTCACCTGCCCGCATGCGCGGCGCGTGCAGGCTCCAGTGGCGCCTTGGGTAAATTCTTGATGTGTGATGTAGCCTTCTCCGGCGGCATCGAGGCGCATGTCGAATTCGGTGTCGCAGACGCTGCGCACCACTTCGGTGCCGCCAGAGCTCAGATGCGAGGCCTCAGTCACGGCGGGCGCCGTGAAATGGATGCGACAGCCGCCTGAGGTCAACGTCGGCGCCGGCGCCGGCGCCGGAGTAGGCGTCACCGCTGGACAACCAAGGTCGCTGGCAGCATGGATTTCCTGGGTCGTGATCAGTCGCGGCGACTGGTTGTGGAGCTCAGGTTCGCTCTGCGCAAGCGCCGCGGGCGCTGTCAGCGCCACGGCCGATATCGCCATCACGGCGATCCGTGCCGACTTGTGTGCGGTATTCATGATGCGTCCCTCCTCGATTCGCCAACGGCGGATGTCGTCGGCGTCTTGGCCGCACCGAGCCCGCGAGGCGGGATACGGTGCGGCCTTCGCCACGCTCTACGTGTGCCGGACTTCGACGTTCTGCTCCAGCTGGCCTTCGCCGGTAGTGCCAAGCACGGCTTCGCTGTCGAACGTGCCGGTGTGTTCGCAGTAGAGGAAGAACGTGCTGTCGCCCGGGACGTCGTTTGCGGTGAACCTAGGGCGGTGGGGGGACGCCTGACCAAATGGAACCGTGATGTTGCAATGACGGGTGTCCGTACCGTCGAGCGCCTGGGTGCACACGTTCATGCCGGCGCTTTCTCGCGGGCCCTGACCGGCGACTTCTGTTTCCTGCAGGTAGAAGGTCCACGCCCGGCCTTCGCTGGTCGGAGGGGTAACCTGGCCACACACCTTGCGTGTGCAGGTTCCCGTCGTGCCTGGCGTCAGTTCCTGGTGGGTCATCCAGCCTTCACCCGCCGAGTCGATACGAGCGTCGAATTCGACGTTGCAGACCATGATCACTACTTCGGTGCCGCCGGCACTGAGGTGCGCCCCGAACACGAAGTTGGTTCCCGAGAAATGGAGGCGACAGCCTCCAGCGGTAACCAGCGGCGACGGTTCTACCGGTGGGCTTGGCGTCACCATCGGACATGCCAAGTCGTTCGCTGCGTGGACTTCCTGGGCTACGATCAGTCTCGGCGTCTGATTGTGGAGCCTGGGTTCCTCACCCTGCCCGAACGCCAGAGACGTCGTCAGTGCAGTGACGGCGATCGCCAGCATGGCGATCATCGTCAGCTTGCGTGCAATACACATGATGGTTCCTTCCGCTAGGTGTGACGAATTTCGATGTTTTGCTCGAGCTGGCCTTCGCCGGTGGTGCCAAGCGCTGCTTCCTGGTCGAACGTGCCCGTGAGTTCGCAGTGGGGGAAGAACGTGCCCTCGCCCGGGACGTCCGTCGCGGTCCACCCGTATCGGTGCGTACTGGTCTGACTCACCGGCATGTTGAACACGCAGTGCGAGCCCGTGCCCGGATCGATCGGCTCGGTGCAGAGGTTGATGCGCACGCCTTCGCGCGGGCCCTGCCCTGCGACTTCGGTTTCCTGCAGGTAGAGCGTCCAGGCTCGGCCTTCGCTCGTGGGCGGAGTGACCTGGCCGCACGCCTTGCGCGTGCATGTGCCTTGCGTGCCCTGAGTGAGTTCTTGGTGGGCGATGTAGCCTTCGGCGGCGGAGTCGAGGCGCAGGTCGAATTCCCAGTCGCACGCGCTGACCACGACTTCGGTGCCGCCGGCGGTGAGGTGCGAGGCCTGCACCACGTTGGCAGCCGAGTAGTGCGACCGGCAGCCACCGACGGTGATCGTGGGTCCGGGGTTCGGCGGCGGGCTCGGCGTGACGGCGGGACAAGCGACGTCGTTGGCGGCGTGGGCTTCCTGCGCTACGACCAGCCGTGGAGCTTGGTTGTGAAGCATCGGTTCACCGACCTGCGCTGGCGCGAAAGGCGCCGCGACCGCGGCGACGGTGAACGCTAGTAGCGCGGACTGACTGAGCTTGCATGCAGCGGACATGGCGTCGTCTCCTCGATCGAGTCGGCAGCGATTCGCCGTTTCGGCACTGCGCACCTACGCATGACGGATTTCGATGTTCTGCTCGAGCTGGCCTTCGCCGGTGGTGCCGCGCGTCGCTTCGCTGTCGAACGTGCCGGTGTGTTCGCAGTTCGGGAAGAAGCTGCCGAGGCTCCGGACGTCGGCCGCAGTGAACCTGTAGCGGTGCTGTACCGGTTGGCTGAACGGAATGATGGTGGGACAGTGCACGAGGTTCGTGCCGTCAAGCGCCTCCGTGCAGAAGATGATCAGCCCGTTTTCGCGGGGTCCAGCTCCGGCGACTTCGGTTTCCTGCAGGTAGATCTGCCAGGCACGACCTTCGCTGGTCGGCGGCGTGAGCTGCCCACACGCCCTACGCGTGCAACTCCCCGCCGTTCCCTGCGTCAGTTCCTGGTGGCTGATCCAGCCTTCTCCTGCCGAGTCGAGGCGGAGGTCGAATTCGATGTCGCAGGTGCTGACCAGAACTTCGGTGCCCCCGGCGCTCAGGTGCGCCGAGAGCGTCACGCTGGGCCCCGAGAAATGCAGGCGACAGCCGCCGGCGGTTACCAGCGGGGACGGCAGCGGCGGCGGGCTGGGCGTCACAAGTGGACAGGCGACATCGTTGCCCGCATAGACTTCCTGAGCCGCCAGCAGCCGGGGCGTCTGGTTGTGAGCGGCCTGTTCCTGTGGCTGCGCCACGGCCGAGGGCGCCACGGACACCGTGACGGCGGCGGCGATGGCGGCCAGTACGACGTGCGGCGTGAGCTTCGGGGCTGTGAACATCGCCTGCCTTCCTTCCTCTGCATGACGGAGACGGTGCCGTCGCCATGGGTCGCACCAGAGCCGCAGGGCTGCAGCTCCGATGCGACTTGCATGTCCTCAGGTGTGGCGGATTTCGACGCGCTGCTCGAGCTGGCCTTCGCCAGTAGTCCCGAGCGTGACTTCCTCGGTGAACAGACCCGTGAGTTCGCAGTGCGGAAACGCGACACCATGGCCTGAGACGTCGTTCGCGTTGAACTGGTAGCGGTGCGTCGCCGTCTGGTTCATCGGGACGGTGACTTCGCAATGCGACGCGCCGGTTCCGTCGATGTTCTCGAAGCAGAACAGGATCACGGCCCCTTCACGTGGTCCCTGTCCGACAACTTCGGTTTCCTGCAGATAGACGGTATAGGCTCGGCCTTCGCTGGTCGGCGGTGTGACCTGACCGCAGGCCCGCCACGTGCACGTCCCCTGAGTTCCCTGGGTGAATTCCTGATGGGCGAGGTAGCCTTCTCCTGCCGCGTCGAGACGGATGTCGAATTCGGCGTTGCAGGTACTGATTACGACTTCGGTACCACCCGCGCTCAGATGCACCGAGCGCACGACGTTGGGCGCTGAGTAGTGTCCACGGCAGCCGCCGGCGGTGACCAGCGGTCCCGGGTTCGGCGGCGGGGTCGGCGTGACCGCCGGACACACGACGTCGTTGGCGGCGTGGACTTCCTGGGCCACCAGCAGTCGCGGGGTCTGATTGTGCAGCTCCGGTTCGCCGCTCTGCGCGAACGCGAGTGGTGCCGCCAATGCCATGGCCGAAATCGCGAACATGGCGAACGATGTCAGCCTGCGTGCGAGACGCATGATGCTCCTCCTCGATCGACGGCAGCCGGTAGCTGCCGCTGTGTAGCCGCGCCGGAAACCACGTTGATCCCGGCGCACCCTTTGAAGGCTCTCGGCCCCTCCTGGCCGAGCCTGCGGTCAAGCAGATTGCCCTTGCACGTTACATCTATAGAAGCTGCATTACAACTCGTGGAATAGTGGTAAGACCTAAGTGATCAGGTACGGTCCTACTTACGTAACGTCAGCTCCTTGACCGTCGCCTTGCCCTGCTCGGGCAGCTCGGTGATCCAGAGCAGGTAGTAGCGAAAGCGGGCGCCGCCGGTGTCGAGTGGCAGCTGCTGCTCCTGACCGACGACGGTGTCGCTGCCGACCTTGGTCCAGCCGTCGACGTCGTCGGGCAGCTCGTTGGCCGCGTATACGGCGGCGGTGAAGCCGGGCGTCGAGGTAGAGACGTCCATCCGCTTGGCGGGAACCGGCGAGCCGGCGTCGAGGTAGATACCGGTGCCCTCCTTGCCGAGGCTCGCGAAGTCGCTGTCGTAGCGCTCGGTGTCCCAGACCGTCGTCGGATTGGTGTCGATCGCGAACTGGGTCGCGTCGGGGGACTCCTGATCGTCGCCCTGGGGGTCGTAGTCGTGGGCCGCGTCACTCGTGAGCTTGACGGTCTGCAGGCCGCTCGCGGCCGAGGCTCCCGGATCGCCGGGGCCGCGCTCGGTTCGCGTGGCGAGGAAGGCGATCGCGGCGGCGGTGCAGAGCACGACGGCGGCGATCGAGAGCAGCCAGCGGCGCGGGTTTCGCAGGCGCAGCGGCGCGAACTCGGTCGTCTCGCCCTGCAGCGTCTGCAGCACGGCGGTCGCCTCGCCCGTCGTCTCGCCCGCGCGCGCCGCCTCGATCGCGAGCACCTCCTCGAGGTCGTGGACGAGGTCGGCCGCGCTCGCGTAGCGGTTGCCGAGCTCCTTCGCGGTCGCGCGGTCGACGACGGCCGCCAGCGCCGAGGAGACATCCGGGCGAGCGCGCTGGACGTCGGGCATCGGCTGCTGGACGTGCTTCATCGCCACGGCGACCTGGCTCTCGGCCTTGAAGGGCGGCTCGCCCGTGAGCATCTCGTAGAGCACGATGCCGAGCGAGTAGACGTCGGCCTGCTCGGTGACCTCATGGCCGAGCGCCTGCTCCGGCGACACGTAATCGGTCGTGCCGAGCACGCGGCCGGTCGCGGTCAGCCCGTGGACCTCGAGCGACCGCGCGATCCCGAAGTCCGTGACCTTCGCGCGACCCTCGGGGTCGATCAGGACGTTCTGCGGCTTCACGTCGCGGTGCACGAGCCGCTCGGCATGCGCGGCCGACAGCGCCCGGCCGATCTCGATCGCATAGGCGACGGCCTCACCGACCGGCAGCCGCCCCATCCGCCGGATCCGCTGCTTGAGCGTCTCGCCCTCGACCAGCTCGAGCACGATGTAGGGCGCGCCGTCGTCCTCGCCGAAGTCGATCACCGTCACGACGTGCGCATGGTTGAGCCGCGCGACGGCGCGCGCCTCGCGGCGGAAGCGCTCGAGCTGGTCGGGGTCCGACGAGATGTCGCGGTGCATCAGCTTGATCGCCACCCAGCGCTCGAGCGTTGTGTCGTACGCGCGGTAGACGCTCGACATCCCCCCGGAGCCGATCTGCTCCTCGAGGCGGAAGCGTTCGTTGAGGAGCGTGCCGATCACTGTTCGTATTGTGAGGGTCCGATGGGCGTCCGCGTCAGTTGCATCACCGATCCCGCCTGCGTCTGGTCGTGGGCGTTCGAGCCGGTGCTGCGGACCCTGATGGTTGAGTTCGGCGACGACCTCGAATGGACCTTCGTCATGGGCGGCCTCGCGCGCGAGTACGGGCCCGACGCGGGCCAGGGCCCGCCCGGCAAGGACGGCATGCTCGTGCACTGGCTCGAGGCGACGGCCGAGTCGGGCATGCCGACCGACCCGCTCGCCTGGCAGGAGGCGCCGCTCAGCTCGACGTATCCCGCCTGCATGGCCGTCAAGGCGGCCCAGGAGCAGGGGGGCGACGCCGGTCAGCGCTACCTGCGAGCGCTGCGCGAGGGGATCCTCTGCCGACGGCGCAAGCTCGACACCACCGAGGCGCTGGTCGAGGAGGCGCGCGGGGCCGGGCTCGACGTCGAGCGGTTCCGGATCGACCTCGGCTCGCACGCGATCGTCGAGGCGTTCGGGGCGGACCTGGAGCGGGCGCGCGACGTGCCCGACGTGGTCCGCGCCGCCGACAAGGTCCGCTGCTCGCGGCCCGCGGGCGAGGAGCGCGTGCCGTTCCCGACGCTGCGCTTCGACGGCCAGGACCGCGAGCCGACCTGGACCTGCGGCGTGCGGCCGCTCGACTTCGCTCGCGAGCAGGCGCTAGCGGCGGGCGCGCGGCCGACCGGCGACCCGCGGCCCGATGTGCTCGAAGCGATCCAGCGCTTCGGCCGGATGGCGCCCGTAGAGGTGGCCGCCGTCTGCGACCTGCCGCTGCCGCGCGCCGAGGCCGAGCTCGCCCAGCTCGCGCTCGACTGGCGGATCAAGCCGCTGCAAGTGCTCGGCGGCCGGCTCTGGGAGCTCGCCTAGGTCAGAAGCTGTACGAGCGCCGGCGGTCGTGGCGCTCGAGCGCGAGCCCCAGCAGCCGGTCGAGCAACTCCGGGTAGGCGACGCCGGTCGCCTCCCACAACTTCGCGAACACGCTCGTGGCCGTGAAGCCGGGAATCGTGTTGAGCTCGTTGATCAGCACGCGCGCGTCGCCGTGCGGGTCTTCGACGAAGAAGTCGCAGCGGGCCATGCCGGCGCAGTCGACGAGCCGGTAAATCTCGGCGGCCGTCGCGCGGACCCGCTCCGCGACATCGTCCGGCAGCCGCGCCGGCACGATCAAGCGCATGCCGCCGGCGGTGTACTTCGCCTCGTAGTCGTACCAGTCGGCGTCGAGCTCGATCTCACCCGGAAGCGACACCTCGGGCCGGTCGTTGCCGGTCACCGAGCACTCGACCTCCATCCCGTGCGACATCGCCTCGACGATGACCAGCGGGTCGTGCTCGAAGGCGGCGGCCAGCGCGGCCGGAAGCTCGTCCGCGCCGGAGACCTTGGAGATGCCCACCGAGGATCCGAGCCGCGCCGGCTTGACGAACACAGGCAGTCCGAGCCCGGCGACGCCCGCCGGATCGTCGCCCGCGCGCAGCGCGACGTAGGGCACCTGGGCCACGCCGTGCACCGACAGCAGGTCCTTGAACAGGACCTTGTCCATGCTGAGCGCGCTCGCGGCGACACCGGCGCCGCAGTACGGCACGTCGAGCGCATCGAGCAGCCCCTGCACGACGCCGTCCTCGCCGTAGGGCCCGTGCAACGCCGGGAAGACGACCTCGCAGCCGAGCAGGCCGCCGCCCGGCTCGAGCGCCACGGCGCTCCCTTCGTGCGACCAGCGGCCGTCGCGGTCGATCGTCACCCCGACGACCTCGTGGCCGCCCTCCTCCAGGCCCGTCGCCACCGCCTTCGCCGATTCGAGCGACACCTCGTGCTCGCTCGAGCGCCCGCCCCCGAGCACCGCAACCCTCATGGCTCGACCTCCGGCGTCGTCTCGGCCGGCGGCGCCTCGCCGGCGAAGCGGCCGACGACGATCGTCACCGAGCTGTCGGCGTCGACGTCGCTGCCGGCCGCGGGCCGCTGCTCAATCACGACGCCATCCTGATCCGGGTCGTCGACGTCACGGGTCTGGACCACGCCGCGCAGGCCCTCGTCGCGCAGCGCGTCCAGCGCCTCCTGCCGCGACAGATCGGTGACGAACGGGACCGTCACCTCCTCGGCCGGCTCAGCGACGGTCAGCGCCACGGTGCCACCAGGCTCCAGCGAGGCGCCCTCGCCCGGGTCCTGGGCGATCACCTCGTCCTCCGGGCTGTCGGACTGCTCCCGCGTCACGCGGTAGGTCAGATCGAGGTCGTCGAGCCGCGCCGTCGCGGAGTCCAGCGACAGCCCGACCAAGTTCGGCACCGCGATCGCCGCCGGGCCCGAGCTGACGAGCAGGCGCACCTGCGATCGCCGGTCGACGTCGGTCCCGCCGCGCGGCGAGGTCCCGATCGCGAGCCCCGCGTCGACGCTCTCCGACGCCCGCTCGCTGACGTTCGCGCGCAGGTCCGCCCGGCGCAGCTCGCGAACCGCCTGGGCTTGGGTCAGCCCGCGCACCGACGGCACCGCGACCTTGCCCGGCCCGTCGGAGACCACGAGCACGATCGTGTCTTCACGCGCGGCCTGCTCGCCCGGATCGGGGTCCTGACGCAGCACACGGTCGACGTCCGCGAGCGAGCGCTCGCGCTCGACCTCGACCTCCTCGAAGCCGGCTTTGTCGAGCCGCTCGCGCGCCTCGCTCAGCTGCATCCCGGTGACGCGCGGCACGTCGATCTGCTCGGGCCGGGTGAAGACCCAGGCCATCAGCGCGATCAGTGCCAGCACGAGCGCCGCGATCGCGATCGCCGGCCAGCGCCGCGGGCGCTCGCGCTCGGCGTCATCGGCGACCACGGCCGGAGGCGGTGCCGGCACCGCCGCGAACACCGCCGTGTCCTGGCCGGGCGGCTCGCCCGCCTGCTGCGCCTCGACGTACGGCCTGCACGCCTCCAGCGCAGCCGCGAAGTCCTCGGCCGACTGCCAGCGCGCGGCTGGGTCCTTCGCCAGCGCTCCGAGCACGACCCCCTCGAGGTTCGGCTCGATCTGCAGGCCGTTCCCCGACAGTGGCGGCGGCGGCTCGGACAGGTGCTTGAGCGCGATCGACACCGCGCTGTCGCCCGTGAACGGCAGCCGCCCGGTCAGCAGCTCGTAGAGCATCACGCCGATCGAGTAGACGTCCGAGCGCGCGGTCACCTCGTGACCCTGGGCCTGCTCCGGCGAGAGGTACTGGGCGGTGCCCATGATCGAGCCGGTCTCGGTCATCTCCGACGCCCCCGCGCGCGCGATCCCGAAGTCGGTGACCTTGGCGTTGCCGGCCTCGTCGACGATCACGTTGTGCGGCTTGAAGTCGCGGTGGACGACGCCGTGACGGTGCGCGAACGCCGCCGCCTGCAAGATCTGGGTGCCGAGGTCGATCGAGCGCAGCTGGTCGAGCGGCGCCTCGGCATTGACGATGTCGCGCAGCGTACGCCCGCGCAGGTACTCCATCGCGATGTAGTAGGTGCCCTCATGCTCCCCGCGGTCGAAGACGCCGACGACGTGCGGGTGCTGGAGGCCCGCGGCCGCCGACGCCTCGCGCCGGAAGCGCTCGACGAACTCGGCGTCCTGGGCGAAGCGGCGGTGCAGGACCTTGAGCGCGACCTCGCGGCCGAGGTGGGAGTCCTCGGCGCAGTAGACGTCCGCCATCCCACCCGAGCCGATCCGCCGTATCACCCGGTAGCGCGCGTCGACGACGGCGCCATCGGCCAGGTCGCTCAATTCGGAGCCCCCCACGCGAAGGCGCGCGACCGGCCTGTGCTCACGAGCCCCCCAGCAGCGTCTGCAGCACCTGGGCCGCGAGCGGCGCGGCGTCCCGGCCGCCCGAGGTGCCGGGCGGCAGGTCCTCGAGCGTCACGGCGATCGCCATCCGCGGGTCCTCCACGGGCGCGAAGGCTATGAACCAGACCTGGTTGAGCGACCCGTCCCTGACCTCGGCGGTCCCCGTCTTGCCCGCGACCTCGATCCCCGACAGCGCCGCCGCGGTGCCGGTGCCCTCCTCGACGACGCGGCTCATCATCTGCGCGAGCTGGTCGGCGGACTCGGGCTTCATCACCTGCGACTGCTCCGCCGGGTCGATCTGCTCCTCGACGCGTCCGTCCTTGCCGACGACGCGCTCGGTCAGCCGCGGGCGGATCAGCTTGCCGCGGTTGCCGACCGCCGCCGCCACCTCGGCCATCTGCAGCGGCGTCACCTGGATCTGGCCCTCGGAGCCGCCCTGGCCGATCGCGACGCGGCCGACGTCGAAGCCGTCGTCGGCGCCGACGAGCCGGCCGGCGGAGTTGCGGATCCCGCTGACCTCCATCTCGCCGTCGGGGTAATCGAGCTGGGGATCGCGGTTGAAGCCGAAGCGGTCCATGTACTCGAGCAGCGTGCCGCGGCCGACCTGCTCGCCGACGCGCGCGAAGACCGTGTTGACCGAGTTCGTCAGCGCGTCGGTGAAGGTGATCGGGCCGTAGGAGACGTTGCCCGAGTTCGCGAGCGGCACGCCGCTGATCGTCTGCGGCGACGACCCGTCGACGATCGACTCCGGCGTCAGCTTGCCCGAGTCGAGCGCGGCGGCTGCGGTCACGACCTTGAACGTGGAGCCCGGCTGGTAGCGCGGCTGGGTCGTCCGGTTGACCAGCGGCCGCGTCTCCTCGTCGGTCGCCAGCTCGCGGAAGTAGGCGTTGTCAGAGATCTGGTTCGGGTCGTAGCTGGGCGAGGAGACCATCACCCGCACCCGGCCCGTCGCGGGCTCGAGCGCCACGATCGCCCCGCGCCGGCCGGCGAGCGCGTCGATCGCGGTCTGCTGGCCCGCCGGGTCGAGCGTCGAGACGACGTCGTCGCCCTCGCGGTCCTGGCGCGCCAGCTCGCGGAAGATCGTCCCGAACTCGTTCAGCTTGCCGCTCAGCGCGTCGTTGCGCGAGCGCTCGAGCCCGACGCGGTCGCGCTCGATGTAGGAGTACCCGACCGCGTGGGCGTAGGTCTCGCCCTGCGGGTACGAGCGCACGTAGACGCGGCGGCGCCCCCTGCCGCGCGGATCGCTGCGCGCGAGCACGTCGCCGTTGCGCGCAAGGATCAGCCCGCGCGGCACCTGCTGCTCCTCGATCAGCGCGCGCCGGTTGAGCGTCTCGTCCTCGAGCGACGCCGCCTCGAACACCGTCCAGCGCGAGGTGAACGCGATCAGGATGCCGAACAGGATCAGCGTCAGGCCGAACAGCTGGACGATCTGGCGATTCATCCGCGCACCCCGCTCACACCAGGCCGCCCGGGCCCATCCGTCCGCGGTCGCGGCGCGCGTGGTCGGAGACGATCAGCAACAGCGCGAGCAGCACCATGTTCGCGAGGATCGAGCTGCCGCCGTAGGAGACGAACGGCAGCGTCACGCCGGTCAGCGGGATCACCTTCGTCACGCCGCCGACGATCACGAACACCTGCAGCGCGAAGACCGCCGTCAGGCCGGTCGCGAGCAGCTTCGAGAAGCCGTCGCTCGCCACCAGCGCGGTCTTGAACCCGCGCGCGCAGAAGAGCAGGTAGACGAGGATCAGCCCGGCGGCGCCGAACAGCCCGAGCTCGTCGGTGATCACCGCGTAGATCAGGTCGGTGTGCGCCGCCGGCAGGATCGTCCCCCCGCCGGGCAGCTCGAGCAGCGCCTCCCCGAAGCCCTGCCCGAACAGGCCGCCGTCGGCCTGCGCGAACAGCGACTGGGCGATCTGGAAGCTGCCCCCGGTCGCCTCGTAGAGCTCGCGGTCGAACGGGTGCAGCCACGTGTCGACCCGCTTCTCGACGTGACTGACCGTGCTCGCGAAGTAGGCGGCCCCGCCGAGGAACAGCGTCGCCCCCGCGCCGACGATCGACAGCCGCGCGGTCGCGACGTAGAGCAGCGCGAGGAAGCCGCCGAAGAACATCAGCGAGCTGCCGAGGTCGCGGATGAACAGCAGCATCACCATCGCCAGCCCCCAGACCAGCAGCAGCGGCCCGAAGTGCTTCAGCGACGGGCGCTCGCGCACCAGCGACACGACCGACAGCGCGAAGACGGCGAGCAGCACCGCCGCGACCGGTCCCAGGCCGAGCGCCGCGACCAGCAGCAGCACGACGAGCAGCGGGATCCCGTAGAGCAGCGCCTGTTGGGGCACGGTCAGCGGCTTCAGCCGCGCGCGCACGAGCACGTCGCGCACATCGCGCAGGTAGCTCGCGAGGAAGACGATGATCGCGAGCTTCGCGAACTCGGCCGGCTGGAACTGGAGCGGGCCGAGCTTGACCGCCAGGTAGGCGCCGTTGACCTGCGCGCCGATCCCCGGCATCCGCGGCAGCATTAGCAGCGCGATCCCCGCGGCGGCGATCGTGTAGCGGTAGCGCTCGAGCACGTGGTGGTCGGGCAGGAAGTAGATCGTCGCGCAGAACAGCGCCAGCCCGATCACGAACCACTGCGCCTGCTCGCGCGCAAGGTCGGCGTCGATCCGGTAGATCATCACCAGCCCGAATGCGGCCAGCAGCGCGCCGAGCGGATAGAGGTACGGGTCGGCGTCGGGCAGCCGCGCGCGGATGAAGAGGTGGCCGAAGACGCACAGCCCGAGGAACGCGACGCCGTAGGTCGCGGTCAGGTCGCTGACGTCCTGCGTGCGCGACAGCAGCACCGCCGCAAAGCCGGCCGAGACCAGCAGCGAGACGGGGATCAGGCCGAACAGCTCGCGCGTGCGGACGCTCACCGCGACGGCCGTCCAGGGTCCAGCGTGCCGCCCTCGAGCTGGCGCACCAGGTCCTCCGCGTCGGAGCGGCTGCGCCACTGGTGGTCGAGCACGCGCTCGCGGCGCGCACGTGGGATCGACGTCGCCGGCAGGCCGCTTCGGTACTGCGCCGAGTAGAGGTCGATGCCAAGCGGCAACTCGTACGGGACCCCGCGGTAGACGGTCACGAGCCCGCTGTCGTCGGTGCCGACGAAGTAGACCTCGCGCGCGGCGACGTAGGCGCCGACCGCCACGACCGCGAGAACGACAAGCGAGAGCAGGCCGGTCAGCGCACGGCGGGGCCATCTGCGGAACGAATCGCGCTCGCCGTGGGTCGCCACACGGCCCGGCCGGTCGCGGCCGGCAGATGCCTCGCGCATGGAAGGTCGGTCGCGCACGGCAGACGCCTCGCTGCTGGGAGCCCGGTCCCGGACGAGGCCTGCCGCCGCGGCGTCTCGTGCTCCGGCGCGCGCGCCAGGCCGTCCCCCAGCCGCCGCCGCGACGTCGTCGGTCGTCAGGCCGCCGTGGATCGTCTCCGCGTCGGCGACGTGAGGGTCGCCGGTCCCAGCCTCGCCGTCCTCCCCGAGGCGGAACAGCACGACGGTGATGTTGTCCTTGCCGCCGCTCTGGTTCGCCGCGCGCACGAGCGACTCAGCGGCCTCCTCGAGCGACCCGGATCCGCGCACGATCGCCGCGAGATCGTCGTCCGACACCATCCCGGTCAGCCCGTCGGAGCAGAGCAGGTAGACGTCACCCGGGCGCGCAGGGTGGGAGTGCGTATCGACCTCGACGGTCGGCTCAGGGCCGAGCGCACGCGTGATGATCGACCGCTGCGGATGGTGCTCGGCCGCCTCGGGGGTCAGCTGGCCGGAGCGTTCGAGCTCGGCCACGAGCGAGTGGTCGTCGGTCAGCTGCTGAAGCTCGCCGTCGCGCAGCCGGTAGGCGCGGCTGTCGCCGACGTGCCCGACGCTGACGCGGTCGCCGTCGAAGAGCGCGGCGGTCAGCGTCGTGCCCATCCCGCGGTGCGACTCGTCGCGCTGCGAGAGCTCGTGGATCCGCCGGTTCGCCATCCGCGCCACGCCGGCGAGCTGCTGCTCGGGGGTCGCGGCGGGGTCGCGCTCGTCGTCGAACGCCTCGGCGGCGATCCGGCTCGCGACCTCGCCCGCGCGTGCGCCGCCCATGCCGTCGGCGACGGCGAACACGGGCGCGGCGAGGACGAGGTTGTCCTCGTTCGCCTCGCGCTGGCGGCCGACGTCGGTCAGCCCGGCCTGTTCGACGACTCGCAGCACCGCCGCCTACTCCTGGTACCGGTACTCGCTGTCGCCGATCCGGATCACGTCGGCGACCTTGAGCCGCTCGGCGCCGCGCAGCTGGCGGCCGTTGAGGTAGGTGCCGTTCGTCGAGCCCATGTCTTCGACGTGCATGAAGTCCCCACGCGGGAATATCCGCGCGTGCGCCGACGAGGCGAACGCGTCGTCGACGCGGATCTCCGCGTGCTCGGAGCGCCCGAGCGTCGCGCCGTCGCGCAGGTCGAAGATCGTGCCGGGCTCGTAGCCGAGCGCGGCGATCACCTCGAGCCGCGGCTCCATCGCGCCGAGCATCCCGTTGCCCTGCGCCTCGTCGCGGCGGCGGCTCGTCTCAGCCGGCGCCGCCTGGGCCGAGGCGACCGGCTCGATCCCGCGCGACAGGTCGCGCAGCGCGCTGCGCGACACCCACAGCAGGAACAGGTAGAGCACGGCCAGGAAGCCGAACTTCAGTGCAACCGCAAGCGGCTCGTCCATCGCCCGTGCCTCCTTCTACTCGAGCTCGAAGTCCAGGTCGGTCACGCCGAGCGTGATCCGATCGCCGCTACGCAGCACAGCCTCGTCGACCCGCCGGCGGTTGACCTTGATGCCGTTGGTCGAGCCGAGGTCGACGATCCGCCACGACTCGCCGTCGCTGCGCAGCTCGGCGTGCCGGCGCGAGACATTCGGGTCGTCGACGAGCAGGTCGCAGTCGCGGCTGCGACCGATCGTGAACGGGTCGGCGTCGAGCACCGTGCGGCGGCCCTCGCCGGACAGGATCGCCCGGCGGGCGGGTCGCCGCGCCGCGCGGTCAGCCTCGAGCACCCGCGCCGCGCGGTCGGGCGAGTAGACCATCGTGTGGCCGAAGTCGCCCTGCGAGGGCGCGGCGCCGTGAGCGGCGGCCGGCGCCTGCTCCTCCTCGGGCGGGCTGAGCAGCTGCGCCTGGATGCCGAACTCGCCGAGCTGGAGCCGCTCGTCGGTCATGAACTCGACCAGCGGCCGGCTCGTCAGCGCGAGGCTCTCCGCGCGCGCGTGCTCGAGCAGGTAGTCCGAAAGCTCCTTGCGCAGCGCCGGCTCGTAGCTCGCGAACTGCTCGCGGTCCTCCGGCGAGAGGAAGACGCGGTAGTGGTTGGGCACGTAGGTGCGCGAGACGGAGGCCATCTTCGACTCCTCCATCTCCCTGGCGAGCTTGCGCGCCAGCTCGACCGGCTCGACGCTCGACTTGAAGGCACGGCTGAACGCGCCCTCGACGAGGCCGCCGAGCTTGGACTCGAGGTTTCGCAGCACGCTCATCGAAACGGAGCCATCAGGGTAGTGCCGCCCCACCGTCGTCGTCCCGCCCGTGCGGGGCGATCGCCGCGACCGCGACCGCGACCGCCGCGCCGAGGATCGAGCCCGCCACCGCCCCGCGCGCGCCCGCGAGCGCGGTCGATCCGTCGAGCGCGTCGCCGAGCGCGTCGAGCGCGAGCACGAGGCCGATCGCCCACGCGATCCCGAGGCCCGCGTCGAGCGCCGTCCAGCGGCCGCGCAGCAGCAGCGCCAGCACGACCGCGAACGCCGCCCACACAACCGCCACCAGCCAGATCGGCGACGAGGCCAGTGGCACGAGGGCGTCGTTGGTCGCGTCGACGACCGAGCCCTCCCAACCGGTTCGCGGCGCGGTGCCGTCGGCGACGCCGAAGAGCAGGTCGTCGCCGGTCAGCGTCTCGGCGATCGCGATCCAGAGCACTCCGGCGGCTGCGAGTCCGGCGCGCCGCCAAGCGGTCGAGCAGAGCGACGCTACGCCGACGAACAGCGGCGCGAGCGAGATCGCGCCCAGCAGCGGGGCGAGCGCCGGCGCCGACCACAGCAGGCCGGCGCGCGGCAGCAGGACCGGGATCGGCAGCAGCGCGGCCGTCAGCACGAGCGCGGTCCCCTCACGGCCGGCGTCCGGGGACGCGAGCCAGCCGCAGACGCCGATCGCGGCGGCGATCCAGCCGACGCGCGGCAGCAGCGCGACCGCCAGCGCGGCGGCGCCGGCGGCGGCGGTGACGGAGAAGGGCGGCGCGGGACCCAGGCCCTCGATCGCGGCAAGGACGAGCACGCCGGCCGCGACGCCGGCGGCGGCACGCTCGGCGAGGACCGCCGCGAACGGGCGCGCCGGCGCGTAGGCGTCGTGCGGCTTGCCGCGCGATCCGCGCAGCACCCGTGTCAGGCGGGTGCGCGGACGCACCGCCGTCAGCCCGAAGCGCTCGATCGTCTCCGGTTCGACGAGGCCGCCCTCGTCGGTCAGCTCGTCCTCGGCTTCGATTAGCAGCTCGCGCAGCTCGGCGAGCGGCGGGCGGTAGCCGGGATCCGCGGCGAGCGCGGCGTCGACGACCTCGCAGAGCGCCGCCGGCAGGTCGGGCCGCCGCTGACGCAGGGACGGCAGCCGTCCGCCGACCCGGCGCGCCGTGGCGGCCGGGCTCTCGGCGCGCACCGGATTGGAGCCAGTCCACGCCTCGTATAGCGTCAGCGCGAGCGCATAGACGTCCGACTCGCGGCCCGCGCCGTGCCCCTCCGCCTGCTCCGGCGCCATGTAGGCGAGCGTCCCGACGATGTCGCCGGTCGCGGTCAACGACTCGCCGCTCGCGAGCTGGGCGATGCCGAAGTCGGTCAGCTTGGCGAAGCCGGCGCCCGCGGCCGGCTCGGCGAGGACCATGACGTTGCCCGGCTTGACGTCGCGGTGGATCACCCCGCGCGCGTGGGCGTGCTCGAGTGCGTCGCAGAGCGCGGCGCCGATCCGCGCGACATCGCGATCCGAGACCGCGCCCTCGCGAGTCAGCTCGGCGAGCGTCGCGCCCTCGACCAGCTCCGAGACGAGGTACGCCGCGTGCTCGTCGCGCCCGAGCTCGTAGAGCGCCACGATCCCCGGGTGGTTGAGCCGCGCCGCCGCGAGCGCCTCGCGCTCGACACGCGCGTCGTCGGCCTCGCCTCCGCCCGAGGGAACGACCTTGACCGCCACGTCGCGCTCGAGCCGCTCGTCGTGCGCACGCCATACGACGCCGAACCCGCCCGCCCCGAGGCGCTCGCCGAGCCGGTAGCGGCCCAGCACCAGCCGGCCCTCGGGGGCCGCGCCAAGGCGCTCGGTACGGGCCTCGCCCGCCATCCGCACTGTGGTCTCGGGCCTACTCATCTGGGGTTCCTTTTCGGGCCTCGCGACGCCCCACCTGCCGTCGCCGCCGGTCGACCGCGGGGAGGACAACCGGTGGAGTGGTCATACTCCCCCAACCGCAGGGCCTCACGCGAGTAGCGATTCAGTCCTTGTTCGACGAACCCGACCAGCCAGCGCCCGGCCGTGGTCGCCCGGCCCGAGGAAGACCCCGTCCGGGGCCCTCGACCGACCGTCAAACCCTGATGGTAAGGCGCGCCGTCGCCTTCGGCGCAGGTCTGCTCGTCCTGCTGCTGTTCGTCTTCCTCGTCAAGGGCTGCCTCGACTCGCGCAAGGAGTCGGCGATCAACGACTACGTCGCCGACGTCGACGGCCTGATGCGCCAGTCCAACCAGCAGAGCGACGCGCTGTTCACGCTGCTCGCGGGCGGGGGCGACGCCAGCGACGTCGAGATCGAGAACGGGCTCAACGGCTACCGGATCCGCTCCGCCCAGCTCGTCGACCTCGCCCGCGACCTCGACCACCCCGACGACCTGGACACCGCGCAGCGCTACCTCGTCGACACGCTCGACCTCCGCCGCGAGGGCGTCGGCCTGATCGCCGACCATCTGCCTGCCGCGATCGCCGGCGGCGACCAGGAGGAGGGCGGCGCCGACGAGATCGCGCAGGACATGCAGCCCTTCCTCGCCAGCGACCAGCTCTACTTCCGCCGCGTCCTACCGGCGATCGACCAGGTCCTCGATCAGGAGGGCCTCGAGCAGAAGGTGATCACGAGTGCCTTCCTGCCCGACGTCAGCTGGCTCCAGCCGACCGAGGTCGCGACGCGCATCGGCGGCATCGGCGGTGCCGAGGGCAGCGCGGACGCCGCTCCCGGCCTGCACGGCAACGGCCTCGGCGCCGTCACGCTCGGCGGCGTCGCACTGACGCCCGGCGCATCGACCAGCGTCCCGCTCTCCGACGACCTCACGATCCAGGTCCAGGTCGCCAACCAGGGCGAGAACACCGAGACCGACGTGCCGGTCAAGGTGACGATCGGCAGCGGCGCCGACGCCATCTCCGCCGAGGCGGTGCTCGACACGATCGCCGCCGGCGAGACCAAGACCGTCGACGTCCCGATCGACGAGCAGCCCCCGACCGGCCAGAACATCCCGATCTCAGTCGAGATCGAGGCGGTGCCCGGCGAGGAGAAGACCGACAACAACGTCGGCGACTTCTCGGCCATCTTCACCTCGTAAGCGGCATCGCATCCCACCAGGTGCTCTGGTTGAAGCCAGCAGATCGAAAGCGCAACCCCTTCACCGCTTCCGCAACGGGCGGTAAGACGCTGAGCGCTCTACAGCTTCCTTTCTTCATGGTGCGGCCGCCGTCCGCGTACGGGGTCCTGACCACGACCGGTCGCAAGACGGGCAAGCGACGCCGCCGATGCATCAGAGCCGTCCGCAGCGGTGACCGGATCTATGCCGTCGCGATCAAGGGGAGCGCCCGTACCGGGTGGGTCAAGAACGCGCTCGCGAGTCCCGAGGTCCGTCTGCGGCTCCCTGGCGGGACCGTCTCAGCCCGAGCCCGGGCGATCCGCGACGACGAGCGCGCCGCCGCTCGCGCGGCATACGTCGAGACTGTGCAGCCGTTCGACTACCCCACTTACCTCAACTGGCGAACGGGTCGCCCTACTGCCACGAGGATCCAGGCGCTGTTGGGGAGCTGGTTCGACGAGGGCTTCCCAATCGTCATGGAGATCAGCTGATCGCCGGCTTCTCGAGCGGATTCGTGAGGCGCACCGAGAGGATTCGAACCTCTGACCTTCGGTTCCGTAGGCCGCCGGTAGGGTGCGGTCGATGGATGGCCTGAGCTCGACCGAGGGCATCGCCGCTCTCGCCGCCGGCGCCTTGGCGCTCATCGCCCTGGCGATCGGTGTCGTGGCGCTGATCAAGCTGCGACGACTGCGAGCCGACCAGCGGACGGTGCTCGGCGACGTCGGCGAGCGCGATCTCGTCGATCACGCCGCGCGGCTCGAGCGCGGGTTCGTCGAGCTGCGCGACTGGGTCGAGGACACGGCCGCCGGAGTCGACGCCCGCATGGCGGCCGCCGAGGGGCGGATCGAGGGCTGCGTCACCCACCGCGCGCTCGTGCGCTACGACGCCTACGGCGAGCTGTCGGGACGCCAGTCGAGCTCGATCGCATTGCTCGACGACCGCCGCTCCGGCGTCGTGCTCTCGTCGATCGTTCACCGCGACAGCGCGCGCGTATACGTCAAGCAGGTCGTGGCGGGCGACGCCGAGGTCGAGCTGTCGCCCGAGGAGCTCGAGGCCGTCGAGACCGCCCTCCGCGGCGACGCGCCGATACCCGCGGACAGGTGAGCGCGATGCCGCCGCGCGTCGCATTCCTCGGACCGGCCGGGACGCACACCGACGAGGCGCTGCGGGCGTCCGCCGACGAGGCCTTCGAGCCCGATCCCTGCACCACGGTCCACGAGGCGATCATGGCCGTCCAGCAGCGCGCGGCCGACCGCGCCGTCGTCCCGATCGAGAACTCCCTCGAGGGCGGCGTCGCCGCGACGCTCGACGCGCTCGCCGGCGAGGCGGCCGACGTCCGGATCGTCCGCGAGGTCGTCCACCCGATCCAGCACGACCTGATCGCCGGCCGCAGGCTCGGGCTCGGCGAGATCGAGCGGATCCTCTCCCACCCCCAGGCCGTCGGCCAGTGCGCCCACTTCCTGCGCGAGCGCCTCCCCCACGCCGAGGTAGCCGCCGCCAGCTCGACCGCCGACGCCGTTCGCACGGTGGCCGAGACCGACCAACCGTGGGCTGCGCTCGGCTCCAAGCTCGCCGCCGAGCTCTACGGCGCGACGGTGCTGAACGAGCACGCCGAGGATCGCGCCGACAACGAGACCCGCTTCGTCTGGATCGCCCACGCCGAGGACGCGCCCACCGCCGTCGACGGCCCGGCCAAGACCTCGATCGTCTTCTGGGGCTTCAACGACGAGTCGCCCGGCTCGCTCGTCGCCGTCCTGCGCGAGCTCTCCGACCGCGACATCAACCTGACCAAGATCGAGTCGCGCCCGCGGCGCGTCAGCCTCGGTCACTACATGTTCTTCGCCGATCTCGAAGCGCACGCGAGCGAGCTCCATGTGAAGGAGGCGCTCGACGCGCTGGATGGCCGCGTAGAGACGCTGCGGGTGCTCGGCTCCTACCCCGCCGCTCCGTCGACCGCGCTCTAGACCCCCGCTACACTGAGCCGACCGTGACGGCGCATTCGGTATCGGGGACCGACGACTTAAGGCCTGGCGACGAGGAGCCAGCGCCACTCGGCGCGCCGCCGGACGGTCGGTCCGGCGCGCGCGGTAGCTCATCCGGCCGAGTCCTCGTCCTCAACGCCTCCTACGAGCCGATCAACGTCTGCACCGTCCGCCGGGCCACGGTCCTGATCCTCAAGCAGCGCGCCGAGATCCTCGAGCGCGGCGAGTGGGCCCTACACGCCGAGAACTTCACGCTCCCGCGCCCGATGGTCATCCGCCTCAAGACCTACGTCCGCGTCCCCCGCGACGCGCACCGCCGCAAGATCACCCGCCGCGCCGTCTTCGCCCGCGACGCCTGGACCTGCCAGTACTGCGGCGAGGAGCGCGGCAGCCTCACCGTCGACCACGTCATCCCCCGCTCCAAGGGCGGCGCAACCGACTGGCACAACGTCGTCACCTGCTGCGCGCCCTGCAACCGCCGCAAGGGCGACCGCCTACCCCGCCAGGCCAACATGGTCCCCCGCCAGCGCCCGTCCGCGCCCAACTCTACGATCTTCATCCACGTGGCGGTCCCGGTCATACCCCAGTCCTGGGAGCAGTACATCCCCCGCGCGGCCTGACGATGGAGTCCAGCACTCCCCCCGGGCAGCAGCAGCCTCCCGAGCAGCGCCCAACCGCGCAGCTCCCGCCTGACCCACCCAAGGCAAGCCCGCCGCCGCCTGTCCCGCCCACGGCCACCCAGCCGACCACCCCAGGCGGCTCCCCACCACCCGACCGGCCTCCGGACCCCGTCCTCGTAGACGACGGCGACCGCCCCGCCCGCCTCGAGGAGCTCCGGATCTTCGAGGACGAGCTCCGCACCATCCGCCGCTGGCTGCTCGTAACCGGCATCTGGTCGATCGCCGCCACGGCAGTCGCCGTCTTCGCCTACATCGAGGCCCGTGACGCCAAGACCGAGGCGAACTCCGCCGAGTCCGCCACCCAGGCCGACATCGACCGCGTCCAGGAGCGCCTCCGCGACGACGTCGACGAGCTCCGCGTGGACGTCGGCCGCGCACCCACCCAAGCCGACCTCCAACAGCTCCAGACCCGCGTCCGCAAGGCCCAGCGCGACGCCACCTCCGCCCGCGACAACGCGACCCAGGCCAGCGACGACAGCACCGAGCTCGCTCCCCAGGTCGAGTCCCTCGAGCGCAAGGTCAACTCGCTCGAGACCCGCGTCGACGGCGACAGCAACGGCAACAACTAGCCGGTCGCCGCCGCTCGCGCCGGGCAGCTGCTGCTGACGCGATCCACCCGCGCCCGAACCACAGCGCCCTAGAACGACGAGAGGCGCCCCGGCGGGACGCCCCTCGCTCCATCATGAACCTCTGGACCGTCTCGATGGTGGCGCTACGGAAGCACATCGCTCCCTAGCCGGCGGGACCATTCCCGGCCTCCACCCCCGAGGGTGTCACGGTTGGACTCCGCTTGACGGGGCCCAGTGAACCGGTCTAGCGGCCGGACACCTCCAGGGTCCCAAAATGTTTGTCACTCAACGTTGGACCACCTCCTTTCCCTGGTCCGACCATTGAAGCAGACGCCAGCGACAACCCGCGCAGGTTCTCCCACCGGCCCGAGTCCCGTCAGTCCAACGCGATCAGCGAGCCCGCAACCGCGCTCAGCCCGACGGCCACCGTCACGGACCCCGCCGCCAACTGGAGTAACCGCGCCTTGCAGTCGTTGATCTGCCGCTGCCTCTCGACAGCCTCCTTGAGACGCGCGAGCAACCGCTCTCGTACGGCGTCCGCATCGCGGTCGCGCAGTTCGAACAGCTCCGCACCGCTGAAGTCCTTGGGCACCCGCGGGCCTATCACCCCCAGGACAATGACCGCCACCGCCGCCACGAGAAACCAAAGCGCAGCGACGAGCATGGCCCTGGCCGCGTGCGGGAGAGCGACTACGCCCTCCCCACCCAACTCGTTCGACACGCTCAAAGTGAGCAGCGAGAGGATCACGCTGCCGAAGCCGGCCAACCCGACTCCGCGCGAATTCAGGCTCTGGGCGCGTCCCTCCTCCACGTCGAACTGGCGATGCAACGCCTCCAACAACAGCTCACTCGAGCGCCCCACCGACATACCCCGATGATGCTGCGCCACGACCGCTTGTGCAACAAAACTCAAGCCCAAAGCCCCCAAGAACCACCAGCGTTTCGCCCCCGCACCGCGCCCCGCTACTGCCGCCAAGAGCCCCACTTGAACCCGCCAGCACCAAGCCGGGGACACCAGCAGCCATCCCTCACCGCGAGCCGCGCGTCGGGCACAGCGCTCAGCGCCGTCGGCAAGGGGATGTGGCGATTGCCAGAGGAGCGTAGGAACGAGCTCCGTTGGCGATCGCCACATCCCGCCCACCACCGACCTACTCGTCGGAGCCCGCCTCATCGTCGGCGTCGTTCTCACTGGGCGCGGCGTCGCCGCTGATGTCCGACTCGGAAGGCTCGGGAATGCCAGCCGTCTCAGGATCATCCGGCGCCACCACCTCGCCGATCGGCTCGAGCCCGTCGGGCGCACCCTCGGCAACTGCAGCCGTATCCGCCTCGTCCTCCATGACGAGAGCCACCGCACTCACCTGATCGTCCTCACGCAGGTTCATCACCCGCACCCCCTGAGCCGGCCGCCCCTGCTGCGAGATCCCCCGCACGCCGGTCCGCTGCACCATCCCGTTCTGCGAGATGAACACCAGGTCCTGGTGCTCGCGCACGATCAAGGCGCCAGCCACCCCGCCCTTCTTCTCGGTGATGTTGATCGTCTTGACCCCCATCGTCCCGCGCCCCTTGACCGGGTACTCCGCCATCGCCGTCCGCTTGCCGTACCCGTTCTCGGTCACGACCAGCAGGTCCGCGTCGTCGCGCGCGATGTCCATCGCCAAGACGCAGTTGTCGTCCCGCGACACGTTCATCCCGCGCACGCCCCCGGTGTCCCGCCCCATCGGCCGCGCGTCGGTCTCCTTGAACCGCGCGGCCTGCCCCGAGCGCGACACCATGATGATGTCGTCCTCGCCGCTGGTCCGCCGGACCGCGACCAGCTCGTCGTCCTCGCGGATGTTGATCGCGATGATCCCGTCGGCCTTGATCGGCGTGTTGTAGGCGAGGAACTCGGTCTTCTTGACCTGCCCCTTCTTGGTCGCGAAGACGAGGTACTTGCCCTCTTGGAAGTCGCGCGTCGAGAGCACGGCGCGCACGAACTCGCCCTCGCGCAGCGGCAGCAGGTTCACCAGGGCCCGCCCCTTCGCGGTCCGCCCCATCTCCGGCAGCTCGTACACCTTCTGCCTGTACACCTTGCCCCTGTTGGTGAAGAACAGCAGGAAGTCGTGGGTCGAGCAGACGAAGAGGTGCTCGATGTAGTCCTCGTCCTTCATGTCCATGCCCATCACGCCGACGCCGCCGCGGTGCTGGGTGCGGTAGGTCGCGAGCGGCAGCGACTTGATGTAGCCCGACTTCGTGATCGAGATGACCATCTGCTGATCGGCGATCAGGTCCTCGATGTCGATGTCGTCCTCGGAGTGCGTGATGTCGGTGCGGCGCGCGTCGCCGTAGGCGGCGCGGATCTCCGCGAGCTCCTCCTTGACGATGTCCCGGATCCGCTGCTCGTCGCCGAGGATCTCGCGCAGCTCGCGGATCCGCTCCAGCACGTCGGCGTGCTCCTGCTTGAGCTTGTCGGCCTCGAGCGCGGTCAGCCGCTGGAGGCGGAGGTCGAGGATCGCCTGCGCCTGGATCCGGGTGAGGTCGAACTTCTCCATCAGCCCGTCGCGCGCCGTGTCGGGGTCGCGCGAGCCGCGGATCAGCGCGATCACCGCGTCGATGTCGGTGATCGCGACCAGCAGGCCCTCGAGGATGTGGCGGCGGGCCTCCTTCTCGCGCAGCTCGTGCTTGGTGCGGCGCACGAGCACCTCGCGCTGGTGCTCGACGTAGGCGCCGAGCAGCTCGCGCAGCGAGAGCGTCTTGGGGACGCCGTCGACTAGCGCGACCGTGTTGACGCCGAACGTCGACTGCAGCGGCGTGAACTTGTAGAGGTTGTTGAGCACGACCTTCGGGATCGCGTCGCGCTTGAGCTCGATCACGAGCCGGATGCCCGACTTGTCCGACTCGTCGCGGAGGTCGGAGATCTGCGGGATCTTGCCGTTCTGGACGACCTCGGCGATCTTCTTGATCAGCCCCGAGCCGTCGTTGCGGCCGTCGCCCTTGGACACCTGGTAGGGCAGCTCGGTGACGATGATCGCCTCCTTGCCCTGGCGCAGCGGCTCGATGTGCGCCTTGCCGCGCACGACGACGCGGCCGCGGCCGGTCTCGTAGGCGTCCTTGATCCCCTGCCAGCCGACGATGATCCCGCCGGTCGGGAAGTCGGGGCCCTTGATGTGCTTCATCAGCTCCCCGACCGTGATCTCGGGGTTGTCGATGTAGGCGATCGTCGCGTCGATCGCCTCGTGCAGGTTATGCGGCGGGATGTTGGTCGCCATCCCGACGGCGATCCCGGACGAGCCGTTGACGAGCAGGTTCGGGTAGCGCGCCGGCAGGATCGACGGCTCGAGCCGCGCGTCGTCGTAGGTCGGCGTGAAGTCGACCGTGTCGCGGTCGATATCGCGCAGCATCTCCATCGCGAGCCGCGCGAGCCGCGCCTCGGTGTAGCGCATCGCAGCCGCCGGATCGCTGTCGATCGAGCCGAAGTTGCCCTGGCCGTCGACGAGCGGCTCGCGCATCGCGAAGTCCTGTGCGAGGCGGACGAGCGTGTCGTAGATCGCCGAGTCGCCGTGCGGGTGGAACTTCGCCATCACGTCGCCGACCGTGGCGGCGGACTTCTTGTACGGCCGCGTCGGCCCGAGGCCGCCCTCGAACATCGCGTAGAGCACGCGCCGGTGGACCGGCTTGAGCCCGTCGCGGACGTCGGGCAGCGCGCGCCCGACGATCACGCTCATCGCGTAGTCGAGGTACGACGACCGCATCTCCTCCTCGAGCCCGCGCGGCTCGACGTTGCCGCCCGAGAGCGTCTCCACTCCTGCCATCTAGATCGTCCTCCGGCTACACATCGAGGTTTGCCACCTCGGTCGCGTTGTCCTCGATGAACTTGCGCCGCGGCTCGACCTTGTCGCCCATCAGCATCGAGAAGATCAGGTCAGCCGCCGAGGCGTCGTCGACCGTCACCTGCTGCAGCGTCCGCCGCTCGGCGTCCATCGTCGTGTCGTAGAGCTGGTCGGGGTTCATCTCGCCGAGGCCCTTGAAGCGCTGCACGGTCACGCCCTCGCGCGCGACGTCGAGCACCTTCTTGCGCAGCTCCTCGAACGAGAGCGCGGTCTGCTCCTTGCGCCCGAGCTTGACGTCGAACGGCGGCGTGCCCGCGAGCTCCTCGAGCTCCTTGTGGACGCGCACGAAGTTCGCGTAGTCGGTCGTCCCGAACATGTCGCGGCGCAGCTTGTAGGTCGCGGCCGATCCGTTCAGCCGCTCGACGACCCTGACGACGAGCTCCTCCTGGTCGGCCGACAGCAGCTCGGTCTCGAACGGCTCGCCCTCGGGCGCCTCAGCTTTCAGCACCTTCTCGACGGCCTCGGCGTCGAGCACGCCCGCGTCGAGGATCTGCGACTCCTCGAGGAAGGTGATCGTGTCGTGGCCGAACTCGGCGCGCAGCGACGAAGCCCAGCCCTCGTACTGCTTGAGCAGCCGGCCGTACTTCTGCCAGCGCGAGTGGGTCATCTTGAAGCCGCTGCCGCCGCGACCGCCGACCTCGATCTCCTCGAGCTTGTCGCGCAGCAGGATCTCCTCGAGCTCGGACTCCTTCTCGATGTAGATGTCCTGGCCGCCGCGCTTGACCTTGTAGAGCGGCGCCTTGGCGAGGTACACGTAGCCATTCTCGATCAGCTCCGGCATCTCGCGGAAGAGGAAGGTCAGCACGAGCGTGCGGATGTGGGCGCCGTCGACGTCGGCGTCGCACATGATCACGACCTTGTGGTAGCGGGCCTTCTCGATGTCGAACTCCTCGCGGATGCCCGTGCCGATCGCGGTGATCAGCGCCTGGATCTCGGTGTTCGAGAGCACCTTGTCGATCCGATTCTTCTCGACGTTGATGATCTTGCCGCGCAGCGGCAGGACGGCCTGGGTGTTGCGGTCGCGGCCCTGCTTGGCCGAGCCGCCGGCGGAGTCGCCCTCGACGACGAAGATCTCGGCCAGGCGCGGGTCGCGCACCGAGCAGTCGGCGAGCTTGCCCGGCAGCGTCGAGTTCTCGAGCGCCGACTTGCGGCGGGTGAGGTCGCGCGCCTTGCGCGCCGCCTCGCGGGCGCGGGAGGCCTGGACGGCCTTGACGATGATCTGCTTACCCTCGGCGGGGTTCTCCTCGAGGAACTCGGCGAGCGCCTTGTTGACGGCGGTCTGCACGAAGCCCTCGACCGGCGGGTTGCCGAGCTTGGTCTTCGTCTGGCCCTCGAACTGCGGCTCGGCGACCTTGACCGAGATGATCGCGGTCAATCCCTCGCGCACGTCCTCGCCGGCGAGGTTGGCGTCCTTCTCGTTGAGAATGCCCTTCTGGCGCGCGTAGGCGTTGATCGTCCGCGTCAGCGCCGAGCGGAAGCCGGAGAGGTGCGAGCCACCCTCGTGCGTGTTGATGTTGTTGGCGAACGACAGCAGCGACTCCTGGTAGGAGGAGTTCCACTGCATCGCGACCTCGACCTCGCCGACGTCGTCGTCGCTTCCCTCGAGGTAGACGACCTTCTTGTGGATCGCCTCCTTCGTCCCCTGCGAGTGGATGTAGTGGACGAAGTCGACGATGCCGCCGTCGTACTTGAAGGTCGTCTCGAAGCCCTCGCCGCGCTCGTCGGCGAAGTCGATCCGCAAGCCCTTGGTCAGGAAGCCCATCTCTCGGAAGCGCTGCTCGAGCGTCTCGCGCTCGTAGTCGATCGACTCGAAAATCTCGAGGTCGGGCAGGAAGGTGATGCTCGTGCCGCGGCGCTCGGTCTTCTCGCCCTGCTTCAGCGGGCCCATCGGCGTGCCGCGCTCGTAGGACTGCGTCCACTCGTGGCCCTCGCGCCAGACGGTCAGGTCGAGCCGCTCGGAGAGCGCGTTGACGACCGACACGCCGACGCCGTGCAGGCCGCCGGACACCTTGTAGCCGCCGCCGTCGCCGAACTTGCCGCCGGCATGCAGCACCGTGAGGACCACCTGGACGGCCGGCAGGCCCTCCTTCTCCATGATCGCCACCGGGATGCCGCGGCCGTCGTCACGCACGGTGACCGAGCCGTCGGGGTGGATCGTCACGTCGACCGCATCGCAGTGGCCCGCGAGGGCCTCGTCGACGGAGTTGTCGACGACCTCGTAGACGAGGTGATGCAGCCCGCGGTCGCCCGTGGACCCGATGTACATGCCAGGGCGCTTCCGGACGGCCTCCAGACCCTCGAGGACGGTGATGTCCTGGGCGTCGTAGCCGCTCGAGGCGCCGGCGCCGTTGGGGGTGGGATCGTCGCTAGCCAAAGTGCCTCCGAACGTCAGTACGCCCCGGGCCCGCGCAGCGGCGGGAGTCCGGGGCGCACGAAATCTCGTTGTGAACATTCTAGCAGGCACAGGGCCTCACGAGCCTGTTCACAACGTGCCGAAAGTGCTGCAAAAGAGCACAAAATGAGAGCCGCCTCGATCACCGTCTCACCCGACTCGCGGTCGCGCGGAGCGCGAGCACCCGCTCGTGGCCGAGACGGGCGTTGATCGCTGCGCACAGCGCGGGGCCCATGAGACCGATCTCCTGTGCCCAGACGGACGACGTGCAGGCGACCGAGACGGTGCCCGCCCGCTCCGAGACGGGGCGTGCCTCGCGGGCGATCGCGGGGCCGACCGCGTCCTCCCAGACCGCCTGCACCGACGCCAGCCCGGTGGCCGGCCGCAGGCTCTCGGCCAGCGCGCCGACCGCGCCGGCCAGGGGACGGGGGGCGCGGCGGTGCCTCATGCCGCGAGGACCCCTTCGTCTTCGTCGTGCACGGTTCCCTCGACGACGCGCAGCCGCGTCACGTCCGGCGTGTCCGACCCGGGAACGTGCCCGAGGTCGGTCGTCGTCACGAGCGCCTGCCCGCGCGCGCCGAGCCGCTCGGCCAGCAGCCCGCGGCGGCCGCTGTCGAGCTCGCTCATGACGTCGTCGAGCAGCAGCAGGGGCGGTGCGCCGCGCTCGTCGGCGAGCACGTCGCGCTCGGCCAGGAGCAGCGCCAGCAGGCCCATGCGCTGCTCGCCCTGCGAGCCGTAGGCACGCAGCTCGCGGCCGTCGCGGGCCAGGACCAGGTCGTCGCGGTGCGGGCCATGGCCGGTGAAGCCGCGCTCGAGGTCGCCCTCCACCCGCTCGGCGAGCTCGGCGGCGAGCGTCTCGGCGTCCGGCGCGGTGCTCCGCGGGCGGTAGCGCAGCGTGGCCTCCCCGGTCAGGCCCAGCTCGCCCGCGGCCGCCGTGAAGGGCGCGGCGAGCAGCTCCACCGTCGCGGCGCGGTCGTCGCGCAGCGCGATGCCGTGGCGCGCGAGCTCCGCGTCCCACGCCGGCAGCGACTCCCGTGACGCGCGGCCGGAGCGGATCCGGCCCAGGAGCGCGTTGCGCTGGGCGAGCGCCTGCGAGTACGCGCGGCGCGAGCCGGCGCGAGCCGGCCAGATCGCGGCGACGACCTGGTCGAGATGACTGCGCCGGAGCGCCGGCGGACCCTTCACCAGCTCGAGGCGGTCCGGCAGGAAGACGGAGACGAGCGGGCGCGCCGAGGTGTCGCTGAGCCGCTCGACGTCCGCACCGTCGACACGCATGCGCTTCGGCTCGCCCGGCTGGAACCCGACCGCGAGCTCGTGGGCGCGGCCCTCCGGGTCCTGCGTCTGCACCTCGACCCGCGCCGCCTGCGCCCCGAAGCGCACGAGCTCGCGCTCGTTGGACGTGCGGCACGAACGGCCGGTGCAGCCGAAGTACAGCGCCTCGAGGAGGTTCGTCTTGCCGGCGCCGTTGCGCCCGTGCACGACGGTCAGCCCAGGCCCGAGGCGCACCTCGGCCGCCGTGTAGCCGCGGAAGTCGCGGAGGCGGAGCCGGGCGACCTGCATGCGCCTAGCTCACGTCCTACACGTTGAGCCTGATCGGCATGATCAGGTACTGGAAGCCGCTGTCGTCGCCGGCCTCGATGAGACCCGGCCGCAGCGGGCTGATGAGCTTCAGGCGGAGGTCGTCCGCGTCGACGCTCTCCAGCCCGTCGCGCAGGAAGTCCGGGTTGAAGCCGATCTCGAACGGTTCGCCCTGGAACGGCACCGGCATCGCCTCGTGCGCCTCGCCGACGTCCGGCGTCTGCGCCGACACCCGCAGCTCGCCCTCGCCGAAGTGCAGCCGCAGGGGCGCGTTCTTCTGGGCCATCAGGCTCATACGCCGCACGACGTCCGTGAGCTCGGAGGTGCTGACCGTCAGCTCGTGCTCGTGCGTGTCCGGCAGCAGCTGGCGGTAGTTCGGGAACTGACCGTCGATGAGCCGGGACGAGAGCACGATGCCGCTCAGGTCGAACACGACCTGGTTGGCGCGGACGCCGATCGTCAGCTCGCCCTCCTCGCCGGCCTGGGCGATGCGCACGAGCTCCTGCAGCGCGCGGGCCGGCACGTTCGCCTCGAAGGAGCCGTCCAGGGGCGCCTCGAGCACGGTCTCCTTCACCGAGAGGCGGTACGAGTCCGTCGCGACCATCCGCAGGTCCGATCCCGACGCCGACACGAGGATGCCGGTGAGGATCGGCCGCGTCTCGTCGCGCGACGCCGACCGCGCGACCTTGGCCGCGGTCTCCACGAACGCCTTCGTGGGCACGCGGACGATCTGGTCCCCGCCCGGCTCCGGGAAGGGCGGGAAGTCCTCGGCACGGAGCGTGCGGATGTGGAACGTGGCGGAGCCGGACACGACCTCCACGTCGCCCTCGCTCGGCCGGAGCTCGAGCGTGGCCGCCCCGCTGGGCAGGGCACGGGCCACGTCGAGGAGCAGACG
>DASQKV010000081.1:0-41528 GCA_035630335.1 Thermoleophilaceae bacterium | reverse complement strand
GAAGGATGCGACCTCGGGGTCGCGTTCGACGGCGACGCCGATCGCATCTTCCTGGTCGACGAGAAGGCCGCGCCGGTGTCGGGCTCCTTGACCACTGCCATGGTCGCCGACCGGCTCCTGAAGAAGTTCCCCGGTGAGACGATCATCTATAACCTCATCTGTTCGTGGTCGGTACGAGAGGTGGTCGAGGAGAACGGTGGCAAGCCCGTGCGTACGCGCGTCGGCCACTCGTTCAGCAAGCAGGTTATGGCCGAGACGGGTGCGATCTTCGGTGGAGAGCACTCCGGTCACTACTACTTCCGCGACAATTTCCGCGCCGACTCGGGCATGATCGCGGCCCTGGTCACCCTCGAGGCGATGAGCGCGTCCGCCCTCCCGCTGTCGGAGATGCTCGCTCCTTACCAGCGCTACTCGGCCTCGGGCGAGATCAACTCGGTCGTCACCGACCAGGCGGCCGCCCTCGAACGACTTGCCGCCGTCTACTCCGAGGGGAAGCAGGACACCTCGGACGGCCTCACGGTCGAGTTCGACGACTGGTGGTTCAACTGTCGCCCCTCGAACACCGAGCCGCTGCTGCGGCTGAACCTCGAGTCGCTGGTCTCGCCGGAGCACATGGCGCAGAAGCGCGACGAGGTGCTGGCGTCGATCCGCGCGTGACCGGCGCCGGCGGCCACCCCGTTCCCTCCACGGGCCGATGAGCGAGGCCGCCGAGCCCGATCCGTTCGCGCCGGCCACGGCCGCGGGAGTCCACCGGCTGTCGATCCCGACGCCGTTCGCGATCGGGCGCGTGAACGTCTACCTGATCGAGGACGAGCCGCTGACGCTGATCGACGCCGGCCCGAACTCGGGCACGTCGTTCGACGAGCTGACGCGCGGGCTCGAGGGCCTCGGCCACTCGCTCGAGGAGATCGAGCGGGTGGTCATCACCCACCAGCACATCGACCACCTCGGTCTCGTCGGGTTGGTGGCGTCGCGCTCGGGGGCCGAGGTCGCCGCGATCGACCACGCGGTCCCGATCGTCGAGCGCTTCTCGGAGGAGATGCAGGCCGATGACGAGTTCGCGACCGCGACGATGCTCCGCCACGGGATCCCGGAGGACGTCGTGCGGGCGCTGCAGTCGGTGTCGCGCGCCTTCCGCGCCTGGGGTGCGCCCGCGAACGTGACGCGGGTCCTGCACGAGGGCGACGAGCTCGCGTTCCGCGATCGCACGCTGCGCGTCCACTGGCGGCCGGGCCACTCGCCGACCGACACCGTCTTCGAGGACGCCGAGCGGCGGATGCTGATCGCCGCCGACCACCTGCTCGCCCACATCTCCTCGAACCCGCTGATCACGCGGCCGATCGACGGGTCCTCGGAGCGGCCGCAGGCGCTCGTGACCTACCTCGACTCGCTCGCGCGCACGCGGGCGATGGACGTCGACCTCGTCCTGCCCGGACACGGCCCGCCGGTGATCGACCACCGCAAGGTCATCGACGACCGCTTCACGCTCCACCGGCGGCGGGCCGACAAGCTCTGGCGGCTGATCGCCGAGCGGCCGCGGTCGGCCTACGAGCTGGCCCAGGCGCTGTGGGGCAACATCGCCGTGACCCAGGCGTACCTGACGCTCAGCGAGGTGCTCGGGCACACCGACATCCTGCTCAACGAGGGACGCGTGCGCGAGGTCGCCGACGGTGACTTGGTCTGCTTCGAGGCGGCCGAGCAGCCCGGCGACGAGGTCGCCGCCGCCCCGTCCGGGGGTCCCGAGCAGTCCGCCGGGTAACCGCCGGCCGGGCGCGGGGTTAGCGTTCGTCCATGGCTGCTCCGCATGCCCCGACCAGCACCGCTCGCGCGCCCGAGGCGCGCGCGGAGGAGCTCGCCAGCCGGCTGACCGCCGCGATCGCCGAGCGCAAGCGGATGCTCGTGATCGTCAACCCTTACGCGACAACGGTCTCCGACCGGCTGCGCAACCTCGTGGTCTACGCGCTGCAGTCGCGCTACGACGTCGAGGCGGTCGACACCGAGCGCCGCGATCACGCGACCCAGATCTGTCGCGAGGCGGCCGGCGAGGGCTACGACGTCGTCGTCGCCTTCGGTGGCGACGGCACGGTCAACGAGGCCGCGAACGGGCTGATCGGCTCCGACACGCCGTTGAGCTGCCTGCCGGGCGGAGCGACGAACGTCTTCCACCGCACGCTCGGCATTCCCGGCGACGTCGTCGACGCGACCGAGCACCTGCTCGGGATGGCCGACGACTTCCGCCCGCGCAAGGTCGACCTCGGGCTGGTCAACGGCCGCGCGTTCGTGTTCTCGTCGGGCGTCGGGCTCGATGCGAGCGTGGTCGAGCGGGTCGACGCCCATCCGCGGCTGAAGGCGCGCCTCGGCGAGTACTACTACACGTGGGCGGCGATCTCGACGTTCAACAAGCGCTACCTGGTGCGCCCGCCGCGGATGCGGGTGACGGTCGACGGGCACACGCTCGACGCGGTCACCGTCGTGGCACAGAACTCCGACCCGTTCACCTACTTCGGCCCGCGTCCGATCCGCGTCTGCGAGGGCGCCGGGCTCGACACCGGCTCGCTCGGCGTGGCGGCGCTGCGCAAGGCGACGGTGCTCGAGCTGCCCACGTTGATCCCACGGCTCTTCTCGGGCCGCGCGGCGACGGTCTCCAAGCACCGCCAGATCGAGCCGTTCCGCGGCGTCCAGGAGGCGCTGATCGAGAGCGCCGACGGGCGGCCGCTGCCCGTCCAGGTCGACGGCGACTACATCGGCGAGCAGCAGTCCGTGCGCTACAGCGCCGCTCCAGCCGCGCTGGCCGTCGTCTCCTAGCGCGTGCCGGAACGATCGGCCGGCGGGTCCTCGACGACCGCCCCATCCGTGGGGCCCGCGAGCTTGGCCTCACGCGCCGCGAGCAGCGCTTCGAGGCGCTTTCGAAGCAGGCGTCGCTGACGCCTGCTGCCTTGGTCCTCGCCCGCCAGCTCTTGGCCGAAGTCCGGCCGTCGTGCCGCCTCCTCGACGATCGCGCGCTGGAGGACGTCCCAGTAGTCGGCCTCCCCCTCCCTGCCCTCGCCGCCTTCGACCGCCTTGGCGTGCGCCCCGAGTGCGATCTCGTACAGGTCGACGAGCTGCGCGTCGGTCTTCTGGGCGGCGCTGCGATGAGCCTCGTCCTCCAGCGGCTCGCAGACGACGAGCTCCAGCGGTGCCGGCTGCCAGGCGCCGGCCTCGAGCCGCGGTTCGGGCGTCTCGACGTCGCCTACCGCGCCGATCGCTCCGGCGCCCGTCACGATGCCCCCGGGCCCGGTCCGAGCAGACGGCTGAGCATGCGCTCGGCCCATGGAAGCGCCTGATCGTGCGAACGCGCCGGGTCGCCGTCGGGCGGCGGGCTCGGCGGCAGCTGCGCCGAGCCGGGCTCGACCATCGCCGCGAGCCCGACCGTCACGGCGGCTGCCCCCATCGAGTCGAGCGCCGACATGGCGGCGTCGCGCACGTCGTACTCCGAGTCCCGGGTTGCCGCCAGCAGGGCCTCGACCGCGCCTGCATGCCTGAGCTGGCCCAGCGACAGGGCGGCCGTCGCGCGTGCCTCGGGGTCGGGATCGGCGAGCAGCGCGACGAGCGGCTCGACCGCGCGCGCGTCGCGGGAGGCGCCGAGCAGTCGTGCGGCGGCGATCCTGGTCCGCCCCCCGTTCAGGCAACCCAGGAGCGCCTCGACGCTGTCGGCTGCGAGCCACTCGAGCATGCCCTCGACGGTCGTGTCGCGGTCGCCGCGCGGAACGTCGAGGCGTGATATCAGGAAGTCGATCAGCACCGGTCGCGCGTCCCGGCCGCGGACGTCGGCCTCGAGCAGCGCCTCGAGGACCTGGCGGTCGAAGGGTGTCGCCTCCGACCTGCCCGACTCGAGCAGCCGCGCGGCGTAGGCCTCCGGCAGCCCGGACGCATCCATCGTCGCGAGACCCCGGCCGGCCTCCGCCCTCAGCTCGGAGTCGTGGCCCTCGGGCCAGTCGACGAGCGCGAAGATCAGCGCCGTCGCGGCCCCCGGCGAGTCGAGCTCGAGCAGTCCCGTCACGGCCGCCCGGCGAACACTCGCGTCGGGGTCGCCGATCGCTTCGTAGAGCGCCTCGACGACCTCTGGTCCGTAGAAGTCAGACAGCGCCCGGATCGCCTCGCCACGCACCGGCGCGCCGAGGTCGACGGGCCGGTCGTCGCGATCCCAGAGCAGGTCCCTGTGCCGGCTCAATGCCCGCAAGCCAGACAGGTCCCCCTTGCTGCGCAGCTCGGCCACGTCTGGCTTTCGTCGCCGGCGAAGTCGCACTGAGGCCAGGATAGATCGACTCGCCGACGCCGGCCTTAGGGCCGTGCGGCCCGTCCGGCCAGCTCGCGCGCGAGCAGGGAGAGGAACTGGGCGTTCGTCACGAGGTAGCGTCGCCACAGCCGCTGTGGCTCTTGGGCGAGCCTGTACAACCACTCGATGCCGAGCCGTTGGAAGAGGCGCGGTGCGCGGCGGGTGATCCCGGCGATCACGTCGACGGACCCGCCGACTCCCATCACGAACGGGACGTCGATCTCGCGCCCGTAGCGCCCGAGGAAGTACTCCTTGCGCGGCGAGGAGATCGCCACGAAGAGGATGTCCGGGCGGGCGGCCCTGATCTCCGCCGCCACGGTCGCGTCCTCGGCCTCCGGGAAGTAGCCGTCGCGACGGCCGACGAGCCGCAGGCGAGGATGCTGCTCGAGGATCTTCTCGCAGGCGCGCTCGAGCACGTCCGGCTTGGCGCCGAGGACGAAGACGCCGTAGTCGCGCTGCTCGGCGCGGGCGAGCAGCTCGTGCATCAGATCGATCCCCGCGACGCGGCTGGGGAGCGGGTCGCCGAGCAGTCGCGACGCCCAGACGACGGACTGACCGTCGGCGGAGATCACCTCGCAGCGCCTGACGATCTCGCTGAGCTCGTCGTCGCTGCGCATCGCGACGAGCTTCGCGGCGTTGATGGCGACGTGCTGGGCGAAGCCGCGACTCTCGATCAGCCGGTCGATCCGCGCGAGCGTCTGCTCCATGTCGAGCCGGTCGATCGGGCAGCCGAGCACGTCGGCGCGGTCGCCCTCGCCGTGGGCTGCTTCGTCCTTGCCGGGGGCGGCCTCGAGCATCCAGAGCATCAACGCGGCAGGGCGAGCGGCCCTTCCGCGCCCAAGGAGCCCAGGGAGGCTCGCAGGTGCTGGACGGCTCTATGCCATCTGGGTCACGGGCGCCGCACTCGCCAGTCCGAGCGCCATGTGGGCGTCGGCCCAGCGCAGGTAGCTGACCCGCGTGGTGCCGACGCGGTAGCGGCGGTAGATCGCGCGGCCGTCGCGCAGCATGTGCGTCGTGGCGCGCCTGCCGACGAGTCGCACCAGGGTGGGATCGACCATGCCGTGCTCGGCGAGCCTTGCGAGCGACGTCAGCCCGGTCCCCGCCGCGTGGGCATCCTCCGGGAAGCGGCGATCGGGCCACAGGCGCGCCTCGCCACCGGTGCCGAAGAACCGCTCGGCGTAGTAGCGCGAGCCGAGCTCCAGCGCCTCTCGGATGCGCGGATCGTCGTCTGTGAAGTCGCACAGGCACTCGAGCACGTAGCCGGTGTGGAAGGAGTCGACGAACTCGAGCCCGCTGCCCTCGCCGTAGGGCCAGGACCCGTCGGGCTTCTGGCAGTCGAGCGTGCGCTCGATCGCGCGGGCAACGGCCCCGGGCGCGTAGTCAGGCCCGAGCACGCGTCGCACGGCACGCGCGCCCAGCAGGCTCGCATTGTGGATGAATGCCTCGGAGCCGTGGTGGTAGCAGTAGATCCCGAGGCGCTCGTCGAACAGCTCGTCCTGGATCCACTCGGCGGCGGCGGCCGCCCGCTCGCCGTAGCGCTCGATCTCGAACGCCTCCGCCGCCTCCTGCAGCCCTCCGGCCCCGTAGGCGGTGACGACGATGTTCGGGCTGCCGGCCGGATAGAAGCTCCAGCGCGTCTGGGTGTCCCACGGGTACCCCCACCCCGGCGTTCGAGAGCTGCGGTCGGCGCAGAGCAGGTCGAGCGCGCCGAACGCTCCTTCGCGATGACGCGGATCGCCCGTCAGGCGATGGAGCCGCGTGCGCGTCGCTCCGAAGATCCCGAGCGTCTTCGCGATCAGCGGATGGCTGCGCCGGTAGAGCGGGCGGAAGTCGACCGGCGAGCGCGCGTGGAGCTGCATCAAGACCTGGCGCCGGCGCCGCCCGCCCACCAGCGGCCGCGGCCAGCGCCACCAGAGCCCGTCATATGCGTCGGGACCGCGCCAGCCGGCAGCCTCCGCGGACTCGCAGAGCCGCTCGGCGCCCGCGATCAGCGCTCGACTCTCAGCGTCCACGAGCCGCTCCCGCCGCCTGGCCGATGTAGCGCCCGCTCAGGGCGACTCCGGCGAGCAGCCACAGCGAGCGGTTCGGCCACGCCGTCGGGGGAACCGCGTTCGCCACTACGACGAAGGCCATCGCGACCGCCAGCAGCCCGATCCGCCACGGGAGCAGGTCGGGCGGACCACGCGTCGACAGCGCCGCCCCGATCGCGAACAGCAGTGCCAGCGCCCACAGCGTCAGGCCGACGAGACCGAGGTCGACCGCGTAGGTGAGCGGGATGTTGTGCGAGTTGGCGCGCGTCGCCGTCAGGGGGTAGTCCGGCGACTGCTCGAAGTAGTCGCGGCTGTCGGCGGTGAAGCGATCCCAGCCGAAGCCGAACAGCGGCTTCGCCTCGATCATGTTGATCGACGCGCGAGCGAGGTTCTGGCGGTCCCAGACCGTGCCCTGCTCGTTGGCGCGGGTGTCGACCCGTGCCGCCAGTCCCGGCACGAGCGCAACGGCCGAGACCCCGACCACCGCCACGACGACGACCAGCGGCACGAAGTAGCGGCGCAGCCCCCGGCTGGCCATCGTCGCGGCCGTCACGCCGACGACGACCGCGATCCAGACCGAGCGCTCGAGCGTCAGGAACGTGCCGACGAGGCACAGCACCCCGACCGCCCCGGCGAAGATGCGCCAGCTCCTGTCCTCCCAGAGCGCGACCGCGATCGCGCAGGCGACGGCGCAGAAGAACAGCGCCATCCCGTTCGCGACGGCGTCGACGAACGGGCCGCGGCCGTAGCCCGCGTGGATCCCGTAGGCCTCGTCGACGATGTAGCGCGGGAACACGAGGGCGTCGAGGCCCGCTGTCTCGAAGACGACCGTCACGCTGAGGTAGGTGCCCAGCCCGACCAGGCCCGCGAGCAGCACCCGGCGCGCCTCGGCCGTCCGGAACGCGATCGGGGCGACCACGAAGACACCGAACGGGATCACGCCGTAGGCGTCGACGAGCTTCAGCATCGAAGCGCGGTCGGAGATCGTCCCGACCAGGACGGCCGAGACGACCGCGTAGAGCAGCGCCAGGCCGAGCAGCCAGTGCTCGACGCCGATCTTCAGCGGTGGGCGGTCGCGCGCGGCGGGCGCGCGCAGCAGCACCGCGGCGATCCCGCCGAGGAAGAGGATGCGATCCGGCGAGAGCGGCCCGGGCACGCCCAACTCGGGCCAGTTGCCCGCGAGCGGGGTCAGCAGGATCGCCCCGGTGAGCGTGTACGCCGGATCGGCGGTCCAGGCGACGTACGCGCAGACCGCCGCGACCAGCGCGCCGACCGCGAGCGGGAAGAGCTCGGCCGCGTCGTCGGCCGCCGTGGCCGGCGCGACGAGCAGGGCGATCAGCGCCAGCACCGCGGCCCCGATCGCGGCGACCGTGGCGGGCGACGGCGCTCGCGTGGCCATCAGTCGAGCGAGGGCCGCAGCTCTTGCTGGCCGCGCAGGAGCGCGAGCGCGGTGCCGGCCGCCAAGCCCCCGATCAGCCCGATGAAGAGAAGGATCTGAAGCGTGGACGAGCGATCGCTGGTCGCGGCGTTGGAGGGGGAGAACGCCTCGAGCGTGGGTGCGTTCGCGCTCGACTGCCCGCTTGCCTGGTACTCGAGCCGGAGCGCCTCGCGGCGGAGCTCGGCGAC
Source organism: Thermoleophilaceae bacterium (assembly GCA_035630335.1). Taxonomy (GTDB): domain Bacteria; phylum Actinomycetota; class Thermoleophilia; order Solirubrobacterales; family Thermoleophilaceae; genus JAAYBF01. Next base: position 33,557 of record DASQKV010000081.1, on the reverse strand, counting down.
GTCGGCCTTGGCCGCGGCGCGGTTGGCGACGACGCGGCTGCTCGGACTAGGGTCGTCGCGGTAGTTGCTCGTAGCGCGCGCGCTGGCCTCGAGCGCCTGGCGCCACTCGGTCGAGGCCTCCTCGTAGCGCTTGACCGTGGCGTCGTTCGAGCGCTCGGCGCTCACCTGGCCGTTGACGTGGGCCGCCAGCGCCTCCGAGCCGGCGTTCGCCAGCGCGACGGCCTCGCGCTCGCTGTCTGCCTCGCCGGTCACCCGGATCAGCGGGCTGTCGGGGATCGGGCTCGCGGAGATCGCGCCGGTGGTCTCGATTCCCTGGCTGCGCAGCCTGCGCGCCATGCCCTCGTAGACCTCCGCGCCGCCCGCGGTGCGGCTGTAGACCGATGCGAGCGACTTCGTCGCCTCGATCACGCCGGGGATCCCGGCCGGGCTGTCGACGAAGGCGTGGCCGACCGAGAGCTCGGAGGTCGCCGTGTACTCGGGCGTCCGCTTGAGGCCGAGGACCAGGGCGACGGCGACGAAGAGGATCGCGGCAGCGGCGACGATCCGCCAGTGGCGGCGCACGGTCGTTCCCATGCTCAGCCGGGCGGGGCGGGTGTACTGGAGCTCAGATGTCACGGGGTCGATTGTCGCGGCCGGCGGTCTGCCGGCGCGTCACACGTCTATAACGCGCCTGCTCAGCCAGCGCTTTCGCCGGGTGCGGGACAGCGCTCGCCGTTGCGGCAGAGGTGCATCTTCAGCAGCTGCAGGCGCTCCCATGGGAACAGCGAGAGCAGCTCGAGCGGCGTCGACCCACCGTAGATGCCATCGGGGCCGAGCAGCGGGCTCTCACGGTGGTGGGGCGTCCAGTCCTCGATGAAGAGACTGGTGGCGTGGTGGGTCTGATCCCTGACGATCATCCCGTAGCGCTGGGCCGCCTCGGCGACGATGCGGGTGAAGCGCGGAAGGCCGAACTGGTCGAGGTCGAGCGTCGGGTCGAGTCGCAGACGCGCGCCCTCGGGTAGCGCGTCCGGGGGCCCGTCCCCGTCGGTGCGCTGGGCCGGCCACGCGTACTCGTCACGGCGCGGAAAGGGGATGTTCATCGCCAGGGCGTGGTCGACGCGGCCGGCACGCAGCTCGCTAAGCAGCATCACGCCGCCGATCAGCGGCAGGCTGCTGGCGGTCGCGCCCCAGTTGGCGCCCGCTCCGGGCCACGCATGGGGGCCGTAGTAGCCGGGACTGTCGGCGACGTTGCTCATCGCCCCACCCCAGCCGGCGTGCCAGCCGTCCGGGCGCCTGTGCGCCTTCCAGAACTCCCACATGCTGTCGGTCGACGGTTGGTAGATGGTGAGGTGGGCGTCGGTGCCCTGCGCGGGCTTCGCGCCGGGCGGGATCGGCACGGCGGCGAACGCACGCTGGAGCCGGGCCGCCCCCACCACGCCGGTGTCGTCGACAGTCACCCGAACGCGCGGCTGGTCCTTGGGCACGACGTACAGCGGCGTGCTCGCGAGCACGGTCCCGACCCATGGGCCGATCCCGAGGCGCTTCTCGCGCTCGATCTCCGCCGCAAGGTCGGCGACGATCGACCTGGACGCGCGATCCAACTTCGCATCGGCGGCAAGCGGCTCGTTCCAGACGCTGTCGGGCGCGAACAGCCGCGGGCCGCGACGATCCGCGCGGCCGTCGCCGGTGGCCGTCGCCTCGACGGCCGGAAGCTCCTCCTCGGCCGGTCCGCCTCCTAGCCCGACGATCGGCAGCAGCAGGACGGCAGCGACCGCCAAACCGATCAGTACGCGCAGGAGCCATCTCTGTAGTCGGCTCTCGGTCACGCCTCTCGGCCCACGATAGAGTGTCCGCAGCGCCCTCGGCGTTTGGGTTAAAACCGCGTCTGGACTCGTGAGCAGCCCGCCCCCCCGCGCCAGCGTCATCGTCAGAACCAAGGACAGCGCCCGCACGCTCGGGCGCGCGCTCTCACTGCTGAGGGCGCAGACGATTCCGGTCGAGATCGTCGTTGTGGACTCGGGTTCAGGTGACGACACGCTCGCGCTGGCGCACGCCGAAGCCGACCAGGTGATCGAGATTCCTGCCGAGAGCTTCACCTTCGGGCATTCGCTCAACGTCGGTGCCGCCGCCGCGCGAGCCCCGATCCACTTCGCCCTCTCTTCGCACGCCGTACCGCCCGACACGCTCTGGATCGAGCGGTCGCTGGCGAAGTACGAGCGCGCCGACGTCGCCGGGACCAGCGGCGCCCCGACGCTGCCGGGCTCCCCCGCTCCGCTGACGACGACGCTCTATCAGAGCCTCGAGCAGGCGACGAAGCATCCGTACTGGGGCTTCTCGAACACGGCGTCGTCGTGGCGCGCTGACGTCTGGGAACAGCTGCCGTTCGACGAGGCGCTGGCGTCGTGCGAGGACAAGGAGTGGGCCCTCCGGGTGCTGGCCGCCGGATGGACGATCGCCATCGATCCCAAGCTCACCGTCGGCGACAGCCACCGGCGTCAGTTCGGCCTGCGCCACCTCTACCGGCGGACGCGGCTCGAGTCCGAGGCGATCGCCTCGTTCGCACCCGTCCCGCCGGCGACGCTGGCCGCGTTCCTGCGTGAGTGGCAGATCGATGTCGCATCGGCCAGCAGCCTCGGTCGCTGGCGCCGTCGCGTCAGTCCGTTCCGCTTCACCGAGCTGCTGGCCAAGTACCGCGGGCACAACGCCGCCGCGGCGGCCCAGACGCCGCGCGTATGAAGCGCTCGTACAGCTCCGGGATGGCGTTCGCGCTCGCGAGCTTCGCGTCGATTGGCGTAATCGTGACGATCACCGCCGTTCTCACGGCACGCATCTACGGCGTGACCGTGCTCGGCGAGGGGGTGCTTGCGCTCGCCCCAGTGGCGATCGTGACGTTGCTCTCGACGACGCGCGAGCAACCGGCGATGGTGCGCGTCATCGCGAAGCTGGAGCCCCGCGATCCTGCGGTGACAGGTATCTGGCTGGCCGTCTTCTCCTTCTCGTCGCTGCTGACCTCGGTCGCCACCGCACTCGGGATCGGTGCCTCGTACCTGATCTTCAACGGCCCGATCGATCATCCGGATCTGTTCGCGCCCGCGGCCGTCGCCCTACTCAGCTACCTGCTGATCGTCAACCCCGCATGGAACGTCGACGGCGTGCTGGGCGCGTTCCTGGCCGGCAAGGAGCTGTTCGCGGTCCGGCTGCACCAGGCCGTGATGTATGGCGTGCTGATCGTCGGACTGAGCTTCGTCGACCACAGCGTCTGGAGCCTGACGTTCGCTTATGTCGGCTCCTGGCTGACGTCGCTCGTGCACCGCTTGGCGCTGCTTCCGCGAGTCGTGCGCCTGCGCGTGCCGCGTTCGGAGATCCGGGCCGGCTTCGCCAAGCTGCGCGAGATAGTCGTCTTCGGGTTGAAGATCACGCCCGGATCGATCGCCTCTGGGCTGAGCGACTCGAGCGGTACCTGGATCCTCGGCGTCTCCTCGACCGTCAACGCCGTTGGCGCGTACAGCCGCGCCTCGATGATCGCGACCCGGCTCGGGGAGTTCAACTGGCGGATCACCGAGATGCTGTTGCCGACTCTGGTGCAGCGCCAGGCGACCGGCGACACCGAGGGGTACAACCGCGTTCTCGCCGACTCGCTTCGCTACGTCGCCTTCGGCCTGCTGCTGCCTGCCGCTGTCGCGGGCGGCGCCGCGGAGGCTGTGATGGCGGTCGTGTTCGGCTCGGCCTTCGCCCCGGCGGCAGGTGCGCTCGTCTGGGTGCTCTTCGCGCCCGTCCTCCAAAGCCTGACGGCGATTCAAGGGGTGGTGCTGATCTCCGCCAATCAGCCGATCTGGACCACGATCGCCCAGATAGCTCGGCTGATCGTGACGGTCGTCGCCGGGGTCGTGCTCACGAATGCGCTCGGCATGACGGGCATGGGGCTTGCGGTGGCCCTCGGCTGCTTCTCGAGTTTGGCGATCTTCGCGATCGTCATCCGATCGAGAGCCGCGTTCCCGTCGCCGCGATTCGCATCGCTGCTGCGACAGCTCGTCGGCTTGGCCGCTGCCTATGCGGGTGGCTTCGCGGTCGCGCGGGCAATCACCGACAACGTGGACGGCGTCCCCGGCCTGGTGCTCGCTCTGATCATGGGCTCGCTCGCCTACGTCATCACCGCGATCGCGGTGGGCGGCACGAAGGATCGCGATCGCGCGCGTCTTCGTCAGCTCATGGTCAGGGCGTCGCCGCGCTTCGCTCCCCACTGAGACGAGCGGTTCAGAGGCTTCGGCGCGCGCCCAGGAGGTAACGCAGCGAGCTCGGCCGGCCGACGTTGGTCATGCTGCGCAGGCGTGCGTAGAGAGGCTCGGTGACGATCGCCTTGGCGAGGTGCTTGGCGTCGGAGCCCAGGTTCCTCGTGGTCGTCGGCGCCGCCTCGAGCTCTGCATAGAGTTCATGGGCGTCGTAGCCCATGACCGCCAGCCGCTCTTCCCCGATCCACGTCAGGTAGCGGCGCGCGGCCTCTTTGCGGAGCGGATTGTCGAGCGTGCCGCGCCACTTCGTCAGCGGTTCCTCGCTGAGCCGGTCGTAGAGGTTCACGCCGTGCTTGTCGCCCATCCGCCCGGTCAACTCGACGTCGGTGAAATCGCTCAACGACTCCGGGCGGAACGGCAGGTCGAGGTACTCCGTCAGGCTCTGCCAGGTATCCGCGTCGCCCCTCACGTAGTCCTCGAAGCGAATCGCGTGCGATCGGTGAGCGTTGCGCTGGTAGGCGCTGATCAGGTTCGCGAGCCCGTAGAAGAGGTTCTCGCGGTACAGGCCGCCCCAGTTGCGCTGCGGCCACTCCGCCAGCGATGCGGCGACGGCGAGCGGATTGCGCCACAGGAAGATGAACTTCGCGTCGGGGAAGAGCTCGAAGATCTCGTCGACGATCAGGAAGTACGGCGGGGTCTTGTCGAGGAAGTAGCGGTGCTGGGGCTCGAAGGTGTGCTCGTAGAGCTTGGTCGCGAAGCGCCTCGCTTCGGCGTTGAAGTCGTCGCGACCACGCGGGAGCTCGTCGCAGAAGTCCTCCATCGCGGTCGCCATGATCCCGTGCTCGTACTCGGCGAAGACGCCGCGCTTGCGAAAGGCGTAGACCAGCGGAATCAGCAGCCAGGGCTCTGCGACCGTGGCAACCTCGGGATACGAACCCAGGATTCGTTGCAGAAGAGTCGACCCACTCCGGGCCGTTGAGAAGAGGAATATCGGGGATACCGCGTTCGCTGAGGCCATGGAGTCCGCTGAGATCGATCCGCTTGCAATATCCGTAGTCATTCCGGCATACAACCGCGCGCACATGTTGGAGGCCGCAGTCGCGAGCGCATGCTCGCAGAGACCGGCGACTCCGGCTGAGGTGATCGTCGTCGACGACGGCTCGGACGACGACACCGCGGCCGTCGCGGAGCGGCTCGGCGCCACGGTGATCCGCCACCCGCGCAACCGCGGACTGGCCGCCGCTCGCAATACCGGCGTCGAGGCGGCCTCGTGCGAGTGGGTGGCGCTGCTGGACTCCGACGACGAGTGGCTGCCCCACCACCTCGCCCATCTATGGGAGCTGCGCGACGGTCACGCGATCGTGGCCGACTCGGCGCTGCGCTGTGGCGCGGACGTGTCGATGGACAGGATCCAGGGGCCGGCGGGGTCGAAGCCGAAGGTCCTGCACTCCCCCGAGCAGCTGATCCACCCCGGCAACCTGATCCCCGTCAGTGCCGCGATGGTCCGTCGCGACGCCGCGATCTCTGCGGGCGGCTTCGCGCCCCGCCGCGGCGTCGTCGAGGACCTCGACCTCTGGCTGCGCGTGCTCGAGCGCGAAACAGCGATCGTCTCGCCGCGGATCGGCATCGTCTACCGCCTCCACGACGAGCAGATGTCGGGCGCGGACCAGCGCACGATGCAGCTCGCCCACCTCGACGCGGGCCACGCTCACGTCGAGCGTGCGGACGGCTCGCGGAGGCCGCTGCGGCGCTTCGAGGGCGTCGCCGCCTGGGACAACATGCGCACGGCCCTGCGCGCCGGCGACCGCCGGACCGCGCTGCGCTGGGGCTCGGAGATCTTCAAAGATCCCCAGCGGCTGCTCGGCACCGCCGGCGTCCTGCTCCACCGCTTCGTCCTCCGCCGCCGCGCCGGCCGCGTCAGCGAGGGCGTGCGGGCGACAGCCGAGCGTGCGCTCGGCGACCTGCCTACGCCGACGGGCGGCTGACGATGGCCCTCGACGGCGCGCGCCCGAGCGATCACACGCTGACGTTCATCGGCGGCCTGCACCGCAGCGGGACGACGCTGCTGGCGCGCTGCCTGGCTGAGCACCCCTCCGTCAGCGGCTTCGCCGACACCGGGGCGACCGAGGACGAGGGCCAGTACCTGCAGTCCGTCTACCCCCTGGGGCAGCAGTTCGGCGGCCCGGGAAAGTTCGGCTTCGCTCCCGCGATGCACATGACCGAGAGCTCGCCGCTGGTCACCAACGCGAATCGCGAGCGGCTGTGGAGCGAGTGGAGCCCCCACTGGGACTGCGAGCGCCCGGTGCTCGTCGAGAAGTCGCCGCCGAACATGCTCAAGACGCGCTTCCTGCAGGCGCTGTTCCCGGGAGCGCGCTTCATCTTGGTCCTGCGCGATCCGATCGCTACCGCCTTCGCCACCCACAAGTGGAGTGGCACTCGACTCGACCAGCTCATCCGCCATTGGCTCGTCAGCAACGAGACGATGATCTCCGACATGGATCGGCTCGAACACGCCACGCTCGTCCGCTACGAGGACCTCGTCGCAAACGCCGACGATGTGCTGACGCGGCTACACCGGTTCCTCGGGATCGAGCCCCAGTCGTGTGGTGTCGAGGCTCGGGCCGGGCTCAACGACGCGTACTTCGACCGCTGGAAGGACCTGGGCCGTAGCGTGCCGAGATCGCTCTACCGGGAGCTGATCGTGCGCCGCTTCGAGACGAAGGTGAACCGCTTCGGCTACTCGCTGCGCAACCCTGAGACTGCCTCGCAGATCTCGGCTGGCGTGCCCAGTGCCTGACGTCCTACGCCCTGTTCAGGAGCTAGGTGTGCAGGGAGCGGCGGTGCACGCCGGTGCGCGCATCAGCTTCAGCTTGCGCCAAGGGAACTTGCCGAGCAGCGACCATGCGGGGTATCCGTCGAGCAGGCCGTCGGGGCCGGCGTAGACGTTCGGCTGGCCGTACTGGACCTGCTCCGCGAACAGCGAGATCGACTGGCCGCCCGTCTTGTCGCGGACGATGATCCCGTACTTCTGCGCGGCCCTGGCGATCAGCTTCGTGACCGGGGGGACGTTGAGGGCGCTGACGTCGAGGTTGGGGTCGAGTCGCAGGCGGGCGCCCTCGGGGATGCAATCCGAGCGCGTCGAGAGCCCATCCGTGCGCTGGGCCGGGAAGAGAAAGAAGTCCTGGCACGCGAACGGCACCGAGGCGGCGAGGGCGTGGTCGATCCGGCCCTCGCGCAGGTCCTGGATCGTGATCAGCCCGCCCGCCACCGGTAGGGAGGTGGCGGTCGAGCCCCAGTTATAGCCCTGGAGCCCCGAAAGCCCTGGCCAGACGTTGTTGTTGTAGTAGCCGGCCCTCGTCGACACGTGACGCATCGCTCCGCCCCAGGCCGCGTGCCAGCCGTCGTCGCGCTTGGACGCCTTCCAGAACTCCCACATGCTGTCGGTCGAGGGCTGGTAGATCGTCAGGTGACCGTCGGTTCCCGCCGCCTGGCGCGCGTTCGGAGGGATCGGCACGCCCTCGGACAGTGCGCGCTTGAGGCTCGGGTTCCAGGCGTCGAGGATCACCGGCACTCGGGGCTGGAGGAGGGGCACGATGTAGACGGGCGTGGAGTAGGACGAGATCGAGATCGAGGGGAAGAACATGTCGGCCTGGCGCGCCTCGACGTGGTCGAGCATCGGGTCGAGGCGGGCCCACGAGTCCGGTGCGATCGGCGCGTCGGCCGGCAGCGGCGCGTCCCAGACGGAGGTCGGCGCGAAGTGCAGCTCGCGCACGGGCGCCGGGAGGATCGACTCGGCGGTCGCGGGCGGGTCTCCGTCGGTGGCCGCGGGCGGGTCCGTGTCTGGCACCGAGGGCGGCTCTGCGTCCGTGGGGGCGGTGGGCCGACCGTCGGGTGCCGGCGGCTCGCCGCCGGAAGTCGCGGGCGGCTGGCCACCCGGCGCGCCGGTCGGCGTCCCGGACTCGATGGGCGCCGCGCCTCTGGTCGTCGTGCGGCGAGGGCGGCACTTGCCGCTCCGGCCCTTGAGCGCGCGCGTCCGGCGGGCCGCGCCCTGCTTGCCGCGCATCGCCCTCGCCCGGCGGCGGGCGGCCTTGGAGTTGGCGCGCGTCTGGCATGCCGACCGCTGGACGCAGCGAGCGTGCTTGGCGCTCCCCTTCCCCGTCTTCTTGGCGGCCTTGGCGCAGCGCTTCTTCGCCTCGGCATCCGGCATGCCAGGCGAGCCGCCCGCGAACACGAGCATCGCGAGCAAGGCAATCAGAAACTGGACGAGCAGTCGCACCTCCCGTCATATCGGTACCGCGCGTGTCAAGCGCTTCTAAAGCGCCTTCGACTAGGACGCACGTCTACTCAGCGCGTTGCGCCAGTCCCGGAGCGGGATCGGCGAGACGGCTCAGGCCTTGACGGCCGTCAGCCAGAGGTGCCAGCCGTAGCGGCGATCGAGACGGCGGGCGAACGCCGTCGCGGCGAGCCGATCGCCATACGGGTAGATCCGCAGGTTGAGGAACCGCACGTCGGTCTCGACGCGCTCGAAGCGCGCGAACAGCTCGCGTCCCGTACGGCGCGAGTAGACCTTCGAAAGCGGGTTCCCGGGTCCGTCGGTGTTGTTCGAGAGGAAGGTCGCGGTATCCGTCAGGTAGCCGAGGCCGTGCTCGCGCAGGAGCGCCTTGTGGCCCTCGAGCACGTCGAGCGGCTCACCGGTCAGGCGCGCGACCAGGCGGTCCGATCCCGGGATGAGCAGCAGGCCCGCGAGCAGGCGCCGCAGCACCATGATCGTGAAGAGGTAGTTGAGCGAGTCGCGGTGGTAGACCATCACGATCGCCTTGCCGCCCGGCCGCAGGACGCGGTGAAACTCGTCCACGACCCGCTGGGTCTCGGGCAGGTGGTGGATCACCCCGTTCGAGTAGACGAGGTCGAACGAGTCGTCCGGGAACGGGATCTCGGCGATCGAGCCCTGCTGGAGGCGCGCCTCCTCCCCGGCCAGGTCGAAGCGGTGCTGCGCCAGCGAGAGCGCGCTCGGGCTGAAGTCCATGCCGGTGTAGCGGGCGCCGGCGCGGACGAACTGCATGCCGTCGGTGGCGATGCCGCAGCCGGCCTCGAGCACGTCCTTGCCGGCCCAGCGCTCGAAGCCGACGATCTCCTTGATGTGCGGCTCGAGCGCGTAGCGGTGCGCCTCGACCTCGTCGAAGAAGCGCTGACTGCCGACCTCAGCGTCGGAGAACTTGAACCCGGGCTGATAGCCGGTCCAGAAATCACGACGATCCGCCGCCTCTGCGTCCAACACCTCGCCCCTCTGCCCCGAACCCGTTCGCGGCAACCCTACCCCGGGTGCAGGATCGCTGCCAGGGCGCGATGCCACGAAGCTCTGGTCGATACTGCCGCGAGATGAGACGACGCGTCGCGTTCTTCGAGTACTTCCCGACCCACTACCGGCTGCGACTCTACGAGGCGCTCGCGCGCCGGATGGAGGTCGACTTCTACTTCTTCGCCGACGAGCGCGAGCGCTGGCACAACCGCGACGTGCCGGTCGACCGCCACGGCGACTACCGTCGCGTCGAGCTGGCGCGGATGCGGATCGGCGGACAGGCCGTCATGCCCGGCACCGCGCTCGCCCTGAGCGGGAGCCGCTACGACGCCGTGATCAAGAGCACCAACGGCAAGCTCCAGCTGCCGCTGACGTGGGCGACCGCGCGCGCCCGCACGGTGCCGTTCGTCCTCTGGACCGGCATGTGGCACCACCCGACGACGCCGTTCCACCAGCGCACGCGACGCGTCACCGAGGCGCTCTACCGCGACGTGGATGCGATCGTCGCCTACGGCGACCACGTCAAGCGCTTCCTGACCGAAGTGCCGGGCGTCGAGCCGGAGAAGATCTTCGTCGCCGGCCAGGCGGTCGAGCCCGGCCGCTTCGCGAGCGTCGAGCCACACCGCAACGGCAGCGAGGCCGAGGTTCTCTTCATCGGTCAGCTCAAGGAGTACAAGGGCGTCATGCCGCTGCTCGACGCCTGGGATCGCGTGCGGGCGGAGTCGGCGACGCCGGCGCGGCTGCGCCTGGTCGGCAGCGGACCGCTGGAAGCTGACGTCCGCGCCCGCGTTGGCGGGCGTGAGGACGTCGAGGTCCTCGGCTACGTGCCGCAGGACGAGCTCCCCGGTCACATGGCGCGTGCACGCTGCCTCGTGCTGCCGTCCGTGACCACCGAGCTCGATCGCGAGCCGTGGGGGCTCGTCGTCAACGAGGCGATGCACGCCGGCCTGCCCGTGGTCGCCTCGGACGCGGTCGGCGCTGCCGCGCACGGGCTCGTGGACGACGGCCGCAATGGGTTCGTGGTGCCCGAGCGCGATCCGGGCTCGCTCGCCGGCGCACTGCGACGGATCGTCGAGGACGGCGAGCTGGCCGCGCGGATGGCGGAGGCGGCGCGCGAGGACGTGACGGCCTTCGACTACGAGCGGATGGCGACCGGCTTCGAGTCCGCCGTCGAGTACGCCGTCGCCGGGGCGCAGGGCTCCTCCTAGCCGTGGCGCTGCGGCTCGCGTACCTCTGCGACCAGTACCCGGCGATATCGCACACCTTCGTGCTGCGCGAGGTCGAGGCGCTGCGGCGTCTCGGAGCCGAGATCGCGACCGTCTCGATCCGCCGCAGCGATCCGGGGCACCTCAAGGCGGAGGCCGACCGGCGCGAGTTCGAGACGACCTACGCGGTGCTCCCCGTCGGCATGGCGAGGCTGCTGGCGGTCCACCTCGCGGGCTTCGCACGACAGCGGCGTCGCTACCTGGCAACGCTCCTGTGGGCGCTGCGAACGGGGCGCGGCTCGGCGCGCGGGCGCCTCTGGCAGCTCTTCTACTTCGCCGAGGCGGTCCTGGTCTGGGACAGGCTGCGGCGCGAGGGCCTCAGCCACGTCCACGCCCACTTCACCAGCCCGGCCGCAGACGTCGCGATGATCGTCGCGCGGCTGGGAGGCGGCTGGAGCTACAGCTTCTCCGCACACGGCACCGACATCCAGACGGCGGACCAGGGGCTGCTGGCCGAGAAGGTCCGCAACGCCCGCTTCGTCGTCTGCGTCAGCGACTTCGGCCGCAGCCAGCTGATGACGCTGGTCGGCGACGAGCACTGGCCGAAGATCCACGTCGTGCGCTGCGGCGTCGACCTTGCGCAGTTCGACGGAGACCGGGCCGCAAGCGACTCGGGCGACGAGCTGCGGATCCTCAACGTCGGCCGGCTGCATCCCGTGAAGGGACAGGCGGTGTTGCTCGAGGCGCTCGCGCTGCTGCAGGCCGACAGCGTGCGAGCGCGGTTGACGATCGTCGGCGACGGCGAGCGCCGCGAGGCACTCGAGCGCCGCGCCGCCGAGCTCGGCGTGACCGACGGCGTCACCTTCGCCGGCAGCGTCGGCCAGGACGACATCCGCGCCTACTACGAGCGCGCCGACGTCTTCTGCCTGCCCAGCTTCGGCGAGGGCATACCCGTCGTCTTGATGGAGGCGATGGCGATGCGCGTGGCCGTCGTGTCCTCGCGGGTCATGGGCATCCCCGAGCTCGTCGAGGACGAGGTCGGCGGGCTGCTAGTGGCGCCCGGCCGGCCCGACCTCCTGGCGGCCGCCCTGCGCCGGCTCGCCGACAACCCGGAGCTGCGCGAGCGGCTCGCGCATGCGGGGCACGACAAGGTTGCGGCCGACCACGACGGCTCGCGCGCCGCCGCGCAGCTCCGGGAGCTGTTCGCCTCAGCCGTCAAGCGATAGCGCCGCCGGCTGCGTCGGCGGCGTCCCGTCGACGAAGTCGCGCTGCCAAAGCTCGAACATCAGCAGCGTCCAGATGCCCTGCGAGTTGTCCTCGACGCCGCTCGCGTGGCGGTCGAGCAGCCCCTCGACGCGATCGGCGCGGAAGTAGCCGCGGTTTGTGGCGCCGCCGTCGAGCAGGACGTCGCGCGCGTAGCCGCGCAGCTCGCCGCGGAACCAGTCGGCCAGCGGTGGCTGGAAGCCGCGCTTGGGCGCGTCGAGGATCTCGTCGGGCACCCAGCCCCGCAGCGCCGCCCGGAAGGCGACCTTCTTCTCGCCTCCGCGCAGCTTGAGCTCAGGCGGCAGCGAGGCCGCGAGCTCGAGCAGCTCGTGGTCGAGCAGTGGCGAGCGGCCCTCGAGCGAGCACGCCATCGTCGCGATGTCGACCTTCGTCAGCAGGTCGTCGGGCAGGTAGTGGGCGACGTCGACGTCGAGCATGCGGTCGACGAGCGAGTCGGCGGTCGAGCGCGCCCACGGCTCGCGGACGAAGCGGTCGGCCGTCGTGGTCCCGATCGCTCGGGCGAAGTCGTCGCTGTAGAGGTCGTTGCGCCGGAAGCCCTGCAAATCCGTCATGTAGGCGAGGTAGCGACCCGGCTCGTCGAGCGTCGCCGCCTCGCCGAGGCGGCGGATGCGGCTGCGCGTGCTGTCGATCTTGCCGCTGCTAGGCACGCGGGCCGCGACCGCGCTCAGCAGCCGCCGTGCGGGCGCCGGCAGCCGGCCGACCTTGGCTAGGGCGGTCTGGGCCACGTAGCGCGTGTAGCCGGCGAAGGCCTCGTCGCCGCCGTCGCCGTTGAGGGCGACCGTCACGTGCCTGCGCGCCATCTCGGCGAGATAGAACGTGGGGATCGCGGTCGCGTCGGCGAACGGCTCGCCGTAGTGGCGGACGATCTTCGGGATCACCTCGATCGCCTTCGGCTCGACCATCAGCTCGTGGTGCTCGGTCCCGAAGCGCTCGGCCACGACGCGAGCGAGCGGCAGCTCGTTGAGCTCGCCCTCGAAGCCGATCGAGAACGTCTCGACCGGCCGTGGCGAGGCCTCCGCCATCGCGGCCACGACGGCCGCCGAGTCCACGCCCCCGGAGAGGAAGGCGCCGAGCGGCACGTCGGCGACCATCCGCTTCCGGACCGCCCGGCGCAGGTGGTCGCGGATCGCAGCGTGCGCCTCCTGCTCCGTGCCCTCGAAGCGCTTGCCGTAGTCGAGGCTCCAGTAGCGGTCGATCTCGACGCCACGCGGGCCGAAGGTCAGCGTGCAAGCCGGCGGAAGCTTGCGCACGGCGCGCAGGGCGGTCAGCGGGGCGGGGACGTAGCGGTAGGCGAAGTAGGCGTCGAGCGCCTGCAGGTCGAGGTCACGCGGGATCTCCTCGTCCTGCAGCAGAGCGCCGAACTCCGACGCGAAGCTGATCTTGCCGTCGCCGAGCGCGTAGAGCAGCGGCTTCTTGCCGACACGGTCGCGCGCGAGCACGAGCTCCCGGCGGCGCGAGTCCCAGATCGCCAGCCCGAACATGCCGTGCAGCTCGCGCACGCAGTCGCGCCCGAGCTCCTCGTAGAGGTGGACGATCACCTCGGTGTCGGACTCGGTCCGGAACGTGTGGCCCGAGGCGATCAGGCGCTCGCGCAGCTCGCGGAAGTTGTAGATCTCGCCGTTGAGCACGACGGCGACGGTCCCGGCCTCGTTGAAGATCGGCTGGTCGCCGGTGGCGAGGTCGATGATCCGCAGGCGCTGGATCCCCAGCCCCACGCCGGCCTCGACATGGACGCCGCGCGCGTCGGGCCCGCGGTGCTCCTCGCCGGCGCACATCCGGTCGACCAGCGCCGCGTCCACCGGGCGCCCGTCGGTCCTCGCCTGGCCTGCGATCCCGCACATCTCAGGTAGTCAACGACGTGCGGCGCGCGAGCTTGCACACGTACGCTCTGTTCGGCACCGAGAGCAGGCTAGCGGCGCCGGGAAAGGATCTCCCTGCCGCCACCGTTCCTCCCATGTGTGCGGCATCGCTGGAATCCTGGGCTTCTCCGACGGCTTCGCCGCAGATGAGGCGACCGTCACGCGGATGCGCGACAGCATCAGCCATCGCGGTCCGGACGACGGCGGCAGCTGGTGCTCGCCCGCCGACCGGGTGGCGCTGGGCCACCGCCGCCTCTCGATCGTTGACCTCTCACGCGCCGGCCATCAGCCGATGTCCAACGAGGACGGGACGGTCTGGATCACGTTCAACGGTGAGATTTACAACCACCTAGAGCTGCGCGCCGAGCTCGAGGCCAAGGGCCACCGCTACCGCTCCAACACCGACTCGGAGACGATCGTCCACCTCTGGGAGGAGGAGGGCCCGGCCTGCGTCGAGCGCCTGCGCGGGATGTTCGCGTTCGCGATCTGGGACTCGCGCCGGCGCGAGCTGTTCCTCGCCCGCGACCGCGTCGGCGTCAAGCCGCTCTTCTACGCGCCGCTGCCCGGCGGGCTCGTGTTCGGCTCGGAGATGCGCGCACTGCTCGAGCATCCGGCGCTGACGCCCGACCTCGACGAGGAGAGCTTCTTCCACTTCCTCACCTTCTCGTTCGCCCCCGCGCCGCGGACGATGTTCGCCGGCGTGCGCAAGGTCGCCCCGGCGGAGCGGATCACGATCCGCGCCGACGGCTCGATCCAGGCCGAGCGCTACTGGCGCCCGCTCGCGTCGCCACTCGCAGCCGAGGTCGCCGCGATGGACGAGACCGAGATGCTCGTCCGCCTGCGCGCACAGCTGCGCGAGTCGATCGGACTGCGGATGATGTCCGACGTGCCGTTCGGGGTCTTCCTCTCCGGCGGGCTCGACTCGTCGCTGAACGTCGCGCTGATGTCCGAGCTGACCGACAGGCCCGTGCGGACCTACACGACCGCGCCACGCGACTACGCCGAGTACGACGAGCTCAGCTACGCGCGCACGATCGCTGAGAAGTTCGGCACCGACCACCACGAGGTCGTGATCACCGACGAGGACGTCGCGGCCTTCATCCCCGAGTTCCTCAGCCGTCAGGACGAGCCGATCGGCGATTGGACGTCGATTCCGCAGCATTTCGTCTCGCGCCTCGCGCGCGACAGCGGGACGATCGTCGTCCAGGTCGGCGAGGGCGCCGACGAGCTATTCCACGGCTACAAGGGCTACGTCGACCACCGCCGCTTCGTGGTCCCCTTCCAGCGCTTCGTACACCCCCGCCTAAGGCCGCTGATCGGCCGCTCGGCGCTGCGGGCGACCCAGCGCGCGGGCCGTGGGATCCGTCACGGCGAGGCGCTCTACGACGCCGCCACGAGCCCGCTGCCCTACTGGGGCGGCGCGCTCTGCTTCCGTGGCGAGCTCAAGCGCGACGTGCTGCTCGACGGCGCCGGCTACGGCGACTCCTACGCGATCGTCGAGCGGATCTGGGCCGAGGCCGGGCAGGAGCGAGGAGATGCCGACCTGTTCCAGCGGATGACCTACGTCGAGATGAAGCAGCGGCTGTCGGAGATGCTGCTGATGCAGCTCGACCGCCAGACGATGGCGAACTCGATCGAGGGCCGCGAGCCGTTCCTCGACCACGAGCTCGTGGAGCTGGCCCTGGCCATGCCGCCGGACATGAAGGTCCGCGACGGGTCGAAGAAGCATGCGCTCAAGCGGGTAGCCGAGGACGTCCTGCCACACGAGATCGTCCACCGCCCGAAGCAGGGCTTCGGCACGCCGATGAAGGAGTGGCTACGCGGCGACCTCGGTCGCCGCGCGCAGACAACCGTGCGCGGCTCGAGCCTCGCCGAGCGCGGGCTGCTCGACGCCGACCGGATCGACGCCATCTTCGAGAGTCACCGTCACGGTCGCGGCGACTGGAGCAAGCACCTCTGGAACCTGTACACGGTGAGCGCCTGGCACGACGAATGGGTGACGCCCTAGCGGGCTCCGCTCACGGCATGTCGCGACGGGCGCTAGAGGCCGCGGCGGCCCAGCACGAAGCCGGCGGTGCGCACGAGGATCTTAAGGTCGAGCCAGATCGACCAGTTCGCCCCGTAGAGGTAGTCGATCTTCACCATCTCGCTGAGTGGGATCCGAGCCGAGCCGAGCACCTGCCAGATTCCGGTCATGCCGGGCATCAACTCGAGCCGGCGGCGCTCCCAGCCGTCGACCATCGAGTCCTCCTCGGGCACCAGCGGACGCGGTCCGACGAGGCTCATCTGCCCGCGCAGGACGTTCCAGAGCTGCGGCAGCTCGTCGAGCGAGAAGCGCCGCAGCGCGCGACCGACATCGGTCAGGCGGGGGTCGTTGGCGATCTTGAACAGGCCGTCAGCCTCGTTGGCGGCGAGCAGCTCGGCCTTCTGCTCGTCGGCGCCTTCGACCATCGTCCGGAACTTGACCATCTCGAACTGCTCGCCGTGGCGGCCGATCCGCGGCTGGCGGAAGAAGACGGGACCGGGCGACGTCAGCTTGACCAGCAGCGCGATCGTCAACAGGACCGGCGCGAGCGCGATCAGGCCGATGCTCGCGCCGACGACGTCCATGCTGCGCTTGAGCAGCTTCGAGGAGTTCGTCAGCCCATAGGTCGGTACGCCGAGCAGCGTCAGCCCCTCGATGTCGTCAAAGCGGACCGTCGAGCCGACGGCCTCGAACACCCGTGGCAGCAGGCTGACCTTCACGCCGAGCGCCTTCACTAGCCGGATCGCGTCGAGCAGCTCGTCGGGGTCGGCGGACGTCGGCGCGATGATCACGCGCTCGACCTCGTGGCACTCGAGCAGGACGGGCAGCGCCGACAGGTCGCCGAGCAGCGGGATGCCGTTGCCGGCCGAGTCGCCGGGCTGGAGCGTCGCGCGGCCCAGCACGACGGCGTTGATCGCGGGGCTGCCCTCGATCTTGCGGCGGATCGTGTGCGCGCTCTCCGCGTCCCCGAGCACGATGCAGCGCTCCTCGGGAGCCACCCGCCGCAACGCCCAGCGCACGCTCGCCCTGCCGACGACCATGGCGGCGAAGAGCAGCCCCCAGACGCCGAGGACCTGGTTCGGGCGCAGCTGGCCGGCGATGAAGACGCCCTGCGTGAGCCATATCAGGAGCGTGTAGAGCGTCGTCATCTGGAACAGCGCCGGCACCTCGTCGAGCGTCGTGCGGTGGAGCAGGTTCTCGTCGCGGTCGTAGAGGCCGATCGCCTTGCTGACGAGCACGACGAGCGGCAGCGCGGCGAACAGCGTCGCCTTGAGCCGATCGTCGCCGAGCAGCGGCACCGCCGCGACCAGCGCCAAGACCGCGGCGATTACGTCCGCCGTCGCGAGGCTGCGCCGGTAGAGCGCATTGCGGCGTAGGCCGGCGGCCGTGCCGGCGCCCTCGGGGATCTCGGCTTGCGCGTTGCCGCGGCCGCCTGGGCGCATGCGCACCGATGCGGCGGCGAACGCGGAGTCCCAGCTGTACTGCCTACGGCGTTGCCCACCATCGGGGATCCGCAGATCGGCCTTGCTGGCGACGCTGCCCTGCTGCGAGCGGTGCGTCACCTCGGTGCGCTCAGCCGGCATCGCTGCTCCGGTGACATCGCGGACGGCGAGAGACGATCACCTCCCACGAACGGGTAAGACCGCTTGAAACTTGCTCCGGCGCGGGATCCGGGTGCTGGCAGGCGCTACGGGGTGCTAAACGGTGCGGCGCAGCGAGTGCCGGCGCTGCGGCCGAACGACCGCGGCAGACCGGCCGAACCGGGCCTGGCGGCGGTGGCGGAGGTAGACCGGATAGCTGAGCACGAACCCCGCGACGGCGAGCGGAGCGCCGACGCCCCAGGCGAGAACAAGCAGCTGCCATGTGGTCATCGACCGGCTCCCCTCGTGAGTTTGCCTACCCCTTCTTTATCCAATTCGGCAGACGGCTAGACGATCTTGAGCGCGCAAGAGGTCCACTGGACGCGGATCGGGCTATGTGCCGGCGGCTACAGGCGCGCGAGGTTGGGCGCTTCGATGCCGCGCGTGACGCCGCGGAAGTCGACCACCAGCGGCGCCTCGGCGACGACTCGCCGGAGGTCGAGGCCGGGATGCGCGGTCACGATCACGGCGCAGTCGACGCCCTCGAGCGCCTGCTCGAGCGGCTGTGAGACGAGCTCGAACTCCGCCAGCTCGGAGACGAAGTCGTCGTGATAGCGCAGCTTGGCGCCCTGTGCCGCCAGCAGCCCGAGGAT
Source organism: Thermoleophilaceae bacterium (assembly GCA_035630335.1). Lineage (GTDB taxonomy): Bacteria > Actinomycetota > Thermoleophilia > Solirubrobacterales > Thermoleophilaceae > JAAYBF01. Next base: position 15,443 of record DASQKV010000081.1, on the reverse strand, counting down.
CTTCAGCGCGGGCGACTCGCGCATGTCCCCCACGCCCGCCTTGTAGGACACGCCCAGCAGCGCGATCTTCGAGCCCTTGACCGGCTTCTCGTGCTCGTTGAGCGCCCGCACGATCTTCTCGGTGCAGAAGTACGGCATCTGCTGGTTGACCTCGCCGGCGAGCTCGATGAACTCGGTCTGGGTGTCGAACTCGCGTGCGCGCCAGGCGAGGTAGAACGGGTCGACCGGCAGGCAGTGACCGCCCATCCCGGGCCCCGGGCGGAACGACATGAACCCGTAGGGCTTGGTCGCCGCCGCCTCGACGACCTCCCAGACATCGATTCCCATCCGGTCGCAGAGCATCGCGAGCTCGTTGACGAGCGCGATGTTGACCGAGCGGAAGACGTTCTCGAGCAGCTTCGAGAGCTCGGCGGCCTCCGGCGTCGAGACCTCGACGATCTCGTCGCAGACCTCGCGGTAGAGCTCGACCGCCCGTGCCCGGCAGGCGTCGGTCAGGCCGCCGACGACCTTCGGCGTGGTCCGCAGGGTGAAGTCGGTCCGGCCCGGATCGATCCGCTCGGGCGAGAACGCCAGATGGAAGTCGCGCCCGGCCTTGAGCCCCGACTCCTCCAGCAGCGGCACCAGCCGCTCACGGGTGGTGCCGGGGTAGGTCGTCGACTCGAGCACGACCAGTTGGCCCTCCTGGAGCACGCCCGCCAGCGACTGCCCCGAGGACACCAGCGGGCCGAGGTCGGGCTCGCGGTTGCGCGTCAGCGGCGTCGGGACCGCGATCACGGCTGCGTCGACCTTCGCCAGGTCGGCGTAGCGCGTGCTCGGGTGGAACCGGCCGGCGATCGCGGCGAGCCGCTCGCTGGACACGTCCTCGATGTGCGAGCGGCTCGCGCGCAGCTCGTCGATCGTGCGCTTGTCGGCGTCGACGCCCCAGACCTCGTGGCCCGCCTCGCAGAACGCGACCGCGAGCGGCAGGCCGACGTAGCCGAGACCGACGATCCCGACCCTCATGCGACCCTCCGCGTCGTCGAGACCGCCGCGTCGAGCGGCAGCTCCGCTGCCAGCACGTCGACGATTCGACCCGACGCCGCGCCGTCCCAGAGCGGCGGCACGAGCGCCTCGCGGGCCGCGACCTCGGCGATCATCTGGGGCACCTCCGTCAGCAGCTGCGGGCGCAGGCCCAGCAGGCGGTTAGTCCCCATCGTCAGCGTCACCGGGCGCTCGGTGTTGTCGCGCAGCGTGAACGACGGCACGCCGAGGTAGGTCGACTCCTCCTGGATGCCGCCCGAGTCGGTCACGACGGCGGCCGCGTCGCCGAGCAGGCTGAGGAAGTCGAGGTAGCCGAGCGGCTCGAGCACCGTGAAGCGCTCGCTCCGGGGGTCGAGGCCGAGCGTCTCCATCGCCTTGCGCGTCCGCGGGTGCGCCGGGAAGACGATCGGCAGCTCGCGCGACAGCTCGATCAGCGCCTCGATCGCGTCCGCGAGCAGCGGACCGTCCACCAGCGCCGGTCGGTGCAGCGTCACGAGCACGTAGCCGCCCGGCTCGAGCCCGCGGCCGCGCGCCGCCTGCAGGCTCTCGACGCGCGCGCGCATCGCCACCAGCGTGTCGATCATCGTGTTGCCGACGTAGTGGATCGCCTCCTGCGCTGCCCCCTCCGCCAGCAGGTGGTCCTGAGCCTCGGGCGAGTGCGTGAAGAGCAGATCCGACACGCGGTCGGTCACGATCCGGTTGATCTCCTCCGGCATCGTGCGGTCGAAGCTGCGCAGGCCGGCCTCGACGTGGCCGATCGGAATTCCCAGCTTCGAGGCCACCAGCGCGGCCGCGAGCGTCGAGTTGACGTCGCCGGGGACCAGCACCAGGTCGGGCTGCTCCTCGAGCAGCACCGGCTCGAGCCGCTCCATCACCCGCGCCGTCTGCTGGGCGTGCGAGCCGGAGCCGACGTCGAGCATGTGGTCCGGCCTGCCGATCCCGAGCTCCTCGAAGAAGACCTCGGACATGATCGGGTCGTAGTGCTGGCCGGTGTGGACGAGCACGCTCTCGAAGCCGTCGCCGCGCCGGTCGAGCTCGGCGACGATCGGCGCCATCTTCATGAAGTTCGGCCGGGTCCCGACGACCGAGACGATCTTGCGCCCCCGTCCGCTCACGGCGTCGAACCTCCCACCCCTTCATTCGGGATCTTCAAGATCCCCATCCCCACGCCGGCGCGCGGATCGAGGATCAGCGCCGCGGCCTCGTTGCGCGAGCCGACGCCCAGCTTGCCAAAGGCCGAGGAGAGGTGGCTCTTGACCGTGCTCTCCGCCACGTAGAGCTTGCTCGCGATCTCGCGGTTGCGCAGGCCCATCACGACCAGCGAGAGGATCTGCTTCTCGCGCGTGGTCAGCGTCTCCGGTATCGACTCCTTGCGCCTGGCGAAGGGAATGACGAGCTGGCCCGCCGCGATCGCCCGGACGGTGGGCGCCAGCGCGACCTCCGCCTCGTCGAGCCGGACGAAGCCCGCCGCGCCGCTGTTGACGCCACGGCGGACGATCGCCGGCGACGAGGTCTCCGACACCATCACGGTCCGGGCCTGCGGCCGCTGCTCGACGATCTGGCGGATCTCCTGATCTCCGTCGTGCGGATCGCAGATCGCCACGACGATGCCCGGGGCCCCGTCGTGGCCGCGGGTCAGCTCGGCCGGAGCCGCGATGCGCTCCAGGACGGGAATGTCCGCCGCGGCGAGGAAGACGCCGAGATCGGGACCGTCATGCGTGTCCGCGACGATCAGCGTGACCGTCAGCTCCACCGTGGCGGGCGGCGGTAGCTCGACCGTCGACTTGGGTTGTGCTGCCACCTCGAGCTAACGGCCGAACCGGGCCGGCACTTCCAGCGCCCGCGAGCGGCGCGGCCCGGCCGGCTAGGCGTATGCGGAGTCGACGTCGGCCAGGTAGACGAACATCGCGTGTGCCAGCAGCTGCTCGATCGCCACGTGCTGCCGCTTGGCCTCACGCTCGAGCACGGTCGCCGTCTCGCCGTCGAGATCCAGCTCGACTCCGGCCAGGGCCGCGCGCTGATAGCCGGCGCGACCGAAGCGCGGAAACGGGACCGCGCGCCCGCCTTTGAGCTCACGCACGTAGTGCAGGACCGCCGAACGGACCGCGTCAGCCACGCCCACGCCCGTCTGAACCTCGCTACCCCCCGAACGTTCCGACTGCCACGTCACCTTCGGCCTTTCGTCGCGCGGCCGCCGCCGTGGCGCCGCCGAGTGAGCTTTCCCTCTGCCCCTACACAACTCGTTGACAAACCGGGGACTTGCCTGAGCTAGAAAAGCTCATCCGAAATTCCAACCTCTGGAGGCGAACTTGGGCAGAAGCCTCCAACGATTGGCCAGATACCTACATCTGGCCTAATGTGGTTTCGCCGGCACCTTCGTGGGAATCGGGAGTCTCCCGAGGTTGCAGGAAAAATTGGAATGGACCCGTAAGGAGTCCGCAGCAAGGGCGATCGTCGCGCAGGAGCCAGCAGCTCAGGTGCGCACGGCGAGTCCGGCGGGCATCCGGGATGATCAGGGAGTAGGAGATGACCAGCAGTTCGTCCGAGCCGCGCTCGAACGATCACGATCGCCGCCTCAAGAGCCGCTTCGCCTCTTCGACCAAGGGCGAGCGGGGCGAGAGCGCGCTGGTCCTGCAAGCCGTCGGCCTCGCCAAGCAGGGCGACATGGACGCGCTGCACTTCCTCTACGCACGCTACGCCGCGGACGTCCTGGGCTACGTGAGGTCCTTCGTCAAGGACCACCACGAGGCCGAGGACATCACGCAGAACGTGTTCGCCAAGCTGATGACCGCGATCAAGAAGTACGAGCAGCGCGAGGTTCCGTTTGCGGCCTGGATCCTGCGCGTCGCGCGCAACGCGGCGCTGGACCACATGCGCACCCGTCGTGCGGTCCCCTGCGAGGAGGTCCGCGCGACCGACGACGGCCATCACGAGGTCGGCGCCGAGCGCTGTCAGAGCCTGCGCCTGGCGCTCGACCAGCTGCCCGTCGAGCAGCGCGAGGTCGCGGTCCTGCGCCACATCGTCGGCCTGTCGCCGACCGAGATCGCCGGCGTGCTCGGCAAGACCGAGAGCTCGATCCACGGGCTGCACCATCGCGGGCGCGGAACGCTTCAGGCGGCGCTGCGCAGCCTCGACGCCGCCCCTGTGATCACCCAGCAGGCCTAGCGACTCTCCCCGGCTGCTCTCGCAGCCGACGACGGTGGGCTAACGCTCGGCCTGATCGTCGAGGATCCGCGCCGCGACCCGGCCGGCATCGAGATCGGCCGCGAAGTAGAGCAGCGCATGGCGCACGAGCTCGTCGACGCTGACGCCCTGGTTGGCGGCTTCGCCGACGAATGCCTGCCAGCTTCCCTCGTCGACGGTCACGGCCACCTCGATCGTGGGCCCGGTCTGCTCTGCGCCGCGGCCGAAGCGCGGGTGGGTCCAGCCGGCGCGCCCGGAGCCGGCGTCGCTGAGGTAGTAGTAGACGGCCTGCCTGACCGCCGCGGCGGGATCGGCGTGGCCAGCATCCGTGGCGGGCACCACGGCCTCGAGCCAGAGGCGGCCCAGCGCGAGCCGCACCGATCGCCGGCGAAGGCCCCCACCACCCCGCTGTCGCACGACTCCCCCCTTCTACTGCCGCTCAGCCCGTCGGCGTCACACGATACGCGTCGAAGACCGAGTCGATGTTGCGCAGGCGCGAGATGCAGATCTTCAGCGCCTGGGTGTCCCCCACCTCGACCACGAAGCGGTTCTTGATCATCGGGTCGACGGTCGTGCAGCGCGCCTCGAGGATGTTCACCCCGGCCTCGGCGAAGCAGCGCGACAGGTCCTCCAGCAGGCGGTGGCGATCCCAGCCGTCGATCTCGATCTCGGCCCGGAACGAGGACCCGGCGCCCTCGCCGTCCCACCAGACCTTTGTGAAGCGGTCCGGGTTGCGCTTCAGCGCGCGGACGTTCGAGCACGCCTCGTGGTGGATCGTGATGCCCTTGCCGAGCGAGATGTAGCCGACGATCGGATCGCCTGGCACCGGGCGGCAGCACTTCGCGATCCGCAGCATCACGTCGTCGATGCCGTCGACGACGATCCCGTAGCCGGATGCGCTGCCGGTCGAGCGCGGGCGCTCCTTCTTGCGGTCCAGCAGCTGGGCGGCCGCGCCGGCGTCCTCGACGGCAGACTCGCCCTGGCGCAGGCGCTGCATGATCTTCTGGGTGACGACCTTTGCCGAGATCTTCGCCTGGCCGAGCGCGATGTAGAAGTCGTCGCCCTTGCGGAAGCCCATCTCGCGGATCACGTCGGCGAGCAGCGGCGAGCCGGCGATCTTCTGCGGCGGCAGGCCCTGGCGGCGCAAGCTGTCCTGGAGGATCTCGCGACCGGTGCGCTCTGAGTCCTCGCGGCGCTCGCGCTTGAACCAGGCGCGGATCTTCGACTGCGCGCGCGTGGTCTTCGCGAGCGACAGCCAGTCGCGCGACGGGCCGCGCTCCTGCTTGGAGGTCAGCACCTCACAAATGTCGCCGGACTGCAGTTCGTATTGGAGCGGCACGATCTTGCCGTTGACCTTCGCGCCGACGCAGCGGTGACCGACGTCGGTATGCACCGCGTAGGCGAAGTCGAGCGGGGTCGCGCCCGCCCCGAGCGACTTCACCTCGCCCTTGGGCGTGAAGACGAAGACCTCGTCCTCGAACAGGTCGGCCTTAAGCGTCTCGGCGAACTCCTGCGGGTCGGAGAGGTCCTTCTGCCAGTCGACGATCTGCTTGATCCACTCGACCTTCTCCTCGGGCGCGTGCTTGCCGTCCTTGTAGATCCAGTGCGCCGCGATCCCGTACTCGGCGGTGTGGTGCATCTCCGTCGTGCGGATCTGGATCTCCAGCGGCCGGCCCTCGGGCCCGATCACCGTCGTGTGGAGCGCCTGGTACATGTTGAACTTCGGCATCGCCACGTAGTCCTTGAAGCGGCCCGGGAGCGGCTTCCAGAGCGAGTGGATGACGCCGATCGCGCCGTAGCAGTCCTTGACCGAGCCGACCAGCACGCGCATCGCGGTCAGGTCGTAGATCTCGTTGAACTCGCGCCCCTTCTTGGTCATCTTCGAGTAGATCGAGTAGAAGTGCTTCGCACGGCCCGAGATCTGGGCCTCGATGCCGACGGCGGCGAGCTCCTTGCCGAGGTAGTCGCCGGCGCGCGACACGTAGCCCTGGCGCTCCTCGCGCTGCTGGTTGACCAGGCCCTTTATCTCGCTGTACTTGCGCGGGTGCAGCGTCGCGAACGCGAGGTCCTCGAGCTCCCACTTGATCGCGTGGATGCCGAGCCGGTGCGCGAGCGGCGCGAAGATCTCGAGCGTCTCGCGCGCCTTCTCCTGCTGCTTCTGCTTCGGCATCGCCTCGATCGTGCGCATGTTGTGCAGCCGATCGGCGAGCTTGATCAGGATGACCCGGATGTCCTGGGCCATCGCGACCATCATCTTGCGGTAGTTCTCGGCCTGACGATCGTCGCGGCTCTGGAACGTGATGCCGGTCAGCTTGGTGACGCCGTCCACCAGCCGGCACACCTCGTCGCCGAAGTCGTCGCGCACCTCGTCGAGTGAGGCGCTCGTGTCCTCGACGGTGTCGTGCAGGAGGGCGGCGCACAGCGTCCCCGTGTCCAGCCGCATCCCGGCGCAGATCTTCGCGACCCCAACCGGGTGCGTGATGAAGTCCTCACCGGAGCGGCGGCGCTGGTCGGCGTGGCGCTCGCACGCGAAGAGGAAGGCCTTCTCCACCAGATCACGGTCCACCCTTTGCGCCGCATTGTCCGCGTGCTCTTCGATGACCGCGAACAGGTCGCCGAGGAGCTGTCGCTCGGCGTCGCTGAGGGTCGTCGCGGAACCGGCGGGTCTGGGTGCCGCTGCCTGATCGACCGGGCGGTGGTCGAAATCCGGGCTCTTTTCCGCGACGGAGGCCGTGCGCGTCGGCTTCTTGCGCGTGGGAGTCGCCATCTCGAGTAGAGGTTAGCCCCGCGCCCGCGCTTCCCTTCCCGGTTGGATCAGGCCGCGACCGGCGCAGCGCCCTCGCCGAGCTGTGCCTCGGCGCGCGCCGCGTACGCGCGATACGCCGGCGAGCGGTCGAGGTCCGTCGCGCGCGCGTCGAGCACCCGCACCGCGCCCTCCCGCGCCTCGACCAGTTCCAGCTCGGAGAGGACGCACACTGCGACCGCACACTCGGGCCGCGACGCGACGGCGTCGAAGAGCTCAGTCAGCGCGTCGCCGTCCGCCTGGCCGGCGTCGCGCAGAGCGCGATACACGCGGGCGACCAGCGCGCGCACGTCGCGCCGCGCGTCGAACTCGCGGAGCGCCAGCGCCTCCTCCCCCGGCCCCCAGCCGAGATGCGCCAGGCCGCCGCCGGGAAGGTCGGCCACGGCGTCCGCGCCACCCGGCGGCGGGTCGAGCGCGAGCACATGGGCGAACGGCGCCGCGAGCCCCGGCCGGAACGCGAGCAGGTCCCAGGACACGAGCGCCGCGCGCCCGCGCGCGAGCCCGGCCAAGGTTGCGTCGAGGCCGCGCCGCCAGCGCTCGGGCGCGAGGCAGGCGACGAGAACGTCGTCGCCACTCGCGAGCAGATCGCCGAGCACGCCGGCGACCCCCTCCCCGCGCCGGTCGCAGACCTCGCGGGGGGAGGCGCAACGAACGGGGTCCGTCCCCGGATGTTGCGCGAGCTCCACGTGCTCCCACGCCGTCAGCCCTTCGTCCAGCACCTCGAACGTGCCTGCCTGAGGCTCGCACAGGGCGCGCAGGACGACGCGTGGCTCGACCCTTCCGTTCCATTCGTTGCGCTCGAGCCTGACGGCCGCGTCGCGGGGCTCGCCGGCGGATGCCGCCAGCGAGCGCGCGCTCGTCCTGAACGCGACCGCGGGCGCGCGCCCGGAGCCGCTTGCGAGCGTGAAGCGTGCGTGCTGGCCCTCGTCGCCCATCGCGCGCGGGCGCTCGACCCGTGCGCCGGGCACGAGCAGCGTCGGGGACGGGTTGCGGTGACCGAACGGCCCCAGTCGCTCGAGCTCCTCGGCCAGGTCGAGCCCGAGGACACCGGCGGGCGCGACGGCGTCCACGCGCTCGACCGAGCGCAGGTCGCGCGGCGTGAGCACGCCCGCCGCGTGGCGCACGAACGCGCGGCGGAAGCCCTCGACATCATCGGCGGAGATATCGAACCCGGCGGCCATGCGGTGGCCGCCGAAACGGCCCAGGTGCTCGGCGCACGCGGAGAGCCCGGCGTGCAGGTCGAACGCCGCGATGCTGCGGCCCGAGCCCCGCCCCGATCCCTCCGCGTCGAGCGCGATCAGCACGCACGGCCGGGAGTGGCGCTCGACGAGCCGCGAGGCGACGATCCCGATCACGCCGGGGTGCCAACCCTCGCCGGCGAGCACGTACGCCGGCTCGTGCCCGTGCTCCGCCAGGGCCGCCTCGGCCGCGAACGAGATCCGCATCTCAGTGTCCTGGCGCTCGCGGTTCAGCAGGTCGAGCTCGCCGGCGATCTCGCCCGCGCGCGCGTCGTCCTCGGTGAGGAGAAGCTCGAGCGCGGCGTCGGGCCGGCGCATGCGCCCCGCGGCGTTGATCCGAGGCCCGAGCCGGAACCCGAGCCCGCCCGCGTCCACCGCGCCCGGGTCGCACCCCGCCACTCGCATCAGCGCGCGAAGACCGGGCTTCTGGGTGCGCCGGACGGCGGCGAGCCCGTCGCGCACGATTCGGCGGTTTTCACCGACGAGCGGGACCACGTCGCAGACGGTGGCCAGCGCCACCAGGTCAAGGTCCTCCTCCACCTCGGCGGGGTCCCGGCCGGCTGCGGCGGCGAGCGCGCCGGCGAGCTTGTAGGCGACACCCGCCGCGCACAGCTCGGGGAACGGGTACCCGCCGAGCGCCGGGTGGACGACGGGGCATTCGGGCGAGCCGTCCCCCGGCCGGTGGTGGTCGGTCACCACGACCTCCATGCCGAGCGCGCGCGCCCGCGCCACCTCCGCGACCGCGGTGATCCCGCAGTCGACGGTCACGAGCAGGTCGGTTCCCGCCGCGGCCTGGCGCTCGACGCCGGCCAGCGAGAGGCCGTACCCCTCGTCGAACCGGCTCGGGAGCTCGCAAACGGGGTCGGCGCCGAGGCGGCGCAACGCGCGGGCGAGGACGGCGGTCGAGCAGACGCCGTCCACGTCGTAGTCGCCGTGGATCACGATCCGCGAGCCGCGCGCGGCGTGGCGGGTGAGCGCCTCGACCGCGGCCGTGAGGCCGGGCATCAGCGCCGGGTCGTGGTTATCCGCGGCGGCGAGAAAGCTGCGCGCGGCGGCGGGCGTGTCGTGACCGCGCCGGACGAGCACCGAGGCCGTGACCGGATGCAGCCCAAGGGTGCGCGCGAGCGTGTGGGCCGCCGCCACCGAGTGGGGGTCGCAGGACCAGCTTGATGGCGAATCGGACACCGGCCGATGTTCGTCCGGCGCCCGGATGGAATGCAGGCGAGCGTGCGGCTAGGCCGGGCGGTTGCGCTCCAGGCGCGATCCGTACAGCCACGACAGCCCGAGCGCGATCAGCGCGCCCGGGATGGCGATCAGCCCCTGTTCGAGGTCCGTGTCGTTCTGGCCGGGCACCGTGAACCCGGCCACGACGAAGCCGAACAGGGCCGAGCCGAGCATGGCGACGAAGAACGCGCCCACGATGCCGCCCCAGAAGCGGTCGGGGACGAAGACCGCAAAGTGCCAGATCGCCACGCCCATCATCACCCATACGACCATGCTCATCGGCTATCGCCTCCCGTGTTTCTTCCGCGGGCGCTGCCGCTTGGGCTTCGGGCCGTCCGCGCCGTCCGAGCCGGACTCCTCCGACGCCGGCGGCCTCGGCGGCTCCACGTCTGGCGGGGCGATCTCAGGCGGCTTCGGCGCTTCCACCGCTGGCGGCTTGGGCGCTTCCACCTCCGGCGGCTTCGGCGGCGCCGTGGCCGTCGCGGTCGTCGCGCCGCCTGCCGGCGGCGGTGTGGACCGGCGCGCCGGCCGCCTGCGCGGGGCGCGCGGAGCGCTCGCCGCCGCGCCGTCGGCCTGCGGCTCCTGGTCGGCGATGGCTCCTGTGGCGAACGCCGGCACCACGCCGCCCGACTCGGCCATGATCAGCTTGCGGCGGCGACGGTAGACCGGCTCCCGCTCCTTCCACTCGCTCAGGACCGGCGAGGCGATGAAGATCGACGAGTACGCGCCGGAGAGGATGCCCACGAGGAGCGCGAACGCGAAGTCCTGCAGCGTCTCGCCGCCGAACAGCATCAGCGCCGTGACCGGCAGCAGCGTGCAGAGGCTCGTGGCGAGCGACCGGGTGAGCACCTCGGCCATCGACCGGTTCACTATCTGCGTGAACGCGGCCCGCGGCATCCGCGGCACGTTCTCGCGTATTCGGTCGAACACGATGATCGTGTCGTACAACGAGTAGCCCAAGATGGTGAGCAGCGCCGCGACCGTCGACGTCGTCACCTCCCGGTCGGCCAACGCGTAGACGCCCGCGGTGATCATGATGTCGTGGAACAGCGCGATCAGGACGGGCACGGCGTACTTGGGCTCGAACCTGAGCCCGATGTAGAGCGAGATCAGGATCAGTGACGCGATCACCGCAATGAGCGCGGTCCGCGCGATCTGTTCGCCGAACGTCGGGCCGATCGAGCTTGACGAGAAATCGGCCTGGGCGATTCCCAGCTCCTCGTCGAGCACCTCCCGGACGCGCTGCACCTCCTCCGGCTCGAGCGTCTCGGTGGAGATCTGGAACACGTTCTCGCCGAGGTCGGGCTCCTCGACCTGCTGGACCTCGGCGTCCTGGAGAGCGCTCGGCAGGGCCTCGCGAACGTCGTCGGTGTCGGCGTCGAGCTGCTCGACGGGGGTCTTGATCCGGGTGCCCGACTCGAAGTCGATGCCGAAGTTGAGCCCCTTGCCGGCGATCGCGAGCGCGCCGATCGCCAGGATCAGGCCGGACATGGAGAAGAACCACTTCGACTTCCCCATGAAGTCGAACGTCCACGGGCGACCCTCGCCCGAGGCGCCGAGCGCGAAGCGCGACCCGAGCAGGCGAGTACGGCTGAGCGACCCCATCAGCGCCGACGTGAAGAGGACCGCGGTGAAGAGCGACGTCAGCGTGCCGACGCCCAGCGTGAAGGCGAAGCCCTTGATGCCCGCCGTGGCGAGCATGAACAGGATGAACGCGACGCCGATCGTGCAGACGTTCGCGTCGATGATCGTGCGCAGCGCCTTCGTGTAGCCGGCGGCGATCGACGCCGGTATCGAGCGCCCCGCTCTGACCTCCTCCTTCACGCGTTCGAAGACGACGATGTTCGCGTCCGCCGCGACACCGAGCGTCAGGAGCATGCCCGCGATGCCCGGCAGCGTCAGGGTGATTGGGATCAGCTTGATCAGCGCGAACAGGAGCACCGCGTAGACCAGGAGCGCGATCGCCGCGAGCGCGCCGAGGACGCGGTAGAAGACCAGCAGGAACATGAGCGTCAGGAACAGGCCGACCGCGGCCGCCAGGAGGCCCTCGTCGAGCGCCTGCTGCCCGAGCGTCGCCGACACCTGCGTCTTCGAGATCAGCTTGAGGTTGATCGGCAGCGCGCCGATCCGAAGGCTCTCCGCCAGGTCCTGGGTGTCCTCGAGGCTTCCAATCCCGTTGATCTGGGCGCCCGTCCGGCCGTCGATCCCCTCGGGGTTCTCGAGGTAGTCGATCGTCGCCAGGGAGACGATCTGGTTGTCCAGCGTGATCGCGAAGCGCTGGAAGTAGTTCTCCTCGGGGACGCCGGGCTCCTTGATGATCTCGGATCCCCGGTCCGCGATCCGCTGGGTGACGTCCGCGAACCGCTGCCGCCCGTTGTCCGTGAACTCCATCGTGACGATGGGCTCCTGGGTGTTCGGGTCGACGTTCTGCTCGGGGTTCTTGATGTCGGATCCCGACAGCTCCGAGTCGTCCTCGAGCACGTAGTAGAACTCGGGCGATTGCGGCCCCGTCGGCTGCTGCGACTCCTCGTCCTTGACGACGACGATGCCCTGGGGGACCTTCATGGCCTCGGAGCCGGCCGGCGGCCCGAGGCTGCCGAGGGCCTTCAGCTCGGACTCGCACTCCGTGCCCTTCTTGAAGTCGGGCGCCGCTCCCGGCGCCTGTCCGGACGGCGGAAGCTCCTCCTCGAAGTCCTGGAGCAGCTCCTTGCAGGTCGTGTCCGGCCCGGTGATGAGCTGACCGTCGGGGCCGAACAGGTAGTAGAGGTCGCCCGCGGTGTCGTTCTCGCGGTCGGCCTCCTCCCGCGTGACGTCGTCGGGGGCGCCGGGCGGGATGTCCGTCTCCTCCGCCTGCGGCTCGCCCTTCGTGGCGCGCTGGACAGCCTCGTACAGCCCGTTGATTCGGCCCGTCGGGTTCGGGTCGCCGGAGCCCGGCTGGCCGTTCGGGCCGATGACGTTCGGCTCCCAGTCGTAGAACTGGAGCTGGGCCGTGGTCCCGACCTGCTCCTCGGCGCGGTCCGCGTTGTCCACGTCCGGCAGGCCGATGGCGATCTGGTCCGGACCGGCGCGCTGGATCTCGGGCTCCGAGACGCCGAGGGCGTCCGTGCGCTTGCGGATCGTCTCGATGGCGTCGTCGATCGCCTGCGGCGTGACCTCGGGCACCTGAGGCGTCGGACGCCCCTCGTACACCAGCTCGACGCCGCCCCTGAGGTCCAGGCCCAGCACGGTCCGCTTCTCGAGCGGGCTGCCGGGGATGATCAGCAGCGCGGCGAGAACCAGTACGGCCGCGACCGCGGCGAGGATCGTGAGGTTTCTGCGTTTGCTGGTCATAGCGCCGCCGCTTCCTACTTGGGCGTGAGCACGACGAGTAGCCCGCCGTCGTCGTCGTAGGCGGGGAAGATGTCCGCCTTCGCCGGTTCGGGCCTGTCACCTTCCGCGTGCACCACAACTGGCTTGTCCAGAACCCGCACTCCCCACTCCAAGGCGGTGCCGATGTGGTCCTGGTTCTCCTCGAACTCGAGGCCGAGCACGTCGTTCACGTCACGGCCGATCACGTCCTCGTTCCCGAGCCCGGTCAGCTCGCGTGTGCCGCGGCCGGCACCGATCACGCGCGCCTCCTGGTCGAGGATGAAGAAGGCGGCGTTCGGGGCCGGGTAGTAGTCGTCGAGCAGCTCGAAGAGAAAGCCGAACCCGCACTTCTCACAACCCTTCGGCCGCGTGCTGAAGCCGGCGGTGCGGTCGCGCGATTCGCTGCGCGCACCGCAGTTCGGGCAGATGAAGTTCGGCATCGGCCGTAGGCTAGCCAGCACGCCCCCGCCGCCGCCCACCCGACCCCGCGGGGGCCGAATCGGCGCGATGGCGCACTTAACCCGGCCATAGCGGGATCAGGCGCGTCGCAGAAGATATGGAGCGTCGTCGAGCGGCAGCACGGCGTGATCGCTCACCGCCAGCTGCGGGCGCTCGGGCTCAGCCGAAGTGCGATCGAGCACCGTGTCCACACCGGGCGGTTGCGCCCCCTTTGGCGCGGGGTCTATGCGGTCGTGCAGCCGTCGCTGCTCTCCGACGAGGGCTGGTGGATGGCCGCGGTGCTCGCATGCGGAATGCGCGCCGTTCTGAGCCACGCCAGCGCTGCCGCCCTGCTGGGCCTGCGGCCGACCGGGCTATGGCCGATTCATCTGTCCGTGCCTCGACCGCGCGCGCCGCGACGACCGGACATCGTCGTCCACCGTCGCACGAACCTTCACGTAGAGGACGTCGGAGCGGTCAGTGGCATCCCCGTAACCAGCCCCGTGCTGACGCTCATCGACCTCGCGACCACGGTGGGCGACAGGGCGCTCGAGGCCGCCGTGAACGAGGCGGACAAGCTCGACCTCGTACACGTAGCCGATCTGCGCGCGAGCCTCGAAGGACGCCGCGAGCCGGGCAGCGGCCGCCTGCGCCGGCTGGTCGACCGCGCGACGTTCGTCCTCACCGACACCGAGCTCGAGCGCCTGTTCGTGCCGATCGCCCGGCGCGCCGGCCTGGGCACGCCGCTTACACAAGTTCACGTCAACGGCCACCGAGTCGACTTCTTCTTCCCCGACATCCCCCTGGTTGTCGAGACCGACGGCGCGCGCTTTCACCGCACCGCGCTCCAGCAGACCCAAGACATGATCCGCGACCAGGCCCACGCCGCGACCGGCACGGCCCGGCTTCGCTTCACCCACGCGCAGATCAGGTACGACCCGGGCTACGTGGCGGACACGCTCGCTAGAACAGCGACGGGTCCGCGCCGCGCGGCGGCGTGAGCCCGAGGTGGGCGAACGCGGCCGGGGTCGCCACGCGGCCGCGCTGGGTGCGCTTGATCAGCCCCTGCTGGAGCAGGTAGGGCTCGTACACGTCCTCGAGCGTGTCCTGCTCCTCGGAGACGGCGACGGCCAGCGTCGAGAGGCCGACGGGCCCGCCGCCGAACTTCTCGCAGATGGCCCGCAGGATCTCGCGGTCGAGCCGGTCGAGCCCGGCCGCGTCCACCTCGAGCAGGTCGAGCGCCTCGCCGGCAACGGCCGAGTCGACACGGCCGGCGCCCCGGACTTCCGCGTAGTCGCGCACGCGCTTGAGCAGCCGGTTGGCGACGCGCGGAGTGCCGCGCGCCCGCGAAGCGATCGCCTCGGCCCCGCCCTCATCGACATCCGTTCCAAGGATCGCCGCCGACCGAAGAACAATCGAAGCCAGGTCCGCCGCCTCGTACAGGTCCAGTCGATGGGTGACCCCGAACCGGTCGCGCAGCGGCGTCGTGAGCAGCCCGGCGCGCGTGGTGGCCCCGACCAGGGTGAACTGCGGCAGGTCGAGCGTGACCACGCGCGCTCCCGCCCCCTGCCCCACCGTGATCGGCAGCTTGCGGTCCTCCATCGCCGGGTAGAAGGTCTCCTCGACCGCGCGCGGCAGCCGGTGGATCTCGTCGACGAAGAAGACCGCGCGCGGCTCGAGCGCCGTGAGGAACGCCGCGACGTCGCCCTTGCGCTCGAGCGCCGGCCCCGCGGTCTGCACGAACGGCACCTCGAGCTCGTTCGCGACGATCTGGGCGAGCGAGGTCTTGCCCAGCCCGGGCGGGCCGGCAAGCAGCACGTGGTCGAGCGCCTCGCCGCGCCCGCGCGCGGCCTCGATGAACACGGCGAGCTGGTCCTTGACCGCCGCCTGGCCCACGAAGTCCTCCAGCCGGCGCGGTCGCAGCGAGCGGTCGAGCTCCTCCTCGGTCTCGATCGGCTCGGGCGTCTGGATGCGCTCGACGCCGGGAGTGCGGATGCCGCTCACCGCGCGGCCCTCAGCGCCGCCCCGATCAGGTCCTCGGGCGAGTCGCCGTCGACCCGCTCGAGCAGCTTGTCGACCTCCTGCGGCGTGTAGCCGAGGCCCAGGAGGCCCTCGCGGGCCACGGTGCGCGGATCGTCGGACACGCGCTTGACCACGATCTCGTCCGAGGTCTCCCCCGCCACCTTGTC
>DASQKV010000080.1:0-10468 GCA_035630335.1 Thermoleophilaceae bacterium | reverse complement strand
ATCGTCTCCAACACCCGCGTGGACATCGTCGCGCGCGGCGTCATCAAGGCTTGCCTCGAGCTGGGCAAGGACCCGGCTGAGACGATCGCCGTCTTCCGCATCCCGGGCGCCTGGGAGGAAGAAGGCTTCAAGGTCCTGCAGAAGGAAGGCGTCGAGAAAATCGCGGTGATGATGTCGATCGTCTCCAACACCCGGGTCGACATCGTCGCCCGCGGCGTGATCAAGGCCTGCCTCGAGCTCGGCAGGGACCCCGCCGAGACGATCGCGATCTTCCGAATCCCCGGCGCCTGGGAGGACGAGGGGTACAAGATCCTCGAGAAGTACGGCGTCGAGTACGTCGACCGGAGCGTCTCGCTCTGGGAGGCGGCCGGTCGCGCTGTCGCCAAGGTTCAGGGAGGCGCCGCATGAACATCCTCCTGAACGAGGACTTCACCTTCATCGTCCAGGGCATCACCGGCCGCGAGGCGGTCAACCTGACCCGCGAGTGCCTCGACTTCGGCTCGAAGATCGTCGGCGGCGTCACCCCGGGCCGCAAGGGCCGCGAGGTGCACGGCGTTCCCGTCTTCGACACGGTGGAGCAGGCCGTCGAGCACCATGGCGCGCCGATCGACGGCGCCGTCGCCACGGTCCCACCCGCGTTCTCCAAGGACGCCGTGATGTAGGCGATCGAAAACGGCATCAAGCTGATCGTCGTCGTCACCGAGCGCATCCCGCGCCGCGACGTCGCCGAGATGGTCGAGCTCGCGAACCTGCGCGGCGCCCGGATCATCGGCCCCAACTGCCTCGGCCTGATCGCCCCCGGCGTGGCGAAGATGGGCGGCATCGGCGGCCCCGCCAAGGATGCTGCGAAGGCGTACGTGCCGGGTCCGGTCGGCGTCATGAGCCGCTCGGGCGGCATGACCACGGAGATCTCCTCGACGCTGACCGCCGCCGGCCTCGGCGTCTCGACCGCGATCTCGATCGGCGGAGACGCGATCATCGGCTCGACCTACGCCGAGCTGATGCCGCTCTTCGAGGCCGACGAGCAGACCGAGGCGATCGTGATCTACACCGAGCCGGGCGGCCGCATGGAGGCCCAGCTCGCCGAGTGGGTCGCCGACAACGACTCGCGCCTGCCGATCGTTGCCTTCATGGCCGGCCGCTTCATGGACGACGAGGAGATGAAGGGCATGTCCTTCGGCCACGCCGGCACGATCGTCGAGGGCAAGGAGGACACCGCGACCGAGAAGATCGCCCGCCTCGAGGCCGCCGGAATTCCGGTCGTCGAGCGGATCGACGAGATCCCCGACGCGGTCAAGCGCAAGCTCGCTGAGCAGAAGGGAGCCGTGGCCTGATGCCCGGAATCTTCATCGACGTCGAGGTAGACGAGTCCGTCCGCGGCGACGTCGAGCTCGCCAAGAAGCTCGAGGAGGTCTGCCCCGTAGACATCTACGCGGCGACCGACCACGGGGTCGAGATCGTCGAGCGCCAGCTCGACGAGTGCGTCCTCTGCGGCCTCTGCCTCGACGCCTCGCCGCCGAACACGGTCGCCGTCAAGAAGCTCTACGACGGCACCGTCCTGACTCGCTGAGTCAGGGCTCCCAATGAGCCTCGTCGTCGAGTGGATCGCGGATCGCGAGCGCTTCCGCGCGCTTGCCGAGCCCTGGGACCGCCTCGCCGACCCGCTCGACAGCCCGTTCGCGCAGCACCGCTGGTACTCGGCGTGGTGGGACGCCTTCGGCGGCTCGCTCGACCTGAGCGTCCTCGCCCTCTGGGACGGAGACGAGCTCGCCGGCGCACTGCCGCTCTACGCGGACGGCCGCGAGCTGCACTGGATGTCGAACTGGCACACGCCGGCCGCCGCTCCGCTCTACTCGAGCCAGGTCGCGCTCGACCGCCTCGTCGAGGAGGCGCTGCGCCGTGGCCGGCCGGTGCTGCGCCCGCTGCCCGAGCACGTCCCTCAGGCCCAGGCGCTGCTCGCCGCCATCCGCTCCACCCGCAAGCTGACGCTCGTCGACGCCGACCAGATCTCGCCGTTCGTGGCGATCGAGGGCAGCTGGGAGGACTACCGCGCTCGGATGAAGCGCAAGTGGAGCTCGGCGGACCGCAAGGCGCGCAAGATGGCGCGCGAGCACGACGCCCGCTTCACGATCGTCGAGCGCCCGGAGGATCTCGAGCGTCAGCTCGCGGCGGGCTTCGAGGTCGAGGGGAGCGGCTGGAAGGGACGCACGGGCACGGCGATCTCCTCCTCACCCGAGACCGTCGCGTTCTATACGGACGTCGCGCGCTCCTTCGACGCCGCCGGCGAGCTGATGCTGTCGGATATCGCGCTCGACGGCAAGGCGATCGCGTTCGATCTGTGCCTGCTGCGTCGAGGCAGGCTCCACCTCGTCAAGACCGGCTTCGACGAGAGCTACGGCCCGCTCTCCCCCGGCCTCGTGCTGCGCTACCTCGTCGTCCAGCGCTGCTTCGAGCTCGGCCTCGAGACCCACGAGCTGCTCGGCTCGGAGGCCGAGTGGAAGGCGCGCTTCGCGACCGGCGACCGGCGCCACGTCCAGCTGAGCGTGCTGCCGCGGACGCCGGCCGGGGCCCTTCGCTTCGGCTACCGCTCGTTCGCCCGGCCGCTGTTGCAGTCGGCCTACCGCTCGGCGCGGCGCGGCGCGCGCCGATCTAGCTGACCGGCCGGCACGGGCGCATCCAGTACTCGCCGTCGAGCCGGGTGAGCAGCGCGCGACCCGCCAGCACGGTGTTGACCAACGCGGCGTCCTGCGAGTGGACGTTGGCGCGCTCGACCCACTCGATGCGGGCGGCGCGCGACCGCAGGTGGGCGATCAGGTAGGGCTCGAGCCGGCCCTCGACCTCGACCGCGCCGCGCTTGGCGGCGTCGTGCAGCAGGTGGTCGAGGACGGCGCCCATGTCGTCGCGGGCGGCGGCGATCTGGACCACGTTCGCCGTCGCGCCGGGCGTCAGGTACATGACGTAGGCCCCGAGCGGGCGGCCGTCGTCCGCGCGCACGAGCGCGCGCACGAGCTGCTCGCCGACGTTCGCCAGCTCCATCGTCGAGAACAGCCAAGCCAGGTACTCCTCGGTGTAGGCCGGGCGCAGCGAGAAGTCGCGCGCAAGCGTCGGCAACAGCTCGATCAGCGCCGCGTTGGCGAGCGGCTCGACCGACCCGGAGTCCGGCTCCGGCTCGCGACGCCGCGTCGCCGGCGCGTCGAGCCGCGCCAGCAGCGCCGCCGCGGGCGGCACGTCGCGGTCGGACAGACGGCGGGTCAGCGAGCGCGCGAGCTTGCCGGCGGGCGACACGACCCGCGCCCAGCCGATCGAGCCGCCGGTGTAGAGCGCCGTGCCGAGGCCCTCCCAGACCCCATGGACGACGTCGCCCGAGCGGTCGCTGGCCGCCATCTCCTGCGGGCCGTCGAAGTAGCGCTCGACCAGCTTGCGCGCGATGCCGCGGCGGCGGTGGCGGGAGTCGACGACCATCGTGCCGGCCGAGGCCACGCGGATCGTCCGGTCGCCGTAGGTGAACCGGCGCGGATGGACGGCGCGGAACCCGACGACGCCGTCCTCGGGATCCTCGAAGGCGAGCGCCGGGACCTCGGGATCGAGGAACGGATCGTCGAACATCAGCCGCTCGAAGAACCGCTCGAGCCGCGGTCCGTCGAGCGCCGGGTCCCAGCCGACGAACTCCGCGTAGAGCGCGGCCACCCGCGGCAGGTCGCGCGGCTCGAGCGAACGGATCTCGGTCACGTGGCGGTCTTGGCCGCCTCGAAGACCGTCTGCGGATTGACCGAGGGGTCGATCGCCCGCATCGGCGCCCGCGCCTTGAGCAGAATCTCCTGGTACTCCTCGTCGGCGTCGGACTGCATGACGATCGCCCCGCCGACGCCGAGCGTGGTCTCGCGCTCGTCGATCACGAGCGTCCGGATCACGATGTTGAGGTCGCAGGCCCCGCTCAGGCCGAGGTAGCCGATCGCGCCCGAGTAGACCCCGCGCGCCTCGCCCTCGAGGTCGTCGATGATCTCCATCGTGCGCTTCTTCGGCGCCCCGGTCATGGAACCTCCCGGGAAGCACGCACGGATGCAGGCCGGCGTCTCGAGGTCCTCGCGCAGCAGGCCACGGACGGTCGAGACGAGCTGGTGGACCGTCTCGTAGCTCTCGACGTGCATCAGGTACGGGACGTGGACGGTGCCGACCTCGCAGACTACGCCGAGGTCGTTGCGCAGCAGGTCGGCGATCATCAGGTTCTCGGCGCGGTTCTTCTCGCCGGTGCGCAGCTCCTCAGCGAGCCGGACGTCCTCGGCGGGCGTCGCACCGCGCGGGCAGGTGCCCTTGATCGGCTTCGCCTCCGCCCAGCGGTCGCGCCCGACGCTGAGGAAGCGCTCGGGCGACGAGCTCAGGATCGCGGACTCGCCGAAGCGCAGGAAGGCCGAGAACGGCGCCGGGTTGACCCGCCGCAGCGTGCGGTAGAGCGGCAGCGGGTCGGGCCGCGCGTCGGCGGTGATCTTGTTCGTCAGGCAGACCTCGTAGGTCTCGCCGTCGATCAGGTGCTGCTTGCAGGTTGCGATGTCGTCGAGGTACTGCTCCTCCGAGCGGCTGAGCCGGAACTCGACCGGTCCGCCGCGCGGCTCGGGATCGTCGAGCGGCGGCAGCGAGGCCAGCCGCAGGCGCGTCTCCGCGATCCAGCGCTCGGCGGCGTCGCCATGCTCGGCGTCGGTCATGCAGACCAGGTAGGCGCAGCGCTCGAGGTGGTCGAAGACGATCAGCCGGTCGGCGAGCACGAAGTAGGCGTCGGGCAGCGGGGACTCGAAGCGCGCCTCGCCGCCGCAGTCCGCCTTCAGCTCGTAGCCGAAGTACCCGACGAAGCCGCAGTTGAAGTCGAACGGCAGATCGTCGGAGAGGTAGCGCAGCCGGCGCATCTCGCGACTCAGGTAGTCGAAGATCGTCTCGCGGTGCGTCGCGACCTCACCGTCGCGCTCGACCCGGACCTCGCCGCGGTTGACGTCATAGGTGACGACCGCGCTCAGCGGGCCACCGGCGGCGCCCATGAAGGAGAAGCGCGAGCGCTCGTCGATCTTGCTGCTGTCGAGCCAGAAGGCGTGGTCCTTGTCGCCGTAGAGGTGGACGAAGGCACGCTCGGGGTCGGGCTGCGCGTCGAGGCGGCGGACCTCGAGCCGGATCGGCGCGCGCCCGCGCGCGCGCGCCTCGTCGCCGTAGCCGATGTGCAGCGAGCTGCCGGCCTCGGGCCGCGGCCGCCCCGTCCGCTCGGCGTGGGCTACCGTCAGCTCGCCGAAGTTCGCCAGCAGCCGGCGGCCGTAGTCGGTCGAGATCGACTCCGGATGGAACTGGACGCCCCAGAGCGGCCGCTCGCGGTGGGCCACTCCCATCAGCACGCCGTCGCTGGTCCAGGCGATCGGCTCGAGCTCATCCGGGGTGGGCTGGGCGATGCAGAGCGAGTGGTAGCGGACGACCTGGAACTCGCGCGGGATCCCGGCGAACAACGGCGAGTCCTCGTGCACGCAGGCGCTCAGACGGCCGTGCATCGGCTCGGGCGCGTGCTCGACGCGCCCGTTCGAGAGCCAGCCGATCCCCTGATGGCCGAGGCAGACGCCTAGCAGCGGCACCTCGGCGTTGGCGATCGCATCCGCGGAGACGCCGAAGTCGTCGGGGTCGTCCGGGCGCCCGGGACCGGGCGACACGACGATGTTGTCGAAGTCCAGCTCGTCGACGATCTCGTCCCAGGTCGCCTCGTCGTGGCGCAGGACGATCGGCTCGTCACCGTTGGCCTCCGCCAGCAGCTGGAAGAGGTTGTAGGTGAACGAGTCGTAGTTGTCGATCAGGAGCGTCTTCACGTCACACCAGGTACTTGCGCAGCACCTTCCCGAGCGGGCTCTTCGGAATCTCGTCGCGGAACTCGAGCTCGCGCGGGACCTTGTAGTTGGCGAGCCGCTCGCGGCAGTACTCGACCAGCTCGCGCCGCTCGCACTCCTCGCCCAGCACGAGGACGGCCTTGACCGTCTCCTCGCCGGGCTTGGCGCCCGGCACGCCGACGACCACCACCTCCTCGACCTTGTCGTGGCCGGCGATCACGTCCTCGACCTCGATCGGGTCGACCTTGTAGCCGCCGACCTCGATCAGCAGCTTCTTGCGGCCCTCGATCCTCAGCATGCCGTCCCCGTCGAGCGAGCCGAGGTCGCCGGTCATGAAGCGCCCGTCGCGGAAGGCCTCGCGGTTGACCTCCGGCAGGTCGGCGTAGCCGCTGGTCATCGCGGGGCTCGCGACGGCGATCTCGCCGGTCTCGCCGACCGCCAGCGAAGCTCCGTCCTCGTCGAGGATCTCGAAGCGCACGTCGCCGAGCGGGGTCCCGACCGACTCGAAGCTGCCGATCGGGTCGTCGCTCAGGTTCATGCTCATGATCCCGGTCTCGGTCGTCCCGTAGAGCTGGCGGACGAGCACGCCGAAGCGCTCGCCGAAGTGCTCGAAGGTCTCGCGCGGCAGCGCCGTGCCCGCCGAGGTGCAGAGCCGGATCGCCGACAGGTCGGCCTCGGCGGGCGCGTCGGCGAGCAGGCGGAAGTTGAGCGGCACGCCCGGGAAGACGGTGATCCGCTCACGCTCGAGCAGCTCGAGCGCGCGGTGTCGCTTGAGCAGGAACGGGTTCGGCTCCTCGAGCATGACCAGCGTCGCGCCGCTCTGGGCGGTCGCGAACAGGCACGCCCCCATCCCGTAGGTGTGGAAGAGCGGGATGGCGCAGAAGACCTTGTCGTCGGGGGTGAGGTCGAGGTCGGCCCACAGCTCGGCCTCGGCGGCGCACTGCGCCTGGGTGCGCGGGACGCGCTTGGGGCGCCCGGTCGAGCCGGAGGAGAACTGGTAGACGTAGACCTCGTCCGGCTCGCGTGGCGCCAGGCGCTGCGGCGTCGCCCCCTCGGCGAGCGACTCGAGCGTCACCGACTGGCCGTGGCCGGAGCTCGACGTGATCACCTCGACCGGGCGGTCGAAGCCGGCGGCGATCCGCTCGCAGACGCCCGCGCTGCGCTCGTCGGCGATCATCGTCCCAACCCCGGCGCTGCGGAAGCAGAACTCCAGCTCCTCCTGCTTGAAGGCGGGATTGACCGGCACGACGCTCGCGCCGAGCGCGGTGACGGCGTGGAAGCAGGTGACCATCCAGGGGTCGTCGCGCAGCACGAGGCCGACGCTGTCGCCCGCCGCGACGCCCCGCTCGGCGAGGCCGGCGGCGAGCCGCTCGATCCGCTCGACGAGCTCGCCGTAGGAGATCCGCTGCTCCGCGTACACCAGAGCAAGCTGCTCGGGGCGGGCCTCGGCCTGCGCGTAGAGCTTCTCCATCAGCAGCTGCTGGCCCATCAGGCCGCCGCCTTCCGCGTCACGAAGGCCTCGATGCTCGCCAGCGACTCGAAGTTCTCCGGCAGGAGGTCGTCGTCGGAGACCGCGACGCCGTAGCGCGACTCGAGGAAGGCGACCACCTCCATCAGCCCGTGCGAGTCGATCACGCCACTCGCGAGCAGGTCCTCGGTCGGATCGACCGACTCGACGCCGGTCCCCTGGACGATCTCATCGAGGATGAACCGCTCCAGATCACTCGCAATGCTCAAGAGTCAACGCTCCTTGCCTATGGGCTCTGTCCTGTAGCGGCGAAATACCAGCATTCGCGTCCGGACAACCCTCCACATCGGCCGGTAGCCGCGCAAACTATAGGTCCACCGAGCGGCTCGGTTGTCCTCGATCACGTAGCCCCAGAGGCGACGGTAGCCGCGGGCGGCCAGCAGCGCCTCGACGTGGTCGAGGAACGCTTGAGCGGTGCCGCCGGGCCGGTCGCTCTCCCTGACGTAGAAGTCCGCGCCGTAGACGTCGCCGCGCTCGAGCTCGATCCCGAGCCGCAGCTCGTCGATCGCGGCGCCGACGCTCCAACGCGAGGACGGTGGGGCGGAGTCGCCGTCGACCCACCAGTAGAAGGCGCTCAGGCGGTCGCCGCTGAAGGCGGCCAGTCCCTCGTAGCCGCTGTCGAGGTCGGCGGCGAAGCGGGCGTCGGCGCGCCGCTCCTTGCGCTCGCGGTTGAGCTCGGCCAGCTCCGGCAGATGACGGCGCTCGATCCGCTCGTAGCGCAGCTCGTCGGGACGGCGCGAGCGCCGGACCTCGTCACCGAGGTCCTTTGCCAGCACGATCATCCCCTGGCGCTCGTAGACGTAGCTCCAGAGCAGGCGGACCGCCAGGCTCACCGTCCGGCGCGGGCCGCCCTCGCGCATGCTCCGCCGGACTTTTTCGAGGAGGGATCGCAGGCACGCCACTATAAGTCGCTCCGCGGTGACCGGGACGGGTGGGACGACCTCTACGATCGCCGTGTGGAGAGCCGGCCGCCGCTGCCCGATCCCGCCCGCGGGGTCTTCGAGACGATGCTCGTCGTCGACGGCGAGCCCGTCGCGCTGGACGAGCACCTGCGGCGGCTGAAGTCCAGCCTCGACCGGCTCTACGGAGCGGCGCTGCCCGGCGACGCCGCCGCCCGCGTAGCCGACGCCGCCCACGCGGTGCAGCTCGGGCGGCTGCGGCTGAGCGCGGCGGCGCCGGTGGACGGGACGCCGCCGGCGCTCACCGTGGCGACTGTGGCGATCGACCCCGCGATCGTCTGCCCGCCCCGCGAGCACGGGCTGGAGCTGCGCCCGGAACCCGTGCGCGACTGGCGCGGCGAGCACAAGTGGGCGGACCGCCGGCTGCTCGAGGCTCTCGAGGCAGCGGCCGCGCCGGCGACTCCGCTGCTCGTGGACGAGAGCGACGGGGCTCTGCTCGAGACCACGCGCGCGAACCTCTTCGTCGTCTCGGGGGACGGCGACGTCGCGACGCCGCCGACAGACGGCCGGGTGCTGCCGGGCATAGCCCGGGCAGCGGCGATCGCGGCGGCGCGCCGGGCGGGCGCCGAGGTCGTCGAGCGGACGATCTCGGCCGCGGAGCTGCTCGCCGCGCGCGAGGCGTTCGCGACCGGCTCGGTCCGCGTCGTCGAGCCGGTGCGGTCGTTCGGCGGCGCGCCGGTCGGCGGACCGCGTTCGCCGTTGACCGCCGCGATCGCCGCGGACCTGCGGCGCGATTGGCTGGGCGCCGGCGCCGCTAGCGCGAGCTAGGCAGGCCGTCGGCCCAGACGAGCAGCTCGTCGACGTGCTCGGCGGTGATGCCGGTTGCGGGAGCCGTCTCGATCAGCAGCGTCGGCGCCGCACGCGCGCCGGCCCAGGCGTGGCACTCGGCGTCGATGTGGTCGTCGATCCAGGCCAGCGGCCGTCCGTCGGCGTACTCGCCGATCGCCTCGAGCTTCCAGTGCGCCGAGCCGAAAGTCGCGCGGCCGTCGAACGTCAGGTAGGGCAGCTCCGGCCAAGGCAGGTCGAGGATCGACGGCAGGTACTCGTTCGCCTTCTCCTCCCAGCCGGTCGCCCAGACGAGCTCGAAGCGCTCGGACAGGGTCGCCAGCAGCTTGCCCGAGCCCGGCGGGATGCAGTGCGCGACCCCGTCGACCCAGTGGAACGGCCCCGGCAGCCCGGCCGAGGCGTCGAAGCCGAACAGGCTGATCACGCCGTCGACGTCGACGAACAGGATCGGCCCGTCGCGGTCGGTTCCGCCATCCGCGCCCGACCGCCGGCGCGGACGCAGGCGACGGGCGACTTCACCGCTCATCTGGGTGTGCGTGCCAGCTGACGCTCGATGACGTTGCCGAGCAGCTTGATCACCGACGAGTCGCCGGTCACCTTGACGTGCCCCTGCTCGTGCGCGCGGGCCCACTGGCGCAGCGTGCCCTCCTCGGCGAGCTCGTTGAACTGCTGGCGCTGCACGGTCACGTCGAGGCGTGCGTCGCCCGCGGGGTCGCGATCGATCTTCGGGCCGGGCAGCTCGACGCGCCAGATCGGCGCATCGGGGCCGCGCGACGGCAGCTCGAGCCGAACGACGAGCTTGAGCTGCTTGAGGGCGGGAAGCTGCTCCGTCAGGTGCTCGACCGCCTTGGCGATCAGCGCCTTCGTATCTGTGGCTGACACCCCGCCGAGTCTAGTCCGGACGGCCCAGAACGGGCTCCGGCCTAGATCTTGTGGCGCTCGAGCAGCTTCTTGCCGATCACCATCTTCTGGATCTCGGAGGTGCCCTCGCCGATCAACAGCAGCGGCGCGTCGCGGTAGAGGCGCTCGATCTCGTACTCCTTCGAGTAGCCGTAGCCCCCGTGGATGCGGAACGACTCCTCCACGACCTCCTTGCCGGTCTCGGAGGCGAAGAGCTTCGCCATTCCGGCCTCGAGGTCCGAGCGCTCGCCGGCATCCTTGAGCCGGGCGGCCTTGTGGGTGAGCAGGCGCGCGGCCTCGACCTTGGTGCCCATGTCCGCAAGCTTGAACTGGATCGCCTGGTGCTTGGCGATCGGCACCCCGAAGGTCTCCCGCTGCTGGGCGTAGGCGAAGGCGGCGTCGTAGGCGGCCCGGGCCACACCCACAGAGCGGCTGGCGATGTTGAT
>DASQKV010000079.1:0-5001 GCA_035630335.1 Thermoleophilaceae bacterium | reverse complement strand
GGCCCAATAGTCGATGATGGCGCGGCGATAGAGGAAGATCATGTTGGGCTGGGGATTTGGGTAGGTGACGCTGGCGTGGGCCAGGCCCACCCCGCGGAACAGGCCCAGGAGCTCGAAGGGCGACTCGCAGCCGAGCTCGTCCAGCGTCTCATCGTCGGCGAAATCCTCCACCCGCACGATGAGGTCTCCGCACAATGCCCGGAATTCTTCCGGAAGGCCCTTGAACGCCTGATCGGTCATGGCGGCGATCTCGTCCACCGTCGGTGCGAGCCCGCCTGTCGTGTCAGATTTGCGGTTGTGCCCGGCCATGCCGAATATCTTGGTGCGGCCGACGCAGCCGACAAGCCCGCGCATGCATCAGGGCTGGGAGACGACGCCCGCGTGGGGCGCAACTTCGGACTTGGCGATGGAGAAGACCGCGACGGCGCCCGAGGCCAGCGTGGCAACGATCAGCATCGCCAGGATGCAGTGCAAAAACCGACCGTCGGCCGGCTTGGCAGTGTCCGCAGTCATCAGTGAAATCCCCCCGAAACGCCCTGTATCCCCAACGGACGCTACCATGACATAGGCAACATTGCGGCATGCTTAACGCCGCGTTCATCGGCCGTTCAGCTTCGCAGCCCCGTTGAAGGCCATTGGCGCACGTCGACGAAGCGCCCGGCGATCGCCGCCACCGCCGCCATCACTGGCGAAACCAGATGGGTGCGGCCGCGAAAGCCCTGGCGCCCTTCGAAATTGCGGTTCGAGGTCGAGGCGCAGCGCTCGCCCGGCTCGAGCGTGTCGGGGTTCATCCCGAGGCACATCGAACAGCCGGCCGAGCGCCAGTCGAAGCCGGCGGCGCGGAAGACCTCGTCGAGGCCCTCGGCCTCGGCCTCGGCCTTGACCTGGGCGGACCCGGGGACGACCATCGCGTCGACGCTCGAGGCGACCTTGCGGCCCTTGACCACGGCCGCCGCCTCGCGCAGGTCGCCGATCCGCGAATTGGTGCAGGAGCCGATGAAGACACGATCGAGCTTGATCTCCTGGATCGGCGTGCCGGCCTCCAAGCCCATGTACTCGAGCGCGCGCTCGTCGCCCTCGCCGCTCGGATGCGGCACGGCGCCGGTGACGTCGGTGACCATCGCCGGGTTGGTGCCCCAGCTGACCTGCGGGGAGATCTGCGTGGCGTCGATCACGACCTCGCTGTCGAACTCCGCGCCGTCCTCGGTGTAGAGCTCACGCCAGGCGGCGACGGCTGCCTCGAAGTCCTCGGGCGCGGCCTCGCGCCCCTCGACCCACTCGAACGTCGTCTCGTCGGGGGCGATCATGCCCGCGCGGCCGCCGCCCTCGATCGTCATGTTGCAGACGGTCATCCGGCCCTCCATCGAGAGCGACTCGATCGCCGGGCCGGCGTACTCGATCACGTGGCCGACGCCGCCGTCGACGCCCATCCGGCCTATCGTGCCGAGGATCAGGTCCTTGGCTGTGACGCCGGGGCCGAGCTCGCCCTCGTAGCGGATCACCATCGACTTCGGCTTGCGCTGCTGCAGCGTCTGGGTCGCGAGCACGTGCTCGACCTCGCTCGTGCCGATGCCGAACGCGAGCGCGCCGAACGCGCCGTGGGTGGAGGTGTGCGAGTCGCCGCAGACGATCGTCATGCCGGGCTGGGTGACGCCCATCTCAGGCCCGATCACGTGGACGATCCCCTGGCGCTCGTTGCCGATCGAGTAGACCGGCACGCCGAACTCGCGGCAGTTCTCCTCCAGCGTCCCGATCTGCTTGCGCGACAGCGGGTCGCCGACCATCGGCAGGCTCGTCGAGCCGTCGGTCGGGACGTTGTGGTCAGCGGTCGCGAGCGTGCGGTCGGGCCGGCGCACCGGCCGGCCGGCGAGCCGCAGGCTCTCGAACGCCTGCGGGCTCGTGACCTCGTGGACGAGGTGGAGGTCGATGTAGAGCAGCCCCTCGGCGACCTCGTGCGCCTCCCAGATCTTGTCGAACAGCGTCTTGGGCATCAGGACCTCCTCAGTCCGGCCGCGACGACCGCGTAGAAGCGGGCGTCGGCGTCGGCGTCGTTCTCGAAGTGGTGCGGCAGATCGGCGTCGAAGGTGACCGCATCGCCCTCGTGCAGGTCGTGGGCGGCGCCGTCGCAGTACAGCGTCACGCTGCCCGCGGCGACGATCGCCGTCTCGCGGCTGCCGGGCTCGTGCATCGGCGGATCGCCGGGCCCGCCGGTGGCGGCGCCCGGAGCGAGCGTGTGCAGCGAGACCTCGGCGCGCTGGCCGGGAAGCGGTGGTGTCAGGACGTCGTAGCGATGACCGCTTGCCGTCGCGCCACCACGCAGGCGCTTGTCGCCGCGGACGATCGACACGGTGCCGCCCTCGTCGAGGCGCAGCAGCTGGGAGAGCGTCAGCTCGAGACCGCTCGCGATCCGTCCGGCGATCGCGAGCGTCGGGCTCGTCTCGCCGCGCTCGACCTGGCTCAGCATCTGCGCCGAGACGCCGCTGCGCTCGGCGAGATCGCGCAGCGAGAGGTCCATCCCCTCGCGCAACGCGCGGACGCGGGAACCGATCTCGAGCTGCGACTCAGTGGCAACTGCGGACACAGCGCGTACGTTATCACGGACAACTGTCCGAAGTGTCGTCCGGACCGCAGGTGATTCACCCCGGGGCACGGAGCCCGTGGCTAGTTCTGCTGGCCGGTGGGGCGGATCAAGACCTCGTTGACGTTGACGTGCGCTGGCCGCGTGACGGCATAGAGGATCGCGTCAGCGATGTCGTCCGCCGTCAGCACGTCGCCGATCTGCTCGCGCATGCGCTCCACCCCCGCTCGCACCACAGCACTCCGGTTGTGGCCCTGGAGCTCCGTCTCGACGAAGCCCGGCTCGACGCAGGTGACACGGATACTCGAGTGCAGCACCTCCTGGCGCAGCGCCTCGGAGAAGGCCGTGACGCCGAACTTCGTCAGGTTGTAGACGGCGGCGCCGGCACGAGCGTGACGGCCGGCCACCGAGGAGAGGTTGATCACGTGCCCTCCCCCGCCCTCGCGCATCGGCGTCAGCGCGGCGTGCGTGCAGTAGAGGAGACCGAGCACGTTGACGTCGACCATCCGCCGCCAGTCGCCGACGTCGGCGCCGTCGACCGGGCCGAGCAGCATCACGCCGGCGTTGTTGACGAGGAGGTCGAGGCCGCCGAGCTGCTCGCGCGCGCCCTCGACGAGCGCCCGCGCCTGCGCCTCATCGGAGACGTCGGCCGCGATCGCGGCGGCCTTTCCGCCCTCGTCGCGGATGCGATCGGCGAGCGCCGATATGCGGTCCTCGCGGCGCGCTCCGAGCGCGACCGCCGCACCCGCGCTAGCGAGTGCGAGCGCCGTCGCCTCGCCGATGCCCGAGGACGCTCCCGTGACTACGGCGACCTTGCCTTCTAGCGCGCCGGACATGCGCCGATGCTACTCCGCACCGTCCGGCCGCGAGCGCCGTGACACGCCGGGATGGCTAGATCTCGTCGGCAGCCCGGGAGCGCAACGCGAGCTCGAGCTGGAAGCGAGCGTCGGGGTCGTCGAGGCGCTCGCCGTAGAGCTCGCGCAGACGGCCGAGGCGGTAGCGCACGGTCTGGGAGTGGACGTGCAGCGCCGCCGCAACCGCCTCGGTGCGGCCGCGATGCCGCAGCCAGGCGGACAGGGTCTCGAGCAGGCGCTCACGCGAAGCCGGCGTCTCGCCGTCCAGCGGCGCCAGGGCGGCCGCCGCGAGGTCGCGCGCGAGCCTGCGATCGGCGTTCACGAGCAGGGCGACGGGGTGGTCGGCCGCAACGATCAGGCCCACGTCCGAGCCTGCGATCGTGCCGCCGACCGCGAGGTGCAAAGCGGCCCGTGCGCGGGCGGCGCTGACATGCGCGTCTCGCCACGGGACCGTCGGGCCGAGCGCTCCGAGCCGGTCCTTGAAGGCCGCCTCGAGTTGCATGCGACGGCCTGGCGCGTCGGGGTCCGGCACGACCGCGCAGGCGCCCGCAGCGAGGTCGGCCGCGATGGCGCCGCCGGCGAGACGTAGCGCGAGCCGGTCGGGATCGGCCTCGTCGACGTACACCGCCGCGACCCGGGCGGGCAGCGTCCAACCGGCGTCGAGCGCGGCAGCCTCGACGACCGCCGGGTCGACCGGCGGCTCCTGGATCAGCAGCGCCGCCAGCTCGCGCCGCCGCCGCTGCTGGGTCCCGGCCACGGCCGCCTGCTCCATCGCGTAGCCCTCGACCGACTCGCCGGAGAGCTCGTCGATGTAGGCGAAGATCGACTCGGCGAGCAGGTAGAGCGTGTGCGGCTCGAGCCCGGCCCCCTCGCCCGCCGCGGCCAGCCTGCGCCAGGCCACCCGCGCTCCGAGCCGATA
The DNA here is from genome assembly GCA_035630335.1 of Thermoleophilaceae bacterium. Lineage (GTDB taxonomy): Bacteria > Actinomycetota > Thermoleophilia > Solirubrobacterales > Thermoleophilaceae > JAAYBF01. Next base: position 650 of record DASQKV010000079.1, on the reverse strand, counting down.
GGCCGCCAGCAGCGCCTCGAGCCGCCTGCCTGCGCGCATCTCTCCGCGACCGAGGTCGACGTAGGCCTGGCGGCCCGAGTCCGGCCCGGGCTCCGTGCGCCCAGCCAGCTCGAGGAAGCGCCCGAGCGCCTGCTCGACCCCGGCCCGCAGGCCAGCGCCGAACGGGCCCTCGAGCGGACGGGCGTAGTCCGGCACGCCGTGGCTGATCGCGGCGATGATCTCGTCCGCCACCGCGGGCAGCTCCGGGCGCAGGACGTCGGGCACGTGGGCGGGCAGCGCGGACCACGGTCGCTCTGGAATCGGACTGGACACTGTTGTAAACCTACAACTTCTCCCCGCGATGTCGTTGCCGATCGGCCCACCAAGCCCCGAATCTTTGGTCCTATGGTGCAGTGCCATGACCCGCCTCCAGCGCAACGCCAACATCGCCGCCGTCATCATTCCCTTTGTCGCAGTCATCGCTGCGATCCCGCTCTTGTGGAATCAGCTCGTCGGCTGGACCGACCTCGGGATCATGGTCGGCGTCTACCTGGCGACCGCGTTCGGCATCACGATCGGCTTCCACCGGCTGCTCACCCACCGCGCGTTCGAGACCTACCGCCCGATCAAGTACCTGTTCGCGATCCTGGGGTCGATGGCCGTCCAGGGCC
>DASQKV010000078.1:0-53374 GCA_035630335.1 Thermoleophilaceae bacterium | reverse complement strand
ACGTCGTCGTTGCCCTGCCGCGCGAAGACGCGCAGCTTTGCGCCGAGGTAGTCCTCGAACGTGCCGTGGCGGTCGAGGTGATCGGGCTGGACGTTGAGCAGGACCGCCCCCTCGGGCGCGAAGTCGACGGCGTCCTCGAGCTGAAACGAGCTCGTCTCGCAGACGACGATCGCCTCTGGCGCCAGCGACCCCACGAGCCCGCTCAAGGCGTCGCCGACGTTGCCGGCGACCGCGACGGCGAGCCCGGCCTCGCGGTGGATGTGGCCGAGCAGCTGCACGGTGGTCGTCTTGCCGTTCGTGCCGGTGACGGCGATGAACTCGTTGGGCAGTAACCGCCAGCCCAACTCCAGCTCGCCGAGCACCGGCACGCCACGCGAGCGGGCCGCCTCGATCACCGGCGCCTCGCGCGGCACGCCGGGCGACTTCACGACCGCGCGGGCGTGCTCCAGTTGCGCGAGCCCGTCGCTGCGAACGTGCACCTCGAGCCCCTCGGGGAGCTCGGACGGCGAGCCCGAGTCGACCGCCACGACCGTCTCCCCGCGCTCCTGCAAGGCGCGCGCCGCCGCGATGCCCGAGCGAGCCAGGCCGACGACGAGCCACGGCCCCGGCGGCAGCGCCGGCCGGGGGCGCTCAGACAACGGACTGCTGATACAGCGTGAAGCCGATCGCGCTGCAGATCGCGGCGACGATCCAGAAGCGCAGGATGATCTTCGTCTCCGACCACGCGAGCATCTCGAAGTGGTGGTGGATCGGCGCCATCAGGAAGACGCGGCGGCGGAAGCGCTGGAACGCGATCACCTGGATCACGACCGACAGCGCCTCGAGCACGAAGATCCCGCCGATGATCAGCAGCAGCACCTCGGTCTGGGTCATCACCGCGAGCGCGGCGATCGCCGCCCCCAGCCCGAGCGAGCCGGTATCCCCCATGAACACCGCGGCCGGGAACGAGTTGAACCAGAGGAAGCCGACGCAGGCCCCGACCAGGCAGGCGCACAGCAGCGCGAGGTCCTCCTGTCCGGGACCGGTCGTGATGAACGTCATCGCGGTGAACGACAGCAGCACGATCGCGCAGCAGCCGGCGGCGAGGCCGTCGAGGCCGTCGGTGAGGTTGACGGCGTTGGTGGTCCCCATCAGCACGAGCAGGATCAGCAGCGGGTAGAGGTAGCCGAGGTCGATCGAGGCGTCGACGATCCGCAGCCGCAGCGTGTCGTTGAGGCCGACGTACTCGGTCGCCGCGAGCCAGAGCCCGAGCGCGATCAACGCCTGGACGCCGAGCTTCGCCCGCCCGCTGACGCCCAGCGAGCGCCGCTTCTGGATCTTGATCCAGTCGTCGGCGAAGCCGAGCGCCGCAGCGGCGAGGGCGACGGCGAGCACGACGAGGCTGATCGCCCGGTAGTCGCTGAGGATCAGGAAAGGCACGGCGACGCCGAGGAAGATCACGATCCCGCCCATCGTCGGCGTGCCGGCCTTCTGGTGGTGGCCGGCCGGGCCGTCCTCGCGGATGTGCTGGCCGAACTCCTTCTCGCGCAGCCAGTCGATGAACTTCGGGCCGAGGAATATGCAGATCAGCAGGGAGGCCATGCCCCCGATCAGGATCTCGCCCATCTAGGCCAGGACCCGTTCGAGGCCGGCCGAGCGCGAGCCCTTGATCAGCACGCGGTCGCCCGGCTGGGCGATCTCCTCGAGCAGCGCGCCGGCCTCCTCGGGCGTCGGCGCCGCGTAGGTCTCGCCGTCGTAGCCGGCGCCGTAGCCGAGCGCGGCCTCGCCGACGGTGATCAGCACGTCGATCCCGAGCGCCGCGGCCTCCTCACCGATCTCGCGGTGGAAGTCGCCGGAGGCCGGGCCGAGCTCGGCCATCGTGCCGAGCACGGCGACGCGCCGCTCCGCGGGCGTCTCGGCAAGGTGCTTGAGGGCCGCCCGCATCGACATCGGGTTGGCGTTGTAGCAGTCGTTGACGACCGTAACGCCGCCGGGCAGCTCGACGATCTCGCCCCGCAGCGAGCTGAAGCTGACGTCGACCGCTCCGACCGGGCGCACGCCGAGCGCCGTGGCGGCGGCGACCGCCGCGAGCGTGTTGAGCAGGTTGTGCGGCTCGGCGTAGGGCAGGTCGAGCAGCACGCGATTGCCGCGCGCCTCGATCTCGGCCCGACCGCCGCGGCCATCGGCACGCGCCTCGAACGACAGCAGCATCACCTCCCCGCCGGGACCGAAGGTGATCGTGTCGAGGTCGTCGCGCAGGTGGCGGTCGAGCAGCGGCTCGCTCGCCGGGACGACGCAGGACCCCCCGGCGCGCAGGTCCCGGATCAGCTCCGCCTTGGCGGCCGCGACCCGCTCGACGGTCCCGAGCAGCTCGAGATGGACCGGTCCGACGTTGACGATCACGCCGACGTCCGGCTCGGCGATCGCCACCAGCTCGGCGATCTGGCCCTCGCCGCGCATCGCCATCTCGAGCACCAGCGCCTCGGTGCCGGCCTCCGCCGCGAGGATCGTCAGCGGCAGTCCGATCTCGGTGTTGAGGTTCTCGCGGTTCGCGTGGACGTCGAGGTGCGGGGTCAATACGGCGGCGAGGATGTCCTTCGTCGAGGTCTTGCCCGTCGAGCCGGTGACGCCGACGACCTTGCAGCCGAGCTCGCGCCGCCAGGCGCGTGCGAGGCCCTGAAGCGCCGCGAGCGGATCGTCGGCGACGATCACCGCCGCGCCGGGCGGCGCCGCCACGCTGGCTCGCTCCGCGTGCGCGGGAGCGACGAGGACGCCCCAGGCGCCGGCCGCGAGCGCGTCGGGAGCGTGAGCGCCGCCGTCCACGTGCTCGCCACGCAGCCCGACGAAGAGGTCGCCCGCCGCGACCTCGCGCGTGTCGATCGCCACCCTCCGCGGGCCGAGGGCATCCGGCTCGCCCCCAAGCAGACGCCCGCCAGCCGCCTCGGCGACCCACGCCGTGGTCATCTCCCTCACCGACGCGCCCCCCGTGCCACCGGCCGCAAGCCGACGAGCAGATCCCCACTCACCGCGACTGCTCCCCGGACGCCGCCGCACGTGAGCGCAGCGCCTCGCGCGCCACCTCGCGGTCGTCGAACGGCTCCTTGCGCCCACCTTCGAACTCCTGTCCCTGCTCGTGGCCCTTGCCCGCGATGACCACCACGTCTCCAGCGCCAGCCGTCTCGATCGCGAGCGCGATCGCGCGCCGGCGGTCCGGCTCGCGGTCGACGTCCGGACCCGTCCCCTCCATCACCTCGGCGACGATCGCCTCCGGGTCCTCGGAGCGCGGGTTGTCGGAAGTCACGATCACCCGGTCCGCGCGGCTCGCCGCCGCTTCCCCCATCAGCGGCCGCTTCGCGCGGTCCCGATCGCCCCCCGCCCCGAACACCACGTGCAGTCGCCCCTCGGTTAGCTCGCGCGCCGCCCGCAGCACGTTGTCGAGCGAGTCGGGCGTGTGGGCGAAGTCGACGAAGACGCCGAACCCCTGCCCCTCCTCGATCGGCTCGAGCCGGCCCGGCACCCGGCCGGCCGTGGACAGAGCGGCGGCCGCGGTCCCGGCCTCCGCGCCGAGCGCGCGCGCGACCGCGAGCGCCGCAAGCGCGTTCGAGACGTTGAACAGTCCCGGCAGCCGCGTTCGCAGCTCGAGCGGTCCGTCGGGCGTGTCGGCTCTGAAGCTCGCACCGCTCACGTCGAAGCGGACGTCTCGCGCCCGATACGCCGCCTCGGCATCGACCGCGTACGTGATCGGATCCTCGAGATCGGCCGCCAGCCGCCGTCCGTAGGGGTCGTCGAGGTTGACCACCGCCGGGCCGGGCCCCTCGAACAAGCGCCGCTTCGCCAGGTAGTACGCCTCCATGTCGTCGTGGAAGTCGAGGTGGTCCTGGGTCAGGTTCGTGAAGACCCGGCACGCGAACCGGATTCCCTCGGCGCGCCTCAGCTCGAGCGCATGCGACGAGACCTCCATCACACACGCCTCGTCCCCCGCCTCGACCATCCGCCGGAAGGTCGCCTGCAGATCGATCGCCTCGGGCGTCGTGTGCTCGACCGGCTCGTCGATCCCGCCGACGACCTGCTTCACCGTGCCGAGAAGCCCCGTCCGAACCCCCGCCGCCTCGAGGATGTCGCGTACGAGGAACGCCGTCGTCGTCTTGCCGTTCGTCCCCGTGATCCCCACGACTCGCAGCCGGCCCGTCGGATCGCCGTGGAACCGCGCCGCCGCCGGCCCCATCGCCGCCCGCACGTCGTCGACCACCACCTCCGGCACGCCCAGGCCCAGCGACCGCTCGCAGACCAGCGCCACAGCCCCGCGCTCGACCGCATCCGCCGCGAAGTCGTGCCCATCCGACTTGAACCCGGGCACACAGAAGAAGAGCGCCCCCGGAGAGACGCTCCTACTCGAGTACGCGAGCCCCGTGATCTCGACCTCCGGAGCCCCATTCCCCATCAGATCGCGGAGGGTCATGGACGCCCTCAAGTCTACGGTCGCCCTCGGGCGTCTCCTGTCTCGCGAGCGACCTGAATCGAGACTCAGCCGTTGCGGTCGCGAGCAACGTCGACGCGATGCGCCAGGAGGAAGAAGAGGCATGAGACAGCGAACATGCCTCCATAGAACGCGCCTACGCTCCAATCACCGAGACCGGCAGCGGCCCCCACGCCCATAGCCGCAAGCAGCGTCACCCAGATGGGCATGCGGTAGTAGCAATAGAACTCAAGCATATATTCATCCTATCTTATGCGCTATGTAGACACTGAAGAATCCCGCAACCGCCACGACCGCTCCAAGGATCGCCAATCGCTCGACGCGCTTCACCTCGCGCGACCGTCCTGTCCTCCGATCGCTCAAGAGGAGAATTCCGGTGCCCAAGACCGTGAAGGCAGCAGCCATCTCCACGACCAGGCTGAGAAGGTCGACCCGTTCCGGAAGCAACTCGAACGTCGTCGCTAGCCACTCCGTAATCGACTGCAGAAAGGCATGTCCCATGCCTCTGCAAGGAACGACTCGTCGAAGTTCGCCCCCGCCACGGGGGCACTTCGCTCAGTCAGGCGGGATGCGCAGGTACGGCAGGGCGAACTCCATGATGCGCTCGAAGGCCGGGGCGGCGACCTCGCCGCCGTAGTACATGCCCTGGGGCTCGTCGACCATGACGGCGACCATCAGGCGTGGGTTCTTGGCGGGGGCGAAGCCGATGAAGGAGGAGAAGAAGCGGGTGTCGGAGTAGCCGCCGGTCTCGGGGTCGGGCTTCTCGGCCGTGCCGGTCTTGCCGGCCAGGACGTAGCCGGGGATCGAGGCCTCCTCGGCGGTGCCGCCGGCGGCGAGCACGCCCTCGAGCATCGACCTGACCTGGCTCGCGGTCCGCTCGGAAACGACGCGGCGGCCCTCGTCGTGCTCGCCGGCGATCACGGTCGGCTCGTGCAGGACGCCGCCGTTGGCGAGCGCCGAGTAGCCGGCGGCCATCTGCAGCGGCGTGACCGCGAGGCCCTGGCCGATCGGCATGTTGCCGAGCGAGGAGCCCGAGTACTCGCGCGGGCGCAGCACGATGCCGGGCGACTCGCCGGGGAGGTCGACGCCGGTCGTGGAGCCAAAGCCGAACTCGCGCACCCACTTGTCGAACCGCTTCGCGCCGAGCTTCAGGCCGATCATCACCGAGCCGACGTTCGAGGACTGCGCGAGGATCTCGCCGACCGACAGGCTGGCGTAGCCGCGTGCGTGCGCCTCGCCGATCGTGCGGTCGGCGACCTCGATCTCGGGCGGCAGGTCGAAGCGGGTCTCGGGCTTGATCGCGCCCTCCTCGAGCGCGCCGGCGACGGTGAACGCCTTGAAGGTGGAGCCGGGCTCGAAGGCGGACATGACAGCGCGGTTCTCACGCGCGTCCTCCTCGGCAGCGCCGATGTCGTTGGGATCGACGCGCGGCCAGTTCGCCAGCGACAGCAGCTCGCCGTTGCGCGGATCCATCACGACGGCTGTAGCCCCCTTGGGGCTGAACGTCGTGGCGACGTCGCCGAGGACTGCCTCGACGCGCTCCTGCAGTGCGGCGTCGATCGTCAGCTGGAGGTCCTCGCCGGCCTCCGAGCTGTCGGTGTCGACGATCGACACCGGCTCGCCGAGCGCGTCGCGAACGATCCGGCGGTGGCCGTCGTCGCCGTGGAGATGGTCCTCGTACTGCTGCTCGATGCCGGTCAGGCCGAAGTTGTCGGTGCCGACCGCGCCGATCAGCTGACCGGCGAGCTCGCCCTGGGGATAGGTCCGGCGCGGCTCGACGACGGTGTCGATGCCGGTGAGCTCGAGCTTGTCGATCTTCTCGCCGGCCTCCGGGTCGACCTTGCGCGCCAGGTAGACGAAGCCGCGGCTGCGGTCCACCAGCAGCTCCATCAGCTCGTCCTCCTCGACCCCGGTCAGCGGCGCCAGCCGCGAGGCGGCGTCGGCCGGGTTCTTGACCTGGAGCGGGTTGGCGAAGACCGTCACCGAGTCCTCGGAGACCGCCAGCTCGACGCCGTTGCGGTCGGTGATCGTGCCGCGCCGGGCGGCCACGGGCAGCTCCTCTACCTGCTGGGTGACGGCTCGCGCCTTGAGCTCGCCCGAGCCCGCGGTGCCGATCCATGCGGCGCGCGCGCTGGCGGCGCCGAGAAGCACCAGGAATACGGCGAATAGCAGGCCGATCCGGCTGTCGAGGAGCCGCACCGACTCTCCTAGGGAACGACGGCTGTCGAGTCGCCGACCACCGCGGGCGTGCCGGCGATCGCAGTCGGGTCCGTGTAGGCGGTGGCCTGCTCATAGCCGGTCGTCGTGTCGGGAACGACCGGCGCGGCGGGTGCCGCCTCCGTGTAGGACGGCTCGACGGGCGCGGTGTAGGTTGGGACGGCGGCGACGGCGGTGTCCTCGTCGAGTCGCTTGGCGGCGTTGCGCGCGTCGATCGGCGGGTTGGAGCGTAGGTAGCGGACCGCGTCGGGCGCCGGCAGCACCAGCCCACGCTCGGCGGCGACCTGCTGGATGCGCTCGCTCGACCCGAGCTCGGCGACGTCCTTGCGCAGGGTCGCGTTGTCACGCTTGAGCTCGGAGACGCGCGCCGCGTCGCTCGTGATCTGGCGGTTCTTCTGCAGCAGCGCGACGTTGGCGAAGACGATCCCGACGAGCAGGACGAACACGAGCCCGATCAGCGCGGGACCGTGCAGCAGCCGGTCGAGCGCCGCCTGTCCGCGGGCCTGCAGGGCGGCCTTCGTCCACTGCGCGAGGGCGGGGCGGCGGGCGGCGATCCGCCGCCGGGTGGGCGACCGGCGCGGAGTCGCGCGCGGACGGCTGTGGGTGGGCCGGGGCGCGGGCGCCGAGCGAGCGCTGGCCGGCCGGCGAGCCGGTGCCCGGCGGGCGGGAGCAGTAGGCCGGCGCGTGGGCGCCTGACGCGCCGGCGCGGCGACACGGGCGGCGGTGGCCGCGCGCGCCATCAGCGCTCGCCTCCGTCGATCCGGCGCGCGACGCGCAGGCGGCCCGACTTGGAGCGCGGGTTGTCCGCCACCTCGCCCGCCGTCGGCGCCACGGCGCGGCGCGTGAGCAGCTCGGCCTCCGGCTCGTGGCCGCAGGCGCAGACAGGCAGGTCGGGCGGGCAGATGCAGCCGCGCGCCCGCTCGGCGAGGAAGCGCTTGACGCGCCGGTCCTCGAGCGAGTGGAAGGAGATCGCGGCGAGCCGCCCGTCCTGACGCAGCACCTCCCACGCCGCCGGCAGCGCGCGATCCAGCGAGCCGAGCTCGTCGTTGACGGCGATCCGCAGCGCCTGGAAGACGCGCTTGGCGGGGTGGCCGCCGCCGAACTTGCGCCGCACGAACGCGGGCGTGGCCGCCTCGATCGCATCGACCAGCTCGCCGGTCGTCTCGATCGGCGACCGCCGCCGGCGCTGGCAGATCTCGCGCGCGATCCCGGGCGCGCCCGGGTCCTCGCCGTAGCGGCGGAAGAGCCGGGAGAGCTGACGCTCGTCGTACTCGTTGACGATCGTGCGCGCGTCGAGCTCCTGCGATGGATCCATCCGCATGTCGAGCGGCGCGTCGTAGGAGTAGGAGAAGCCGCGCTCGCGCGTGTCGACCTGCATCGACGAGATGCCGAGGTCCATGTAGACGAGGTCGGCCTCGAAGCCCTCGGCGCGCAGCAGCTCGAGCGCGTCGGCGTAGTCCATGCGCAGGAAGCGCGTCTCGCACGCGACCTCGGCGGCCAGCTCCTCGAAGCGCTCCTCGGCCGCCGGGTCGCGATCGACGCACACGAGCGTGCCCGTGGGCCCGATCCGGTCCGCGACCAGGCGCGCGTGACCGCCCGCGCCGAAGGTGCAGTCGACGACGTTCTCCCCCGGTCCCGGGCTGGCGAGCTCGATCAGCTCGCCGGCGAGGACCGGTACATGCGCGCGCGTCATGTCAAGAAGGATCGCCAAGACCCTCCGTCACCTCTCCGATGCTCGCGTCGAGCGCCTGCTGCTCCTCGTCCCAGCGGCCGCGGCCCCAGACCTCGAGGTGGTCGCCCACGCCGGCGACGACCGTCTCCTTCTCGATCCCCGCGTGCGTGAGCAGCGGCGGCGGCAGCGTGACGCGGCCCGAGGAGTCGAGCTCGACGTCGAACGAGTTGGCCTGGAAGAAGCGTTGGACCGCACGGTACTCGCGGCCGAGCGGGTTCTTGCCGGCGAGCGCGCGCTCGATGATCGACTCGTGCGCCTCGGGTGTCCAGACGGAGATGCAGGCGTCGCTGTCCTTTGCGAGCACGAGACCGGAGGAGAACGACGCACGGAAGCGCGCCGGGATGCTGAGCCGGTTCTTCGCGTCGAGCGAGTGGTCGTAGTGGCCTCTGAACGCCATCCGGTGGCTCCGTGAAGTGGTTGCGACTTAGACCGAAGTGGCGGAGTGGGAGGAGCCCCGCCACTCCGGTCCTTGTCGATGCGCGCCACTGTACCCCACTCTGCCCCACGCTGCAACACAACTCCCCACTTTTCCGTCCGATGGCCTTGAAGACCGCCGGGCTTAGCGCGTGACTTCCACTTCCCATGCGGTTTTCCTTGGAGGGAACGTGGTGGGGCGTCGTCCCGCGTGGGGCGGGCGCGACCTCGCATCGCCTCGCTCCGGGTGGGAAATTGCATGCAGCCTCCTGCCAGGCAAGCGCCGTTGCAGCGAGCCGACCCGGCCATCCCGGAGCCGAGCCGCGCGGCTCCCTAGGATGCTTCGCCGTGCACGGCTCGCCCCCACCCGCCCTCCGCCTCCGCGGCGTCGTCAAGCGCTACGGGGACATCGTCGCCGTCAACGGCCTCGACCTCGACGTGCCGACCGGCACCTGCGTCGGGCTGCTCGGGCCCAACGGCGCGGGCAAGTCGACGACCATGCGCCTGCTCACCGCCCAGGCGATCCCCGACGAGGGCGAGATCGAGGTGCTCGGCTACGAGCTCCCCGCCGAGTCGAAGCAGGCGCGCGCCGAGTGCGGCGTCGTCCCGCAGCTCGACAACCTCGACACGACGCTGACCGTCGAGCAGAACCTCGTCGTCTTCTCCCACCTCTACCGCGTCCCCCGCCCCGAGCGCCGGGCCGCGATCGAGCGCGTGCTGCAGATCGCCAACCTGACCGACCGCCGCGACACGCGCGTCGACGAGCTGTCCGGCGGCATGCGCCGGCGCCTGCTGATCGGTCGTGGGCTGATCCACCAACCGCGCCTCGTGCTGCTCGACGAGCCGACCGTCGGGCTCGATCCCCAGGTCCGCCAGGAGCTCTGGGCGCTGATCGACCGCCTGCGCACCGAGGGCGTCTCGATCCTGATGTCGACGCACTACATCGAGGAGGCCGAGCGGCTCGCCGACACCGTGATGATCATGTCCCACGGCAGCGCGGTCGCACAGGGCAAGCCGTCCGACCTGGTCGTCGAGCACGCGGGACGCGAGGTCGTCGAGGTCTACGGACCGCCGGCCAAGCTCGCGGAGGTCGAGGCCGAGGCGCAGGCGGCCGGGCACCGGACGCGCCGCACCGGCACGTCGGTCACCGTCCTCGACGCGGCCTCCGCCAACGGCTTCGCCGCCGACGGGGTCCGGCGCATGGCCAACCTCGAGGACGTCTTCGTTCTGCTGACCGGCGAGGAGATCGCGTGACGGCCGGGAGCGTCACCGCCGAGCGCCAGGCGCCGCCGCCCGTACGCGCGACGCGCAAGCTGCACCGCTTCGAGCGGTCGGCGATCGGAGGGGTGCTCGTGCGCGAGATGATCAACTTCTCGTCGTACTGGCGCTCGACGACCTTCTCGTCGACGATCGAGCCGACGATCTACCTGCTCGCCTTCGGCTTCGGCCTCGGGTCGTTCGTCAATAGCGTCGGCGGCGGAGTCGCGTACGAGGACTTCGTCGGCACCGGCATGGTCGCGATGGCCGTCCTGTTCGCCTCCGCGATGCCGTCGATGTTCGGGACGTTCGTCAAGTACCAGTTCCAGCACACCTACGACGCGATCCTCGCCGCGCCCGTCGACACCGAGGAGCTCGTGACGGCCGAGGCGCTCTGGATGGCGATGCGCGCCGGGACCTACGGCTGCGCGCCGCTGCTCGTCGCGATCGCCTTCGGGCTCGACCCGAGCTGGGGCATGCTCGCCGTCCCGTTCTTCAATTTCGTCGCCGGCTTCGGCTGGTCGTGCTTCGGGATCGCGATCGCCGCGTTCCTGAAGTCGATCGACAACTTCAGCTACGTGACCAGCGCTGTGATCACGCCGCTGTTCCTAGTCGGCGGCACCTTCTGGCCGATCGACCGGCTGCCCGAGTGGGCGCAGGTCCTGGCCCAGCTCAACCCGCTCTGGCACCTGGTCGAGCTCGTGCGCCACGCGGCGTTCGGCTTCGAGGGCTGGGCGGACGTCGGCCACCTCGCCTTCCTCGTCGGCTTCGGCCTACTCACCTGGCGGATCGCGATCGTCGGCATGACGCGCAAGCTCGTCGACTGACCTAGCCGGTGGGGGGCGTATCGGCCCCCGGAGACCGCCGGAGATGGCGCCCGAGCCAGTCGCCGGTCAGCCGAGTGACCTGCTCCAGCGCTCCGGGCTCCTCGAAGAGGTGTCCGGCGCCCGGGACGACGGCGAGCTCACACGCCCCCGGGAGCAGCCTGGCGGCCTGCTCGTTGAGCTCGAGGACTTGGCGATCGGCGCCACCGACCACGAGCAGCGTCGGCGCCGTCACCTGCCCAAGCGCCTCGCCGGCAAGGTCCGGACGTCCTCCGCGCGAGACGACGGCGCCGATCGCGTTCCCTGACGTCGCGGCAGCGCGTAGGGCGGCGGCGGCTCCGGTGGACGCCCCGAAGTAGGCGAATGGCATCCCGTCGGCGCCGGCGTGGCTCCGCGCCCAAGCGGTGGCGTCGAGCAGCCGCCGCGTGAGCAGCTCGACGTCGAAGACGTTGCGCCGGTCGCGCGCCTCGACCGGGGTCAGCAGGTCGAACAGCAGCGTGGCGAAGCCGCGCTGCTCGAGCCTGCGCGCGACGGCGACGTTGCGCGGGCTGAGACGACTCGACCCGCTCCCGTGGACGAAGATCACGAGCCCCGACGGCTCGGACGGGCCCCGCAGCGTCGCGCTCAGCCGGACCCCGTCCGCCGCCGGGATCAGCAGCTCCCCAGCGGCGATCGGCGTCTGCTCGGAACGCTCGTCGCGGGCGGCGCGCAGCAGAGCGACCACCTCCTGGTCCGACGTCTGCGAGAAGTCCGCGTACCAGGCCCCCACGCCGCCGAACCGCCGCGGCTGCTCGAGGCAGACGAGCGAGCCGATCGCGTCGCCGAGCCGCTCCTGGGTGCCGGAGGGGCAGACGGGCACCGCGACGATCACGTCGGCGGCCCCGCGGGCGCGCATGACAGCGGCCGCCGCGACGGCGGTGACGCCCGTCGCGAGACCGTCGTCGACGACGATCGCCGTCATGCCGGTGACCTCCGCGGGCGCCAGGTCGCCGCGGTAGAGCTGTCGCTGGCGCTCGATCTCCGCCCGCTCACGCTCGACGATCGCGGCGATCTGGTCGCGCCCGATGCCGAGCGCCCCGATCGTGTCGCGATCGAGGATCACGGTCCCGTCCTCGCCGAGCGCGCCGATCCCGAGCTCGGGCTGCTTCGGAGCGCCGAGCTTGCGCACCAAGCCAATGTCGAGCGGTGCGTCGAGCGCTCGCGCGACCTCGTAGGCGACCGGAACGCCACCACGCGGCAACCCGATCACCACCGGCCTCTCGATCGCCATCTCCCCGAGCCGGCCGGCGAGGATCCGGCCCGAATCGCGCCGATCGCGGAAGAGGAAGCGACCGCTCATGTCTAGATGAAACCGCAGGACGAAGGGTCAACGGAAGTCAGCGCCGCCCGAGCTGACCAGCGCCGACACGAGCGCCGCGGCGACCAGCAGCAGGACCGAGGGCACCAGCAGCAGCGCGACGACGAGCTGGATCTTCGGGCCGGCACGAGCCGCGTCCTCCTGGACGCGGCGGCGCAACGCCAGCCGCGCGTCGCGCGCCTGCGCCGCGAGCGTCGTGCTCAACGGCACCCCGTGGCGGCGCGTGCGCTCCAGCGTGCCCGCGAGCGAGCGCACCTCCGGAGTCGGCAGTCGCTCGCCCATCCCCGCGAGCGCCTCGGCCAGCGGGACGCCGAGCGCCACCTCCGCGGCGACCGCACGCCACTCGACTGCCAGCGGGCCCTCGGCGCGTGCGCCGACCGCCCCAAGAGCCGCCGCCGGCGAGGCGCCCGCGTCGACCGTCACGCGCAGCAACTCCAGCATCTCCGGCAGATCGCGCGCCGCCGCCGCGGCACGACGGGCAGCCTGGCGCGTGAGCCAGAGATCGGGCGCCAGAAATCCGGAGACCGGCGCCGCCACCGCGAGCACCGGCCCCAGCCGGCCGGGTGCAACGAGCCCCAGCGCCACCCCGGGCGCGGCCGCCACGAGGCAAGCCACGAGCTTCGCGGCCATCAGCTCGCGCGGCTCGAGGCCGCCCGGCCGGCCGGCGGCCACGATCCTGCGCTCGAGATCGCGAGGGGCAACCCGGCGCGTCGCCGCTCCACCGGCCCGCGCCAGCAGTCGCAGGGCGGCGGGAACGCGCGACGCTGCTTCCTCGCTGGAGGGTCGCGACCGGCGCGGCCAGCGGCCTTCGAGCACGAGCCCGGCGCCGAGCACCGCCAGCGCGGCACCGGCGAACGCGAGCGTGGCGGCGATCACCAACGCACCCGACCGAGGCGCCGGATCAGCACCGCGGCCGCGATCTGCATCGCCACCGCGAGCCCGACCAGCCAAGCGGTCAGCAGCGATCCGATCAAAGCGGACGCGAATCCTGGGCTCGCGAGCTCCGCAAGCAGCACTCCACCAAGCGGGAGCAGCACGACCACAACGCCCGTGAAGCGTGCCTGGGCGGTCGCCGCGCGAACCTCGCCCTCGAGCCGGGCGTGATCGGCGAACCCCTCGGCGCACTCGCGCAGCAGCCGCGCCAGGTCACCCCCGGCGCCGCGCTGGACGAGGCAGGCGGCCACGACGACTCCGAGCCTCGGCGAGCGCGTGCGAGCGCGCAGTGAGTCGAGTGCCGCATCCGTCGCCGCGCCGGCCGCGAGCTCGGCCGCGGTCCGCCGCAGCTCGCTTCCCGCCTGCCCGACCGCCCCGTCCGCAGCCTCGGTCAGAGCGCCGCGCAGCGAGTGGCCTGCCGTCAGGGCGTCGGCGAGCGCGATGGCCACCCCTCCCGCGCCCGCATCGACCGCCCGGCGGTAGTGCTCGCGCCGGGCCCGCAGGACACGCGCGGCGGCCCAGGGCCCGGCGGCGCCGAGCAGCACGCCCGCGAGCGGTCCGGCGACGAGCGTTCCGCCCACCAGCGCGATCGCGGCGCCCGCGACGAGCAGGCGCCGGCGCTCTCCTGCACCGGGATCGCGACCCTCGCGCCCGGCGCGCACGACCGCCTCGGCAAGCGCCACCAGCCTCAGCAGAGCGATCGGGGCGCCGCGCCACGCGAAGCGAAGCCCCGCCAGCAAGTCGGCGCTCGCGAGCACGATCAGCGCGCCGGCGGCGAATCCGGCCAGCGTCGCGCTCATGGGGAGTGCTCGGTGTCGTGCAGCACGCGCACGCCGACGCTCCCATCCGCCGTCGAGACCTCCGCGATCGACTCCACCACGCGTCGGCCGTCGGGGCGGCGCGATTGGTGCACGACCAGATCGACGGCCCGTCCCACCTGATCGCGAACGGCGCCGTGGGGCAGGCCGACGTCGGCCATCAGCGCCAGGGTCTCCAACCGGCGCAGAGCGTCCAGCGGCGAGTTGGCGTGAACGGTCGAGAGCGAGCCCTCGTGGCCGGTGTTGAGCGCCTGCAGCAGGTCGAGCGCCTCGCCGCCGCGCACCTCCCCCACGACGATCCGGTCCGGTCGCATCCGCAGCGCGTTGCGCACGAGCGCGCGGATCGTCACCTCGTTGCGGCCGTCGAGGCTCGGTGGCCGCGACTCGAGCCGAACGACGTGCCGCTGCCTGAGCGCCAGCTCGGCGGCGTCCTCGATCGTGACGATCCGCTCGCCGTCGGGGATCGCTCCTGAGAGCGCATTGAGCGTCGTCGTCTTCCCCGACCCCGTCCCGCCACTGACGAGGATCGACGCGCGCGCCGCGACGCAGCGCTCGAGCAGCCGCGCCGACTCGGCCGTGACCGTGCCGAGCCGAACCAGGTCGTCGAGCGAAAAGCCGCCGCGGCGGAAGCGCCGGATCGTCACGCAGGGACCCGACAGCGCCAGCGGTGGGATCACCACGTTGACCCGCGAGCCGTCCGCCAGCCGCGCGTCGCAGAGCGGCGACGACTCGTCGACGCGGCGGCCGAGCGGAGCGAGCATCCGCTCGATCGTGTGCATCAGCTCCGCCTCGGACTCGAACTCCACACGAGCCGGCTCGATCAGGCCGCCGCGCTCGACGTAGACCTCGCGCGGTCCGTTGACCATCACCTCGTCGACGCTCGGGTCGGCAAGCAGCGGCTCGAGTGGCCCCAGCCCGGTAGCGAGCAACAACACTCGCTGGCCCAGCAGGACCCGGTCCGCCTCCGCCAGGGACCCCGCCTCGCGCTCGACCAGCGCGGAGATCTCCGCCCGCAGATCAGGCTGCGAGTCGCCGGTACGGGCTCGCTCGATCAGCCGATCGCGCAGCGCGGCAGCCAGCTCCTCGATCGCGTCCATGTCCCGACACAGGGACCGCGAAGCGAGGCTTCGCCCCCGCCGGTGGCGTCTATCCCGCCGAGGGCTCGGCGGGTGTGGCGTTAGCTCAGGACGCTCGAGCGCCGCACGCGGGCCACGGGGCGACGCCCTCGGCCCGGTACAGCCTCAGGGCCATCCGGTCCTGGTGCGCCTCGCTGGCGCGTGCAGGATCGTCCCCGCGGCCGCCGACGGCCTTCCACGTCCCACGCGAGAACTGGAACTTGCCGCGGTAGAGACCGTTCGCCGACACCGCCCGCGGATTGCCACCGGACTCGCACTCGGCGATCGCGACCAGTACCCGCGGCAGCCGGACCGGGCTGTCGTCCGTCTCGGTTGCGTCCCGCGGCGGGTGCGCGACGTCAGCGGCGCTGAAGCTCGCCAGGCCGAGCTCACGGCGGGTCAGCGGTCCGACGATCCCGTCGCCCACGAGGCCGTGGCGGCGCTGGAAGCGCTTGACGGCGCGGCGTGTCATCGGCCCGAAGACTCCGTCGGCCGGGACGCCCAGCCGGCGCTGCAGGCGCCTGACGGCGGCTCCGCGGTCGCCTTTGCGCAGCGTCACCTCTGAGGACGCCACGGCAGCGCCGGCCTCGACGCCGGCGTCATCGGCGATCGCCACGCCCGCGCCGGGTCCGCCGGCGAGCAGCGCGACGGTCGCCGTGGCCACGGCGACCAGGCCGCCGAGCACGCG
Source organism: Thermoleophilaceae bacterium (assembly GCA_035630335.1). Taxonomy (GTDB): domain Bacteria; phylum Actinomycetota; class Thermoleophilia; order Solirubrobacterales; family Thermoleophilaceae; genus JAAYBF01. Next base: position 37,563 of record DASQKV010000078.1, on the reverse strand, counting down.
TCCGGACGGCAGGCGCCGGCCAGGCTCGAACGACGGGCGCACAGGGCGCAAGGCAACGTCATGACGGCGATGCAACGTGTGGGCTCCTCTTTCCGGTGCCTACGGGGTGAGCTGACGGGCTCGCGCTGGAAAGTGCGCTACGCCGCGCAGTGGCGGCGATTCGCCCCGGGGGCCGACTTCCGACCCCAGTGGTTCCCCCGTTCCCTGCCGCACTGGGCGCCAGAGACTCGGCTATTGCTCAACGAAGTCCGGTAGTGAAGCAGATCCGGCGGCTGGATGCCGTACCTGAAGCCCGGCGCGTGTCTAGCGCGAACGACGGCTCGCGCGGCCGGGCAGGTGCAGCAGCACCCTCACGCCCTCGACCCCAAGCACCCCGGCAGCCGCGCGCTCGAGCTCGCGGATCGTCTCCGGGCTGTCGACCTGGCCGCGCAGCACGACCATCCGACCGGCGATCTCGACATCTACCGCGCCCGCCCCGTCGGAAGCCACCTCGAGCAGCGCCGACCGAACGGCCTGCTCGAGATCGACGTCCTCGGATGGGGTGTCGATCACGTCACTGGCGGCCTCGGGGCCCTGAGACTGCTCGCCGAACACGGCAACGCCGGACTGGGGCGTCTCGATCGCAGGCGGCGGGGTGACCGGCGGCGGCGCCGGGATCGGGTCCGGCGTGGGCGAAGGCGGCTCCGGTGCCGGCGTCGGCGGTCCCGGGATCGGGTCCGGCGTCGGCGTCGGCGAGGGCGGCTCGGGCGTGGGTGCCGGCGGCGTAGGCGGGCCGGGCTGTGGCCCCGGCGACGGCGGGGCCGGATCGGCCACGGCCGGCTGTGCCGACGGCGGGCCCGAGGCGAGGCTGAGCTTGCGCCGCTCGCCGAGCCGCCGCTGGGCCAGCACCGCACCGGCGGCGCCGGCCGCACCTGCCATCACCAGCGGCATGGCCCTACGGACGATCTCGTTCGACAGGAATCCCACCGCCCGCACGATATCGCCGCTCGCTCAGGCGTTCGCCTCGACCCCGGAACGCGCCGGCTCGAGGGCTAGGTCGAGCACCTCGCCGATCGTCATGACCGGATGGAACGTCATCTCGTCGCGGACGTCCTCGGGCACGTCGTCGAGGTCGCCGCGGTTGCGCTCCGGCAGGATCACGTCGGTCAGGCCGGCCGCGTGCGCGGCGAGCACCTTCTGCTTGAGGCCGCCGATCGGCAGCACCCGGCCCTGCAGCGTGACCTCACCCGTCATCCCGACGGTGTGCTTGACCGGCCGCCCGGTCAGCAGCGACGCGAGCGCCGTCGTCATCGTGATGCCGGCGCTCGGGCCGTCCTTCGGGATCGCGCCCGCGGGCACGTGGACGTGGAACTCGCGGTCGTCGAAGGCGTCCTCGTCGATGCCGAGCCGCCCGGCGTTGCCGCGCGCATAGGAGAGCGCGATCCGCGCCGACTCCTTCATCACGTCGCCGAGCTGGCCGGTCAGGACGAGGTCGCCCTTGCCCTTCATCCCGGTCGCCTCGATGAACAGGACGTCTCCGCCCGTGCCGGTCACGGCGAGACCGGTCGCCACGCCCGGCACGGCGGTCCGCTCGGCCGACTCCTGGAAGAAGCGCTGGCGCCCGAGCGCGTCGCGCACGGTGTCGAGGTCGACGACCACCGGCGCCTCGGCCTTGCCGGACGCGATCCGCGTGGCGGTCTTGCGCAGGATCGTGCCGAGATCGCGCTCGAGGCCGCGCACGCCCGCCTCGCGCGTGTACTCCGCGACGATCGTTCGCAGCACCTCGTCGGAGATCTCGACCTCGTCCTCGCGCAGCCCGTTGCGCTCGCGCTGGCGCGGCCACAGGTAGTCGCGGCCGATCGCGACCTTCTCGTCGGTCGTGTAGCCGTCGAAGCGCACGACCTCCATGCGGTCGAGCAGCGGCGCCGGGATCGTGTCGGCGACGTTCGCCGTGGCGATGAACAGGACCTGCGAGAGGTCGAGCTCCACGTCCAGGTAGTGGTCGCGGAAGGAGTGGTTCTGCGCGGGGTCGAGTACCTCGAGCAGCGCCGCGGACGGGTCCCCGCGCCAGTCGGCGCCGACCTTGTCGACCTCATCGAGCAGGATCACCGGGTTCATCGTCCCGGCGTCGCGCAGAGCGCGGACGAGCCGTCCCGGCAGCGCGCCGATGTAGGTCCGGCGGTGGCCGCGGATCTCAGCCTCGTCGCGCACGCCGCCGAGCGACATCCGCACGAACTCGCGTCCGGTGGCGCGTGCGATCGACTCGCCGATCGACGTCTTGCCGGTTCCGGGCGGCCCGATCAGCGTCAGGATCGCGCCGGCGCCGCGCCGGTTCGAGCGGGCGTCGTCGCCCTCGTCGTCGAGGCCGCGCTCGCGGCGCAGCTTCATCACGCCGATGTGCTCCTCGATCCGGTCCTTGACGTCCTCGAGCCCCGCGTGGTCGGCATCGAGCACCTCGCGCGCGTGGACGGGGTCGAGCCGCTCCTCGGAGCGCTCCGACCACGGCACGGCGATCAGCCAGTCGAGGTAGGTGCGGATCATCGAGCTCTCGCCCGACTGCTCGCCCATCCGCTCGAGCCGCGCGAGCTCCTTCTCGGCCTGCTCGCGGACGGCCTCCGGCATGCCCGCCTCGTCGATCTTCGTCCGGTACTCGTCGTGGACCGACGCGTCGTCCTCGCCGAGCTCCTTGCGGATCGACTCCATCTGCTTGCGCAGGAAGTACTCGCGCTGCTGCTTGTCGGCGCCCGACTGGACGTCCTCGCGGATCTGCTTGCGCACCTGCAGCTCGGTCAGCCGCTCGCGCTGCAGCTTGAGCGCGAGCTCGAGCCGCTTCGTCACGTCGAGCGTCGAGAGCAGCTCGACCTTCTGCTCGTAGGTCAGGTCCGGCGAGTAGCCGGACGTGTCGGCGAGCACGCCGGGCTCGGTGATCGAGCGCACGAACGCCGCCACGCGACCGTCGTCGCCGCGCAGCTCGAGCAGCTCCTCGACGACCGCCCGGTACTCGCGCTCGAGCTCGCGCGTGTGGCCGTCGACCGGCTCGTCGTCGGGGTGAGGCGTCACCTCCACGCGCAGGTCGCCCGACGCGTCGGTGTGCGCGGCGCCGGCGATGCCGCGGTGCAGCCCCGCAAGCGCCACCGCGTGGCCGCCGCCCGGCAGGCGGACGTGCTCGGAGACCTCGGCGACGGTGCCGACCGAGGCGAACTCGTCGCCCTCGCGCGGCACGAGCAGCACGCGCTCCTCATCGCCGATGTCGACGGCGAGCGTGACGGTCATGTTGGGGAAGACGACCGAGTCGTCGACCGGTACGAGTAGAAGCGTCTCCATGCGTTCAGCTCCAGTGCGGTGGCCCAGACGATTACTTACGATAGATAAGTAGTGTAGCGACCTCAGCGCGGGCCGCCAACCTCCATATGAGACAAGTTGATACGAGGACACTTAGATCGTAGCGGACATGCCTCCCCGCCCGATTGCTCCCGTCCGCGCCGGCAGCGATGCTGCCGGCATGGCCGACGACCGCTCTCCGGGCCGTGACGCCGCCTCCGCTGCGGCGCTCGAGCTGATCGAGCCGGGCACGACGATCGGCCTCGGCTCGGGGCGGGCCGTGTGGCGGGTCGTGGACCGGATCGCCGAGCGCTGGCCGGACGGGCCGCCGTTGCGAGCCGTCGTCGCATCCGAGCTAACACACGCCCGTGCCGCAGACGCTGGAATCGAGGTGATCGAGCTCGACGGCTCGTTCGAGCTCGACCTGGCGATCGACGGCGCCGACGAGGTCGACTCCGAGCTGCGCCTGATCAAGGGCGGCGGCGGCGCCCTCCTGCGCGAGAAGATCGTCGTCGCCGCCGCACGCCGCTTCGTCGTCGTAGCCGAGACCTCGAAGCGGGTCGAGCACCTCGGCGAGACCTTCCGCCTCCCGGTCGAGGTCGCCCGCTTCGGCTGGCGCGACACCCGCCGCCGACTCGGTCCCCTCTTCGCGCAGATCGAGCTACGCCGCACCGAGGACGGGCCGTTCGTGACCGACGAGGGCCATCACATCCTCGACTGCGAGATCGTCGCCGGCACCGACCCGGGCGAGCTGGCCGAGACGCTGCGGCGCGTCCCGGGCGTGCTCGAGCATGGCCTGTTCGTCGGAATGGCCGAGCGAGCGTTGCTGGGCACGCCCGAGGGCCGCGTCGAAGAGCTCACCGCGCCCTGACTTTTGCCTCGGCAGCGGCGGCACGCACCACGGCCGCCGTCTACAGGGCTCCGGCGTCGACTGTGGCACGCCCCAGTCGCCGCTTGTCGCCGGGAGGTCGCGGAAGCAGCCGCAGCTCCTGCGTGAAGGTCTCGGCCGCCGTCAGGTAGACGGCCTGCCCGAGGGTGACGCGCAGGGTCGCGAAGGCCGTCGAGCCCGGCGCACCGGCGTCCGCGCCACCGGCGTCGAGGGCGCCCCCGCCGTAGCCCCGCCCGGGCCGCAGGGCCAGCAGCTCGACGTCCTCGAGCGCCACGAAGGTGCGGGCGGGTCCGTTGCCCCCGTCCGTCGAGACGAGCACGTCGACCCGCACCCCGGGTGCGGCGACCTCCATGAAGGCCGCCGCGGCGGTGACCGCGACCTCGAGCGCCCGCTCGCCGCGACGGAGTCCGCCGACCGCACCCGTGCTCTCCTCACCCCCGACGACACCCGCGGTGATCGGGCTGCCCGCGGCGACCGGACCGGCGGTGCGCAGACCGAGGGCCTGCCGCGGCGCGGCGGGAGCGTCGGGCGGAGCGAAGCGATGCGGGACCTGCCTCACCGCCAGGTCCGCGCCGGTCAGCTCGGTCCCCGGCTCGAGGTCGTGGGCGGCGACGACGACCGGAACCGCCGCCCCTACGCGTTGCTCGATCTCGGCGACGCGGTCGCCGACAGCGGACGCCGCGAGTCCACCGCAGGCCGTCGCCAGTGCGAGCAGGACGAGGCCTCGACGCCGTCGCGTCCGAGCGCTCACGAGTCGCGCGGACCGCTCTCCGGCAACGGCGGCCCCGCGACTCTCGTCGGGCCGCCCTCGACGAGCGGCAGCTCGACGGAGGCCGTCGTCGCGCCGCCGCGATCGCGCTCGAGCCGCAGGCTGCCGCCTGCCTCGCGAACCGCCCGCGTCGCGATGCCGAGACCCCGGCCACGATTCGGTGGTGGCAGGCGGCGCCGGCCCGCGCGGACAGCGGCGCCGCCGTCGGTGACCTCGACCCGCACCGCTCGCTTGCCCTTGCGCACGGCGCGGACCTCGATCGGCCCGGAGCCGTGCTCGACCGCGTTCGCCATCAGGTTGCCGAACGCCTGCGCGAGCCGGCCGCGATCGGCCCGGACATGCGCCGCCGGTCCCGCGTCCCAGCGCACGCTCAGCGCCCGCCCGTCGCCCGCGGCAGAGGGCCGCCAGCCGGCGGCGGCTCCCCTCAGCACCTGCTCGAGCGGAACCGCCCGCGGCCGCGCGGGGGCCCGGCGGCCGTCGCGCGCCGCCTCGAGGTCGGCGAGACCCGCTCGCAGGCGCTCGAGCTCGCTCTCGAAGCGGATCGCGCGCCTCACTCCACCCGCCTCTCGCCGCAGCGATGCCACGGCGAACGACAGCGCGGCGGCCGGGCCGCGCAGCTCGTGCGTCGCCTGGGCCACCAGCTCCAGCCGCCGGCGCAGGCGCATCAGCGCAAGCGCCAGCCCAGCGGCCGCGACCCAGCCGAGCAGCGCGGTCACAGACCCTCCGTGAGCTTGTAGCCGACCCCGCGGATGTTCACGATCCACCTGCGCGAGGAGCCCAGCTCCAGCTTGCGCCGCAGCCGGCATGCGTGCGCGTCCACGGTGCGCGTGCGCCCGACCGACAGGTAGCCCCAGACGTCGCGCAGCAGCTCGTTCTTCGAGTAGACGCGCTCGGGCTCGTCGGCGAGCCGCTGGAGCAGCGAGAACTCCTTGACTGACAGGTGCACCGGCTTGCCGTCGAGCGCGACGGCGCGCGTAACGGGGTCGAGCGTCAACCCCGCGACCCTGACCACGCCCCGCTGCGGCCTGCCCTCCGTCCTGCGCAGCACGGCCCGGATGCGACCGAGCAGCTCGCTGTACGAGAGCGGCTTGACGACGTGGTCGTCGGCACCGCGGCTGAAGCTGCGGACGCGATCGGAGTCGCTGCCGCGACCGCTGACGACGATCACCGGCAGGTCGGGGTCGATCCGCGAGCCCATGCCGTCGGCGGCGCGCACACGGTCGAGCAGCTGCAGGCCGTTGCCGTCGTCGAGCGAGAGGTCGAGCAGGACGAGCGCCGGGTGGCGGACCTCGATCTGGCGGAAGCCCTCGCCGGCGCCGGTGGCGACCGCGACGTCGAAGCCGTCGGCGCCGAGGTTGTCGGAGAGGAACTTGGCGGTCGGCCCGTCGTCCTCGACTATCAGGAGTGATTGGTTCATGACCGATCAAGACGCGGTCGCGCCAAGCTCGCCCCGCCGAAGGTGCAATTCGCCTTGCAATCCGTCCGGCGGAGAAGGGAACGGGGCTAGGATGCCGACGCGCCTGTGGCTGGCCCCGCCACCGCCGGCGATCACCCATGGACGGCACCAAACGCGGAAACTACGAGTCGGGCGCCGACTATGTCCTCGAGTACGGGGAGCTGAAGTTCACCTTCAACGAGCGCGACTTCACCGAGCGCGTCGAGCAGGCGGCGACGAAGCTCGGCTTCGTCGGCGGGCCGCTCGGCGACGAGGAGCGCGAGGACCTAGTGAACCTCGCCGTCAACGGCGAGGTCACCGACGCCCACTCGTCGCTCGGCGAGCACATCATGGAGTGTTGGAGCGACCTCCACGGCCCCGCCGACCGCTCGCTGGTGCACTGGCTGCGGCGGCTCGTGTTCCGCGGCGCGTGGCTCGACCAGCGTGTGCTCGAGGGTGAGCTCGAGATCGTCTTCGACGAGGACACGGCCTCGTTCGGCTACGCGCAGCCGGACCGCGGCTGGGACCTGATCGAGCTCTCGCCCGAGCCGTCCTGGAAGCGCGTCGCCTACCGCGGCTAGACGACCCGCCGTCGCGGACGGCGGTGCTCGATCGCGCGCATCGTGTCGAGCACGCGCTCTGGGTCGTCGGTGACCTCGAGCATCTCGACGTCGCCGGGCGACAGCTTGCCCTCGGCCTCGGCGCGCTCGCGTAGCCAGTCCACCAGCCCGCCCCAGTAGTCGCTGCCGAACAGGACGATCGGGAAGTGGCGGATCTTCTCGGTCTGGCGCAGCGTCGCGGCCTCGAAGAGCTCGTCGAGCGTGCCGAAGCCGCCGGGAAAGACGACGAAGCCGCTCGAGTAGCGGACGAACATCACCTTGCGCACGAAGAAGTAGTGGAACTCGAGGTCGATGTCGACGTGCGGGTTCGCACTCTCCTCGTGCGGTAGCTCGATCGCCAGGCCGATCGAGTCGGCGCCGACGTCGCGCGCGCCGCGGTTGGCGGCCTCCATGATCCCCGGCCCGCCGCCGGTGATGATCGCGAAGCCCTCCTCGCCGAGCCGGCGGGCAAGCGAACGGGCGGCCTCGTAGTCGGGATCGTCGGGGGCGGTGCGCGCCGAGCCGAAGAACGAGACCGCCTTGCCGACGTGCGCCAGGGCGTCGAAGCCCTCCTCCAGCTCGCCCTCGATCCGTGCGATCCGCGCCTCGTCGTCGAGCTCGGAGACGATCGCCAGCGACTCGGCCTCGAGCAGCTCCTCGTCGGTGGTCGTCGGGCGGCGTGGGTCCGGGCTCACCTGGAAAGCGTAGGGAGTCCGCTGCGCCGTGGAAGCCGTCGCGGCCCGCGCACGGCGCGCCGGCTCAGGCGAGCATGTCGGCACGCTGCACGCCGGAGAGCTCAACCGAGACGGTCGGCTCGGCCGTACCGGTCTCGAGCACGACCCGCGTGCTCGCGACCCGCAGGTGCTCGGATCCTGCCCCGACCGCCGCGACGACTGTCAGCGAGCCACCCTCCTCGAGCTTGCGCCCGGCGCCGAACAGGCGCCGTGCCAGTCCCGCCTCGAGTGCGTCGAGCGAGTCGATCACCACAATGGCGTCGCCGCCGCGCTCCGCGACCCGCTTGGCGCGCTCGACCGCGAGCTGGGCGGCCTGGGCCTGGTCGGCCGGCGAGCTGTCGAACGAGCCGCCGTAGACCGGCGCCTCGGTCTCGCGGCGCCAGTCGGTGACCTCCTCGGGACGGGCCCCGGCGAGCACGACGGTGACGGTCAGATCGCCCGGCTGACCGGCGAGCGTCGTCACGAGCTCGCGCAACAGCCGCGTCGCGCCGGCGCCCGCCGCTCCGGCGATGGCGACGCGTGAGCCCTTGCCGAACGGAACGGCCGCGAGCGCCGGCGGGCCCGACAGCCGCTCGCTGGCGTGCACCGGCGTCAGCTCGGCGAAGTGGGGGCGCTGCTCGGGCGGCTCGGCGTCCTTGCCGTTGACGGTCGCGACGCGCACGAGCGAGGGGTAGCGCTCGTTGCGACGCGCCGGGCGCGCGGGACCCGAGACCTCGTCGCCGGGCCGTAGCTCGCAGCGCCGGATCTGGGCCGGTGAGACGTAGACGTCCTCGCTGCCCTCGACGCGTACGAATCCGCTTCCGTTCGAGAGGACGTCGAGCACTCCGGTGACCGTCTCGCGCTCCTCCTCGTCCTCCGTGGCGGCGGGCTCGGGCCGAGCCGCCCGCCGGCCGCGGAGCTTCGGCTCGTCGTCGAACTCGCCGTCGGGCTGCTCGGCCGCGCCCTCCGGCTCGTCGCCGACGGCGTCCGCGGGCCGCTCGGGCTCCGGTGCGTCCTCGATCTCGCCCCTGCGCTCGACGGCGGCGTCGCGCCCGCCCTCGTCGGCCGGCTCGCCCTCGTCACCGCCCTGGATGCCCAGAATCGCGGCGATCAGGTCCCCCTTGCGCAGCGCGCGGTAGCCCTCGATGCCCAGCTCCGAGGCGATCGCGTGGAGGTCGGCGAGCGGGCTGTCTTCGAGATCCTTGCGCTGCAGGACTGACACTGATGCTGCTCCTAGGGTCGGTTCCGGGCGGCGAAGGCTACTGCCTGGCCCGGCGCGGACTCGCGCCGCAGCGCGGCCGCAAGCGCGCCCTCGGGCGGTGGAGCGGTTCCGCGCAGCGCACTGCGTACCGAGACGAAGTCCGCCACGGCACCGACGTCGTGGACGCGCAGCACGGCGCCGGGTGCGACGTCGAGCGCGGGCTCGACGGCGGCCAGCGTGCCCGCGTCGCGCTCGCGCGGGGGGCGCCCGGTGAGCGCCCCGACGAAGTCCTTGCGCGATATCGCCAGCAGCAGCGGACGACCGAGCGGCTCGAGCTCCTCGAGGCGCCGCAGCAGCTCGACCGACTCGGCCGGGGTCTTGGCGAGGTCGATGCCGGGGTCGAGCAGCAGCTGCTCGGGCTCGACGCCGCGGTCGGCCGCCACGGCGGCGCGGTCGCCGAGCAGCTCGATCACGTCGGCGACGACGTCGTCGTAGGCCGGGAAGGCCTTCGTCTTGGGAGCGGCCCGCGTGTGCGCGATCACCAGGCCCGCGCCGGTCTGCGCGCACGCGTTGGCGATCGCCGGATCGCCGAGGCCGCTGACGTCGTTGATCAGCACCGCACCCGCGTCGAGCGCGGCGCGGGCGACCGGCACACGCCACGTGTCGACCGACACGGCCAGGCCCTCGCTCGCCAGGCGCGCGACGAGCGGCACGACGCGGGCGATCTCCTCCTCGACGGCGACGGCCCGGCGGTCGGTGCGCCCGGACTCCCCGCCGACGTCGACGATCGCGGCCCCGGCCTCGACCTGCGCGAGCGCCCGCTCGACGAGCGCCGCGAGCGTCTTGTCGCCCTGCGGGTCGGAGAACGAGTCGGGCGTCGCGTTGACGATCCCCATCAACGCCGGTGCGCCCGCCGCCAGGTCGAGCGTGCGGCCGCGCAGGCGCAGCTTCACGCGAACTCCGCCGACTCCACCGGCGCGGGTGCGGCCGCGCCGGGCACCAGCCCCTCGGCGCCCGCCACCGTCCGCCAGTCCTCGAGCTCCGCCTCGATCCGGCGCTCGTCCCAGCCCAGCTCGGCGGCCATCGCCTGGGCGACCGCACGCGGTCCCTGCGCGCCGGGCGCGGTCAGCGCGCGGGCGTCGAGCAGGCCGAGGCGGGTGCGCCGCAGCAGCACGTCGGCGACCCCGCGGGCCTGCTCGAGGCGCGCGGCACAGACGGCCTCGGCGACGATGTCGGGGAGGTCGGGGCTGATCCGCTCGGCGAGCCGCGGGTCGCTCGCGGCGATCGCGAGCACGTCGCACGCCGCATGGCCATAGCGACCGGCGAGCATCCGCTTCGTCTCGTCGTCGACGCCGTCGACGTCGGGCAGCTCGCCGGGATCGATCTGCATGCCGAGCGGGATCTCGGCCGTGCGGCAGGGCGCGTCGCGGCCCTCGCGCTCGACGATCCGGTCGACGGCCAGCTTCGCCATCCGGCGCCAGGTGGTGAGCTTTCCGCCGGTGATCGTCACCAGCCCCGAGCTGGTCTCGTAGAGCTCGGCCTTGCGCGAGATGTCGACGGACTTCTTCGGATCGCCGGTCGAGATCAGCGGCCGTACGCCGGCGTAGGCGCCGGTGAGATCGGAGGGGCCGATCGAGGTGGCGAAGAACTCGTTGGTCGCGTCGAGCAGGTACTCGACGTCGTCGTCCGCCGGCGGGATGTGGTCGAGGTCGCCCTCGTAGTCGTTGTCGGTCGTGCCGATCAGGGTGCGGCCGAGCCAGGGCAGGACGAAGATCGAGCGGCCGCCGCCGGCTGGGACAATGGCGCCCGAGACGACCGGGAGCAGGTCCATCGAGACGGTGACGTGCGTCCCGCGGCTCGGCCTGATCCGCGGCACCTCGGCCTCCTGGTGGAGCTCCTCCGGGCGGATGCGATCGGCCCAGACGCCGGTCGCGTTGACGACGTGGGTCGCCCTGACCTCGAGCTCGCCGCCGCCGGCGCCGTCGCGGCAGAGGACTCCCGCGGCGCGTCCCTCGCGCTCGACCAGGCCCGTAACCGCGAGCGAGTTGCAGCAGACCGCGCCGTAGCGCTCGGCCTCGCCGAGGATCGTCAGGACGAGCCGGACGTCGTCGGTCTGGCAGTCGTAGAAGAGGTAGGCGGCGGTCGGCTCGCGCGGGGCGAGCGCGGGCAGCAGCTCGAGCGTCTCGGCCGCGTCGATGATCCGGTGGCGCTCGGGGCTCCACTCGTCCTCGTCGAGCCGGCGGCGGCGTGGCTCCTCGCCGCCGCGCCGGCGACGGCGCTCGGTCGCCATGACGTCGTACATGTTCAGGCCGACGCCGAGCACGCGGTCCGGCCGGCGGCCGTCGAACGCCGGGACCAGCAGCGGCAGCGGGCGTACCAGGTGCGGCGCCAGGTTCACGAGCAGCTGGCGCTCGAGCAGCGCCTCGCGTACCAGCCCAAGGTCGAAGTTCTGCAGGTAGCGCAGGCCGCCGTGGATCAGCTTCGACGAGCGGCTCGAGGTGCCGACCGCATAGTCGTGACGCTCGACCAGCGCCACGCTGTAGCCGCGCGAGGCGGCGTCGAGCGCGACGCCCGCGCCGGTGATGCCGCCCCCGATCACGACGATGTCGAACTCGTCGCGCTCGAGTGCTGCGAGGGCGTCGGCGCGCGCGATCACGGCAGGTAGCTCACGAAGTCGTTCGGGGGCAGCCGCTCGGGCGGCTCCTTGCTCTGGCGCGCGTTGCCGAGGTGGATCAGCCCGATGAACAGCTCGTCGGGCCCCATCCCGACCGCGGCCGCGCCGTCGGGCGTGCGCAGCACGCCGGGGGTGCGCCAGTAGCCGGCGAGGCCGCGCGCGTGCGCGGCGAGCAGGACGATGTAGACCGCGCACGCCGCCGCGCAGACGTCCTCCTCGTCCTGCACCGGATCGCCGCTGAGCCTGACCGATGCGCAGACGAGCGTCGGTGCGCGGTCGAGCTTCGGCGCCGCCTCGGGACCTGCCGCGGCCTTCAGGCGGGCGAGCGAGTCCGGCCCGAGGACGCGGAAGCGCCACGGATTGGTCAGGTGGTGGTTCGGCGCCCAGCGCGCGAGATCGAACAGCTCGTCCAGCAGCTCCCGCTCGATCGGCTCGGGCGCGTAGGCCTTGTGCGTGCGCCGCCCGCGGATCGCCTCTTCCAGCTCCACGCCATCCGACGCTACCGGATAGGGTCGGCCGCGATGGCTGGAGGGACAGTGGTGGTCACGGGCGCCTCGACCGGAATCGGCGCGGCGGCCGCGACGCGGCTGGCCGCCATCGGCTTCGACGTCTATGCGGGCGTGCGGTCCGACGCCGACGCCGAGCGGCTGCTGGCGGACGGGCTGCGGCCGTTGAGGATCGACGTCACCGACGGCGCCTCGATCGCGGCTGCCGCCGAGCGGGTGCGCGACGACGTCGGGGGCGCGGGGCTCGCCGGGCTCGTCAACAACGCGGGCATCGCCGTCTCGGGACCGGTCGAGTTCGTCCCGATCGACGCCTGGCGACGACAGCTCGAGGTCAACCTGATCGGCCAGGTGGCCGCGATCCAGAGCTTCCTGCCGCAGCTGCGCGACGGCGGCGGCGGACGGATCGTCAACGTCAGCTCGATCGGCGGGCGGATCGCCCTGCCGCTCGCCGGTCCCTACGCGGCCTCGAAGTTCGCGCTCGAGGCCGTCAGCGACTCGCTGCGGCGCGAGCTCCGCGGCCAGGGCGTCGAGGTGTCGCTGATCGAGCCCGGCGCCGTCAAGACGCCGATCTGGGAGAAGGGGCTCGCGGCGGCGGACGAGCTCGAGGCAGGGATGCCGCCTGACGCCGACGCGCTCTACGGGCACCTCGTCCGCGGCCTGCGACGTGAGGTCGACCGGATCGTCGCGGACACCGGCATCGACCCGGCCGAGGTGTCAGATGCGATCGTCCACGCGCTGACGGCGCGCAAGCCACGCACGCGCTACCTCGTCGGACGGGAGGCGAAGCTGCGCTGGGCGGCCGCCAAGCGGCTGCCCGACCGGGCCTTCGACGCGCTCGTCGCCCGCGCGCTGCGCTAGCGCTAGGCCGGCGTGCCGTCGCGGCGCCGCCAGCCGACGGCGGCCACGATCAGCGCCATGAGGAGCCCGAGCCCCCCGACGACGACGACGGTCGGACCGGGCCCATCGTCCGCGCCAGGCGCACCGCCGCCCACGTCCCCGGCGGCGATGACGGCGGCGCGCTGTCCGCGCCGGGCCGGTGCGATCGGCAGCGCCTTGCGCTGGATCGCCGCGAGCGCCTGCGCCGTGACCCAGACCGGCGTCTGGTCGCTCGTGCGCGAGTACGAGAAGTGACCGTCGCCGCGTTGCAACCCACGTAGGTAGCGGAGCGGATCGACAGCCAGCGAGCCGAGCGATGCTCTCGCGGCGACCATTCCCTGGACCGCCCACGAGGTCGATTGGGCGTTGGAGTCCCGGCCCGCGAGCTGCCCCCAACCTCCGTCCGCGGCTTGCGTCGCACGCAGGTAGGCGACGCCCTTCCTGACGGGCACTCCGCCACGCCGACCGGCGGCCCCGAGCGCCTGGAGAGCGGCCCCCGTGTCGTCGACGTCGCTCATGGCCGCCGGGACGAATCCCCACCCGCCCTCGGACGCCTGGGCGCGCTCGAGGTAGTCCGCCGCCCGTCGGACCCCGATCGAGGCCGCCTTCTCGCCCGCCGCGCGCAGGGCCAGCAGGCCGAAGGCGGTGAAGGCGACGTTGCCCTCCCATGACCCGTCGGCACGCTGGGCGCGGCGCAGCCTCACGAGCAGGTCCAGTCCCGCGAAGCGGCGTGGCGAGACGCCCGCGGTCCGCAGGACGAGGATCGTCCGCTGGAGCTCGCCGACGTCGACGAACCGCTTCGAGCCGCGTCGCAGGTAGGCGACGACGTCCTCGCCGCGCGGCTTCTCGACGTCGCGTGGGTTCACTCCGGCAGCCGCGAGCCCGAGCGCCGACCAGCCGGTGACGAGCTGGCTCGACGACTGGCCCGACGCGCCGCCGAAGCCGCCGTCGCGGTTCTGCGACCGCTCCAGGTAGCGGACGGCCGACGACGCGGGCGAGGCCGCCGTCGCTGGAGCCGGGGAGGGCGCCGCGGCTGCCACGACGGCGATGACCGCGACAGCCGCCACGCCTGTCGCGCCCGCCCTCGTCGCCGGAGCCTGCCAATGCACCTCGAAGCGGCGCCGGTAGCGGCGCAGCGAGCGCACGAAGACAGGGCCGACCAACAGGCAGAAGACGACGTTGCCAACCGCGTGCGCGAAGTTGTACGGCAGCGAGGTCCCGGAGATGGCGAGGTAGGTCGGCAGGTCCTGCCGCGCCGCGAGCGTCCACTGGTAGACGTCCATGAACGCCCCGAACGCGAGGCCGGCGAGGCCGCACGCGATCGCCAGCTGGACCCGGCCCAGCTCGCGGCGTCCCGCGGCGCGGGCCAGCAGGCCGCCGGCGATGCCGCAACCGCCCCAGGCGGCCATCTGCCACACCGTCCACGGCCCCTGGCCGAGGAAGACGTTCGAGGCGATCGCCGCGATCGCGCCGACGGCGAACCCGGGCACCGAACCGAGCGCGACGCCGGCGAAGAGCACGATGTCGGTGGTCGGCTTGACGTTCGGCACGGCCGCGAACGCCAGCCGCCCGACGACCGCCAGCGCGGCGAGCACCGCCACCAGGCCCACCACGCGCGCCGGCGGCCGGCTGCGCTCGTACCAGCCGAAGCCCGCGGCCAGCGCGAGCGCCAGCAGGACGAACGAGGACAGCTGCCAGGTCATCGAACCAGCTCCCTTCCGATCAGACGTGCTCCGTGCTCGGGCGTCAGCGCGCCGGCGGCGCCGTCCAGGGCCCGCGCGACCTCCGTCGAGAAGTGCCAGCCGCCGGCGAGGATCGCGGCCGGCGGTCCGTCGGCGATGACGACGCTCTGCCCCATCAGGACGACGCGGTCGGCGAAGCTGGATGCGAACTCCGTGTCGTGGGTCGCCACGATCACCGCGGCGCCCGCGTCGGCCAGCGCACCGATGCGGCCGGCGAGCGCGTCCTTGTGCGCGCGGTCCATGCCGCGCGTCGGCTCGTCGAGGCAGACGGCCGCGGACGGTCCGCCCGACAGCACCACCTCGAGCGCGAGCCGTTGGCGCTCGCCTCCGGAGAGGTCGCGCGGGTTGGCTCGCTCGCGCCCGCTCAGCCCAGCCGCGGCGAGGGCATCGGGCCCCGCCTCCTCGATCGCGTGCTCGTGGATCAGGTAGTCGCCGGGGCTCTGCAGCAGCAGCGCGACCTCCCCCGCCCGCTCGACGCGGCCCCGCGTCGGTTCCGCCAGCCCCTTCACGACGCGCAGCAGCGTCGACTTGCCGGCGCCGTTGCGGCCCATCAGGGCAACCCGCTCGCCGTGCTCGACCCGGAGATCCACGCCCGCGAGGATCCGCGGTCCGTTCTCGACCTCGTACCAGAGGCCGCGGGTCTCGATCGCAGCCGGCGCCTTGGCCCCCCGGCCCAGCCGTGGATGCCGCAGCGACCGGCGCGGGCGCGCGCCGTCGATCGCCTCACCCGTCTCGCCACCGCCCTGCCTCGCGCCGTCGCGCCGGTCGGGGCCAGCCGGCGTCAGTCCGGTGCGCCGCAGCACCGCGCGGGCGTCCTTGACCGACCGCGGCAGCGGCCCGAGCCCGGCGAGCGAGAAGAGCCGGGCGATCGGAGTCGCAAGCCCGCCGCCGCCCCTCACGGCCCAGTCGAGGAACTCCGCGGGCGGCGCATCGCAAGCGACCGACCCATCCTCGATCGCTATCACGCGATCGGCTGCCGGCAGGCAGCGTTCGAGTCGGTGCTCGGCGATAACCACGGCCGTCCCCCACTCCTCGTTGAGCCGTCGCAGCAGCCAGATCAGCTCGTCGCCGGCGACCGGGTCGAGCTGCGAGGTCGGCTCGTCGAGCACGAGCAGCGCCGGCCGGTGGACGAGCGCAGCGGCGATCGCGACGCGCTGGAGCTCGCCTCCCGACAACGTGTCGGTGCGACGGTCGAGCAGGTTCGCCACCCCGAGCGCGAGCGCCACCTCCTCGACCGCACGTGCCACCGCCGCCGCGCTCTCGCCGCGATGCTCGAGCGGCAGCGACAGCTCCGCCCGCACCCCGCCCATCACGACCTGGCTCTCCGGATCCTGGAAGACCGTCCCGCAGACCGCCGCAAGCTCTCCCGGCCCGTGGTCGCGCAGCGACATGCCGGCAACCTCGACCTCGCCCGAGACCTCACCCCCATGGAAGTGCGGGACGAGGCCGCACAGTGCGCGCAGCAACGTCGACTTGCCGGAGCCGGACGTACCCGCGAGGACCGTGAAGCTGCCGGCCTCGATCTCGAGCGAAAGGTCGCGCAGAGCCGAGGCCTCCCGCCCCGGATAGCGGTACGAGAAGCCCTCCAGGCGGAGGGCGGCGGCTTCTTCAGGCACTCGCGACTCCCAGGCGGGCGCCGCGACCGGCGAACGGGAGGGCCGCGCCGGCGAGCAGCAGCGCGCACAGGACCGCCTCGGCCGCCCCGAACGCGATCTCGACCCGCGGGTAGGCCTCGACCGACCCCACGCCGGCGACCGCCGCCGCGAGCGCGGCGACCGCCACGAGCACCCCGCCGCCGGCGACGCGGATGTCCTGGCGCGACCAGGGGCGCCGCAACCGCTCGGGCCGCCCACCGACCGAGTAGCCCCGCACCTCCAGCGCCGCCGCCACGTCAACGGCCCGGTCGAGCGCACCCGAGAGCGCCGCACGGGCGACGGCCAGACGGGCCGGGGGCTCGGGCCGGCAGCGGGCCGCATCGCCCATCCGCAGCGCGTCACGGGCCATGACCGGCACCAGCCGCGTCGCGAGCACGGCCGTGAGGGCGGAGCGATACGAGAGGCGCCGGAACATCCTCAGCAGCGCGTCGGGATCGACGCAGGCCGAGAAGAGCCCGAAGACGATCACGAACGCGGCAACTCGCAGGCCCGCGAGCCCGCCGGCCGCGAGCGCCTCGAGGGTGATGTCGACGCGCCGGCCGAGGATCTCGCCGCCGCGAACCAGCAGCGTGTCGCCCTCGCGGTAGACCAGCGGGTTGACGAGCGTCACGAGCAACGCGAGCGGCATGGCGAACAGAGCCGCCCGCCTCAGCTCCCGCCCCACGCCCGCGGCGACCCCGGCCGTTACGGCCGCGGCGATCACCGCCAGCAGGATCGCCGGATTCGCGTACAGCGCGCAGACCAGCCCGAACGCCAGGCAGAGCCCCGCCGTCGCCCCGGCGCGAGCGGCGTGGAGGGCGCTCGCTCGCTCGCGATAGGTCGGAACGATCACTCGCCCTCGACCACCGGGACCTTCACGTCGCCCTCGGGAGTCACGGCGAGCGCATACGCATCCTGCAGCCGCTTCGGGTCGAGCGCCTTCGCCGCGAGCTCGACCCCCTCGTCGTTGAGGCCGGTGACGAACCACAGGAAGTCGAGTTCGGTCGGGCGGGTCGCCGCCACGAGGCCCACGTCGCCCTGCTCGGAGCGGACCGGGCGACCCTCGCGGTCGAGCAGGCGCAGCTCGTCCTCCTTCTCGGCGAAGCGGGCGAAGACGCCGCTGTACATCGGCCCCTTGTCGATGTCCTGGGGCCACTCCCTGTCGCGCCAGTGGTCCCACTTGCCGACCAGCACGCGGGCGTGGAGGACGTCTGACTTCGCCCCCGGGCCGAGCTCTACGCCCGCGGCGCGCAAGGTGCGTTTCACGCGCCCACAGGCCGGCGCGGCATCGTCCTCGCAGAGGACCTTGGTCGTCACGTTGGCGCCTTCGAACCCGCGCGTGAAGAGGGCTGGGAACGAGCCGACGGTCGCGCGGGTGTCGAACCTCACGCTGTGCCAGTAGCGCAGGTCCCACCAGACCACGTCGTTGGGATGGAGCTTGAACTCGGTCGGGTACGGATCGGTCTCGACGTCGTTGACGTACCACTGCCAGTAGGTCTTGCGCCCGTCCGGGTCCTGCTTGACGCCGTCGATGCCCGACACGACGTCGCCCTGGAACGAGGTGTCGACCTCGTTGTGATCGCGCAGCACGCGCATCACCGTCGGCGGCCTCGGAAGCGGCGCCCGATCCTGCGCCGACATCAGCTCGTGGCCGAAGTCCTGGGTGATCCGCTGTGTGACCGTCGGACCGCTGGTCTCGCCGGAGTCCT
This sequence comes from Thermoleophilaceae bacterium, assembly GCA_035630335.1. Taxonomy (GTDB): domain Bacteria; phylum Actinomycetota; class Thermoleophilia; order Solirubrobacterales; family Thermoleophilaceae; genus JAAYBF01. The sequence continues at coordinate 19,516 of DASQKV010000078.1, read as the reverse complement.
CTCCGCAGCTCGCGACGACGAACGCGAGCATCACGCACGCGACCGGCCATGCGCGGGCGACGAGCCCGTCCCTCTCGTACCGAATCAGCTTCACCGTTCCCTCCTAAGCGGCAGCTTTTCGGGGACTCTACCTACCGCGACAGCCACGGCAAAGGCGTTACGGAGATCGCGTGCCCGAAACGCGCCGGCCGCGGCCTCGACGCCCGCGTCGTCGACGCCTGTCACGAGCCAGACGAGCTCGTCGTCGGTCGGGCGCAGCGCGGCGACCAGCCCGGCTCCCGCGCGCTCGGTCCGCTCCATGCCGCCGTCCTCGCCGAGCAGCTCGAGCGTCTCGCCCTCGTCCGCGAAGCGGGCGAACACGCCGCTGCGGCGCGGGCCGAGCTCGACCAGCCGCGCGGTGGGAAGCTGGCGCGCGCTCTCCCAGTCGGCCACGATCACGCGCGCGACGCGCTGGTTGCCGGAGGCACCGAGCGAGGCGCCGTTGGCCGGCACGCCGGCGTCGCGCAACCGTTGCTTGACGAGCCTGCAGGGCGCCGACTCGACGTCCTCGCACTCGACCCGGACCGGGAAGCGCTTGCCGTCGAGCCCGTCGAGGAAGGGCTGCGGGAAGGCGCCGACGATCGCCCGCGTGTCCATCGTCTGCCCCCAGTCGCGGTGGTCCCACTGGATCACGTCTCCGGGCGAGAGCTCGCGGTCGGCGGCGCCCTCGTCGGCCTCGATGCCGTTGACGAAGTAGAACCAGTCGCTCGTCCCCGTCGAGCCGCCGCCAGCGACGCCGTCGATCTCCTGCACGAAGCCCCCGCCGAAGCGCGTCTCCACCTCGGCGTTGCGCTTGAGCAGTCGCATGACCGTCTCGTCCTCGCGGATCCGCAGACCGCCGCGCGCGAGCAGCTGCTCTTGCCCGAAGTCGCGCGTGACGCGCAGGTCGACTCCCGCGCCGCCACGCTCCTCGCCCGCGCCGAGCCCACACCCGGCGAGCGCACCGGCCGCAACGCAGGCGAGAAGGGCAAGGCGACGCATCAGCGCACTGTGACCCGCGCGTCGAACGACGGGATCGCGCCGCGCTTGCGCGCATGGACGAGGTAGTCGCCGGGCGCCAACGCCATGCCGGGCGCCTTGCCGTCCGCAGCGGTCGTCCCCCGCCGTCGCGGCTCGTCGCCCCCGACCGGCTCGGCGACGACCGTGGCTCCGGCGACCGGAGCGCCGTCGCCGGAGTCGTCGTAGCCGGTCACCGACACCGACAGTTCGCGACCCGCCAGCGTCCACGCCAGCTCCAGCGATCGCTGGCAACTGCCGGCCTCGAAGACGCAGTAGAACCAGATCACGCGATCGCCCGGACGCAGCCGCCCGCGACCGAACGGCCCGGCGAGGTCCGCCGCCCCCGCGGTACCGAGCTTCGCCCCGGCGGGCCCCGCCTTACGACGGACCTTGTAGACCCAGCCGTTGAGGCCGTGGTTGACCTGGCCGCGAATCGACTTCACGAACAGGCCCGCCGCGTCGGCGACCCGCGCCGAGCACGAGCCGTAGTCGAACAGCCTCATCTTTCCGGGCCGCGCCCGCGCCAGCGCCGCGAGCGGCGTCCGAGCGCCGACGGCGCACGACCGTCCGTCGACCTTCACCGTCGTACGCGCTGCCCGCACCCGCTTGGCGATCTTCGAGCCGTCGCCAAAGACCACCATCTGCCGGATCTCCGGATCGGCCTTCGTCACCGCGCTGGAGACCGCCGCGGGCCCGGCAGCCGCCGCGGCCGCTGCTGTCACGCCGGCCAGCGCCAGCGCGGCAATCGATACTCGTGCCTTCATGGATCGTCCCTGTCCTCGAGGGTTGCCTTCGATCGCGGCCCGGGGCGGGTCTCCTGACTCCCGGGCTCAGAGCTCCGCGCCTTCCCAGGAAGCCGTCGGCTTCCCAGTGGCCGGCGTGCGCAGGGCACGCCATGCGGGGTCTTCGTCGCCCGGTCACAGTGGCGGGACCGCGCCGGATTCGCACCGGACTTCCCCGACCGCCAAGCCGATCTATCGCCGTGCAGCGTACACCCGCACGGGACGCGCAGGCCGACGCTGCGGGTCGCCGTCCGAGCTAGTACGGTTCCGCGCCGACAAGGGTCGGTGGTCAAGGGAAGCCGGTGAGATACCGGCGCGGACCCGCCACTGTGACCGGGGAAGGCCCTCGCAAGCGCGAGGCGCAGCCACTGAGCGGCCATCGGCCGTTCGGGAAGGCGCGAGGGCTCGATCCCGGAAGCCAGGAGACCTACCTCCGACCGAAGCCTCATAGCCCTCGGGAAAGGGGTGGCTCTTCCATGACCATTCGACGTCTCCTACTCCTCGCGAGCCTGCTCGCACTCATCCTCCCGGCCGCCGCGGTGGCGGCCCCGACCGCCGTCGACGTACGCATCGAGGGCAAGGCCTCGACGATCTTCTTCGACTCCGTGATCACCGACGGCAAGCCGATCACGACCGCCACCGGCGGAACGCACCCATGCGACGGCTCGACCGCCTCGCCACCGATCGGCCCCGGCCCCACCCCCAACAGCGCCCTCGACGACGCCGCGCTCGAGGGCGGCTTCTCCTGGGACGGCGCCTGGTTCGGCACCGACTTCTTCGCCTCGCAGATCGCCGGCGAGTCGGAGACCCCGCCGAACGAGTTCTGGGGCGTCTTCGTCAACGGCACGATGCTCGACGTCGGCGGCTGCCAGCACATCCTCAAAGCGGGCGACGAGGTCCTCTGGGCCTACGACGCCTTCTCGAAGACCGGCGCCCTGAAGCTCGCCGGACCCGACACGACCCAGACCGACCGACCGGTCCAGCTGCGCGTCACCGACACAGCGACGGGAGCCCCAATCGCCGACGCGACCGTCGGCTCCACCACGACCGCCGGCGACGGCACCGCCTCGCTCGTCTTCGACAAGCCCGGCGTCTACCGCCTCAAGGCCGAGAAGCCCGGACTGGTCCGCTCACGCGAGCTGCGCGTCTGCGTCGACCCCCCGCTCGTCGAGTCCTGCACCTCCACCGATCGCACCGCGCCCACGGTCCAGATCCAGGCCCCCGAGATCGCCAGCTCCGCCGGACGCTTCGGCTTCATCCGCGTCAGCTGGCTCGGCACCGACGAGCCGTCCGGCAGCGGCGTCCGCCGCTACCGCGTCGAGAAGCGGCGCGTCGACGTTCCGAACGCCCCATGGCGAGCAGTCGCGATCGACACCCCCAGGACCGTGGCGCACGCCGCGGCCAAGGAGGGCTCCGCCTACGAGCTCCGCGTCCAGGCGATCGACCGCGCCGGCAACGCCAGCGCCCCAGCGGTGGCACGCAGCCTGATGCCGATCGACAACCTCGGCCACCAGCTGCGGTTCTCGAAGCGCGGCTGGACGACGCTGAAGCGCCAAGGCGCCTTCCAGCAGTCGGTCAGCCGGGCGACCCGCGCCGGTGCCACCGCGACGCTGCGCTTCACCGGCACCCAAGCGACGGTCGTGACCCGCAAGCTCCGAGGAGGAGGCCGTCTGCGCATAACACTCGACGGCCAGTCCAAGGTCGTCGCCCTGCGCGGCCGCGGACGCTTCCGGCGCAAGCTCGTCGCAAGCGCCCCACTCGAGCGCGGAACCCACACGCTGCGGGTCGCCACCCTCGGCCGCGGCCCCGTCGAGATCGACGCCATAGCAGTCGCCCCCTAGCCAGCCAGACGGCGGTGCGCGGGGCGCCAAGCGTCCCGCGCGCCTCCAGGCCGCCAGACGTCCCGACGACCTGCTTGTACAATCACCCGTCGGTAGCAACCCTCCGAGCCGCCATCGTCTAGGGGACTAGGATACCGCCCTCTCACGGCGGAGACCGGGGTTCGAATCCCCGTGGCGGTACTACGCGAACCCTGCTTCCGAGCGGGGTTTCGTCGTTCAAGGGGTGACGTCGCGCCATGTAGTGCGCCAGTCCCACGACAACGCCGGGCGAGTACGCCGTCGGCCCGACTAGGGTGCACCCGAGGTTCAGCGAGGGAACGAGGAGGGGGAATGTCGATGCGACGTCGATCAGACAGGCGCGTTATGACGCGATGCGCCGTGGCGGTGCTCACGCTGGTCGCTGCGAGTGCGCTCACCCCATCCGTCGACGCCAAGCGGGTGCGGTCGGCGACTGAGCGGGGGCAGGCGGACTTCGGCGACGCGCAGTGTGGCAGCACGGCGGTTGCAAGCGTGGCGATATCTCCCCGTCCGTTCCGGCTCGTGGTCGAACGCCCCGCGGTGGGTGATCCCGTACGCGACACCATCGAGGGATGGATCATTGGCCGCGTCACAGCCATCGACCGCGAGCCCGTGGACGGTGGCACGCTCGTGAACATCTCCGCTGAGTTCGACGCGGAGTGTCTTGTAGACCCGCCGTTCATCACTGGTCGTCCGTACACGATCAGCTATTCGTGGCGACTACCCAAGCGAGCCTTCGACGGCTGCGGCCAGGTCCCCATGTTCTGGACCATGGCGACGGTCGAGGCGAACGGCTACACCCGATGTACTCGCGCGCGACGGCTGGCGCGCTGGTGGCGGCGTCATCAAGATCGCCACTGCCACTATGGGTTCTGCGAGTCCGTGCGGCATGGACGCTTCCGCTGCGAGTTCCGCTCCGAGATCACCGTTGCCGCCGTCGACTGCCAGCGTGGTCGTGCACGAGTGACATGGAGTTGGGGCGACTAGCGCTCGTCGGTAGCGAGCACCCTCGCGTGGGCAGCGCGCAAGATCCACGCTCCGGCGGCAGGTCCGAGCTACTTCTCACAGTTGAGCAGGAGCTATCTAGCGGGCAACCGACGCGCAATCAGCGTCAGCGCCACTGCCGCCGAAGCGACCACCGCCTCCGCCTCATCAGGCTCTACGTCGTGCGGAACCGGGCCTGCCCCATGTCGACCACGTCGGTTGCCGAACCGGGCTGGGCCGGCGAGGATTTGCTCAGCGGGAATGCCCTTCTGGCTAACAGCAGAGGGGAATACCCCAGCTTTGCGACAGGCTTCGAGTAAGGCGTCCACGTTCTGCTGGCCAGGTAACGCCACGCCGTGCTCGGTAAGCAGCACCTTTAGTCCCGACTCAACCGCGTTGCATGCCTCTGCGACTGCCCGACGATGGGCTTGCGGGGTGCCCTCCCGCATCGCCGCGCGCGCGGCGATGAACTCGTCCTGGGGACCTCCGGATAAGCGGGGATCGTCCAATGCCGAGAGAGCAGGAGCGAGCACGTGCTGCTCCATAAGCGGATCGCCGACCCACTCGAAGGTCCCAGGGAACTCCATGCGATAAGGAACACCCCGACGCTCGCACACTCCGTTGACGCGCGCCATAACTGACTCGGCGGGGAAGTCGCCGACGCAGCGCTCTAGCACCGTCAGGAAGTCCCCGTCGGGCATGAAGCTAAAGACCGCCGTCGCCGCAGCGTCACCTGTAGGGTCGATACCCCGAACAGCATCAGCAATGCCAGCTGCCGCCGCTGCCTGTCCGGCCTTCTTCAGCCCCTCGATGTAATCCGGGAGGTCAGCCCAGGTGTCCTCGAAAAACTGCCTTAAGGCAGTGCTTGGCCAAGCGCCATAGGCGGCCTCCAACAGCAGCTTCCGCGCTCCACGGTCAAGTCCAGTGGGCGGGATCTGGGCAATGGTCGGATCGGGGCGACTCACGCGGGGATTCAAGCAAGGCCACCGGCCGAATCGCGATCTGTCATAGCTCCCTCAGGGATCAGCTGTGCGTATGCACCGAACAGCCAGCGGACAAAGTAACCGAGGGCTGACACAGGTCCACGGGGCCGCCTAGCCGTCGAACTGGCGCAGCAGGCCTACGTCGTCGCGGATTGCGTCGTGCTCGACGGCACGGCCGCTGTCGTCGAAGCGGTACAGGTGGCACTGGCGCCACTCGACTTTGCGGCCCGTGGCAGAGACCCCGAGCAGTGTGCCCTCGTGGGTGCCGGACATCCTCCCGATGCAGATCACAGTGCCGCCGTCCGTGGCAAGGTGCTCGATGTCGAAGTGCGCGTCGGGGAACGCCTGCCAGAGGCGCTCCACTACCTGACGCTGACCCTCCGGGCCGGGCGGCGTGCCCGGCAGGGCGTTGTGGTTGACGAACTCCGGCGCCGTGACCGCATCGATCACGTCGAGGTCGCGGCGGTTGAAGGCATCCCAGAACTCGCGTACGCGCCCCTCGATGTCGTTGTCGACGTCACTCATCCCGCGGCGCCTGCCGAACGGGTGTAGGTGATCGCGAGATCGTCGTCCCACGTCTCGTCGTCGCGGGACAGCTGCCACACCCCGGCGAGCGTTCCGCCGTCGTCGCTCAGCTTCGCCTCCAACCGCTGGGAGAACCCCGGCGCGTCGCGCCACATCCGCAGCGTGTCGCCCTCCATGGCGACGCGGTAGATCCGGAAGACCCCACGCGAGTCGAAGTAGTGCGCCGTCAGCTCCTCGCCCTCCGCGAAGCCGATCACGCTGATCGAGTCGGGGAAGTCCGGATGCTCGTTCCTCGACCGCTGAACGAGGAACCGCTCGCCCTCGAGCCACTCAAAGGTCGTGTGCCCCCTGACGACCATCGAGGGAAACATCGGGTGGGTCGCCTCGTTCGTCCACTCCCCAACCAGCGAATCGAAGGCCGCCAACTCTGGATGCCGCTCACTCTGCTCCATGGCCGAGGTCATACCCGATCGCGGACAGCCCTAGAACGCCAAGTCCCTCAGCGTGAACCTCGGCGCGGCTTCCGCGGGTGGCGACGGTGGTCGACTTTCGCGCGCAGGCGGGCGCTCCGGCGCAGCCCCTGCCGTCTAACCCCGAGGAGAGCCCTACACGGCAACCCGCGCCAGGCACGGGGCGAAGACCGGAGCCCGCCGAGCACGAAAGGTCGCCACCGGAGACAGGACCCGCGGCCACCAACGCCTGGGGCTAGCCGAGGACAGCGGCGCTTACCTAATGCCATCCAGCAAGTCGCTCGGCTTGATCTCCAAAGCCCGCGCAATCACGACGATCGTCCCAAGCCTCGGCTCCCGCTGCGCACGCTCCAAACGGCTGATCTCAGTCGGGTGCAAACCGCACTTGAAGCCCAGGGCCTCCTGGCTCAGCTCCAGCCGCAGACGGTGCCGGCGCACATTGGCACCAAATCGTTTCTTAGGCTGCGCGCTCGCCACCGCACGCAGCATCAGACGTACACGCCAATAGCTCTAGAGCCAATAGCTCATATGAGCGAGGAATCTGTGGTAGCGTCGAACGTGGCTCGGGCCTGCGCTTCCCGATGCCGCGGCCCTGTTAAGGGGCTCTGCCCCCGGCCTCCTCCCTCCAGTAGAGGCCGGGGGCTTCGCGCTGCCCGAACGGGCACGACGCGGCTCAACCTTCCTCGCAGCGCAGCAGCTCGGAGAGCGGCACATCCAGCGCTGTGGCTAGGCGCGCGACGGTCGTGACGCGCGGATCGCGGCCGCCGCCCTCGTACCTCGAGATGTCCGCCATCTGGATCCCGGCGCGCGCGCCGAGCTCTTCCTGGCTGAGTCCGGCCTGCCGCCGAAGACGACGGAGGTTCTCAGCGAAGACGGCGAGCGCGTGGTGAGCCACGGCCGCCGATGCTGGAGAACCGGCAGCAGTAATGCCATGTTGTCTACGACAAGCGCGAGCAGCCGCTCGGGCGACGGGCGCGGAGGGTTCTGTCGCGCCCGCCGCCTCGGAGCGGGTCCGCCGGCTCGGAGGGAGGGCGGATATGCATCTTACTATGCCAACTGGCTCTGGCGCAACTGGCCCATACGGCGAAGGATCCCTGGGGTGTCGGATCCGCTCTCGACCTTCAGCGCGAATCTGCGCGCCGCGAGGCTCGAGCGCAAGCTCAGCCAGGAGCGGCTGGCGCACATCGCCGGGCTCAACATGACCCACGTCGCCCGCATCGAGCGAGGCGAGCGCGAGCCAGGCGTGCGGTCCGTCGCGAAGCTCGCCAAGGGTCTCGGCGTGTCCGCCGCCGTCCTATTCGACGGCATCGACGGCCGAGACAGCTAGGCCCTCTACTTCAGCTCGGCGGACGTCTTCCCGAGCAGTTGGCGCGCCACGATCAGCAGCTGGATCTGCTGGGTGCCCTCGAAGATGTCGAGGATCTTGGCGTCGCGGGCCCACTTCTCGAGCAGATCGTTCTCGCCGTAGCCGAGGCTGCCGCACAGTTCCACGCAGCCGAGCGAGACATCGACGCAGGTCCTCCCCGCCTTCGCCTTCGCCATCGAGGCCTGGAGCGAGTTCGGCTTGCCGTTGTCCGCCATCCACGCCGCCTGCAGCGTGAGCAAGTGCGACGCCTCGTAGTCGGCCTCCATCTCGAGGAAGCGCGCGGCGGCCGCGTGCTGGGACAACGCCGGCTTGGAGTAGTCGACCTCCACCCCGGCCTCGGCGAGCCGCATCCGCGTCTCGTCGAGCGAGGCGCGCGCGACGCCGACCGCCATCGCGGCGACCAGCGGCCGCGTGTTGTCGAACGTCTGCATCGCGCCGCCGAAGCCCTGCTTGACGTCGACCTCGGGGCTGCCGAGTAGCGCCTCCTTGGGCACGCGGCAGTCCTCGAGGATGAACGCGGCCGTGTCGGAGGCCCGGATGCCGAGCTTGTGCTCGAGCCGGTCGAGCTTCATGCCCGGGTTCGAGCGCTCGACGATGAACGACTTGATCGCCGCGCGGCCCTTCGAGCGGTCGAGCGTCGCCCAGACGACGACGAGGTCGGCGCGCTCGCCGGACGTGACGTAGATCTTCTCGCCGTTGAGGACGTACTCGTCCCCGTCGAGCTCGGCGGTCGTGCGGATCGACGCCGAGTCGGAGCCGGCCTCGGGCTCGGTGATCGCCATCGCCGCCCACTTGCCGCCGTACTGCTCGAGCTGCTCCGCGGTCGCGACCGACGCGATCGCCGAGTTGCCGAGCCCCTGGCGCGGCATCGAGAGCAGCAGGCCGACGTCGCCCCAGCAGAGCTCGATGATGCCGAGCACGGTCGAGAGGTTCGAGCCGTTGCGGTTCTTGCCGTCGCCGTCGCCATCCTCGCGGCGAACGCCTGCGGCCCCGGCGCCGCCGATGTCGCTGCCCTCGTTCATCCCGTCGATGAGCGAGGCGAGCATGTCGAGCTCCTTCGGATACTCGTGCTCGGCGACGTCGTACTTGCGCGAGATCGGGCGGAAGACCTCCGTCGCGACCTGGTTCGCCTGGCTGACCAGCGGCCTGAACTTCTTCGGTGTCTCGAGGTTGATCATGTTCGTTCCTTCGCTCTAGACGAGCAGGGCGCCCTCCATGACGCCCGCCGCACGGAGGTCGCGGTACCAGCGCTCGACCGGATGCTCCTTGATGAAGCCGTGGCCGCCGAGCAGCTGGACGCCGTCGGACCCGATCTGCATGCCCTTGTCGGCGCACAGCTTGCGCGCGATCGCCGCCTCGCGGGCGAAGTCCTCGCCGTGGTCGGCGCGGCTCGCGGCCCGGTAGGTGGCGAGGCGCATGCCGTCGCTCTCGATGCCGATGTCGGAGACCGCGAACGCGACCGCCTGGCGGTTGGAGATCGGCTCGCCGAACGCCGTGCGCTCGTTGACGTACGGGATGACGTAGTCGAGCACCGCCTGTGCGGTCCCGACGGCGAGCGAGCACCAGGCGATCCGCGCACGCTCGACGCACTCGACGTAGGCCTCGCGCTTGCCGTCGGACATCAGCGCGCCGGCGGGCACGCGGACGTCCTCGAGCAGCAGGCGGCCGGTCGCTCCCGCGCGCAGGCCCATCGCCGGCTCGGACTCGACCGACAGGCCAGCGGTCGAAGACTCGATGATGAACAGCGCCGGGCCGATGTCCTGCGCCTCGGCGGCGACGACGAACAGCTCGCAGTCGGCGGCACGCGGGACGAGCGACTTGACGCCGGTCAGCACCCAGTCGTCGCCGTCCTTGCGCGCCTTGGTGTCGAGCTGGAGCGGATCGAACAGCGGGCGCGGCTCGAGCAGCGCGAGTGCTGCCGCCGGCACGTCCTCGCTGGTGAACGCGGGCAGGTAGGTGGCCTCCTGCTCCTCGTCGCCCCAGAGGCTGATCGCCGTGGCGACGGCCGCCGGTGCGAGCGCCGCGAAGGCGATTCCCATGTCGCCGTGGGCGAGCGCCTCACCGACGAGCACGCTGGTGATCGCGGAGCGCTCCGGCATCACGCCGCCGAGCTCCTCGGGCACGCCGAGGATCGTCACGCCGAGCTCGTCGGCCTGAGCGAGCAGCTCGGTCGGGGCGGCGCAGGCCGCGTCGGCGGCGAGTGCCGCAGGGCGCACCTTCTCGGACGCGAAGGCGCCCACGGCCTCCTGAAGCATCTGCTGCTCGTCGTCCGGGGTGATGTCGAACTGGCCGGTCGTGCGGGCGTGCGGCTGACGTGCGGGACGCCCGAGCTTCGTCGCGGCCTTGAAGGTCCGGTTGGCGTTGGTCGCCGAGCGGAAGCCCTGCTTGGTCGTCTGGAACAGGGCGCGCTCGACCTGCTTGCGCATCCTGATTCGGTCGAGCAGGTCGGATCCGGCGAGGCGGTTGAGTGCTCTCAGCCCGAACCCCATCCCGCGCTCGGCCATCCCCTTGTCGGTGGCGTTCATGAAGCGTTCTTCCTCCCGGTACTGGTCTTCTGCTTGGCCTCGACCGGCTCGATGCGGCCGTCGAGGTGCGGCGTTCCCTTGCGTGCATCACGGACGGCGAAGCGAGTTGCGCCGCCTCCCTGCTCGTCGCTGGCGAATGCGACGGTCGCCGGCAGCAGGATCGGCCGGCGGAAGCTCACCTCGACGCTGAACGCGTCGGGCAGCTTGCTCTCGAGCGCCGCCAGGGAGCGCGCCTTGGTCCACATGCCGTGTGCGATCGCGCTCGGGAAGCCGAGCGGCTTCGCGGTCAGTGCGTGCATGTGGATCGGGTTGCGGTCGCCGGAGACGGCCGCGTAGCGACGCCCGAGGTCACCGCCGAGGCGCCACTCTCCGCCCGCGGGCAGCTCCGACGCGTCCGGCCGCTCGTCCGGCTTCGCAGCGGTCTCGCCGCCACCGCCGTTGCCGCCGCCGCGCCGCAGCATCGTGCTGTGGTCCTCCCAGACCTTCTGACGCCCGACGCGGGCCTCGGAGACGATCGTGAAGGTGCGGCCCTTGGGGTGCGGCTCGAGCTTCGTGGCGCTGACGCGCAGCGTGATCCGCTCGTCGAGCGCGATCGGCCGGTGCTGGACGATTCGGTTCTCGACGTGTACGAGCCCGACGGCGCCGAACGGGAAGCCGCCGTCCGCCATCACGGCCATGTGCAGCGGGAAGGCGAGCACGTGCGGGTAGGTGGCTGGCAGGGTGCCGCGCAGCGCGAAGCCGCAGACCTTCGCGTAGGCGGCGACCGCGTCGGGATCGGCTTGGACGTCGGGCAGCGTCAGCTCGACGTCGGGGATGTCCTTGCCACGCCCCGGCACGAACGGCAGTAGCGACGCGCCCGGGATCATCGGCGCGGCGGCGCGCGCGTAGAGCGGCAGGATGCTCGGCGGCTTGGTCAATGTCCGCTTGCTCATCAGGCCCCCAGCAGGCTCTGGCCGCAGACGCGGACGACGTTGCCGTTGACGCCGGTCGACGCCGGGCTGGCGAGCCAGGCGATCGTCTCGGCGACGTCTACGGGCAGGCCGCCCTGCGACATGCTGTTCATCCGCCGGCCGGCCTCGCGGATCGCGATCGGCATCTGACCCGTCATCTGGGTCTCGATGAATCCAGGCGCCACCGCGTTGATCGTCAGGGCGCGCTCGGCGAGCGTCGGCGCGAGCGCCTCGACCATCCCGATCACGCCAGCCTTCGAGGTGGCGTAGTTCGTCTGACCGGAGTTGCCGGCGATGCCGCTCATCGACGAGACGCAGACGATCCGGCCGTTGTCGCGCAGCAGGCCGCGCTCGAGCAGCACGTCGTTGATCCGCTCCTCGCTGGAGAGGTTGATCTCCATCAGGCCGGACCAGCGCTCCTCGGGCATCTTCGCGATCGTGCGGTCGCGCGTCACGCCGGCGTTGTGGACGACGATGTCGACCCCGCCGGCGAGCTTGTCGGCGATCGCGGCGGGTGCGCCCTCCTCGGTGATGTCGATCTCGATCGTGTCGGCGTCGAGCCGCTTGGCGACCGCGTCGAGGTCGGACGACAGGGCGGGCACGTCGAGCAGCACGAGCTTGGCGCCGTCGCGATGCAACGTCGTCGCGATCGCCTCCCCGATCCCGCGCGAGGCGCCGGTCACGAGCGCGACCTTGCCGTCGAGCGGCCGCTCCCAGTCGAGCTTCGGCGGCTTGGTGACGCCCGGGCCAATGCGCACGACCTGGCCCGAGACGTACGCCGAGCGGGGCGAGAGCAGGAAGCGCAGCGTCGAGTCGAGCTCGCCCTCGCCGCCGGGCGACACGTAGACCAGCTGCACCGTGCTGCCGCGGCCGACCTCCTTGCCGAGCGAGCGCGTGAAGCCCTCGAGCGCGCGCTGCGCGGTCGCCTCGCGGGCGTCGTCGCAGCCGAACGCGGGAGTGCCGAGCACGACGACGCGGCCCGAGCGCTCGAGCTTGCGGACGGTCGGGTGGAAGAACCGCTGCAGCTCGACGAGCTGGGTCGAGTCCTCGACCCCGGTGGCGTCGAAGACGAGCGCCTTGAAGCGCTGGTCGCCGCCGTTCTCGGGGTCGAACAGGGCGGCGTCGAGCCCGGCGCTCGCGGCGGCGTCGCGCAGCGAGCTCTCGGGCGTCGTCGACGCCTCGGCCCCGGCGTCGGCGATCACCCGCGCCAGCGGCTCGGCGAGCCGCCCACCGGGCGCCGCGCCGAGCAGCACGCGCCCAGCGACGACCGGCGCGCCCGGCGTGTGGCGGTCGAGCTCGGTCGGCTGCGGCAGCCCGACCCGCCCGGCGACCAGCTTGCCGGGGAACGAGTTGACGATCTGCGAGTAGCGGTCGCTCACTTGCTTCCTCCTGCGCTCTCGAGCACGGCGACGACGCCCTGGCCGGCGGCCGCGCAGATGCTGATGACACCGCGGCCGGAGCCCTGCTCGTGCAGGGCCTTCGCCAGCGAGGCGACGATCCGCCCGCCGGTGGCCGCGAAGGGATGGCCGGCGGCCAGCGAGCCGCCGTTGACGTTGAGCTTGTCGCGGTCGATCGACCCGAGCGGCGCGTCGAGGCCGAGCCGCTCCTTGCAGAAGACCGGGTCCTCCCACGCGCGCAGCGTGCAGAGCACCTGCGCCGCGAACGCCTCGTGGATCTCGTAGAAGTCGAAGTCCTGCAACGTCAGGCCCGCGCGGTCGAGCATGCGCGGCATCGCGTAGGCGGGAGCCATCAGCAGGCCCTCGCGCTTGTGGACGTGGTCGACCGCCGCGGTCTGGCCCTCGGAGAAGTAGGCGAGGATCGGCAGGTCGCGCTCCTTCGCCCACTCCTCGCTCGCGAGCAGGACCGAGGAGGCACCGTCGCTGAGCGGAGTCGAGTTGCCGGCGGTCATCGTGCCGTTCTCGCCCCCGAATACCGGCTTCAGCTTCGCCAGCTTCTCGGTCGAGGAGTCGGGGCGCAGGTTTTGGTCGCGCTCGAGCCCGAGGAACGGGTCGACGAGGTCGTCCATGAAGCCGCGCTCGTAGGCGGCGGCGAGGTTGTGGTGGCTGCGCGCGGTGAGCTCGTCCTGCTCCTCGCGGCCGACCCCCCACTCCGTCGCCATGATCGCGCAGTGCTCGCCCATCGACTTGCCGGTGCGCGGCTCCTCGTTGCGCGGAATCGCCGGCACGATGTGGCCCGGGCGGACCTTGGCGAGCTGGCGCAGCCGGCCGGCAGTCGACTTCTCGCGGTTGGCCTCGAGCAGGATCTCGCGCAGGTCCTCGTTGAGCGCGATCGGCGCGTCGGAGGTCGTGTCGACCCCGCAGGCGATGCCCGAGTCGATCTGGCCGAGGGCGATCTTGTTCGCTACGAGGATCGCCGCCTCGAGGCCGGTGCCGCAGGCCTGCTGGACGTCGTAGGCGGGGGTCTCGGGCGCGAGCCGCGTGCCGAGGACGCTCTCGCGCGTCAGGTCGCGGTCGCGCGAATGCTTGAGCACGGCGCCGCCGGCGACCTCGCCGAGCTGCTCGCCGTCGAGCGAGTAGCGGGCGATCAGGCCGTCGAGCGCGGCGGTGAGCATGTCCTGGTTCGACGCCTTCGAGTAGGCGGAGTTCGAGCGCGCGAAGGGGATTCGGTTGCCGCCGACGACGGCAACCCGGCGAGTCGTGGTGTTCATCTGGGGGTCTTGCCTCCTGGGGGGTTCTGCTTGGAAGTCTTCGAAAGCTTCGAGCGCTCGCGCAGGCCGGGCTCGACCGTCGAGATCAGGAGCTCGGCGGCGTCGGCGGCCGACATCGCTTCGGTGCGCAGCCACCAGCGGGCGACCGCCTCGGCGGCGCCCATGACGGCGGTCGACAGGCCCTCGACCTCCGTCCGTGCGCGCGCTCGATGCGGCTCGGGGAGCTGCTCGAGCAGCGAGGCGGAGATCAGGTCGCGCAGCCGGGTGCGGTAGCCGGCGACGCGATCGGCGATCTCACCGCCGGCCGGCAGCGTCTCGTCGAAGAGCACCGACCAGGCGGCGCGGTCGTCGTCGACGAAGTCGAAGAAGGCGCGCAGGCCGGCGCGCGTAGCCTCGGCGGGGTTGGCCGTCTCCCCGACCGCCTCGACGACGGTCGCGACGAGCCCATCGCCCGCGCGCTCGAGGCACGCGAGGTAGAGCTGCTCCTTGTTGCCGAAGTAGTTGTAGAGCAGCGGCTTGGTGACGCCGACCGCGGCGGCGACGCCGTCCATCGTCACGGCCGCGTAGCCGCGCTCGGCGAACAGCGCGTGCGCGGCGGCGACGGTCTGCTCCATGCGCTCGGCGCGCGGGAGGCGGGTGCGGGTGGGAGCGGCAGCCATCGGCGGATCATGTTACCCGACTATAAATTTGTATGCGAGTAACAACCTCCGCGCTAGATTCGGCGGCGGTGCTCGGCAGGCTGCTCCGCTCCCGCGGCTCTCGTCCCTGGTCCTGGGACGAGGTGGGCGCCCGCACGCGTGCCATCTACCAGTCCGAGCACGAGGGCCGCCAGCGAACGGCGCTGCTGCTCTGGCAGGGCGACGACCCGCAGGTCTCGATCGACGGCGCAACCCCGCCGCTGGTCGCGTTCACCATGGACCTGACCGCCGAGCCGGGTACTTCCAACGCCGTCGCGCTCGCGGGATTCGATTCGGTCGAAAGGGCTCACTCGCACTGCGTCGACTGGGTCGGCCGGGCGCACGAGCTCGCCTTCGACGACCTCGGTGAGACCGCGCAGATCGGGATCTACGCCGCGATCCGCGACCCGCGCTTCGCAGCCGGCGGCGGCTGAGTCCCATCCCGCGCGCGCGACGGCGCGCGGCCCTCCAGCGTCCTTCACATCCCTTTCACAGCGCCGTCACCCGGCGGTCACAGCGGCGGGGCGGCGGCGAGCCACCATCGGGACCCATGAACGAAAAGACGATCGAGACGATCAAGCGCCAGATCCGGCTGGTGTTCATGGGAGCGGTCACCGTCGCGATGCTCGCCCTCACCTTCGAGCAGGCCCGCCGCGGACTGGCGGCTGTCCCGACGACGGTGGTCTATGCCCTGACGGTCGGCTTCGGACTCGAGTTCCTCGTGGCGATCTGGACCGGCGGCTGGCAGGAGCGTGGACGAACGCCACTGGACAGCCGTTAGGCGCGCCTAAGAACAGTGGCGGAACGGCGGCCGGGTTCGCTAGATTCTTGCTGTGGACAAACGGCGTACCGACGTCCTCAAGGCTTCGCCGCGGATGTTCGACTCGGACCTCCTCGACAAGCTGTCGCGTGTCCATCCCGTAGTTCCGCTGGTGGTGTTCATTCCGGCGATCGCAGTGTTGTTCGCGCTCGGCCAGGAGGGCAAGCCGCCCTTCGAGGTGACCGCCTGGATCGTCGGCGGCTGGATCTTCTGGACGCTGACCGAGTACTGGCTTCACCGGCTCGTCTTCCACTTCGAGCCGGAGGACGGAATCGGCGCCCGCCTGCACTGGATCATCCACGGCGTCCATCACGACCATCCCAACGACCCGATGCGGCTCGTCATGCCGCCGTCGGTCAGCGTCCCGCTCGCGCTCGGCTTCTGGGGCCTCTTCCACCTCGTCATCGGCGGCCAGCCCGCCGACCTCTTCGCCTGCGGCTTCCTCGTCGGCTACCTCGCCTACGACATGACGCACTACCACCTCCACCACCACAAGCCCCGCACCCGCCTCGGCAGGGTCTTCTACGAGCTCCACATGCGCCACCACTTCCAGGACGACACGCGCGGCTTCGGCGTCGCGGCACCGTGGTGGGACGTCGTCTTCCAGACGCGGCTGCGCCGTCGCAAGCCCGGCGCCTGACGCTGCGGCGCTCTCGCCGTCGCTGCAGTCGTAACGCTCCCGTTACCTGGGTCACCCTGCTGTGCGCCTTTGAGAGCGAGCATATGTGCATGCACTCGCTCGCCATCCGCACCCAAGCACTCGAGCTCATCGCAACAGGACTCAACGATTGCGAAGTGGCCCGGCGGACCGGCATCTCGCGCACGACGATCCGCGACTGGCGTCGGCCGCCCCATCGGAAGACATGCGAGCGGACGCCAATACCCCGCACGACCTGTCCCCGGTGCTGGCAGCGGTCGCGTCCAATGCGCTTCGACGTTCGAGACTACGCGGAGCTTCTCGGGCTCTACCTCGGCGACGGCCACATCGTGCGCTTCGCTCGCACTTGGCGGTTCCGGCTTTTCCTCGATTCTCGTTACGAAGAAATCCTGCAGGAGTCGATAGCTCTCCTCGAACGCTGCTTCAAGCACAACCGCGTCAGCCAGGTCTTGGCCCACGAAGGCCGGATGACCGTCCTGAACGTCTACTCCTCGCACCTATGCTGCCTCTTCCCCCAGCATGGTCCCGGCAAGAAGCACGACCGCGCCATCCTCCTGGAGGCCTGGCAGCAGACGACGATCGACGAAGCGCCTTGGAACTTCCTACGCGGCTGCATCAGGAGCGACGGCTGCACCTACATCAATCGAACGGGTCCGTATGAGTACCTGTCCTACGGGTTCAGCAACCGCTCCACCGACATACTCGACCTCTTCGCCCAGACTTGTAGAGCAGTCGGGGTCGAATACCGTCGATACGCGACTGAGATCCGGGTCTACAGGCGACCGAGCGTCGCGCTCCTGGAGGCCAACGTAGGCGTCAAGCGCTAAGTTTCATGCCTGCACGCGGATGTGGCGGAATGGAAGACGCGCGGCGTTCAGGTCGCCGTGTCCTTAGGGACGTGGAGGTTCGAGTCCTCTCATCCGCATCACGAGCATCGAGTCCCTTGGACCTCAATGCTCGACTACTAGCTCAGCGCGTTGGAGGGCGCTTCTGAGCCGCGACGCTCAGCGGGTGACGGCCCGGCCCGAGACTAGACTGGCGCGACTCGCGATGACCCTCCCCGCTTCGACCTCCATTTCGCTCCGGACTCTCCCGAGATGAGCGACGCTCCGCAGTCCGGCAAGTCGGCCTACGCGAGTGCGGGGGTCGACTACGCGACGCTCGACGCCGGCAAGCGGCTTGCGCTCACCGAGGCGCTCGGGACGTCGGCCGCGCTGGCGGCGCACGGCGGCAAGGCGCTCGACGTGTCGCGCGGCGAGCCGGCCTTCGTGTTCGAGCTCGGCGACAGGACGCTGGCGTTCGTCATGGAGGGCCTTGGGACGAAGTCGGTGGTGGCGCGGCAGGTGGCCGAGCAGTCGGGGCTGAACTGCTTCGACGCGGTCGCCTACGACACGGTCGCGGCGATCGTGAACGACCTCTGCTGCGTCGGCGCGCTGCCACTGGTGGTCAACGCGTACTTCGCCACGGGATCGTCGGACTGGTACCGGCGCGGCGACTGGCACGAGGCGCTCGTCAAGGGCTGGAGCCGTGCCTGCGGCGACGCCGGGGCGACCTGGGGCGGCGGCGAGTCGCCGTCGCTGCCTGGACTAGTGAGCGGCGAGGATGTCGAGCTCGCGGGCAGCGCCGTCGGCGCTCTGCCGGCGGGCCGCGAGCCGATCCTCGGCGAGCGCCTGTCCGCGGGCGACGAGATCGTGCTCGTCGCAAGCAGCGGCCTGCACGCCAACGGCGCGTCGCTGGCCCGGATGGTCGCCGACCGGCTGACCGACGGCTACGACACCCCGCTACCCAGCGGCCGCAGCTTCGGCGACGCCCTGCTCGACCCTTCGATCCTCTACGCCCGCTTGGTCGGCGGGCTCGCGCAGGCGGACGTCCCGGTGAGCTACCTCAGCCACGTCACCGGCCATGGGCTGCTCAAGCTGATGCGCCCGAGCCGTGACCTGACCTACCGGATCTCCGCGCTGCCGCCCGTCCCAGAGGTGCTCGACTTCCTCGTCGAGCAGTCGCAGATGGACGCCCACGCCGCCTACAGCACCTTCAACATGGGCAGCGGATACGCGGTCTACACGGCGGCCGGCACCGGCCCCAAGGTGGTCGAGATCGCTCAGGCGCTCGGCCACGAGGCCGTCCTCGCCGGCGCGGTCGAGCAGGGCCCCCGCCAGGTGATCGTCGAGCCGGTCGGCGTGACCTACAAGAGCGACGAGCTCGACCTCGCGCCCGACCGGGCCTGACGCGGGCCGGCGAATAGACTCGCCGGCGAGTCCACGAAAGGAACGCAGATGGCATACGAGGTACCGGATCTTCCCTACGACTACGCCGCGCTCGAGCCCCACATCGACGAGGCGACGATGCGTGTCCACCACGACAAGCACCACCAGGCGTACGTCGACAAGGCGAACGCGGCGCTGGAGGGCACCGACTGGGCGGACAAGCCGATCGAGGAGGTAGTCGCCAACCTCTCGCAGCTGCCCGACGACATCCGCGGGCCGGTCCGCAACAACGGCGGCGGGCATCTCAACCACACCCTCTTCTGGGAGTCGATGTCGCCGAACGGCGGCGGCCAGCCGGACGGCGACCTCGCCGCGGCGATCGACTCCACGTTCGGCTCCTTCTCCGACTTCCAGGCCAAGGTCAAGGAGACCGGCGTCGGCCAGTTCGGCTCCGGCTGGGCCTGGCTCGTGCACGACGGCTCCGGGCTCGCCGTTGTCAGCACCGCGAACCAGGACTCACCGGTCTCGGATGGCCAGACGCCGCTGCTCGGCGTCGACGTGTGGGAGCACGCCTACTACCTCTCCTACCAGAACCGCCGCCCCGACTACATCGACGCCTGGTGGAACACGGTCAACTGGGAGACGGTCGCGGGGCGCTTCGACTCCGCCTAGATTCGATCCGACCGAGCTGAACAAATCCCCGCCGCCGGAATGAGAGGGCCGGAGCAGATCGAGACGACCGGGTCGCCCTGTCCCTCGTCTACATAGTGCAGCCGCAGGCCGCCGGCGTCGCAGTTCGGCTGGGAGGCGTAGCCCGGCAGCCGGTCGAAGCGCTCGTCCGGAGTGCGGAAGAGATCTGCCACTGAGGCGGCCTATCCTTGGCTCGGTGGAGAACTGGACCCAGCACGCGCAGCGGACGCTCGAGCGCGACGGGTACCGGCTGAGCACGCCGCGCTCGGTGGTCGTGGAGACGCTGGCCGACCTCGGCTGCAGCGTGACCGCCA
>DASQKV010000077.1:0-13991 GCA_035630335.1 Thermoleophilaceae bacterium | reverse complement strand
GCCAGGGCAACTGCCCGAACCGCGGCTGCCTCGAGGCGTTCGTCTCGGGCCCGGCGATCGCGCGCGAGGGCGAGCGCGTGGCTGCGCTCGACCCGTCGACCGCGCTGGGGCGCGCGCTGGCGCAGGGCGTGCCGATCACCGGCGAGTTCGTCAACGACCTCGCTCTAACCGGGGACCGCGAGGCATGCGCCGTGATGGCCACGGTCGGCGAGCGGCTGGGCGCGGGGCTCGTCGGGATCGTGAACGCGTTCAACCCTGAGGTCGTGGTGATCGGCGGCGGCGCGGCGCGGGCGGGGGAGAAGCTGCTGGAGCCGGCGCGGCGCGTGGTGGCCGCGCGGGCGCTGCGGCCGAGCCGCGACCGCGCGCGGATCGTGCAGGCCGCGCTCGGGGAGGATGCCGGGATGATCGGGGCGGGACTGTTCGCGCGCGACGAGGGAGTGGGATGAGCGGCCGGCTCGTGGTGTGCCCGACGCCGATCGGGAACCTCGAGGACGTGACGCTGCGCGTGCTGTCGGCGCTGCGCGAGGCGGACGTGGTCGCGTGCGAGGACACGCGGCGCACGCGCACGCTGCTCGACCGCTACGGCGTCAGCGCGAAGCTCGTCAGCTACCACGAGCACAACGAGGAGCAGCGCTCGGCCGAGCTCGTCGAGCGGATGCGCGCGGGAGCGACCGTGGCGCTTGTGTCGGACGCAGGCATGCCGCTCGTCTCGGATCCCGGCTACGTGCTCGTGCGCGCCTGCGTCGCGGCGGGACTGTCGGTCGAGGTGTTGCCCGGCCCGTCGGCGGCGCTCGCGGCGCTGGTCGCGTCGGCACTGCCCGCCGACCGCTGGCGCTTCGCCGGCTTCCTCCCGCGCAAGGCCGGCGAGCTGGCGCGCCTGCTCGCGGAGCCGGGTGGGACGCTGGTCGCGTTCGAGTCGCCGCGGCGCGTGCCGGCGACGCTGCGGCTGCTCGCCGAGATCGATGCCGAGCGCCAGGTCGCAGTCTGTCGCGAGCTGACGAAGATCCACGAGGAGGTCGTACGCGGCTCGGCGGCGGAGCTCGCCGCCCGCTACGCCGACGCGCCGCCACGCGGGGAGGTCGTGCTCGTGCTCGGGCCGGCGAGCGAGGCGGACGGCGAGGAGGGACCGCCGGCCGGGCTCGACCACGTGCGCAAGCTGGTCGACGCGGGCGCCAAGCCGCGCGTCGCAGCCCAGGTCGTCGCCGAGCTGACCGGCGGTAGCGCGAACCGCCTTTATGCGGCGCTGACCGAGTAGTCGCGGACGGTCGCGTCGGGTAACGCCTCCGTGCGTACCGGCGCGAAACGGGCGGCGATGCGACGGTTCCACGACAGCGGGCGCAGCGGCGCGCTGAGCGGCCGTACGGTCGAGCGCATGGGTCGAGCTACCGCACTCCTTGCCGTCGTCGTCCTCGGCGGCTGCTGGCCGGCACCGGCCGCCGGCGCGCAGAGCGGCTGGCGCTGGCCGGTCGGCGGCGAGCTGTTGAGCGCCTATCGATACGGAAGCGACCCATACGCTCCCGGGCAGCACCGCGGGATCGACGTCGCCGCGGCCGTCGGAGCGCCGGTGGTCGCCGCCACGGATGGGACGGTGCGCTTCGCCGGTGTGGCTGGAAGCTCTGGACTCACCGTCTCGATCAGGACCGCCGACGGTCGCTTCGACACCTCCTATCTGCACCTCTCCAGCGTCGCGGTCCGCGCGGGCGAGAATGCCGCGGCAGGCGCGACGATCGGCACGGTCGGGACCAGCGGCCGGCGCTCGACCGG
Organism: Thermoleophilaceae bacterium; assembly: GCA_035630335.1. Taxonomy (GTDB): domain Bacteria; phylum Actinomycetota; class Thermoleophilia; order Solirubrobacterales; family Thermoleophilaceae; genus JAAYBF01. The sequence continues at coordinate 12,227 of DASQKV010000077.1, read as the reverse complement.
CGCCGCTCACCTGCACTTCGGCGTGCGGGTGGCCGGCACCCGCCGGGACTACCGCGATCCGCTCGCGCTGCTCCCTCCACGCAGGCCGGTCCGCGACAGGCCACGGGGCGCGCCGCCTCCCATAGCGACGCCGGTTCGCGTGTCGCCGGAGCCCCGCCCTGTCGCTCCCCGCCTCGAGCCGGCTCCCGAGCCTGTCCGCTCAGCCGCACGAGCCCCCAGCTTCGAGCCCGCCCCGCGTCCGGTCGCGGAGAGCGCGCGACCACCGCTCGGGTGGGCCGTCGCCTGCCTCGCGCTGTCGATCGCGGCGGCGCTGGTCGGCGGATCGCGGCGCGCTGGCCGTGGGTCGCGGCGCACGGGCCGCAGTAGCATCGGCGCTCGTGTCGTACTACGTCACCACCCCGATCTACTACGTCAACGGTGAGCCCCACCTCGGGCACGTCTACACGACGGTTGCCGCCGACGTGCTCGCGCGCCACATGCGCCAGCGTGGCGACGACGTCTTCTTCCTGACGGGCACCGATGAGCACGGCGAGCCGGTCGCGCAGGCGGCCGAGCGCGAGGGGATTCCGCCGCGCGAGCTGGCCGAGCGCAACGCCGAGCGCTTCAAGGAGGTCGCCCGCCGCGTCGGTGCGACGAACGACTTCTTTATCAGGACGAGCGATCCCGAGCATGAGGCGGTCGTCGCCGAGATCGCGTCGCGCCTCAAGGACAACGGCCACGTCTACCAGGGCGTCTACGAAGGCTGGTACTGCCCGCGCTGCGCTGACTTCAAGACCGAGAACGAGGTGATCGACGGCAACAAGTGCCCGATCCACCTGATCGAGCTCGACCGCGAGCAGGAGGAGAACTGGTTCTTTCGCCTGTCCGCCTTTCAGGAGCCGCTCGAGCGCCTCTACGCCGAGCGGCCCGACTGGGTGCTGCCGGGCAATCGCTACAACGAGGCGCTGTCGTTCATCCAGGGCGGCCTCAACGACCTCTCGCTCAGCCGCCACGGCCTCGGCTGGGGCGTGCCGGTCCCCTGGGACCCCGAGCAGACGATCTACGTCTGGATCGACGCGCTGCTGAACTACCTTTCGGCGCTGCGCTACGCGCGCCCGGGCGAGGACCTCACGGAGCGCTTCTGGCCCACCACGGTCCACCTGATCGCCAAGGACATCCTCAAGTTCCACGCGATCATCTGGCCGGCGCTGCTGATGGCCGCCGAGCTCGAGCTGCCGCGGCGGCTGTTCATCCACGGCTACCTGCTGATGGACGATCACAAGATGTCGAAGTCGCTCGGCAACGTGCTCGACCCGTTCCAGGTGATGGACGTCTACGGGACCGACGCGCTGCGCTACTACCTGCTGCGCGAGGTCGCCTTCGGCCAGGACGGCTCGATCTCGCCCGAGGGCTTCGAGGCGCTCTACACGAGCGAGCTCGCCAACGAGTACGGCAACCTCGCGAGCCGCACGCACGCGATGGTCGAACGCTACCGCGACGGGGTCGTGCCAGACGCCGAGCCGGCGCCGGAGATCGCGGCGCTGTTCGACGGGCTGGTGGAGACGGTGATGGGACGGATCGACCGCGTCGAGGTCAGCGCTGCGCTCGAGGACGTATGGGAGCGCGTGCGGGCGCTGAATCGCTTCGTAACCGAGCGCGAGCCGTGGAAGCTCGCCAAGGACGATGCCGCGGCGGCCGAGCTCGACCAGGTGCTCTACACGCTCGCGGAGGGCCTGCGGGTCGTCTCCGTCCTGCTGCACCCATGGATCCCCGAGACCGCGGAGCGGCTCCTGACCGCGCTCGGGCGCGAGGAACGCGCGCTCGAGGGCGCGCGGCTCGGCGCAGTCGGCGGTGGAGCTCGCCTCGGCGAGCTCGGGCAGCTGTTCCCACGCGTCGAGCCGAAGGCCGAGGCGCCCGCCTAGGCCCGGCCCGTGATCGACACGCACTGCCATCTCGATTCGTGCAAGCCGGCCGACGCCGAGCTGGTCGCAAACGCGCGCGCGCTCGGGGTCACGCGGATCGCGACCGTCGGCATGGATCCACAGACCAACCCACGGGCGCTGGCCGCGGCGCGTGAGCTCGACGGGGTGTCCGCGATCGTCGGCCGGCACCCGAACGCCGCGACCGGCTGGCAGGACTCGGACCTCGAGGAGATCGAGCGCGCCGCCGCCGAGCCGGGCGTCGTCGCGATCGGCGAGACCGGGCTCGACTACTTCCGCGACCGCGCGCCGCGCGACGATCAGCGCCGCGCGTTCGAGGCACAGCTCGACCTGGCCCGGCGGACCGAGCTGCCGATCGTCATCCACACGCGCGCCGCGGAGGACGACACCTTCTCGGTGCTCGCCGAGCACGCCGATGGGATCACGGTGATCCTGCACTGCTTCTCGGCGCCCGACCGACTCGACGAGGCGGTCGAGCGCGGCTACCTGTGCTCGTTCGCCGGCAACGTCACCTACCGCAAGGCCGAGCCGCTCCAGGAGGCAGCTCGACGAGTCCCCGACGAGCTTCTGCTCGTCGAGACCGACGCCCCGTACCTGACGCCCGTGCCGCTGCGCGGCGAGCCGAACGAGCCCGCCAACGTGACCCACACGGCGGAGTTCGTCGCCGACCTGCGCGGGGTCGAGTACGGCGCGCTCGAGGCGACCGTCGAGCGCAACGCCGCACGGGTCTTCGGCTGGTGAGCAAGCTCGACGCCGGACGTCCGCGCCAGGCCAGCCTCGACCGCCTCGAGCGCTTCGGCGTTCGCCCGAACCGCGAGCTCGGCCAGAACTTCCTGATCGACGACAACCTCCTCGGCGTGATCGGCAAGGCCGCGGAGCTCGACCCCGAGGATGTCGTGCTCGAGGTCGGCGGTGGGCTCGGCGTGCTGTCGGAGTACCTCGCGCCGCGCGTCGGGCACCTCCACGTCGTCGAGATCGACCGGTCGCTCGAGCCGGCCCTGCGCGAAGCGCTCGACCCGTATCCGAACGCGACGCTGCACCTCGCCGACGCCGTCGGCCTGGACCTCGCCGGGCTCGAGCCCTCGCCGACGAAGGTCGTCGCGAACCTGCCCTACGGAGTCGCGGCGACCGTGCTGCTGCAGACCGTCGCCAGGCTGCCCGAGGCGCGGCTGTGGGTGGCGATGGTCCAGCGCGAGGTTGGCGAGCGTCTCGCCGCGTCGCCGGGCGGGAAGGTCTACGGCGCGACATCGGTCCTCGCTCAGCTCGCGTGCGACGTGCGCGTGCTGCGGCGGGTTCCGAGCACCGTCTTCCACCCCCAGCCGAACGTCGAGTCGGCGCTCGTGGTGCTGCGCCGGCGCGCGCCCTCGCCGCCGGAGACCGTCGTCGCGCTCGTGCACGCCGCGTTCGCGCACCGACGCAAGACGCTCTCGGGCTCGCTGGCGCACGATCCCGGCGCGCCGGACGGGGTGCGCGAGCGCGCCCGGGCGGCGCTCGCCGAGATCGAGCTGCCGATCGACTCGCGGGCCGAGCGGCTCGCTCCCGACGACTTCGCCCGCCTGGCGGAGCTGATCGGGCACGAGCGGCTCGAGTCGCTCGCGGCGAGGCGGTCGTGAGGAGGTCAGCCCCGCGGACGGCGGATCGGGCGTCGCGCACGGGGCGCTCGTGATCGCCGAGTGCGCTCACGCCAAGGCCAATCTGGTCCTGCGTGTCGGGCCCCCGCGTGCGGACGGGCTGCATCCGCTCTGCTCGCTGTTCGCCGCGCTCGAGCTGGCCGACGAGGTGCGCGTCAGGCCGGCGGATCGAGACGAGGTCGTGTGCCCCGGCGTCGCGGGGGACAACCTCGCCGCGGCGGCCGTCGCGGCGTTCCGTGCCGCCGCTCCTGAAGCCGGACTGCCGCCGTTGCGGATCGAGATCGACAAGCGGATCCCGGTCGCGGCCGGCCTCGGCGGCGGCAGCGCCGACGCCGCGGCGGTGCTGCGCGCCGCCAACGCGATCGCCGGGGTGCCACTGTCCGCCGACGACCTCCGCCGCGTCGGCGCGACCCTCGGCTCCGACGTCCCGAGTCAGGTCGAGCCGGGCCATGCGCTGGTGACCGGTGTGGGCGAGCGGGTGGAACGGGTAGACCTTGCGGCGATGACGCTCGTGCTCGTTCCGCAGCCCGAGGGCCTGTCGACCGCTGCGGTCTACCGGGAGCTCGACCGACTTGGCCGCCACGCGACCGACCTCGATCCGGCGCCGCTGCGCGAGCTCGCCGCTCGATCGGTCGCCGAGGTTGCGGCCGGCCTCGCCAACGACCTCCAGCCCGCGGCGCTGTCGCTGCGGCCGGAGCTGGGCGAGCCGATCGAGGCGCTGCTCGCTGCCGGCGCGCTCGCGGCGCAGGTCACCGGCTCGGGGCCGACGACCTTCGGCGTCTTCGCCGAGCCGTCCGAGGCCCGGCGCGCCGCCGCCGGCCTGCCGGGAGCGATCGTGACGGGGTTGTACGGATGAGCGTGGTCCGCCAACACCGCGGCCTCGCGATCCTCGCCGCCGTCGCCGCGGTCGTGGCGATCCTCTATGCGACCGGCGCGATGCCGGACTTCCCGGACGTCGAGAAGCTGATCGAGGACGTCGCATCGACGCTTGGCGCCTGGACCTACCTGCTCGTCGGGGTGCTCGCTTTCTTGGAGACGGGCGCCTTCGTCGGGCTCGTTGCCCCGGGCGAGAGCGTCGTGATCGTCGGCGGCGTGATCGCGGGCCAGGGCGAGATCAGCCTGCTCGTCTTGATCGGGATCGTCTGGACGGCGGCGATCCTCGGCGACACGACGAGCTTCTTCATCGGCCGCAGGCTCGGCCGCGGCTTCATTCTTCGCCACGGGCCCAAGGTCAAGATCGACGAGGGCCGGCTCGAGCAGGTGGAGTCCTACTTCGAGCGCCACGGCGGCAAGACGATTCTGATCGGCCGCTTCATCGGCCTCGTGCGCGCCCTGGCACCGTTCGTCGCCGGCTCGTCGGGCCTGGCTTACGGCCGCTTCATCCCGTACAGCGTGATCGGCTGCGGCCTCTGGGCGACGATCTTCTGCGTCCTCGGTTACGTCTTCTACGAGTCGTTCGACACGGTCGCGAACTACGCCGGCAAGGCGACGTTCGGGTTCGGGATCACGGTCGCCGTCGTCGCGGGCGTCGTGATCGCGTACCGGCGCCTGCGCCACCCCGAGCAGCGGCGCGAGCTGGTCGCCTGGATCGAGCGCCAGCGGCTGCTGCGCCCGCTGCTGGTAGCCGTCCGGCCGCTGTGGCGCCGTGTGCTGGCGCCAATCTGGCGCGTGGTCGCCCCCGAGCTGCGCTTCATCGGCAACCGGATCACTCCGGGCGGCCTCGGCCTCGAGCTGACGACCGCCCTGGCCGTTGGGGGCGTCGGCTTCTATGTCTTCACGGTCTACGCGGCGACGCTCGCGGGAGACCTGTCGACGACGCCGGCCGACCGCGAGCTGCTCGACTTCGCCGACAGCCTCGACGTCAACGACGCGATCACAGACGTCGTCAAGGTGATCACCGACCTCGGGGCGTTCCCGACCGTGGCGACGCTGGTGTTCGCGGTCTCGGTCCTGCTCGCTGCGCGCCGCAACTGGCTCGAGCTGAGCTCGCTGGTGATCGGCTCGGTGCTCGTCTACGTCAGCGTGCAGCTGGCGAAGAACGGCATCGACCGGCCGCGGCCCGACGATCCGCTCACCAGCGCCGAGGGCTCGGGCTACCCGAGTGGCCATGCCGCGTACTCGACGGCGTGGGTCGCGGCGGCTGTCGTGGTCGCGCGCGTTGTGCCGGGGATCGCCAGCCGCGCGGCGCTCGTCGGCGGCGCGGTCGCGATCGCGGTCGCGGTCGGGCTCTCACGGATCTACCTGCGCGTCCACTACTGGTCCGACGTCGCCGGCGGCTGGGGCCTCGGCGCCGGCATCTTCAGCGTGTGCGCGATCGTCGCCCTGATCGTCGCCCACCTGCGCCACAATGACGAGCAGCCGGTTGCTGACCAGCCCGCCGGCCGCCCCGGATGAGCCTCGACCTGAGCACCACCGAGCTGACGATCGCGGTCGCCGCGGCGATCGCGGCCGCGGCTTACGTCGCCTTCATCGTGACGCCGGCGGTCCGTGCCTACGGCCGCCTTTGGGAGAAGCTGGCGGCGGGCTTCCTGACGCTCTACATCGTCGGGACGCTGCTCGGCGTTGGCGCTGTCCTGGGTCTGCTCGTGGTCTGGTCCTACGACACCTACGCGTAGGCCCGGCCAGCGCTGCTGGCAAGATCCTCGTGTGACGGCGGGCGAGAAGATCGAACGAAGCGCGTTCCTCGAGGGTCTCGAGGAGGTGTCCGAGGCCGTCGAGGCGGGAGCCGGGCTGCCGGCGGTCGCCCGAGCCGCCTCGCGCGCGCTTAACGCGAGCGCGGTCGTGCTCGACAGGTCGAGCAGCGTGCTCGCGGTCGCCTGCCAGTCGTCCGAGGACGAGCGGGCGGTGCTGGCCGGCGAGCAGGGGAGCGGGGCCGTCGACCTGCGCGTAGCGGACGAGGTCGTCGGTCAGCTGCGGATGCGGCCCTGGGGCGAGCCGCCCGAGCCGGCGCTGCTGCGGATGGTCACGACGCTGATCGGCCTCGAGCTCGCCCGCGCCCAGGCGCCGGGACGCGCGACGGGGGCGGCCGTCGGAGACTTCGTCTCCGACCTGCTCGGGCGGACGCTGACCGACCGCGAGAACATCGTCGCGCGCGGCGCGGAGCTCGGCTGCGACCTGCGCGAGGGGGCCGCGGTGATCGTCGTCCGTGCCCGGCCCCAGCAGCCCGAGGAGGGCGACTGGCGCGCACGCGTGCTCACGCTCGCCGAGCGCGGCGCCCGCGCGGTCGAGCGCACCTCGCTGGCCGCGGCGGTCGCGTTCGGTCCCAAGGCTCCGACCGTCCACGGCGAGAACCGTGCCCCACGCCCCGACCGCGAGCTCGTCGTCCTCGTGCCGGGCAAGGGCCCCGACCCCGGCCGCCGCGTCGCGCACGCGGTCCGCGCCGAGCTCGAGGCCGGGCTGACCGGCTATCACCTGACGGTCGCGCTGAGCCGCCCCACCCAGGATCCGGTCGACCTCCACCGCGCCGGCGCCGAGGCACTGCTCGCCGCGAACGTCGCCGGCGCCCGCGGCGACGCCTTCCTCTCGTTCGAGGAGACCGGCGCCTACCGCCTGCTGCTGCCCGCGATGAGCGAGGACCCGGCTGAGCTCGAGCGCTTCCAGAGCGAGACCGTCGCCCCGCTCGTCGAGTACGACATCCAGTACGAGACCGAGCTCGTCCGCACGCTCGAGACCTTCCTCGACGCCGACGGCAGCGTCGCCAAGACCGCCGAGCGCCTCTTCACCCACCGCCACACGATCCGCTACCGCCTCGACCGCGTCCGCGAGCTCTCGGGCCTCGACGTCGGCTCCACCGACGGTCGCGAGCGGCTCAGTCTCGGTCTCAAGGCGATGCGCGTGCTCGGCATCGCGCCACCCGGCGGACCCGCCCACGAGCCCGGCGCCAACGCCGGCCGGGTCCCGCGCGAGGACAAGGACCGCTAGCCCGGGCTGGCTGGTACCTTCGAGCTTCCCGCCTTGGGGAGTGGGGTAATTGGCAGCCCGGGACACTTTGGATGTCCAGGACCAGGTTCAAAACCTGGCTCCCCAGCTCTCCGTTCGGGCCGTCCGCGTCTGTCGCCGGTGAGCCTGACGCAGGGCCGCGGCACCCGCGGCGGTACGCTGCGCGCCTCATGCCCGACCAGCTCACCGTCCTCGTCATGGCCGCGGGCAAGGGAACCCGGATGCGGTCGGCGCTGCCGAAGGTGCTGCACCCAGTTTGCGGCAGGCCGATGGTGGAGTGGGTGATCGGTGCCGCGCGTGCGGCCGGGGCTTCGGACGTGGTCTGCGTGACTCGTCCGGGCGACGGCGTCGCGGAGGGCCTGCCGGACGACGTGACGGTGGCCGAGCAGACGACGGGTGAGGGAACCGGGGCGGCGGTGCTCGCCGCACGTGAGTCGATTGCGCCCGGCGCCACGGTCGCGATCTTGTCCGGCGACCATCCGCTGGTCTCAGCGGAGCTGATTGGCGAGCTGATCGCCACCCACGAGCGCGAGTCGGCCACCGCCACGATCCTCACGACCGACAGCCTCGACCCGACCGGCTACGGACGCATCGTGCGCGCTCCCGACGGCTCGGTCGAGCGGATCGTCGAGACGAAGTACACGGAGGGGCTGAGCGCTGAGGAGCTGGCGCTGCCCGAGATCAATCTCGGCAGCTACGCCTTCAACGCCGGCGCGCTCTTCGCCGCGCTCGACGAGGTCGGTGTCGAGGGCGGCGAGGTCTATCTGACCGGTGTCTTCCCGCTGCTGCGCGACGCCGGCAAGCGGGTCGCCTCGCACCTGACGGGCGACGTCAGCAGCGCGATGGGGGTCAACAGCCGCGCCGATCTGATGGCCGTCGAGCGGCTGGCCCAGCAGCGGATCCTCGAGCGCCACGCACTTGCGGGCGTCAGCTTCGCCGCGCCGGACACTGTCCACATCGAGGCGGATGTCGAGATCGGCGCGGATACCACGATCGGTCCCGGCGTGACGCTGCGCGGTGCCACGGCCATCGGCGCCGGCTGCGAGATCGGGCCGCAGACGACGATCGCCGACTCGTCGCTCGCCGACGGCGCGTCCTGCGTCCACTCCTTCCTCACCGAGGCGCGCGTCGAGGCGGGCGCCTCGGTCGGCCCGTTCGCGTACCTGCGTCCCGGCGCGCACATCGGCGCGGGCGCCAAGATCGGGACGTTCGTCGAGGTCAAGAACTCCGAGATCGGCGCGGGCGCCAAGGTGCCGCACCTCTCCTATCTCGGCGACGCCGACGTCGGCGAGGGTGCCAACGTCGCGGCGGGCAACATCACCGCCAACTACGACGGCTTCGCCAAGCACCGCACGAAGATCGGGAGCGAGGTCCGGACCGGGGTCAATGCCTCGTTCGTTGCCCCGGTGACCGTCGGCGACGGGGCGTATATTGGAGCAGGGTCGGTCATCTCCGAGGACGTGCCGCCCGGCGCGCTCGGCATCTCCCGGCCAGAGCAGAAGAACGTCGACGGCTACACCGAGCGGATGAAGAGAGAGCGAGGATGAGCGCCGTCAGCACCGACACCGAGTTGACCGCCGGGACGTTCATCCCGGCGAGCTACGACAAGCGGTTGATGGTCGCCGCCGGCCGCGCCACCCAGGCGCTCGGCGCGAAGATCGCCTCCAATCTCGGCGTCGACCTGGCCGACGCCGGCCTCAAGACCTTCGCCGACGGCGAGGTCTACTGCCGCTACGCGGACTCGATCCGCGGCGCAGACCTCTTCATCGTCGCCTCGATCGCGGGTAGCGAGGAGGAGCAGATGACCGTCAACGACTCGCTGATGGAGCTGCTCGTCATGGTGCACGCCGCGAAGCACGCCTCCGCGCACCGCATCATCGCCGTCACCCCGTGGTACGGCTACTCGCGCCAGGACAAGAAGTCGGCTCCGCGCGAGCCGATCTCGGCGCGACTCGTGGCCGAGATCCTCGAGACGGCCGGCATCGACCGGCTGGTGACGATGGACCTCCACGCCGGCCAGATGCAGGGCTTCTTCTCGAAGCCGGTCGACCACATGACCGCGATGCCGATCCTGACCCAGTTCGTCCAGGACCAGCTCGCCGGCGAGGATCTCGTGATCATCGCCCCGGATGCCGGCCGCGTGAAGCTGGTGCGCAAGTTCGCGCAGAAGGTCGGCGCGCCCTACGCCCTGCTCGAGAAGGAGCGCCCCGCCCATCAGGTCGCCGAGATCGGCTACGTGATCGGCGACGTGGAGGGTAAGGTTGCCGTGATCGTCGACGACATCATCGACACCGGCGGCACGCTCAGCGCGGCCGCGCAGACCGTTCTCGACGAGGGCGCCGAGAAGGTCTACGCCGTCGCCACCCACGGCGTCTTCTCGGGCGGCGCGTTCGAGACGCTGGAGGCCTCGCCGCTGTCGGGCATCGTCGTCACCGACACCGTCCCGCTGCGCGACGGCGCCCCAGAGCGCATCCGCGTGCTCACGAGCGCCGACATCCTCACCGACTCGATCCGCCGGATCTTCCTCGACGACTCCGTCTCGGAGATCTTCCAAGGCGAGAACCAGCTCTTCTAGGTTCGTCCCGCCGAGGAGTTAGGCTCGCGCGCCATGTACGACCTTCTTCTCACCATCCACGTCCTGGCGGCCGTCGTCTGGGTCGGCGGCGGCCTCGCGATGCACATTCTCGGGCGGCGCGTTCTCAAGCGCGGCGACAGCACGGAGATCTACGAGTTCTCCAAGGAGATCAACCACGTCTCGCTGCGGCTCTACGCGCCGACGTCGCTGATCCTGCTCGTTGCCGGCATCCTGCTCGTCAACGAGGCCGGCTACGAGTTCGACCAGCTCTGGATCACGCTCGGCTTCGTCGGCTGGCTGATCAGCTTCGTGGTCGGGGTCGGCTACTACGGCCCGCAGGACAAGCGGCTGCAGCAGCTCGTCGCGGCCGACGGCCCAAATGCCACCGGCGTCGTCGCGAACGTCCGTCAGGCGCTGCTGGTCAACTCGTTCGAGCAGGCGATCCTGTTCCTGATCGTGATCGACATGACCACGAAACCCGGGCTCTAGGCCAGCAGCCTGCGCTCGAAGTAGGAGCGCTCCTCGCGGCCGAGCTCGGTCGCGGGGTCGTCGCCGAACCACCACTCGCGGCCGATCCGGTACCAGTTGCGGGTCGCCTCGAGCTGGCCGAGGACGGCGAGGACGCCGACCTCCATGCGGCGGCCCATCAGCTCGTTGGCGGGGACGTTCTCGCGGCGCATCAGGTCGAAGAACTCCGAGCGGGGGTCGGACGTGGCGGTGATGGCGTCCATGACGCGCTGGGAGTCGATCGTCACCTCTCGGTCCTCCATGTACCAGCCGCCGACCGCGATCACGTGTGCCATCAGGCGCTCGGCGTCGACCTTCTTGGGGTTGTTGAGGAAGCCGAGGTCGTGCAGGGCAACGCGCAGCCGCTCGGGATCGGCGACGAAGACCGCCTCGAGCGCGGCGATCTCGAGGTCGATCTGCTCGCGGTCGAGCTGCTTGGTCATCCCGAAGTCGAGGAAGGCGACCTTGCCATCGTCCATCAGCAGGTAGTTGCCGGGATGGGCGTCGGCGTTGAAGTGCTGGAGGTGGTAGATCGAGCCGAAGCAGAAGCGGAAGACGATCTCGGCGAAGCGGTCGCGCTCGGCCTGGGGCAGCGCCTTGACGTCGTCGAAGCCGACGCCGTCGACCCACTCGGTCACGAGCACGCGCCCGCGCGACAGGCGCGTGATCACGTCCGGGACGTAGATGAAGGGGTGGTCGCGGTAGCCGCGTGAGAACGCCCGCTGGTTCTGGGCCTCGTACTCGTAGTCGAGCTCCTCGAGCACGCGCTCCTTGAGCTCGGCCGCCGCGGCCTTCGCGTCGAGCCCGGGCGCGATCGCCTTCGCCAGCCGCATGATCATCCCGGCGTTCTGCATGTCGGCGCGCAGCGCCTCGGCAACGCCGGGGTACTGGATCTTCACGGCCACCGCGCGCCCGTCCGGAAGCGTGGCGCGGTGGACCTGGCCGATCGAGGCCGCCGCGGCTGCCTCGTGCTCGAAGTCCTCGAAGAGCTCCTCGACCGGCTCCTCCCACTCCTCCTCGAGCACCTTCGCGACCTTCTTCCACGGCATCGCGGGCGCCTCCGAGCGCAGATGCGCCAGCTTCTCCTGGTACAGCTCGCGGTACTCCTCGGGCAGGAAGTCGGTGTCGATGAACGAGGCGAGCTGGCCGATCTTCATCGCCGCGCCCTTCATCGTCCCGAGCGTGTCGACCATCCGCTCGGCCGACTCCATGTGGCGCTTGTCGAGCTGGGCCGCGCCCTCCTCCTTCGAACGCGCCAGGTTGGCCGCGCGCGTGCCCGCCCAGCGCGCCCCCTGACTGCCGATCACCGAGCCGACCTGCGCCGTTCGACGCACCCTGCCCTTCGGTATCGAACCGTCGTCCTTGGCCATCGCGCTCACCCTAGAGGCCCGGTGGTCTACACTGGCCGGCCGTTATGGCTTCCAAGCGACCCACTCTTTCCGTTGACGTCCGCGAGGAGCGCGGCTCCCGCGCGACCCGCCGCCTCCGCCGCTCTGGCTTCGTGCCCGGTGTGCTCTACGGCGCGACCCACGACGAGACCGTTTCGTTCAAGGTCGGCGACCGCGATCTGCGCCGTGTCCTGATCGACGGATCTGCGCTGATCGACGTCGAGATCGGTGGCGAGAAGTCGGTGCCGGCGATTCTCAAGGACCGCCA
>DASQKV010000076.1:0-1337 GCA_035630335.1 Thermoleophilaceae bacterium | reverse complement strand
CGCGGGTACGGGAATATCAACCCGTTGTCCATCGACTACGCCTGTCGGCCTCGCCTTAGGTCCCGACTCACCCTGGGCGGATTAACCTGGCCCAGGAACCCTTGGTCATTCGGTGGAGGAGTTTCTCACTCCCCATTCGCTACTCATGCCTGCATTCTCACTCGTGTAGCGTCCACGACTGGTTCACACCGCCGCTTCACTCGCCACACGACGCTCCCCTACCCATCCATGCACCTGGACCACGAAGGCCTAGTTTGACGCATGAATGCCATAGCTTCGGCGGATAACTTGAGCCCCGCTACATTGTCGGCGCGAAATCACTTGACCAGTGAGCTATTACGCACTCTTTCAAGGGTGGCTGCTTCTAAGCCAACCTCCTGGTTGTCTTTGCGACTTCACATCCTTTTCCACTTAGTTACCGCTTAGGGGCCTTAGCTGATGGTCTGGGCTGTTTCCCTTTCGACTACGGAGCTTATCCCCCGCAGTCTCACTGCCGCGCTCTAACTTTCCGGCATTCGGAGTTTGGTTGATTTCGGTAAGCTTGTGGGCCCCCTAGACCATCCAGTGCTCTACCTCCAGCCAGAAACACGTGACGCTGCACCTAAATGCATTTCGGGGAGAACCAGCTATCACGAAGTTTGATTGGCCTTTCACCCCTACCCACAGCTCATCCCCTCCATTTTCAACTGAAGTGGGTTCGGACCTCCACGACGTCTTACCGTCGCTTCATCCTGGCCATGGGTAGATCACTTCGCTTCGGGTCTAGAGCATGCGACTGAACCGCCCTATTCGGACTCGCTTTCGCTACGGCTTCCCCACACGGGTTAACCTCGCCACATACCACTAACTCGCAGGCTCATTCTTCAAAAGGCACGCCGTCACATCACCCGAAGGCTTTGCTCCGACGGATTGTAGGCAATCGGTTTCAGGTACTATTTCACTCCCCTCCCGGGGTACTTTTCACCTTTCCCTCACGGTACTTGTCCGCTATCGGTCACCAAGGAGTATTTAGGCTTAGCGGGTGGTCCCGCCGGATTCACACGGAATTTCAGGGGTTCCGTGTTACTTGGGGTGACACTCAACAGTGATCAACTTACGTCTACAGGGGTTTTACCTTCTGTGCCGTACCTTCCCAGAGTACTTCGACTTCATTGATCATTTCTTACTGTTCGACCAGTTGACAGCTTGGTCAGAGTGGCCCCACAACACCGCACATGCAACGCCTGTCAGCTATCACGCATGTGTGGTTTGGCCTCTTCCGCGTTCGCTCGCCACTACTTACGGAATCACGGTTGTTTTCTTTTCCTGTGGGTACTGAGATGTTTCACTTCCCCACG
>DASQKV010000075.1:0-16691 GCA_035630335.1 Thermoleophilaceae bacterium | reverse complement strand
CCGCAACACACCGGCCAGCTGCTCGAGCGACGGGCGATGGAAGTCGAACCGATGGCAGCGGTCGACGATGGTGGCGGGAACCTTGTGCGCCTCGGTGGTGGCCAGCACGAAGACCACGTGCGCCGGCGGCTCCTCCAGGGTCTTCAGGAACGCGTTCCACGCGGCAGGCGAGAGCATGTGCGCCTCGTCGAGGATGTACACGCGCCTGCCGCCGCCCATCGGGGCGAGCGCCACGCTCTCGCGCAGCTCGCGGATGTCGTCGACCGAGTTGTTCGACGCGGCGTCCATCTCCACCACGTCGAGCGACTTGCCGTCCATGATCGCCCTGCAGGCCGTGTCGTCCGGCAAGAAGTCGGTGCGCGGGCCGCCCTCCGAGTTGAGCGCGCACGCAAGTAGCTTGGCCATGCTCGTCTTGCCGGTCCCGCGCGAGCCGACGAAGAGGTAGGCGTGGTGGACCTTGTCGAGCGCGATCGCGTTGCGCAGCGTGCGGACCACGCTCTCCTGGCCGACTACCTCGTCGAAGGTCTTGGGGCGGTGGCGGCGGTAGAGGGAGAGCATCGGCCGGTCCATCGTACCCAGCGAGCGGACGGCCGCACTGTCGCCCGGGAAGGGCCCGAGCCGAGCGCCGTGGAGGGCCGGCTCGGCGTCCGCCGGAGGCGCGCGTTAGGCGCCGCGGGCGCGGCGCGCGAGCTCGACCGTGGCCGCGCGCAGACCGTCGGTGGCGACGATCGGCTGCGCGAATCCGACGCGCGCGAGCACGCGGCCGCGCGGCGTCTTGACGTCGAGGTCGAGGCCGTAGCGGTCAGCGCGTAGGCAGGTGGCGGCGAGCGCGTCGGTGTGTCCGGCGAGCGCGCACGCCATCTCGAGCAGCGCGTCGGAGTGATCCTCGTTGAGGTGGCGCACGGCAAAGGCCGCGCGCGGCGCGACGGGGTCGGGCGCAGCGGCCGCGTAGCTCGCGGGATCGGCGTTCGCCATCCGCCCGAACCCGCCGACCCAGCGAACCTGGTGCACGCGCAGCAGCCAGAACGTGAAGTCGCCGAACTCCGAGAACACCTCGCCCGAGGGGACCGCCGCGCTGTAGGCCGCCCGCGCGGCGTCGAGCTCCGAGCCGTCGGGCTGCTCGACCTCTCCGGCGAGCGTCACGCGTCCCACGTCGGAGGGGTCCTGGCTGTCCTCGGCGGTCGCCGAGATCGCGAGGCTCGCGCGCCTGTCGGCCGCGAGGTTGCGGCCGTGGAGGGCGAGGCGCGACACGCACAGGACCGGCGTGCCGTCCTCGAGCTGTCCGTAGGTGACGATCGACGCCCAGGGATCGCCGGCCGACGTGAGCGAGGCGAGCGTGCCGACCGTCGTGTTCGCAACGAGCGTGCGCGCCTCCTCGGCGGCGCTGGGCCGTCGCGGTTGCTCGACCTCGATCAGCGGCGGCAGCGGCATCGGGAGGTCGGCCGCCGCCGAGCCGTCGGGCACCTCATGAGGGTTGCTGGTGGGCATCTTCGCGCCCATCGCCGCATCGGCCATGGGGAAGTCATACCAGATTGTTAGGGCTCCCTAATGAGGGAGCCCTAACAAGTGGACCGTGCACCCAATCGTCGAAAGCGGTCCTTCGGGCGTGCCCGCCACTCTTCGGCTCCGGCCAGGCTGGTCCGCGACGCATGAGCGGGTCCGCTTAAGGCTGCTTCCTTCCGGACCTGACCTGGTTCGCGATCGCTCACCGCGCGGGACCCGGCCATCGACGCCTCCAACTGGCGTACTGACCCCAAAGGCCGAACCCTCAGAATGGGAATTCAGCCCCGCTAGAGCGGATTGCGGGTGCAGGGCACCGCTACCTCCCCGCCTAGCACGGTCCACCGCCGATCCTAGCGCCACTCACGCCGCGCCCGCCGCCACCCGCCCCTAGAATCGACCCCCTCCGGGCGCGTAGCTCAGTGGGAGAGCGCTCGCTTCACACGCGAGAGGTCGGTGGTTCGAAACCACCCGCGCCCATCCCGGGGCCGCCTCGGTCGTTCCTTTCAGCCCGCCGCTCGGCGGACCTCGATCGTCATCACATCGACGTAAGGCCCGTTCTCATCGGTCCGCATCCTGTACCCGTGCTGCTCGAGCCAGGGGCGACGCTGCCTCGTCGCCGGCCCCGGTCGTACAGGGCGATGGAGAAGGACCTCGAGGTCGAGACGCAGATCGGATGCGAGGTCAACGAGACGACGCTTGTCGAGGAAGTCGGCGAGAGTCAGGTAGAGGCGTCCGCCTGGTGCGGCGTGCCTGGCGGTCCAGGCCATCGTCTGCCCAATGGCCTCGAGGCCGTCGTCGCCGCTAGACACGTATCGATCATCGTGCCAACCGGCGGGTAGCTGTGGAAGGTTGGCCAGGATCAAGTCAGGCTCAACCGTGGGAGTGAACTCGGCGATCGTAACCTCCTCGACCCGGCTCCGGGGCTCCCCGAGCCCGTTTGCGGCAAGGTTCGCTCTGGCGAGGTCTGTGGCCCTCGGGTCCACGTCTATCGCTTCGATGGCGGCGAACGGCCATGTCAAGCCCGCCCACACGGCGAGGACACCGCCCCCGGTGCCCACGTCGAGAATGGCTGTCGGCTCAGGGAGGGAGGCATCCTTCAATCCGTCGCACAGCGCCCATGTGTAGCCGTTCGGGGCGAACACCCTTGGATCGTTGTCCAGGCGCACGTCTCGACCCGCCACTTGAAATTCGATGGAACCGCGGTGGCCGAGGGCGCTGGATACCCTCACAGCGCGGTATACGGCAATTCGTCGTAGTCGGAGTGAGCGACGTAGTGCGGGCTTACGGTTGAGCCATCCGCCGAGCGGCGATGCCTCCGGTCGACGACGACCGCGACTCGGAGCACGGGGTCCATCTCCTGGAGAGTGCTCCCAATCAGTTGGAGCGCCTTCGACATAGTCCGCCCGGTCGACAAAGCGTCGTCGATAAGGAGAATCCTCGGTCGAATGCGCTCATGCTCTTGGAGGTGATTGCGCAAGAAACGCTTCAGCTCCAACAACTCATGCTCGCTGATCCGCGTATCGGGCTGGCGACCACCTAGGCAGGAGAACCACGGATAGTCCTTGCACCAGTAGAACATCAGCCCTCCGGCAATCGCACCCCCGACGTTTATCCCGATGAGTGCGTGCGGACGAAAGCCTCCCTCGTCCTCGTCTTTCATCACCTGGTCGTGCAGCAGCTTCAGCGACTCGCGGAAGGTGCTCCAACTCATTCGTCCGGGTGTCGCATGCTCCAATACGACGCGTGCGATCTCCTTCGCAGCGAGAGGCAGATCGTCCGAACCGCGGCCGTCGGGCGCGTACTTCAGATACGTCAACCCGTCGAGGTCTTTCGGCAGCTTGAGCTGAGTACCCTCAGGCCTCAGCGAGAAAGTCCTCCGCGTGCCCAGTGTCCCTATGGATAGACCTAGCTCGAACAGGATGTTGTCGCGAGGAACTTCGAAGGAGGTCATGCGCGAGAACGTGCGGTCATCGGGAGTCGTTAGGAGGACCGCCCCATCCGCCTTCCCCAGGGCGTCTTGCAGTGACTTCAGGAAGTACTCGTCAGTACCGAGCTTGATCTCGTCCCACACTGTCGCTTCCAGTCCCGCCGCGGTTAGCGCACTCTTCAACGCAGTGGCAACGGACACGGCCTCATTGGAGGAAAGAATGAGAACCTGAGGTCGCCGACCGCCGGCCTCTCGATCCCCCACGGCTCCATCCTCCACGCTCAACTCCCTGGTCGCGCTTCCTCACTGGCGATCCTAGATGCCGCGAGTACGCGCCCGGCCATCGACGCTCAGCATCGCGTGGCAGGCTACAGACGCACGCTTACCAACGAGACGACCCGCGACTCTCAGGTACGAGCACGCCCACTCAGCCCCCAACGGGTCGGGGCTCCGAGCTCGTTGGCATACGATGGCCCCGTGCCGAACCTGAGTGCGTGGATGGGCCAGGTCCGTCCGAGAGTGGTGGCGGTTCGGGGCGGGCTGCATCCACTGTCGGCACTGCGAATCGGGCTCGGCGACCATCGGGACGTGCGGTTGCGAGGCGTGCGGATGGCGGGTCCGAATCCGCGTGTCGTGGCTCACACGGCGGTGGACGTCGCGGCGGGCGAATACGTCGCTCCCGGCTTCGAGATAGAGGTGGGCGATCGGGTCGTGGACTGCGGCGCGAACGTCGGGGCGTTTGCGGTGTGGGCCGCCAAGGCGGGCGCCACGGTGGAGGCATACGAGCCGCATCCCGAGACGT
Source organism: Thermoleophilaceae bacterium (assembly GCA_035630335.1). Taxonomy (GTDB): domain Bacteria; phylum Actinomycetota; class Thermoleophilia; order Solirubrobacterales; family Thermoleophilaceae; genus JAAYBF01. The sequence continues at coordinate 12,459 of DASQKV010000075.1, read as the reverse complement.
TCGAGTGGTTGCGACGTAACACGGCCGGCTTGACAGTGCGGTGTGTTCAGGCCGCGGTGGTGGCGGCCCCGCCGCCGGAGGGCGCGGTCCGGCTCAAGGTTGACTCGCACGCAGACACCCAGCACACGTTGGGCGGCTCGAGCAGCGGCGGCCGGTCGATCGAGGTACCGGCCGTCTCGCTCGCCGACGCGATCGGCGAGGGTTGCGACCTCCTCAAGATCGACACCGAGGGGGCCGAGTTCGACCTCCTGGGCGCGACGCCGGACAGGGCGCTGCGACGGGCGCGGCGGATCGCGTGCGAGGTGCACGACTGGCACGGCGATCCTGCGGAGCTCGAGCGGCGTCTCGGTGACTTGGGATATGTGGTCAGGCGCAGGACCAAGCCGAACGGCCTGTCGATGCTCTTCGCGCGTCTTTGACCGAGTAACAGCGCTACCTGCCGCGGGTCGCCGTCATGCGACCGCTTCGACGTAGACGCTGGAGTCCCGGCGGCGCTCGCTGTCGGGATTGGGCTGGACGTCGCCCGTGCCCGGCTCGCGCCGCTCGGCGCGGGAGAAGCCGGCGGCGAGGCAGCTCAGCTCGAGCGTCTCGGCGTCGTAGATCGCTCGATGGCCGTGGTCGTAGGTGAGCGAGGCGATGCGAGCGAGCGGCGTGGGCCAGCGCTCCGATTGCCAGCTCCCGGGCGGCTCCGGCGCGGCATAGGACCGCAGCGCGGCGCCGGCGTCGGGCACGCCGATCCGCAGAACGCCGCCGGGCCTCAGCAGCAACCGACAGCGCTGGTGCAGCTCGAGGCCCTGGGCGTAGGTCAGGTGCTCGAGGAGGTGCTCGTGGAAGATCGCGTCGATCGATCCGGACGCGAAGGGAAGCGGCCGCCTGAGGTCCCAGGGGAGGTCGACGCGCGTGCCGGCGAGATCGATGTTGACCCAGCCCTCCTTGTAGGCCGAGCCACAGCCGAGGTGCAGCCGCAGCGGCTCGCCGCTGCGGGCCTGGAGCTTGCCCACGCGGCGGCGTGCCCATGGCTGCAGGGCACGCGTGGCGAGGAGTCGCAGCTGTGGCCTCCACCGCGGGGCCACCAGCTTTGCGACGAGGCCCGTCGGACCGCTGCGAGGGGGCGGCGCGGGGTCCCCCAGCGCTCCTGCCCAGGTGGCGAACCGGTCGGCACGCTCGGTAGGTCCTGCCTCCACCGGCGCATTATCCCGCGGCGCTGTCGGCGCGGACCCGGAGGTACCGAGCCCGCACGATTGATTAGGGTTCCCTAAGTTAGGGTTCCCTAATCGAAAGGATTCCGTATGAAGAAGGCGCACCGGGCGGCTTCCAAGCACGCAGTGAGAGCGAGACGCACGGCAACGGCGTTGGCGGCGACCGTGCTGACCACAGCAGCCGCCGCGAGCTCCGCGTCCGCCGCGGTCACTCTCGAGTGGACGCAGGAGAACGCGTTCGCCAGTGGCTGCAGCGGGAGCGGCGTCAACTGCACCTGGCTCGGCCACGTCACGAACCCGGCGGTGGGTCCCGGGGCCCGCGGCACGGCTACGGCATCGGACGGCGCGACGCTCACAGGACCCGACGGGTCGCCGGTGGCGCAGGTCGACGGGACGTCGGCCCGTGGAGCTGGCCAGGACTTCACGTTCGGCTATCCGGCTGTGGCCGGGGCGCTGACGATTGGCTCGACGGCGGCCGAATGGGAGGGTGAGCTGGAGTTCGACGGGCGCGTGTCCTTCGTCGCGCCGGCGCCGCCGGCGGGGCACGGCTTCACGATCACGGTCGACGACCCGCGCGTCGTGCTCAACGGCGACGGGACGGGCTTCCTCTACGCGACGGGGCTGCACACGCCAGGGGTACCCGGCAGCGAGCCGATCGCCTACGACAACAGCGCGGCGGTGTGGGAGCTCGACCTCGACGGCGGCGTGCCGGCGGGCGGCCCGATCACCGACGCGTACCCGCCCGCCGCGTGGCAGCTGCATGCCGACGGCACGCAGTCGTTGAGCGGGATTGTGCCGATGATCGAGACGGCCGAGCACGTGTTCCCGGCCAACTACACGGCGGACTCGGGACCGAACCGCGATCCGAACATCTTCGGCAGCTTCGCCATAGAGGTGGCGGCGGGCGCCGGAACGGGCGGTCCCGCTGGTCCTGCCGGACCGGCTGGTCCGAGCGGCCCCGTCGGCGCGACCGGTCCCGTTGGACCGATCGGTCCCGCAGGCCCGAAGGGCGATGCCGGTCCCGCCGGCCCGAAGGGGGCCACCGGTTCCAGGGGCAAGCGCGGTCCGCGCGGGTTCCGCGGCAAGGTCCGGAAGGTCGCGAAGCGCACCCAGCTGGTGCGTCTGGAGCGGGCGCCGTTCGGCCGGTCGGCGCGACGGGTTCGGCTGAGCCGCAACGGCAAGCCCCTCGCCAGCGGGCAGATCGAAGGCCGGACGCTGCGTCTCAGCCTGCCAGCGGCGACTGCGCCTAAGCGACTGTCGGGGAGGTACATCCTCCGCGTCGCGGGCGGCGACCGCCGCGTCGTCGTAGAGCTGACCTGAGCGGGACGCGTCCCGGTCGGCCGTCGCGCGTGGTCGACTGGGACGCCCCGCCTAGGGGGCGCCGGTGCCGGGCTGCGGGGCCTCCAGCGCCTCGTTCTGGACGGGCGAGTCGCCGTCGGGCGGAGTGGTGGGCGTCGTGGGAGTGTCCGACGGCACGGTCGAGTCCGGCGTCGTCGTGCCGGACCCCGACGAGCCGGAGGGCGAGCCACTGGTGCCGTCGCCGGGCGCCTCCTCGCCCGGGACCGGCGGCTCGTCCTCGGGCCGGACGATGACCGTGCGGCCGTCGTCGAGCCGGTAGACGGTCCCGACGGGCTCGCCCTGTCCGGCCACACGCTCGCCCTGCTGAAGCTCGATCGGGTTGTCCTCCTCGCCCGGCTCGACGATCACCGAGTCGGCCGGGACTTGCGACGAGCTCGTCTGCTCGCTGTTCTGCTTGAGGACGGACGGGGCTAGGTCGATCGACGTGAGCGCGGCGAGCAGGAAGGCGACCGCGAGCACGATGCCGAGGTCGAACAGGTTGACGAGGCCGTCGAGCGGATCGCCGGCGCGGTCCTCGCGCGTGCGAGCGCGGGGATTGACGCCCGGGCTCAAGCGCCCTCCGGGGCCGCCGGAGGGGTGACGCCGGGCGGCGTGGTGGGCGGAGGCTGACTCGGGGGCGCCGGGACGGGCGGTGCATGTGGCGGCTGGGCGGGAGCGGCCTGTGCCGGTGCCGCCGCATGGGCGGTCTGCGCCTGCGCCGGCGCCACCACGGCGGTGGGCGCGGTCGCTGCGGAGCCCGCCACCTCGGTGGCGGCGACCTTCGCCTCGCCCGTCGGCGTCGCCTTCGGCGACGGATGGATCGGCTCGTTCGAGAGCCCCGCCAGGACGTACTCGACGTCCGAGTAGTCCTGCGCGTAGAGGCGGTCGCGCACGAGCGAGACGGCGAAGGCGATCATGCCGACGAGCAGGCCGGCGACGGTGACGCTGAAGGCCACGCGCAGGTCCTCGGTCAGGCGCTGCACGTCGCCCTCGGCGAGCGCCGCGAGCGCCGGCGAGAGCGGGATCAGCGTGCCCATCAGGCCGAGCGCCGGGCCCATCCGGACGAGGATGCGCGTGCGCTCGAGCCGGCGCATCGAGCGGTAGTCGTACTCGGCCATCCGCTTCGCGATCCGGTCACCGGCGTCGGGGTGGGCCCGCTGCTCGACGATCGCGCCGAGCGCCTCCGTCATCGGCGCGTTGTAGCCGAGGCCCCGCACCGTGACCAGGGCCGTCGTCGCGTCGCCCTTGGCGAGCGCGCCGCGGGCGACGTCGAGCGCGCGCTCGAGCCGTGCCAGGCCACGGCCGCGGCGCTTGCGTAGCTCCGCGAGCAGCGCGCCGAGCTCGACCACCACGAAGACGACCGCCAGCATCGCGGCGATCAGCACCGGATAGAGCAGCGCCTCGGCTACGTCGAAGATGATGTTCTCGATCGTCACTGGTGCTCCGTCTCGCTGTGCTCGTGGGCGTCGGTCGACCTGTAGGGGGCGAATCTACCCAACGACTCAGCCGGCGCGTCGCGGGAGCCGCAGGCGCAACGGCCGCCCCTGGCGCGACTCGAGGCCTGCGCCGAGCCCGAGCAGCGCAAGCGCGCCGACGAGGCTCAGCGCCGCCTCGGGAATGTCACCGCCGCTCTCGTCGTTGCGCGGCGTCCCGTCACGCGCGGCACGGGCGGCCGACTCCAGGATGCTGCCACTCGGCGGGTCGCCGGCATCGGCGAGCAGGTTGCCCTCGACGAACGAGCCGTCGGTGACGATGTTGGGCGGCGAGGGATCCGGCGTCGGGGTCGGTGTGCTGGGCGGTGGCGCCGGCGTGGGCGTATAGGGCGTCGGAGTCGGCGTCGTGTAGGACGGTGTGTAGCCCGACGAGCCACCGCCGTAGGTTGAGCCGTCGCCGTCGGCCCCGTCCGAGGCGCCGCTGTCTGCTCCCCCGGTCGAGTTGGTGCCGCCGCCCTCGCGATCCTTGTCGCTCTCCTCGGGATCGCCGACGGTGATCTTCGCAACCTCGGTAACCGTGTCCTCGCTGCCCTCGACCGCCGCGGACACGAGCAGCTTGTAGTCGCCGTCCTTCTTCGGGAACTTGTGGGTGTGGGTCGCGTCGCCTGGCGACAGCTTGCTGCCTTTGAGACCCCAGGAGAAGACGACCTCCTCGTCGGGCTCGGTACCTGTCGCGCTCGCCTCGAAGGTGACCGACTCGCCCGGCTCGATCTTTTTCTCGCGCGGGGTGAGCCGGACCTTCAGCTTCGAAGCCCGGCGCTGAATGAGCGTGACCGCGGAGCCAACCTCGAAGTAGTTCGTGAACGCGACTTTCCGGTCGTCGTCGGGGGGGCCGATGAAGCGGGTGACGCCCTGATCATCGGTGTAGAACACCGGCTGGTCGGGATGTTTGACGTCCTCCCTGGTTAGCCGTAGCGGGCGGCCGTTCAGTCGCGGGATCGTGATCGTGGCGTAGTCGAAGTTGGCGTGACCCCTCTCGAGTAGCGCGATCACCGAGACGCAGTGCGCCTCCTCACAGCGGATCGTCTCGGTTCCACCGGTTCGAGTGCTGATCCTGTACGTCCCGGTGATATCTCCGGGGATCTCCTCTGTGGATACCGGTGTCGTCGTGGCGCCACTCGGCGACTGAATCGTGACGACGACCCCCGCCTGAGCTGAGGCAGCCGACGCCGCGAGCGCAAGCAGCACGAGCGTCGCCAAGAGCAGGGGCCGAAGTGCCCATCGTTGGAGGCGGGGCATCCCGGTCATGCTAGGCGAGGCCATCGGTGAAGGCGCCTATGGAGTCGTGAAGGCCACCGAGACACAGCCGAAGCCGTCGTTCGGAGGCGGGTAGAAGCCGGCGAAGACGGCCTGGCCGTCCTCGGTGAGGCGGCCGCGGACCGCGGTGTAGGTGCGGGTCTTGCCGGCGTTGGAGATCGTCGGCTGACCGGTCAGGTCGAGCTTCGTCAGGGCGGCGCGCTGGTTCGGGTAGGCGGTTCCGCCGCTGCCGTTGAAGCGGAAGATCGCGCGAGGGTTGGCGGGATCGAGCTCGATCTCGGGGTCCGATGCGGTCAGGTCGATGCCGTGGCTCGCCCAGCGGAACGCGACGCTGCCGCTCCCGTAGATCGCCGCCGTGCCGGTCGGCGGGTCGTACCAGCCGGACTTCGGCGCGAAGTGGAACTCGTAGTCGAAGACGTCGCTGGGGGCGCCTCCGTAGGCGGCGTCCGAGCAGGGGTGAGCCGGCGAGGTCATCGGCGCGCCCTTGGTGGCGCCGGCGGTAGCGAAGGAGCCGTCCTGGGGGCCGACTCCGCTGGAGACGTAGCGCACCCAGGAGTCGCGCGGATACCAGGCGATTGCGATGCCGGTCACGTCGACGGCCGAGGCGGGGCGCGGCTTGAGGGGCGACTCGTTCGAGATCGGGCCGGACTGTGGAACGCCGCTCGGCGCGCCACCGCCCTGGCCCCCGCCCCCGCCCCCGCCACCGCCCTTCGCACCGCCGTCGTTCGGCCTGGCATCGATGCCGAGCTTGCCGAGCGAGCCGTGAGGAAGGTGGCTCAGGCCGAGCCTGCCGCGCAGCAGGCGAGCGCCCGCGCGGGTCAATCGGAGCTTGGCGCCGACGAGCTTCGCGGTGACGTTCGAACGATCGAGCCTGGCCGCGCCCTTGGGAAGCTCGGCGGCGAACACTCCCAACCGCCGCTTGCCGGCGCGAGCGCTGACCGTGGCGTGCTTGGCGGTGAGCTTCACACGTAGCGACCGGAGCGTGACCGAGCGCTTGCCGGCCTTGACCCTGACGCCGCCGCGCAGCTCGATCGCGGCCGACTTGCCGACCGCGATGCTGCGGACCGGAAGCGCCACGCGCTTGCCGCGCTTCTTCGCGGGCGCGATCGGGATCGCCGCGACGCCGTTCGTGGCGAGAGCCTTGGCCGACTTGCCCTCTCCGCCGATCGTCAGGCCGACCACGCCACTCCCGCTCGCGGCGAAGGCGGCTGCCGGGGAGCACGCCGCGACGACGCAGGCGGCGATGGCCACAAGCAAGGTCGAGGGGCGGGACACGCAAGTCTGGCGAGGGCTGAAGGGCATAATAGTTAGGGTACCCTAACTATTAGTTGGAGGTCTGTCGCCACCGAGCCAAGCGACGTGCAGGGCCGTGTGGTCGCCCGCCGCCTGAACGGAGGCGTCGACGCCCCACACGTGCTCCAGGCGCTCGGCGCTGAGCGCTTCGAGCGGCGGTCCGGCAGCGACCGTGCGGCCCTCGGACATCACCACGACCGTGTCCGCCACCGCCGCTGCCAGCGAGAGGTCGTGGGCGACGAGCATCACGGCGAGGCCCTCGTCGGCGAGGCCGCGCAGCAGCTTAGCGACCGACACGGTAGCGCCGAGGTCGAGGTGCGAGGTCGGCTCGTCGGCCATCAGCACCGGCGCCTCCTGGGCGAGCGCGACGGCGATCTGGACGCGCTGGAGCTCGCCTCCCGAGAGCGTCGTGAGCTTGCGCTCGGCGAACTGGGTGACACCGGCTCGCTCGATCGCGCTCGCCACCGCGTCGTGGTCGCGGCCCGTGGGCCGTTGCAGCGGCTTCAGGTGCGGCGAGCGCCCGATCCGGACTGCCTCGGTGACCGTCACCCCGTCGGGGACGCGCGCCCGCTGGGGGACGAACGCCCGGGTGAGCGCCAACCTCCGCCCGCGCAGGCGACCGAGGTCCTCCCCCATCCAGCGGATCGCGCCGGCCGCGGTCTTCTGCATCCCCGCGACGGCTCGTGCGAGCGTCGACTTGCCGGCGCCGTTCGGGCCCACGACCGCGACGAGCCGACCGGCCTCGAGCGTGAGATCGGCCGCGTGCAGGATCGTCTTGTCGCCGATCGTGACGCGGACGTCGCGCGCCTCGAGCGCCGGAGCCCCGCGGTGCGCGTCGCGGTCGTCTTCGAGCGACATGCCCGCCGCCATCAGACCGCCCTCCGCAACAGGAACAGGAACAGCGGCACGCCGATCGCGACCATGAACGGGCCGACCGGCAGCTCGATCGGCGCCTTGACGGTGCGCGCGAGCGTGTCCCCGGCGAGCAGCAGCGCGCTGCCGCCGAGCGCCGACACCGGCAGCACGAACGTGTGGGTCGAGGTGCCCGCCGCGAGCCTGACGACGTGCGGGATCACCAGCCCGAGGAAGCCGAGCAGGCCCGCCAACGACGCCGCAGCGGCCGCCAGCAGCGCTGCCGCGACGCCGGCGGTGAGACGGATCAGCCGTGGCCTCGTGCCGAGCGACGCCGCCACGTCGTCGCCGAGCGCGAGCCGGTCGAGCGGACGCGCGAGGCAGACCGCGAAGACGAACCCGGCGGCGAAGTAGGGCCAGATCACGCGCAGGTCGCTCCAGCCGTCCGAGGTCAGGCCGCCCGCGATGAAGAACAGCGCCGACTGGACGCGGTCGGGGTAGGCGACGAGAACCGAGGTCGTCCCGGCGCCGAACAGCGCGCCGATCGCGATGCCGGCGAGGATCAGCCGCCCGACGCCGCCCGCGTTCGGGCCCGCCCACGCGATCGCGAACACCAGCGCCGCCGCCAGTAGTCCGAAGACGAGCGCGCCAACCGGCAGCAGCGCGATCGAGCCGGGGAAGACGATCAGGATCAGCACTGCGCCGAAGCCCGCGCCGCCCGTCACGCCGATCACGTCGGGCGAGGCGAGCGGGTTGGCGAGCGCTCCCTGCAGCAGCGCCCCCGCGACGCCGAGCGCGGCACCGACGGCGATCGCCTCGACGGTTCGCGGCAGGCGCAGGTCGAGCACGATCTGGCGCAGCGGTCCGGGGTCGGCCTTGCCGGTGAGCGCGTCGACGACCGTGGCGAGCGGGACGTCGACGGCGCCGAGCGCCAGCGACGCGACGGTCGCCGCGACGACGGCCGCGGCGAGCACGAGGACGACCAGGCTGCGCCGGCCGGCCACCGCCAGCGACCTCCCTCGCTGCGGCGCCGCGACGCCCGGAGCCGCGGCCACTCAGTTGTCCAGGTACGAGCGGCGCAGCTTGCGGATCACGTTCGCCACGTCGGTGCCGGCCTGCAGCAGCGTGTTGTCGGTCGAGACGTAGAGCCGTCCGCTCTCGACCGCCTTCGAGTCCTTCCAGGCGGGGTTGGCTCTGAGGAACTTGGTGATCTCGGGGATGTCGTCCGAGTTGGCGTGCGGGATCGCGAGGATCACGTCGGGATTCGCGGCGAGGATCGCCTCGTCGGAGATGCGCGCGAAGCCGCTCCGGCTCTCGACGCCCGCGGTGACCAGGCGCCCGCCGGCCTTCGCGACGAGGTCGCCGCCCCAGCTGTTCGGGAGGAAGACGAACGGGGTGCGGCCGACGCCGAGCACGAGCAACACCCGCGGCCGCCGGGCGATCCCCTTGCGCGCCTTCGCGACCTGCTTGCGCAGCTTCGCCGCGAGCGTCTTCGCCGCGTCCTTGCGGCCGACGAGGCTCCCGATCCGCCGCGTCTGGACGAAGACGTCCTCGACGCTGCGCGGGTCGCTGTCGACGACGTCGATGTCGAGGTCGCGCATCGTCTTCGCGCCCTTCGCCCACGTCGGCGACGAGAGCACGAGCTGCGGGTTGAGCACCGCCAGCTCCTCCATGTTCGGTCCGTTCGGGTGCGACAGCGTCAGCGTGTCGACGCCCTTCAGCTTCGACGAGAAGCGGTCCCTGCCGCCGAGCGTCTCGCCGATCGCGACAGGTCTGACGCCGAGGTCCGCGAGCGTGTTGGCGCTGAACGGGGTCAGCGCGACGATCCGCTTCGGCGCGGCGGCCCCGGCTGCCGGGAGCGTCGATTGCGATGCTCCGATGGCGAGGACAAGCAGGGCAAGGAGAGCGAGCGTGGCGCGGTGGGATCGAGTCGTCATGGCGAGTTAGGGTAGCCAAACTTAGGCTGCCCTAACAGCCTGCCTCGCGCAGACCGGGCAGGAGACCGGCACTTCAATTCCCCGAGAGATACGTGGAAGCCCTACTATCTTGCTTCCAACCATCCCGAGGAGCTGCGATGACGCCGGTCGACGAGACCCCGGCCCCTACCACCCCCGCCGCGGACGACCGCCTCGCCGAGTGGCGCGAGGCCTACGAGCGCACCCCAGAGCGCGACGCCCTCTTCACCACGCTCTCCGGCGAGCCGATCGCGCCGCTCTACACGGCGGCCGACCTGCCCGACGACGAGGACGATCGCATCGGCCTCCCGGGCCAGTTCCCCTACACGCGCGGCGTCTATCCCTCGATGTACCGCGGCCGCCTCTGGACGATGCGCCAGTTCGCCGGCTTCGGCACCGTCGAGGAGACCAACGAGCGCTTCCACTACCTCCTAGACCAAGGCCAGACCGGGCTCTCGACCGCCTTCGACATGCCGACCCTGATGGGCTATGACTCCGACCACCCCCGCAGCCTCGGGGAGGTGGGCCGGGAGGGAGTAGCCCTAGACACCCTCGCCGACATGGAGCGCCTCTTCGAGGGCATCCCCCTGGGCGGCGTCACCACCTCGATGACGATCAACGCCCCGGCGGCGATCCTGCTCGCCTTCTACGTCTTGGTCGGCGAGAAACAGGGAGTAGCGGCCGAGAACTTGGGCGGCACGATCCAGACCGACATCCTCAAGGAGTACATCGCCCAGAAGGAGTGGTGCTTTCCGATCGAGCCGGCGCTGCGCCTGGTCACCGACATGATCGAGTGGTGCACGGAGAAGATGCCGCGCTGGCATCCGGTCTCGATCTCCGGCTACCACATCCGCGAGGCCGGATCGACCGCCGCCCAGGAGCTCGCCTTCACCTTGAAGGACGGCTTCACCTACGTCGAGCGGGCAATCGAGCGCGGGATGGACGTCGACGACTTCGCCCCGCGCCTCTCCTTCTTTTTCAACTCCCACATCGACTTCTTCGAGGAGATCGCCAAGTACCGGGCCGCGCGGCGGATCTGGGCGCGGGAGATGCGCGAGACCTACGGCGCGAGGAAGGAGGAGTCGATGCGGCTGCGCTTCCACACCCAGACCGCCGGCGTCTCCCTCACCGCCCAGCAGCCACTGAACAACATCGTCCGCACCGCCCTGGAGGCCCTGGCGGCGGTGATGGGCGGCACCCAGTCGCTTCACACCAACTCCTTCGACGAGGCGCTGGCGCTGCCGACCGAGGAGGCGGTGCGGGTGGCGCTTCGCACCCAGCAGATCATCGCCACCGAGACCGGGGTTCCCAACACCGCCGACCCCCTCGGCGGCTCCTGGTTCGTCGAGCGCTTGACCGACGAGCTCGAGGAAGCCGCCTACGGCTACTTCGCCCGCATCGACGAGCTCGGCGGGATGGTCGAGGCGATCCGCCGCAACTTCCCCCAGCGCGAGATCGCCGACGCATCTTTCCGCTACCAGCAGGAGCTAAACGAACGCCGCCGCATCGTCGTCGGCGTCAACGACTACACCGAAGAGAACGAAGAGCAGACGGCGATCCTGAAGATCGACCCGGGGCTGGAAGGCAAGCAGCGCGACCGCCTCGCCGCGACCCGCGCCGCCCGCGACGCCGCCGCGGTCGAATCCACCCTGGCCGAGCTCAAGCGCGCTGCCGCCGGGGAGGGCAACCTGATGGAGCCGATCATCGCCGCGGCCCGCACCCAGGCCACCGAGGGGGAGATGATCGCGGCGATGCAGGAGGTCTTTGGGACCTACACGGAGAGCCCGGTGTTCTAGGCATGGCGGCCTCGGCACCCCGCATCGAGCGCGTCGCCGTCCTCGGCGGCGGCCTGATGGGCGCGGGCATCGCCGAGTCGGTCGCCGCCGCCGGCCTCCCGGTCACCGTCCGCGACATCGACGCCGCCGCCCTCGAGGGGGTCCGCGCCCGGCTCGAGAAGTCGCTGGACCGCGCCACCGCCGGCGGCAAGCTGGAGCCGGGGGAGGCCGAGCAGCTGCTCGGCCGGGTCACCCTGACCGACGACCTCGACGGGATCGCCGCTGCCGACCTGGTGATCGAGGCGGTGCCCGAGGTGGCCGAGCTCAAGGCCAAGACCCTGCGCGACGTCGCCGCCCGCGTCTCCGAGCAGGCCCTGATCGCCTCCAACACCTCCTCGATCCCGATCGCCCAGCTGGCGGCCGGGGTGCCGCGGCCGCAACGGGTCCTCGGCCTGCACTTCTTCTCGCCGGTGCCGGTGATGAAGCTGGTCGAGGTCGTCGCCGCCCTCGACACCAGCGCCGAGACCGTGGCCGCCGCGACCGCGTTCGCCGAGCGGATCGGCAAGCGCCCGATCGAGACCAAGGACCGCTCGGGCTTCATCGTCAACATGCTGCTCGTCCCCTACCTGATGGCGGCGGTGCGGATGTTCGAAGAGGGATTCGCCACCCGCGAGTCGATCGACGAGGGGATGAAGCTGGGCTGCGGGCACCCGATGGGACCGCTGACCTTGGCCGACTTCATCGGCCTCGACGTCCTCTACAGCGTCTGTGACTCGCTCTACGAGGAGTTCAAGGAGCCCGCCTATGCGCCGCCGCCGCTGCTGAAGCGGATGGTCGCCTCGGGCCGGATCGGGCGCAAGGCGCAGGCCGGCTTCTACGAGTACGGCGGCGCGCGGTGAACGGCAGCGTCGCCGGCAGGCGGATCCGCGTAGTAGTCGCCAAGCCCGGCCTCGACGGACACGACCGCGGCGCCAAGATCATCGCCCGCGCCCTGCGCGACGCCGGCATGGAGGTCATCTACACCGGCCTGCACCAAACCCCCGAGCAGATCGCCGAGACGGTGATCCAAGAGGACGCCGACGCAGTCGGCCTCTCGATCCTCTCGGGAGCCCACATGACCCTGGTCCCCAAAGTAGTCGCCCTACTAAAGGCCCAGGGAGTAGAGGACGTCCTCGTCACCGTCGGCGGCACGATCCCCGCCGACGACATCCCCGAGCTCAAAGAGCTCGGCGTCGCCGAGGTCTTCACCCCCGGCTCGGGAACCGACGACATCGTCGAGTTCATTCGCGAACGGGCC
>DASQKV010000074.1:0-25546 GCA_035630335.1 Thermoleophilaceae bacterium | reverse complement strand
AGCCGCAGTGGCCGGCGGTCAGGACCCAGTCGGGAGCGACCAGCGTGCCGGTGCAGAGGAAGCTCTTGCCGAGATGGACCTCGGCGACCGACGGGTAGGCGCCCGCGGCGGCGTCGTGGCCGCCGACGATGGCCATGGACGGAGCGGCGGTCAGCGCCAGCGCCGACGAGGTCGTCGCGACGGCGATCGAAAGTCTGCGGAGGGGCTTCATGAAGGCTGGAACGCAGACAACGCCGCGAACTTGCGGTGACGTGCCAGACTTGAGCGGATGGCCGCCACCGCGACGCCGCGCGACGACGTCCAGCCCGTCGCCAACGAGAATCTCGACCGGTTCCTCACCGGGACCATCACCGTGCTGCCGATCCTGGCCCTCGGAGTCGTGGCCTGGCAGCTGTGGTCGTCGCTGCTGGGCTGGAGCGACCTGATCGTGTTCGCGATCATGTACGTGTCGACGGGGCTGGGGATCACGGTCGGCTTCCACCGGCTCTTCACCCACCGCTCGTTCAAGACGGGCAAGGCCGTTCGGGCCATCCTCGCCGCGTTCGGCTCGATGGCGATCGAAGGCCCGGTGATCTCGTGGGTCGCCGACCACCGCAAGCACCACGTCTACTCCGACCAGCCCGGTGACCCGCACTCGCCGCACGTCGACCACGGGCATGGGCTCAAGGGCGCGCTGCGCGGCCTGCTGCACGCGCACGTCGGCTGGCTGTTCATCCACACCGAACGCGGACTCAAGACCCGCTACGCGCCGGACCTGATCGCCGATCCGATCGTCAACTTCATCAGCCGCACGTTCGTGCTCTGGGTGACCGTCGGGCTCGTCGCGCCGTTCCTGCTCGGCTGGGCGATCGGCGGCAGCGTCGCCACGGCGCTGACCGGGCTGCTGTGGGGCGGCGCCGTGCGGATGCTGGTCCTGCATCACGCGACCTACAGCATCAATTCGCTGTGCCATTTCTTCGGGCGCCGGCGGTTCCGGACGGGCGACGAGTCACGCAACCTGTGGTGGCTGTCGTTCTTCACGTTCGGCGAGGCGTGGCACAACAACCACCACGCGTTCCCGACCTCGGCCAACCACGGCCTGCGCTTCTGGCAGATCGACATCTCGGCCTGGGTCATCCGCGCGCTCGAGGCCGTCGGCCTCGCCTGGGACGTCCAAAGGCCCTCGGCGGAGCGGATGGCCGCCCGCGCACAGCGATGACGCCCGTCCGCGGGCGCTCTTCACAACCCGGACAGCAGCCTCGCGTTCGAGCCATTAGGCTTCCGCCGCCGCGATGAAGGTTTCCGTACCAAAGGAGTCCGCCGCCGGCGAGACGCGCGTTGCGATCACGCCGGAGGTGGTCAAGAAGCTGACCACCGGAGGGATCGACGTGGTGGTCGAGCCGGGCGCGGGCGCAACCGCCCACATCCCGGACTCCGCGTACGAGCAGGCCGGCGCGAGGCTCGAGGCGGGCGCCGGCTTCTCCGGCGACGTCGTCGCCAAGGTCGCTCCCCCGAGCTCCGACGAGGTCGGCCGCTTCCAGCGCGGCGCCGTCCTGATCGGCTTCCTCCAGCCGCTGACCAATGGCGACGTGGCGCGCGCCCTCGCGAGCGCCGGCGTGACCGCCTTCGCGATGGAGGCCGTGCCGCGGATCACCCGCGCCCAGTCGATGGACGCACTTTCTTCACAGGCGACGGTCGGCGGCTACCGGGCCGCGTTGATCGCCGCCCAGGAGCTCGGCCGCTTCTTCCCGATGCTCACCACGGCCGCCGGCACGATCCGGCCCGCGAAGGTGCTCGTGCTCGGCGCGGGCGTCGCGGGGCTGCAGGCGATCGCGACCGCGCGCCGGCTCGGCGCCGTCGTGTCCGCGTTCGACGTCCGCGCCGCCGTCAAGGAGCAGATCGAGTCGCTCGGCGCTCGCTTCGTCGAGCTCGACATCGGCCTCGAGGACGCCGAGGACGCGGGCGGCTACGCGCGTGCCCTGACCGAGGACGAGCAGCAGCGCCAGCGCGAGGCGCTCGCCGACGTGATCGCCCAGATGGACATCGTCATCTCGACCGCCGCCGTCCCCGGCCGCAAGGCGCCGCTGCTGATCATCGAGAGCGCTGTCGAGCGGATGCCCGCGGGCTCCGTGATCGTCGACCTCGCCGCCGAGACGGGCGGCAACTGCGAGCTCACCGAGCCCGCCCAGACGGTCGTCCGCCACGACGTGAAGATCGTCGGCACCGCGAACCTCCCTGCGTCGATGCCCGACCACGCCTCGCAGCTCTACGCCAAGAACGTCCAGTCGCTGCTCGGCCTGATGGCCACCGACGAGGGCGCCCTCTCACTCGACTTCGAGGACGAGATCATCGCCGGTGCCTGCATCACGCGCGACGGCGAGATCGTGCACGAGGGCGCCAAGGCCGCCGCGGGCGCATCCGATGCGACCACCGAGCAAGTGGCAGTGCCCCAGGAAGCACAGCAGCCGGCCACATCGACCACGGCAGCCGACGCCGGCGGCCCGAGTGGCGACGACAGCGACCAGGAGCGCTAACGGGCATGGATCTCATAACTGAGCTCACGATTTTGGTCCTGGCCGCGTTCGTCGGCTTCGAGGTCATCTCGAAGGTGCCGAACACGCTGCACACGCCGTTGATGTCCGCGACGAACGCGATCCACGGGATCGTGCTGCTCGGCGGCATCCTGATCATCGGCGAGGCCGAGGGCTTCCTCTCCAAGACGCTGCTGGTGATCGCGATCGCCTTCGGGACGATCAACGTCGTCGGCGGCTTCCTGGTCACCGACCGGATGCTGGAGATGTTCAAGAAGCGCCCGGAGCCGAAGAAGGTCGAGTCCGGCAAGGCCGAGGCCAAGACGGTCGAGGCTTCGAAGTGAAGCTTCCCGTAGCCACCTTCCTCACCGACCTGGACTTCATCCGGGTCATGTACATCGTCGCGTTCTCGATGTTCATCGTCGGGATGCAGCGGCTGACCAAGCCGTCGACGGCGCGTCAGGGCAACATCATCGCCGGCATCGGCATGGCGATCGCCGTCGTCGCGACGCTGCTGATCCCGAGCGTCGGCGACTACGGGCTGATCGCCCTCGGCATCGCGATCGGCACGATCGTCGGCGTCCCGGCCGCGCGTCAGGTGAAGATGACCGCGATGCCGCAGATGGTGGCGCTGTTCAACGGCGTCGGCGGCGGCGCGGTGGCGCTGATCTCGTGGTCGGAGTACCGCCACGCGCTCGAGCACGGCGGCAACCCCGCGCTCGAGACGCTGATCCCGATCCTGTTCGCCGCGATCATCGGCTCGATCTCCTTCTGGGGCTCGAACATCGCCTTCGCCAAGCTGCAGGAGATCCTCCCGGGCAAGCCGATCGTCCTTCCCGGCCAGCAGGTGATCAACGCGCTGCTGCTGCTCGCCGCGGTCGCCGCGGCGATCGCGATCGCCACCGGCTCGGAGTCGGAGGGCCTCTTCATCCTGATCCTCGTCGCCGCGGCGGCGCTCGGCAACATGGTCGTGCTGCCGATCGGCGGCGCCGACATGCCGGTCGTGATCTCGCTCCTGAACGCGCTCACCGGCCTGTCCGCGGCAGCCGCCGGCATCGCGCTCGACAACACCGCGCTGATCGTCGGTGGCACGATCGTCGGCGCCTCGGGCACGATCCTCACCAACCTGATGGCCGAGGCGATGAACCGCTCGATCCCGAGCATCGTCGCCGGCGGCTTCGGCGGCGGCGGCGGAGCGCTAGCGGCCGGCACGGGCGGTGGCGAGGACGGCCGGACCGCGACGTCTACCGACGCCGCCGACGTCGCGATCCAGCTCGCCTACGCGAACCGCGTCGTCGTCGCGCCCGGCTACGGCATGGCTGTCGCCCAGGCCCAGCACACGGTCCGCGAGCTCGCCGATGAGCTCGAGAAGCGCGGCGTCGAGGTGCTCTACGCGATCCATCCCGTCGCCGGCCGCATGCCCGGCCACATGAACGTCCTGCTCGCCGAGGCCGACGTGCCGTACGACGCGCTCAAGGAGATGGACGAGATCAACCCGGAGTTCCCGCAGACCGACGTCACGCTCGTGATCGGCGCCAACGACGTCACCAACCCCGCCGCGCGCGAGGACCAGGGCAGCCCGATCTACGGCATGCCGATCCTCGACGTCGACAAGTCCGGCCAGGTGATCGTCCTCAAGCGGTCGATGAACACCGGCTTCGCCGGAATCGACAACCCCCTCTTCTACAACGAGAACACCTCGCTGCTGTTCGGCGACGCCAAGAGCTCGGTCGCCGACGTGCTGTCCGAGATCAAAGAGGTCTGAGGCGCGGCCGGCGCCTTGCCGGCCCAGGATCCGGTGGCCGACCGCCTGATGGCCTTCGAGCCTGGGTGGGCGGGGTGTACGCTCCGTCGCGAACGAGTCGAGGAGGCCGAGCATGACGGAGACGACGAGCCCGACGGGGGTGGCCGACGCCAACTCCGAGGCGATCGAGGCATGGGACGGCCCGCTCTTCGAGCGCTGGCTGCGCTACCGCCACATCTACACGGAGGGCCTCGGCGCCCACGGCGAGGAGGCACTCCGGATCTGCCCGCCCAAGACGGGCGAGCGTGTGCTCGACGTCGGCTGTGGCCTCGGCGACACCACCCAGCGGATCGCGCAGCTGGTCGGCCCCGACGGCGAGGCCGTCGGCGTCGACGCCGCGCCGCGGATGATTGAGATCGCCGAGAGCGAGACCCGCGAGGCAGGTGTCCCCAACGCACGATTCGCGGTGATCGACGTCCAGTCGGGCGATCTCGGCGGCCCCTACGACATGGCCTTCTCGCGCATGGGCACGATGTTCTTCGCCAACCCCGTCGTGGCGATGCGCAACGTCCGCTCTGCGCTGCGGCCCGGCGGCCGTCTGGCGATGGTGGTCTGGCGCCGCCGCGAGGACAACGAGTGGGCACACCGACCGCAGCGGATCGTCGAGCAGCTCGTCAGTCGTCCCGAGGAGTACGACGAGCCGACCTGCGGGCCCGGGCCGTTCTCGATGGCGGGCGCCGACACGACCAGCGACATCCTCACCCACGCCGGATTCGCCGAGATCGCGCTGCACCGCTGCGACCTCCCGATCAGGTCGGGCAACGACATCGAGGAGGCGGTGGAGGTGGCGATGGCCGTCGGCCCGGGGGCGGAGATCATCCGCCTCCAAGGCGAGCGCGCCGTCCACCTCCACGACGAGATCCGTCAGGCGCTGCGCGAGGGCATGGGGGAGTTCCAGCGTCCCGACGGCGTCTGGGCGCCGGCCTCGACCTGGATCGTGACGGCGGTGGCGCCCGCCTGCTAGCCACTCGCGTGAGCAGGCTGCTGGAGCGCGAGCGCGAGCTGGCCGAGCTCGACGCGCTGGTCGGCGAGGCGAGCGCCGGCGCGGGACGGCTCGCGGTCGTCGAAGCGGCCGCCGGGCTCGGCAAGACGCGGCTGCTGGCGGTCGCGCGCGATCGCGGTCGCGAGGCAGGCATGCGGGTGCTGGCCGCGCGCGCGACCGAGCTGGAGCGCGGGTTCGCGTTCGGGCTCGCGCGCCAGCTGTTCGAGCCGGCGCTCGCGGCGCTCGACGAGTCCGGCCGGGAGGCGCTGCTCGCGGGCGCGGCTGGCGCCGCCCGCGGAGCGCTCGGGATCGCCCGCGACGACACGACCGCCGAGCCGTCCGCCGACGCGTTCGCCGTCCTGCACGGCCTCTACTGGCTGACGGCCGCACTCGCGGAGCAGCGGCCGCTGCTGCTCTGCGTCGACGACGCGCACTGGTCCGACGCGGCCTCGCTCGACTTCCTCGGCTTCCTCGTGACACGGCTGGAGGAGCTGCCGGTCCTGCTCGTGGTCGCCTGCCGCCCGGACGAGGCGGGCGCCGAGAGGACCCTCGCGCGGATCGCGACCGACCCGCTGGCGCGGCGACTCGTCCCACGCGAGCTCAGCCCCGAGGGAGCCGCCGCGCTGCTCGCCGACGAGCTGGAGCGCGAGCCAGAGCAGGCGTTCAGCGCGACCTGCCACGAGGTCAGCGGCGGCAACCCCTTCCTACTTCGCGAGCTGGCGCGCACGCTGGCCGTCGAGGGGGTCGACCCCGCCGCCGGGCAGGCGCCGCGTGTGCGCGAGCTGGCGCCGGAGCGGGTGACGCGCACCGTCCAGCTGCGCCTCGCGCGGCTATCGCCCGAGGCGCAGGCGGTCGCGCGGGCGGTCGTCGTGCTCGGCGACGACGCCGACCGCGGGCTCGCGGCCGAGCTCGCCGGAGTCGACGAGCCGGCCGTCGCGCGCGCGGCCGACGAGCTGCGTGCCGCCGCGATCCTCGACCCGGCCACCGCGCTGCGCTTCGTCCACCCGCTCGTTCGCACCGCGCTCGACGCCGAGCTGCTCCCCGGCGAGCGCGCGGAGGCCCACCACCGCGCGGTCGAGCTGCTGCGCGCACGCGGCGCGAGCGCGCAGCGGCTCGCCACGCATCTGGTCGCTACCGACGCCCGCGGCGATCGCGCGACAGCGGCGACGCTGCTGGAGGCGGCCCGGGCCGCGCTCTCGAGCGGCGCCCCGCGCGCGGCGAGCACCTACCTGACGCGCGCTCTCGGCGAGCCCGCCCCGGACGACCTGCGTCCTACGATCCTCGATTCGCTCGTCACCGCCGGCATCCGCGCGCCCGACCGGGCGCTGTTCGCGGCGGCCCTGCCCGAGCTGTTGAAGGAGCTGGAGCGCGATCCCGGCCTGCGGGTCCGCTGGGGCATCAGGGTCAGCACGTGGATGGTCCTCAACGGGCGCGTCGACGAGGCGATCCCGCTGCTGGAGGGTGCGATCGAGGTTGCCGACGCGCGGGACGACGCCAAGGGCGCCTTTAGCCTGGAGGCGCAGCTGAGCCTGGTCGCACAGCGACCGGTTCCCGAAGCGCGGGCACGGCTGAGCCGCTACGTCGAGCGGATTCCGGCCGACAGCACGAGCGGCCGCCTCGCCGCCGCCCACGCATCGGAGTGGCACGCGTTCGACGGCACCGCGGCCGAGGGGATCGCGGCGGCACGTGTCGCGCTCGCCCGCGACTGCCGCATCTTCCTCGAGCAGCCGGAGCTGTTCGCGCCCGGCCGCGGGGTGCTGACGCTGATCTTCGCGGATGAGCTCGACGCTGCGCGGCGCGCCGTCGAGCAGGCGCTCGCCTACGCGCGGGAGCGCAGCGCGACGCCGGAGCTGGTCGCCGCCTGGGCGATGACCGGCCTGGTCGAGTGGGCCTACGGCGACCTTGCCGGGGCCGAGGCGGACGTCCGTCAGGCGCTCGAGACTGCTCGCCTCGGCAGGCTGCGGTTCGCCGAGCTGCCGCTGCAGATGATCCTTGCGAGCCTGCTGATCGCGCGCGGGGAGCTCGGCGTCGCCGAGACGGAGATCGAGGCGAGCGGCATGACCGGGGAGATCCCCGAGATCGTCTGGTTCGCGCCCGTGCTGTTCGCGCGCGGGCAGCTGCGCTACGCGCAGGGACGCTTCGACCACGCCGCCGCGGACTTCCTCCAGCTCGAGCGCCTCTCGACCCGCTGGGGGGTGATCGGGATGCCCGCGCCCCCGGCGCGCATCTGCGCGGCGCGTGCCGTCGCCGCGCTCGGCGACCGCGAGCGTGCGGGATCGATGGCCGAGGCGGCGCTCGTGCACGCACGGCGCTGGGGCGCGCCGACGCTCGTCTCGCAGGC
Organism: Thermoleophilaceae bacterium; assembly: GCA_035630335.1. GTDB lineage: Bacteria > Actinomycetota > Thermoleophilia > Solirubrobacterales > Thermoleophilaceae > JAAYBF01. Next base: position 17,909 of record DASQKV010000074.1, on the reverse strand, counting down.
ACTGCGCACGCTGGCGATGACGATCGATGGCGCCGATCGCCTCGCCGCGCTCGAGCAGGCGGCCGCCGTGCTCGAGGGCTCGCCCGCGCTGCTCGTGCGGGCGGAGGCGCTCGCCGAGCTCGGCGCCGGGCTCCGCCGCGCCCGCAGCCGCGCGGACGCGCGCCCGCCGCTACGCGAGGCGCTCGACCTGGCGCGCCGCTGTGGAGCCGTCGGCCTCGCCAAGGTCGCGTTCGACGAGCTCGCCGCGACCGGGGAGCGGGTCCGCGGCTATACCCCGATCGGCGCGGAGTCGCTGACGCCGAGCCAGCGGCGGGTGGCGGAGCTGGCGGCGAGCGGCATGACGAACCGCGAGATCGCGCAAGCGCTGTTCCTGACCGTCAAGACGATCGAGTCGCACCTGGCCGCCGCCTACGACAAGCTCGGCATCCGCTCGCGTCAGGGGCTGCCCGCCGCACTGGGCGAGCGCGCCGAGGGCGGCTCGCCCTCGTTGCACACATGAGCGACGACCCGTCGGCCTCGAGGCCGACGGGCTCGGGCGGCTCCGCCTCGGCCGGCTACTTCGTACAGGGGATGCTGCCGTCGAAGCTCTGCTGGCTGGTCGCGCCCGTCGAGAACAGGTAGTGGGCCACTCCCCGGTACTTCCACCCGCCGCTCGGGCACGCGGTCGAGACGATGTAGTCGCGCGCGTAGGGCTTGCCCCCGATGTGCAACTTGGCCGACACCACCTGGATCGGCACGCCGGCGACGATCTGCAGGTTCTCCGGCACCTTGAAGCTCTCCCGGTGGGCCCACCTGCCGCTCAGCTTGGTCCGCTTGACAACGATCGTCTCCTCCACGAAGGCCGGGTTGTAGAGCGTCGTGAAGGCGAACGTCCGCTTCCATCCGCCGTTGACGAGGACGACATTGGCAGTGGTCAGCACGGTGTCGGCCCGCGCCGTGGCCGTCGCGTCGCCCATGATCGACTTCCTCGGGCAGCCGTCGGGGCCCTTGCGGTCGAGGATCGGCTTGCTGCACTTGACGTAGTCGTCGGCGTTCCAGACCAGCCCCTTGCCGACCAGGATGTCGACGCCAGTGACAATTGGCGGCTCGAACCCGGGCTCGACGTCGACCCTGGCAGTCGCGTCGATCGCCACCCCGCGCGGGTGGCGCTTGGTGCCCGCCTTGCTGGGCGTGGCCCGCGCCTTCGCCGACAGCTTCGTCTCGGGCAGGCGATCCTGGCCCATCGCCGGCGCGACGCCCACCGCTCCGACCACCACCCCCGCCGCCGCAACCAGCCCCAAGCTCCTATGCACGTTCATCGCACTCCTCTCCCGCCCGAGCTGCAGCAGCCTCGGCTAGACGTCGTGTGCCAAGTGTGCAGGCACGCCGCGGTCCCCGCTACGGGGCAGGCACCCTGAGATCGACCCTGAGATCCCTCACCTCGCCAGGGCGAGGTCCGGCCCTAGCGGTCCGGCTCGATGCCGTGACCGCCGAGGCCGAAGTCGCCGAACGGCTCGTCGCGCTCGCGGACGGCCTGCTTGAAGCCAGCCTCGGCGGCGCGGCGGACGAAGGCGTGGCCCTCGGCGGTGTGGCGGGTGACGCCGTCGAAGAACGTGCCGAGCAGCTGGGTCTGGTGCAGGCCCTGGGCGTAGGCGGCCTGGTTGACGAGCAGCTTCATCATCACGAGCTGGTTGACCGGCATGCGGGCGACGCGCTCGAGCAGCGCCTCGAAGCGCTCGTCGAGCTCGGCAGCCGGGTGGGACTCGGTCGCGAGGCCCCACTCGGCGGCCTCGGCGCCGGTCAGCGAGTCGCCGGTCAGCAGCAGCCGCTTGGCGCGCATCGGGCCGAGCCGCTGGGCCCACATCGCCGTCGTCGGCGAGCCCCAGACGCGCGCGGGCGGATAGCCGATCTTCGCGTCGTCGGCGATCACGAGCAGGTCGGAGCAGAGCGCCATGTCGGTGCCGCCGGCGACGCAGTAGCCGTGGACCTTGCACAGCACGGGCTTCTCGGAGTGGAACAGCGACATGAAGCCGCGCACGTTGCGCGACATCATCTGGAAGTCGACGACCGGGTCCCAGTCGCTCTCGGGCTGGTGGTTGCGGGCGATCGTCTCAGGGTCGAGCGGCGAGCCCGGGATGTCGTGCGACTCGCCGAGCTCGCCCTCGGCCATTCCCTCCGCCGACGCGACGAGGTCGTAGCCGCCGCAGAAGCCGCTGCCGTTGCCGGCGAGCGCGATCGCGTGGACGGCCGGGTCGAGGTTCGCCCGCTCGACGCAGGCGGCGAGCTCGCGCGGCATCGCGAGCGTGATGCCGTTGCCGCGCTCGGGACGGTTCAGCGTGATGCGGGCGACCGCGCCGTCGACGGCATATGTGAGCGTCTCGAGCTCAGCCACGGACCTGTTCCGTGGGAGCCGTAGGGGCGAGGGGCTCAGGCGCGGACCTCGCCGGAGCGGCACGGGCGAGTTGCTCGCGCGCGGGCATGGTCGGCTCCCCGCTTGCCGGCGCCTCAGTCGCGCGTCAGGGCGGCGGCGCCGCCGCTGCCGCTCGGTTGGGATGCGGCCTCGACGCCGCGGTCGGCGATGTCGCGCTCGAAGGCGGCCTCCATCTCGGGGAAGCCGTCCTTCGACCCGCGCTCGGTGAGGCGCGTCATCAGGCCGCGCAGCGGGAGGACGAAGCGGATCAGCGGCGCCGGGACGCCGACCCAGCGGGAGCGCGCCTCGAAGCCCGCGACGACCGCGTCGCCGACGTCGGAGACGGGGTAGGTCTTGCGGACCGCGGCCGGCAGCTTCGAGCGCATCGAGCCGAGCGCCGGATGGCGGTCGGCGCCGCGCACCATCTCGGTGTCGATCCACGAGAAGTAGCCGACGCCGACGCGCGCGCCGTGGTGCGCCAGCTCGCCGCGCAGGCTGTTGCCGAGCGCCTCGACGCCAGCCTTGCTGGCCGAGTAGGCCGCCATGCCGGGAGCGTGGAAGATCGCCGCCATAGAGGCCACGATCAGCACGTAGCCCTGGCGCTCGACGATCTGCGGCAGGCAGGCGTGGACCGTGCGGTAGACGCCGAGCAGGTTGACCTCGATCACGCGCTCGAACGATTCGGGGTCGGCGAGCCGGGTCGGCCCGCCGATCGCGATCCCGGCGTTGGCGATCACGGCGTCGATGCCGCCGAGCCGCTCGACAGTCTCGTCGACGGCGGCCTGAAGCTGGTCGCGGTCGGTGACGTCGGCCTCGAACCAGACGGCGTCGGGGCCGCAGTCGGCGGCGACCTTCGCCAGCTCCTCCGGCTCGAGCCCGACGAGCGAGACCCTCATCCCGCGAGCGGCGAGGCGGCGGGCGCTCTCGGCGCCGATCCCGCGCGCCGCGCCTGTGATCAGGACGGTCTTGCCTGGGAGCTGCCAGCTGGGAGAGGACATGGGGCGGCAGCCTATCTCTAGGGTTGTCGACGTGGCTTCGCTAGAGCATCTGCAGGAGGACCTCAGCCCCGAGGAGGTCAAGCGGCTGCTCGACGAGGGCGACGTCGACCTCGTCGACGTGCGCGAGCCCTACGAGCACGAGGCCGGCCGGATCGACGGCGACCGCCACGTCCAGATCCCCGAGCTGACCGCGGCCGCGCAGGAGATGGACCGCGAGCGCCCCGTCGTCTTCTACTGCCGCTCGGGCAGCCGCTCGGCGATGGCGACGCAAGCGTTCCGCGCGAGCGGCTACAAGGCCTTCAACCTCACCGGCGGCCTCGTTGCCTGGGTGGCCGCGGGCCTACCGATCGTGCCGGAGGACGGCACCGTCGCCGATCACTGAGGCTGAGGCTGCTGCGAACCGGCGCCTGGCGGTGTCATCAGGCCCCTCGTGTGCTGGCGCACACGTCAGGGCCTGATGACACCGCCAGGCTTGGTTCTCGCGGGCCTCAGGGCGGAGCTGTGAGCTGGCCGGCGTACGGGCCGCGGCCGGTGAGGCAGGCGGCGCCGCAGCGGGCGGCGAGCTCGACGGCCTGTTGGGGCGGCATGCCGGTGCCGAGGGCGTAGGTGAGGCCGGCGGCGAAGGAGTCGCCGCAGCCGTAGGCGTCGGCGACCGGGCCCGGGAGGGCGGTGGCGGCCCACTCGCCGCGCTCGCCGTTCGCGCGCTCCCAGGTGCCGCCCGCTGAGCCGGCCGTACGCACGACGAGGCCGGGCTCGGGATCGAGGTCGCCGGGCTCGTAGTGCTCGCCGGCGTCGGCGGCGCTGGCGATCAGGGCGTCGAGCCTGACGCCGGACTGCGCCAGCGAGCCGAGCGTGCGCGAGGTGGCGGTCATGACGCGCGCCGCGCGGGCCCGCCTGGCCGCCTCGGCGTCTCCGGCGGTGAAGTAGACGGCGTGGGCGTCGGCGAGCTCGTCCCACGGCAGCGGCTCGTCGCCGTAGGGGCCGAGACGGTCGCCGATCACGGTGATCGTGCGCTCGCCGCAGGCGTCGACGTGGACGAAGCCGCGCCGCTGCGCGACGGGGCGCCACGAGACCTCGACGCGCAGCCCGAGCCAGCCCAGCGACGCGTCGACACGACGACCGAGATCGTCGTCGCCGAGGGCGGTCAGGAACAGCGCGCCGTCGGCGAGCTTGGCGAGCTGGACGGCGGCGACCGCCCCGCCCCCGCCCGGCTCCTCCCAGGTCTCCGAGGCGTGCACGATCGCTCCGGGCGACGGCACCTCGGGGACGCGCGCGAACTCGATCCACTCGACGTGACCCACGACCGCGACGCGCATCGCCGAAGTGTCACATGCGACCGCACGCCGGCTCCTCGCGAGGGACGAGCGGGCGGTGTGGCCGCTCTCGCGACGCGACGAGCGGGGCGACACAGCGGGTACGGTCGGCTGCGACATGGCGATCGAGGACCCGCTCAGGATCACGCGCGACGTGGCGATACCGCTCGCCGAGATCGAGCTGCGCGCGAGCCGGTCGTCGGGGCCCGGCGGCCAGCACGCCAACGTGACCGCGTCCCGCGTCGAGGCGGTCTTCGACATATCGGCGTCGTCCTCGCTGACGGCGGCGCAGCGCGAGCGCGCGATGGCGCGGCTCGGCCCGCGGGTGACAGCGATCGCGCAAGACACACGAAGCCAAGCCCGCAACAGGGAGCTGGCACTCGAGCGCCTGCGCTCACGCCTCGCCGGCGCCCTCGCCGTTCGTCGGACACGCCGCGCGACGAAGCCGACGCGCGGCGCCCGTGAGCGTCGCCTCGCTCAGAAGCGCCGTCGCAGCGACATCAAGCGCGACCGTCGTCGGCCGCCAGGCGACGACTGAGGTCGACATTACGGACGCAATACGTCCGCAAAGTCGATCTCACTTCAGACGAGCTGCGTCAGGACGCGGGCGGGGCGTAGCGGTTGTGGAGCATCAGCACGTTGCCGTCCGGGTCCCGGAAGTGGGCCATGTGGCAGACGCCGCTGTCCATCGTGTCGGCCGCGAAGGCGACGCCCTTGCCCTCGAGCTCGGCGCGGGCGGCCTCGACGTCGGGGACGTGGAGGGCGATCGGGTGCCCGTGCGGCTGGAACTCGAGGCCGAACGCGTCGGACTGCATGATCGCGATCGTCAGGGAGCCGGTCTCGAACTCGCCGGCGGGCATCTGTCCCCACCGCTTCGAGCGCTCGAGCCCGAGCACATCGCCGTAGAACTCGCTCGCCTTGTCGAAGTCACGGGTCGGAACCGTGACGAAGTCGACGCCTGTGATCTCCATGGTGGCTCCTTCGAGGTCGAGTGGCTCAGGGCGAGGGGGCCACGGCACCGCCGCCCCCCGCCTCCGGTGCGGGTGTGGGCGTCGGCGTCGGCGTGGCGCCACCGCCCGCGGTGCCGCCGCCGTCGTCGGCGGGAGGCACGACCGTGCCCCCGCCGGTCGTCCCGCCGGTGGTCCCACCTGTCGTGCCGCCGGTCGTCGGAGTCGCGGGGGTCGGCGTCGTCTCGGTGTCGGTCTCGTCGGTGGTCGTGTCGTCGGTCGTCGAGCCGAGGTTGTCGGGCGTGGTCGGCACGCTCAGGTCGAGCGGCGACGCCGACTTGGGATCGTCGCCTCCCCCGCCCGCGATCACCGCTATCGCGATGATCAGCAGGACGGCCGCCGCGCCGGCGGCCGCCAAGCGTCGACGCATGTAGACGGAGTGGTCGTCGGGACCCCGGCGCCCGCGCGGGTCGCGCGCGGGATCCATGCGGCGTGTCCGGTCGTCGTGCACGAGCGCGACCGTAGCAGTTCGCACGGCGGCTTCTCCCGCCTCACGGCGCCCCTTTCCGAGTGGCCACGAACCGCCTCTGAGCTTCGACTACACCGGGCGTGTGCTCAAGGGTCCGATTCGGCACGCCGGCGGGCGCGCACCGCCGTCCAGGTGTTCAGAGGCCCGGCACGCTGCGGACGGCGAAGCCGGCGGTCGTGCGAGGCTCCTCCTGCCAGCGAGTGCCGGCCCTGCCCTGCCCGCTCGTGTCGAAGCGCAGGCCGGCGACGATCATGAAGATGTGGCCGGAGTTGGCGTAGATCGTGATCCACTCGCCCTGGCCCGGCGCGCCCCAGTCCATGAAGCCGCCCGAGGTACGCGGCGCGTCGAGCAGGCCGGCGCCGGCGAGCGCGAACGAGACCGAGCCGGAGCAGTCGTAGCCGTTGTCGCGCCAGGCGCCGTGACCGCCGCCCCACTTGTAGGGGAACTTCGCGATCGCGTTGCCGGCCTGGATCACGCGCTTGACGGGCTCGGGCGCGTCGTCCGGGGCGACCGCGGTGCCGTCGGGGAGCACGCGGGCGCGCGGACCGGTCTGCAGGAAGGCCGTCGTGCCGAGGAAGCGCTTGAACTTCGACAGCTGCGCCCGCGCCTGGCGCAGCTCGGCGCGAACCTCGGCGTCGGTCGGGGCGCCGGGACTGATGGCGTCGGCGGAGCTCGCGGCGGCGTTGAAGCGCGGCTCTGCCCCGGCTCCGCGCAGCTCGACGACCTTGCCGCCGGCTCGCTTCGCTCCCGTCGGCTCCTGAGAGCGCGCGACCGCCTCCGGATCGACCGAGTCCGGTGTCAGCACCACCTCGCCGGCACCTGCGGCGGCAGCCTCGCCAGAGCGCACGTGGGCTGTCTGCTCGGGCTCGTCGCTACCGGCCGCGAGTGCGAAGACGAGCGCCACACAGGCCGCGAGGGCCGCCACGGCCACCGCGACGCGACGACCGGTGAAGCCGCTTGCTCGCACAGCGACAAGGTAGCGCCGCCACCGGCACCGGGCGCCGGCTCCAACCCACCTCGGGCTGCCGGCGCGGGTCTGCGAGGATCAGGGCCATGAGCAAACGTCACGACGTCGACCTGCCCGAGGACCCGACCGGGATCGATCAGCCGCACGACGTGCTGGCGGCCGAGGAGTTCGCGATGCCCGCCCGCTCGGCCGGCGACATCCCGCCGGACCCGACCGGCATCCAGGAGCCGCACGACACCCTCGCCGCCGAGGAGTTCGCGATGCCGACCGCGGGCGTCGACCACAGCGGCGGCGGCGGGCTCGAGGCGCGCAGCTTCGTCCCCCTGCTGGGGATCGCCTTCGCGATGCTGCTCGCTCTCAGGGTCCTGCGGCGCCGCCGCGACTAGCGACTGCCCGGGCTCCGCGGGCCGATGGCGGCCGTAGTGCGGCCGCAACGAGCCCGTCGACAAGCGCCGCGTGACGCCGGGCCGATTAGGGCCAACATGCGGCCGCGATCGACCCGACGAGGCAGTTCAGGGGTACAGCGGACCGTCTTCGCCCTCGACGAAGATGGCGGTGACCGGGCAGTTCATCGCGGCGTCGACGACGAGGTCGGTCGGATCGCCGTCGGGGTCGATCACGCGGGCCTTGTCCTCGGAGTCGAGCTCGAAGACGTTCGGCGAAGTGTCGACGCAATCCCCGGAGCCGATGCAGAGGCCGCGATCGACCTCGATCTTGATGCGGTTCTTTGGCGAGAGGGGCTCGGCCACGGGGCGGGCAGCGTAGCGCCTAGCGCCAGAAGCTCGTCCGCTTCGCGGCCCCGGCTCGGCTTAGGCCGAAATGGATGTGGTCGCGGTGGGCGAGCGTCGGCGACATGCCGCGGCGCGGCTTGCCCGCGGCGCTGAAGCAGACCGAGTACTCCCCCATCCGCTCGGACCCGGCCCACCACGAGCGGCAGTTCCAGATGATCTCCTGGATGCCCATCCGGCGCGCGAGCGCCTGCTCGTTGCCGGCGCGGTCGGTGGCGAGCAGTAGGTCGATCAGGCGCCGCGCGGCGCGACGGTCGGTCGAGTCGGAGGCGTCGAGGTGCCAGTCGAGCGCGCGCCCTTCGGCGTGCAGGCTGTAGTCGCGCCGCGACAGCTTCTCGCAGCGCATGATCCCCCAGGACGTGCCGCGCACGTGCAGCGTCAGCCACTCCTGGAGCGCGAGCGCACCCGGAGACGGGCTGCGCCGGCAGCGCGTCGCGTGGTCGTAGCTGAGCTCGTCGATCGGGCGGTCGGCGAGCCGATCCGCCGGGTTGCCGGTGAGGGGCTGCGGCGGGGAGGCGAAGCCGAGCGCCGCGCCGCAGGCGAGGGTCAAGAACAGCGCGAGGCAGACCGAGACGACAAGCCGAGGAGCCACTCCCCCCTTATCGGCATCTCAACCGCCCGGCTTAGCCGCCGCGTCCGGCCCCTCGACAGCCGCTCGGCGAACTCTCGGCGCCTCGCGGCGTGAGGTCGCCTTTTCGGACGCATTACGTCCGAAAAGGCGACCTCACCGGCTGAAACCGCGAACCGGCGGGAGCTAGTCGCGCGTGCCGCGGCCGTACACGAACCGCGGGAACTAGTCGCGCGTACCGCGCCCGTAGACGACGCGCAGGAAGCGGCCGATGAGGCCGGACGAGCGCTTCGTGTAGGGGAACATGAAGATCTCGCGCTTGAGGCCGAAGCGGGAAACCACGGACGCCTGCTGGCGCGTGAACTTGCGGATTCCGTCGGGCCCGTGGCGGGTGCCGATGCCGGACTCCTTCCAGCCGCCCATCGGCAACTCGAGCGCCACGTAGCTGAGCAGGTGCTCGTTGACGTTCGCCACGCCCGACTCGATCCGGCTGGCGATCTCCTCGCCGCGCGCCGAGTCCTTGGTCCAGACGGACGCCTGCAGTCCGTAGCGCGAGTCGTTGGCGAGCCGCAGGCCCTCCTCGGCGTCGCGCACCTTCATGATCGGCAGCGTCGGGCCGAAGGTCTCCTCGGTCATGCAGTCCATCGAGTGGTCGACGTCGAGCAGGACGGTCGGCTCGAAGAAGCGCCCTGGTCCCGGCCCGCGCTTGCCACCGACAGCAACCTTCGCGCCCTTCGCGACCGCGTCCGCGACGTGCGACTCGACGATCTCGGCCTGCCTGTCGAACGTCACCGCGCCGACGTCGACCGAGCCCGCCGCCTGCGGCGTGCCCTGGCGCAGCTTGCCGACCTTCTCGGTCACGCGCCTGACGAAGTCGTCGTAGATCGGCTCCTCGACGTAGACGCGCTCGACCGAGATGCAGGTCTGGCCGCCGTTCTGCATCGAGTAGTAGGTCGCGGCGTTGGCGGCCTTCTCGACGTCGGCGTCGGCGAGCACGATCATCGGGTCCTTGCCCCCGAGCTCGAGCCCGTACGGGGTCAGCGTCTTCGCTGCCCGCTCGGCGACCTTACGCCCCGTCACGGTCGAGCCGGTGAACATGATGAAGTCGACGTGGTCGATCAGCTCGGCGCCGACGTCGCCGAGGCCGGTCAGCACCTGGAAGATCCCCTCCGGCGCGCCACACGCAGCCAGCCCCTCGGCCATCAGCAGCGACGTCAGCGGCGTCACCTCCGACGGCTTCAGGATCACCGCGTTGCCCGCCGCGAGCGCCGGGATCGCGTCCCCGAAGGAGTTCACGAGCGGGTAGTTCCACGGCCCGATCACGCCGACCACCCCACGCGGGCGGTAGCGGATCAGCATCTTGCGCCCGAGCAGCATCGGCGAGGAGGAGCGCACCTTCTGGTCGCGCAGGTGCTTCTCCGCGTTCTTCGCCCAGAAGCCGAACGCGCCCGCGGCGTAGCCGAGCTCGGCGAGCTGGGCGTCGTCGCGCGTCTTGCCGGTCTCGGAGACGATCGTGTCGACGATCCGGTCGCCGTTGTCGAGCACCCACTTCTGCGCCCGCTTGAGCACGCGCGCGCGACCCTCGAAGCCCAGCTCCCACCAGCCCGGCTGGGCGGCGCGGGCGCGCGCGACCATCGGCGCGACGTCCTCGGGCCGCATCCGCGGCACGCTGCCGGCGATCGCGCCGGTGGCCGGGTTCTCGACCTCGATCCGCTCGCCGCCGGCGCCGTTGAGCGCGGCGCCGTTCTTGCTCTGCACTGTGGTGGTGTCTGACACTGCTTCCTCCTGAGTTGGTGTCACGCCACCTGGAGCTCGCGGTCGTCCGCCCCGGGGCGGCCTCCCGGCGCGGCGGCGGGCGTGCGCCGCTCGCGCTCGAGCTTGAGCTGACGAAGATAGGGCCAGTAGTCGACCTGGATCGTGTGTCGCTTCGAGGCGACGTAGCGCTTGCGCATCGCGCGCTGCTCCTGCGCGATCTCGTGGACCATCTCCGCTTTCGGCGGCAGCGAGGCCCTGCCCTGCACGACGTCCGCGATCCACTCGGACTGCAGCTCGGCGATCGGCATGATCGCCCCGAGCGGCTGGATCAGGCCGATGAAGTAGAGCCCGTCGAGCTGCGGGTGGACGACGCGCCGGTAGAGCTCGATCCGGTTGTCGCCGGACGGGTCGAGCAGCTGGGGGTCGAGGAACGGGAAGCTGATCTTGTAGCCCGTGCAGTAGACGACCTTGTCGACGGGCTGGCGCGAGCCGTCCACGAAGCGAACGGAGTCGCCCTCGAGCGCGGCGATGTTCGGCTTGACCGTGATCCGGCCGTGGCCGATCCGCGGCAGCAGGTCGGACGACACCGTCGGGTGCGCCTCGCCGATCCGGTGGTCGGGCTTCGGCAGGCCGAACTCGGTCGGGTCGCCCTGGACGCGGTTGATCATCAGCTGCAGGAAGAACCGCTGGAGCGGCCACGGCAGCCGCGTCGCCCAGCCCGGGGCCAGCTCGTCGGCCGGCTTGGAGCCGACGTACTTCGGGACGATCCATGCCCCCCGCCGCATCGAGAGGTAAGTCATGCGCGACACGCGCGAGGTCTCGACGGCGATGTCGCAGGCCGAGTTGCCGATCCCGACGACGAGCACGTTCTTGTCCTCGTAGCCGGCCGGCGTCCGGTAGTAGTGCGCGTGGATGACGTCGACGCTGTCGTCGAGCTCGCCCGGGAACGGCGGCTCGGGCCAGCGCGGGTCCCAGTGGTGGCCGTTGGCGACCATCACCGCGTCGTAGCGCCCGGTCCGCTGCTCGCCGCCGTCGACCGGCTTGACCGTGACGTCCCAGCCGCCGCCGTAGGCCGCACGCTCGACGCGCGTCACCTCGGTGCGGAAGCTGATCAGGTCACGGAAGCCGAAGTGGTCGACGTAGTCGTCGAAGTACGCCGCTATCTGCGTGTGGTGCGGATAGTCAGGGTAGTGCTTCGGCATCGGGTAGGTCGCGTACTCCATGATCTTGCGCGACGTGTTGATGAACAGCGACTCGTACGCCGACGACATCCCGTTGTCGTTGCCGTAGCGCCAGTTGCCGCCGACCTGCGAGCCCTTCTCGAAGCAGTCGAAGTCGATCCCTCGCGCGTGGAGCACCTGGCAGCTGGCGATTCCGGAGCTGCCGGCGCCGATGACGCAGACGCGTGGGCCCGAGGCGGTCACAGGCGCAGCCTAGCGGACACTGGCTGGCTGGCCAACTCGGCCTAGACGGTCGGCTCGGCCGTTTGGTCGGCGGCGTCGATGCGGCCGTCGCCGTCGCCGCCGCCATCGACGCCCAGCCGCCGGCGCATCCGCACCGTCGTGCCCTCCGGCCCCGGCTCGACGTCGACCGCGTCCATCAGCGCCCGCATCAGGATCAGCCCCCGTCCCCCCTCGGCGCGAGTCCCCTCGCGCCAGCTGCCCTTGTCGCGCACGGTGATCTCGACCTCACCGTCCTCGAGCAGTCCCGCGACCTCGAACGGGGGGCCGTGGGTGACGGCGCCGCCGTGCTCGATCGCGTTGGCGGCCGCCTCGCCCGTCGCGGTCAGGATCTCGGCAATCTCGATCTCGCTGCCGTCGCTGTGGCGCAGCCAGCGGCGCATCAGCGAGCGCATCGCGGCCAGCTCGCCGGGATCGGACCCGAGCTCGAGCTCGAAGCTGTCGGTGAGCGCCGGCGTGCGCAGCGCGAGCAGCGCGACGTCGTCCGGCACGCCGCCGGCCGGCACCAGCGCGTCGATCACGAGGTCGCAGATCTCCTCGGGCCCGACGCGTTCGCCGCGCACCGTCGCCACGAGCCGTCCGAGCCCGTCGTCGAGCACCTCCCCCGGCCGCTCGACGAGGCCGTCGGTGTAGAGCAGGATCGTGCCGCCGAGCGGCAGCTCAGCCTCGGCTGTCTCGTACGAGGGAAACGACATCACTCCCAGCGGCACCGAGCTGGGCCCGTCGAGGAAGCGCGCCATGCCGTCGCGGGTGACGGCCAGCGGTGGCAGGTGGCCGGCGTTGACCCACGACACCCGTCCCTCCCACGGGTCGATCACGACGTAGAGCAGCGTCGTCATCTGGCCGTCCTCGACCTCGGACCAGAGCAGCTGGTTGAGCCGGTCGACGACCATCGCCGGGCCGTGTCCCTCGAGCGCGTAGGCGCGCATCGCGCTGCGCAGGCGCCCGACCATCGACGCGGCGGCGAGGCCCTTGCCGGCTACGTCGCCCATCACGAGCCCGACGCGCCCGCCGGGCATCGCGATCACGTCGTACCAGTCGCCGCCGACCTCCGACTCGCTCGCCGCGGGCAGGTAGCGCGCCGCCACCTCGAGCCCGGGCAGGCGCGGCAGCCGCTCGGGCAGCAGGCTGCGCTGGAGCATCTCGGCGATCTTGTGCTCGCGCTCGTAGATGCGCAGGTGGTCGACCGCGAGCGCGACGCGGTCGGCCGCGAGGCCGAGCAGCAGCTGGTCATCCTCCGAGAAGCGGCGTGGGGCCGGCACGCCGACCTGCAGCACGCCGGTGACCTCCTTGCCCGCGAGTAGCGGCACGCTGAGGATCGAGTGGACGCCGTGCAGCGCCGGGTCGGCGACCTCGGACGGGTCGGGGTCGTGGACGAGCAGCGGCTGGCGGTCGCGCACCACGCGCCCCGCGAGCCCCTCGCCGGGAGCGATCCGCAGCGGCTCCTCGCCGACCGGGGCGAACATCGACGCGCTCAGCGTCAGCGAGCCGTCCTCCTCGGTCAGCAGCACCGCCGCCGCCTCGGCGCGGACGACCTCGCAGACCCGGGGCAGCAGCGCCTCGAGCATCGCGTCGAGACGGTTGTGGGCGAGCGCCACGTCGAGCAGCATCTGCAGGCCGTGGACGATGCCGGCCATCTGCTCGGCCTCCTCGCGGGCGGCCTGCTCGCGGTAGAGCTGCTCGCGCTCGCGCTCACGCTCCTCACGGTCGCTGACGTCGCGGATGAAGCAGGCGAGCATCGCGCGGTCGCCCGCGCGCACGCGCGAGATCGTCGACTCGGCGCGGAAGCGGGTCCCGTTGCGGCGCACGAGGTCGACCTCGCGCTGGGTCGGCCTGACCTCGCCGTCGGGGCGCTCGAACTCGAAGCGGCGCCGGTGGTCGTGGTCGTCGGCCGCCTCGCGGGGAACGACCAGGTCGGCGATCCGCCGGCCGATCGCCTCCTCGGCCGACCAGCCGAACGTGCGCTCGGCGGCCGGGTTCCACGACAGCACGGCGCCGTCCTCGGCGACGCCGACGAAGGCGTCGGGCGCACTGTCGACGATCGCCTGCGTACGCGCCTCGCTCTCGCCCAGGACCCGCTCGTGGCGCGTCGCCTGGGCGACCTCCTCGCGCAGGCGGTCGAGCAGCGTCGAGATCATCAGTCCGGCTATACCCGGAGTGCCGATAGCAAGAATCCAGCGGACGACCGGGCTCGGCGGCTCCTGGACGATCAGCACGACCATGTAGGCGACGGCGATCACGCCGAGATGGGCGAGCGCGACCGGCCGGCGGTAGAAGTAGAACGCGTACAGGCCGGTCCAGGTGAAGATGATCAGGTAGAGCCCGTTCGGGCCGACGAAGTAGTTCGCCGCGGCGAGGATCAGGCTGCCGGTGGCGAGCGCGAGGTGCATCGCCCAGCCCGGCAGCGAGTCGGACTTCCAGAGGACGACCGTGCTGATCGCGACCGCCAGCGCGGCGAGCGCGTAGAGCGGCCCGTCCTGGACCTGGGAGTCGTGTGGGAACGCGAGCGTCAGGCAGCCGATCAGCGCGCCCCCGGTGAAGAGGTACGCCAGCGAGCGCGCCATCAGGCCCCGGCTGAACAGCTCCGGCGCGTCTGCCACCGGAGCTACTCCGGCGCCGTCCGCGCCTCGGCCGAGAGCCGGGCGAGCTGCTCGTGGCCCTCGACCACCCGCTGCTTGACCGGATCGTCCTCCGGGCGGTCGTGCACGAGGTCCCAGGTCTTCTCGGCCACGCGCTTGGCCGTCTCGGCCGTGGCCTCGGCGAACAGCAGGTCGACGACCTTGATCTCGAACCCCTGGATCTGCTCGAGCGGCTCGCCGGGAGGCATCTTCGGCAGCGGCTCGTCGGTCGACTCGCGCCACATGCTCGTGGCGATCAGCAGTCGATTGCGGGCGGCCGCCGGGTCCATGCCGGTCAGGCTATATGCCTGGGCAAGCACGAGCGGTCTACGATCCTGGCTGTGCAGCCAGTCGACGACGGCTACTTCCCACGCGGCGAGTCGGTTCTGCGGCGCGTCCACGGGGCGAAGGCCGTCGGGGTGGTGTACGGGCAGCGGGCGCTGCTGATGCAGGCGACGCATCCGCTGGCGTTCGCCGGGCTGATCGCCAACACCCAGGGCCTCGAGGCGCCGTTCCGCCGCCTCGCCCATACCGCGAAGACGATGGAGCAGGTGTTCTTCGGGACGCGCGCGGAGGCCGATGCGGTGACCGCGCGCGTGCGCGCGATGCACGCGCGCGTGGAGGGAGAGCTCGAGGCGCCGGCGGGACCGCACCCGGCCGGTGCGCCGTACCGCGCCGACAGCGCCGAGTTCCTGCTGTGGATCCTCGCCTGCCTGGCGGACTCCGCGCTCGAGGCCTACGAGCGGTTGGTGCGGGAGCTGAGCCCCGCGGAGCGCGAGCGCTTCTGGCGCGACTACGCGCTGCTCGGAGAGCTGTTCGGGCTCGATCGCGCCGAGGCGCCCGCCGGCTACGCGGGCTTCCGCGCCTACATGGACGAGCGGCTGGCGAGCGCCGACCTCCACGTCGTCGAGCAGGCGCACGAGCTGGGGCGCCGGGTCGCCTTCGAGCTGCCGCTGCCGGCGAACCGGGCGCCCGCGCTGCGGGTGATCAACTTCCTCGTGGTCGGACTGCTGCCCGCGCGCGTGCGCGAGCTGTACGACATCGAGTGGGACGGCTCGCGTCAGGTCGCCTTCGACGCGCTCTGCCGGAGCCTGCGCGTGAGCGCGTGGCTGACGCCAGCGGCGCTGCGGCGCGGCCCGAGCGCCGCCGACTACGACGTCGTCGCGCGCACCGAGCGCGAGCGGCTGCGGCGAGCGGCTGCGTGAAGGTCGCGGCCCGATCCGAGCTGCCGCCCGGCTCGGAGGCGCCGCGCCCCTGGCAGACCGCGCGCTGGATCGTCCGGCCGCTGCCGTTCCTGCAGGAGCTGGGCCGCCGCCACGGTGACGTCTTCACGCTCCGCCTGGTCGGTCAGCCGCCGTGGGTGATGGTCAGCGACCCGGAGCTAATCAAGCGTGTCTTCACGGCCTCGCCGGACGTCCTGCGGGCGGGCGAGGGCAACAAGATCCTCGAGCCGATCCTGGGCCCAAGCTCGGTGCTGCTGCTCGACCGCGACGAGCACCTGCGCCAGCGCCGGCTGCTGCTGCCCCCATTCCACGGCGACCGCATGGAGCGCTACGGCGAGGTGATGCGCGAAGTCGTCGAGGCGGAGATCGACCGCTGGCCCGTGGGCAGCGCCTCCCCCGCCTGGCCGCACACCCAGGCGATCACGCTCGAGGTGATCCTGCGCGTGGTCTTCGGCGTCGAGGAGCGCGCGCGCCTCGATCCGCTGCGCGCGGCGCTGCGGGCGCTCGTCGACTTCGCGGGCGGCACCAGGGGGTTGGCGCTGCTGATGTTCAGCGGCGCGGATCGCGTGCGCAACCACCGCCTCGCGGGCTTCCGGCAGGTGCTCGACCGCGCCGACGAGCTGGTCCTCGCCGAGATCGCCCGCCACCGCGAGGATCCGGGGCTCGAGCAGCGCGACGACATCCTCTCGCTGCTGCTCCAGGCCCGCCACGAGGACGGCTCGGCGATGTCCGACTCCGAGCTGCGCGACGAGCTGATGACGCTGCTGGTGGCCGGGCACGAGACGACCGCCACCGCGTTGGCGTGGGCGCTCGAGCGGCTCGTGCGCAACCCCGGGGCGCTGGAGCGGACGGTCGCGGAGGCAGGCGCGGGCGGGGGCCCGTATACCGACGCCGTACTCCAGGAGACGCTGCGGCTGCGACCGGTCATCCCGATCGTGGTGCGGCTCGTCAAGGAGCCGTTCGAGCTCGGCGACCACGTCGTTCCGCCGGGCACGCTGATCACCCCCAGCGTCCAGCTGCTGCACCTGCGGCCCGTGGTCTATCCGGACCCGGCGACCTTCCGGCCCGAGCGCTTCCTCGAGCAGCCGCCCGGCACCTACACCTGGATCCCGTTCGGCGGCGGCGTGCGCCGCTGCCTCGGTGCCAGCTTCGCGCTGTTCGAGATGAAGCAGGTGCTCACCGCGATGATCTCGCGGATCGAGCCCTCGGCCACCACCGCCGCCTCCGAGCGGGTGACGCGCCGCGCCATCACGATGAACCCGGGCGACGGCGGCCGGGTCACCGTGCGCCGCCGGGTCACCGCGCCGGAGCCGGTCCCCGCCGCCGCGTGAGCGCCGCGGCCACCCGGCTGACCCGGGCCGAGAAGAAGGCCGAGACACGCGCGCGGCTGCTGAGGTCGGCGACCGCCGTCTTCGCCGACAAGGGCATGGAGCGCGCCTCGATCGACGACGTGGCCGAGCACGCGGGCTACACCAAGGGCGCCTTCTACGCGAACTTCTCCAGCAAGGAGGACCTGTTCCTGGCGCTGCTCGACGACCACTTCGCGGAGCTGCTCGAGCGCGTCGACCGCGCCGTCAGCGGGGACGAGGACATGGTCGACCAGGCCCGCCAGGGCGCGGCCAGCTTCATCCGCTTCATCGAGTCGGACCCGGACTGGGAGCGCCTGTTCTTCGACTTCTCGTTCTACGCCCTGCGCAACCACGCCTTCCGCGACGAGCTCGTCGCCCGCCGGCGGGCGCTGCGCGAGGGCATCGCCACCCTGCTGCAGCGGCGCGTCGACGAGCTGGGCGTAACCCCGCCGGTGCCCGTATCCGACATCGCGATGATGGTGTTCGCCATGGGCGACGGCGTCGGGCTCCAGAAGCTGCTGGACCCCGGGTCGCTGGACCAGGAGCTCTACCCCACGATGCTGGCCACGTTCTTCGCCGGGCTGCGTGCCGCGGCCGAGGACTAGCCGCCCGGCTCGGGCGAGAACTCGTCCTCGGGGACCGGCCGGGGAGCAGGTGGCTCCGACGGCCGGGGATCCGGGCGGTGGAGGGCGGGCGGCGATGCGGTCGGTGACGGAGACGGCGCCGGCGGCCTGATGGCCCGCGGGACCGGCCTCGGCCTGCGTCGCGGCGCCCGCGCCGGCGCCGGCGGAGGCGGGCTGCGTGCCGGGCGCGCGCGGCGGCGCTGCCGCGCAGGCCCGGGGTCGCGCAGTCGCGGCAGCGGCGGACGGGGAGCGCCGGCCCTCGCGGGCCGGGCGGCTCGCGGTGCGGGCGCTTCCGCGCGCGGGCGCTCGCAGCCCCGGGCCGCGAACAGCACCACTGCGCCCAGGGCCAGCGCCAGGACGCCGACGTTGTCCCACCGCACCC
>DASQKV010000073.1:0-20487 GCA_035630335.1 Thermoleophilaceae bacterium | reverse complement strand
GGCTTCCCCGCTCCGCACGACCAGTGGCTGGGCATGCTCGGCATGCACGGCACCCGCACCGCCAACTACGCGATGGACGAGGCCGACCTCATCTGCTGCATCGGCGCGCGCTTCGACGACCGCATCACCGGCAAGCTGTCGGAGTTCGCCCCGCGCGCGAAGTTCATCCACATCGACGTCGACCCGGCGGAGATCTCGAAGAACGTCCCCGCGCACATCCCGATCGTCGGCGACGCCAAGAAGATCCTGCCCAAGCTCACCCGCGAGTACCGGGCGCTCGAGACCGACTCCTCGCGCCTCGACGGCTGGTGGGAGCGCATCCGCAACTGGCAGGACAAGCACCCGCTGCGCTACGAGGACTCCGAGGACTCGGAGATCAAGCCCCAGTGGATGATCCAGGCGCTGTGGCAGGCCACGGGCGGCGACGCGATCGTGACCTCCGACGTGGGCCAGCACCAGATGTGGTCGGCGCAGTACTACGACTTCCCCAAGCCCCGGCGCTGGATCAACTCTGGCGGGCTGGGCACGATGGGCTTCGGTCTCCCGAGCGCCATGGGAGCGAAGGTGGCGATGCCCGACGACCAGGTCGTCTGCGTCGCCGGCGACGGCTCGCTGATCATGAACATCCAGGAGCTCGCCACCTGCGTCACCGAGAGGATCCCGGTGAAGGTCTTCATCATGAACAACGGCTACCTGGGCATGGTCCGCCAGTGGCAGGAGCTGTTCTGGGACCGCCGCTACAGCTCGGTCGAGATGGGCTCGAGCCCGGACTGGGTCAAGCTCGCCGAGGCGTTCGGCGCGACCGGCATGCTCGTCGAGGACAAGGCCGAGCTCAAGGACGCGATGAAGTCCGCGCTCGAGACCGACGGCCCGGTCGTCTGCGACGTTCGCGTCACGCCCGAGGAGAACTGCTACCCGATGATTCCCGCCGGCCAGGCCGCGCGGGACATGGTGGGCTGAGCGATGGGCGAGCCAGCCACACAGGACGTCCTCAACCTCGACGACCTGCGCGCCACCGGCGGCGCGCGCAGCGGTCGCAAGCACATCCTCTCGCTGCTGGTCGAGAACAAGCCCGGCGTGCTGGCCAGGATCGCCGGCCTGTTCGCCCGGCGCGGGTTCAACATCGACTCGCTCGCGGTCGGCCCGACCGACGACACGTCGATCTCGCGGCTGACGCTGACCGTCGACGGCGCGACGCACCCGATCGACCAGGTCACCAAGCAGTTGCACAAGCTCGTCAACGTGATCAAGATCCGCGACCTCGAGCCCGACGAGGCCGTCGCGCGCGAGCTCGCGCTGTTCAAGATCACCGCCGACGGCGACAGCCGCGCCCAGATCATGCAGTTCGCCGAGATCTTCCGCGGCAAGATCGTCGACGTCCACAAGCGCTCGCTGACCGTCGAGGTCACTGGCAACGACGACAAGATCGAGGCGTTCGAGGAGATGGTCCGCCCGTTCGGCCTGATCGAGATGGTGCGGACGGGCGAGATCGCCGTGTCGAGAGGACGCGGGACGACCTAGGGCCGCTGGGCCCCGGCGTAGGATTGGGGACGTGGCTCTGAGAATCGGCACGCGGTCGTCGGAGAGCCCGTTTGGGCTCAGCGAGGCAGCGGTCGAGCGGCTGGGCGAGCACGTCGAGCGCGCGTTGGCCTTGACGCGCCGCGGCGGTGGCCGGGCGCTGGCTTCGGTGACTGTCCCGGTGGCGGCCGACGTCGACTTCTCCGCGGCGGTGCTCGCGTCGCGGCGAGCGGACGATCGCTGGTTCTGCTTCGAGCAGCCCGACCGCGACGGCTATGCGGTCTGCAGCCTCGGGACGGCGGCGGTCGTCGAGGCGAGCGGACCGACGCGGTTCGGGGACGCCGCCAAGGCCTGCCGAGCTCTGGCGGCGCGTGCAGTCGCCGACGACGCGGGGTTCGACCTCGATCGTCCGGCTGGCGCAGGCCCGGTGTTCGTCGGCGGGTTCTCGTTCGGGCCGGAGGGCGGCGGTTCGCCGGAGTGGGGGTCGCTGTCGCCCGCGCAGATGGTGCTGCCGGAGGTCTCGTTCGCCCGCGGCGGCGGCGAGGCCCGGATGACCGTCACGGCCGCCATCGACGGTCGCGAGGCCGCGGACGAGGTAGTCGCCCGGATGCAGGCGCGGATCGCGGAGCTGTGGCCGGCGCCGATGCCCTTACTCGATCCCGACCCGGCGGTGCGGCCGCGCGTCGCGGGCGCGGCGCCGCCGTCGCACTACGAGGAAGCGGTGCGACGGGCGGTCGAGCGGATCCGCGCCCGCGACCTCGACAAGGTAGTGCTCGCGCGCGAGGTCCGCGTGCATGCGTCCGGACCGATCGATCCCGCGCCTATCCTCGACGCCCTCCGTGGCGTGTTCCCGGCCTGCTACTGCTACTGCGTCGGCACGCCCGAGCTGGCGTTCGTCGGCGCCAGCCCCGAGCTGCTGGTCCGCCGCGATGGCGAACGCGCCCAGACCGTCTCGCTCGCCGGCACCACCCGCCGCAGCGCCGACCCGGCCGTCGACGACCACCTCGGCGAGCAGCTGCTGCGCAGCGATAAGGACCGCGGCGAGCAGCGGATCGTCTCCGACCGCATCGAGCGCACGCTCGACCCCGTCAGCCTCTGGGTCGCCGCCGCCGACGAACCGGCGCTCGTCAAGGTCCAGAACGTCCAGCACCTCGCGACCCCGATCCGCGCCCAGCTCGCCGAGCCCGTGCCGGCGCTCGAGCTCGCCGGCCTACTGCACCCGACCCCCGCCGTCGGCGGTGAGCCCGATGCGGCGGCACAGCCCCTGATCCCCGCGCTCGAGGGCCTCGACCGCGGCTGGTACGCCGGTGCCGTCGGCTGGACCGACCTCGCCGAGGACGGCGAGCTCTGCGTCGCTCTTCGCTGTGCCCTCCTACGCGACGACGTCGCGCACCTCTACGCCGGATGCGGCATCGTCGCTGACTCGATCCCTGCCGACGAGCTCGCCGAGACCGAGGTCAAGCTCCAGGCCCTGCTGCCGCTGCTGGCCTAGCCGAGCTGGCGGGCGACGGTCTCGGCCAGCTCGCGGCTGAGCCGGACGCTCTCGGCGCGGTCCGTTCGCAGCTCGATCAGGGCGGGGCCGGCGGCTGCGGCGGCCTGGAGCTCTGCCGGAGTTGTCACGAGCCGATGGTCGAGCCCTGCCAGGGCGGCGATCGAGTTTGCGCCGACGCCGGTGGGGGTGGCGACGTGCTGCTCGTAGACCTCGGTGTCGGCGCTGTCCGCGAGTGGCAGAAAGTCGAAGATGCCGCCGCCGCCGTTGTCGGTGCACACGACCGTCAGGTCAATGCCGGCGCGGCGAGCGGCGAGCAGGCCGCCCAGGTCGTGGAGCAGGGCGATCTCGCCGATCAGGACGAAGGTGGGGGAGCCGGTGGCGCGGGCGGCGCCCGCAGCCGAGGAGATCACTCCATCGATGCCGTTTGCGCCGCGGTTCGAGAGGAAGCGGATCGGCTTCGCGGAGCGGGGGAAGTAGGACTCGACGTAACGAATCGGCATCGACGAGCTGACCCAGACGAGGGCGTCGTCCGGCAGCGCGGGCTCGAGCGCGGCGTACGCCTTCGGCTCAAACGGGTCGGGAGCCGCCGCAAGCGCGGGCGATACGAGCTCGTCGGCCGCGCGCCAGGCCGCGAGCCACTCGCGGTCAGCCGACGCGGCCGCATGCGGCTCGGCCACCGACGCGTCGGACGAGGCACCCATGGCAGCGGCGTGCGGGTCGGTCAGCGGTGCGTCGGACGG
The DNA here is from genome assembly GCA_035630335.1 of Thermoleophilaceae bacterium. Taxonomy (GTDB): domain Bacteria; phylum Actinomycetota; class Thermoleophilia; order Solirubrobacterales; family Thermoleophilaceae; genus JAAYBF01. The sequence continues at coordinate 16,737 of DASQKV010000073.1, read as the reverse complement.
GCCACCCATGGCAGCGGTGTGCGGGTGGGCCAGCGGTGCGTCGGACGGTTGGGGGACGGCTACGCCGACGCGCGCCTCGAGCGCCGAGGCGAGCGCGTCGCAGGTCCGCACCGGATCGGCGTGCAGCAGCGTCTCGGCACTGCGCGTCGGCTCGTGCCAGGCAGCGTGAGGGTCGATCACCACCTGGGCCGTGCTCGACAGCCACGCGCGTAGGGGCTTCGAAGTCGGGAGGTCGCCGACGCGAAGGGTCAGTTGCGGCCGGAATTTGTCCGCGAACGGCCCGTCACGCAGCAGGACGTCGTAGTGAGCGATCACATGCGAACCGTCGTGCTCCCCGCAGCGGACGCCGGACGTCGGCTCAGCCAGTACCGGCCACCCGCACGCCGCGGCAAGCCGCGCCACGGCGCCGGCGACGTCGCTCGTGCCCATGTCCTCAGTGATGCTGTTCGCGCTGCCCCCAGCGCTAGCGCTGACACTGGCGCCGCCACCACAGACGATCACCCCGCGGGCCGTGCCCGCGATCCGCTCGGCCAGCGCCTGCACGTCACCCGAGTCCGGCGCATAGGAGTGCTCGCGCAGCTCCACCCACGGCCGCCCGTCAGGACGCCCCTGCCAATCCTCCGCCTCCAGCTCCTCGCGCACCGGCGCCAGCGGCTCACGCAGTGGCAGATTGAGGTGGACCGGCCCCGGCCGTCCGCCGCCCGCCGTCCACCACGCCCGGCACGCCAGCGCCCGCATATGCGTCGCCCACTCACGCCCGGGCTCCCCATTGCCCACCTCGACGAACCACTTCGCCGCCGACCCGAACAGCTTGATCTGGTCGATCGCCTGGCCCGCGCCGACATCGCGCAGCTCCGGCGGGCGGTCGGCGGTCAGGACGATCAGCGGAACCCGCGCCTCGCGCGCCTCGACGACCGCCGGGAGCAGGTTGGCCGCGGCGGTTCCGGAAGTGCACGTGACCGCGACCGGCCGGCCGCTCGCCTTCGCCATCCCGAGCGCCATGAACCCCGCCGCGCGCTCGTCGATCACCGACACCGCGTCGATCCGCTCCTCGGCCGCGAGCGTCAGCGCGATCGGGGCGTTGCGGGAGCCGGGCGAGGTCACCGCATGGCGCATTCCGCAGCGCGCCAGCTCGTCGACGATCGCCTGGAGCGGCGCGTAGGTGCGGTTGATCGGGATCATGTGCCTGTGACGAGCGAGGCGCCCGGACCATCGGTGATCTTCATCCCCGGCTTCATGCAGCCCGCCGAGGCCTGGTCCGAGGTCGCGCAACGGCTGCCGCAACGCTACCCGAGCGTCCTCCTGCGGCACGCCGAGCACGAGCGCGAGGGCCGGATCGAGGAGATCGCGGCGGCCGCGGCGGACACCCCGGGGGACGTCGTCCTGTGCGGCTACTCGCTCGGCGGCCGGCTCGCCCTGCACGCAGCGGTGCGCGATCCCTCGCTCTATACGGGGGTGGTCGTCGTCGGCGCGGCGGCTGGGATCGACGAGCCCGCGGCACGCGCGGCGCGGCAGGCGGCCGACGAGAAGCTCGCCGCCTGGATGGAGACCGCGTCGATCGAGCAGATCGTCGACATCTGGGAGCGCCAGCCGCTGTTCGCCGACCAGTCCGACGAGCTGATCGAGGCCCAGCGCCCGGGCCGGCTCTCACAGGACCCGCGCCAGCTCGCGCTGCTGCTTCGCACGGCTGGGCAGGGGACGATGGAGCCGATCTGGGGCCGGCTGCACACCCTCGACATCCCGATCCTCGCGCTCGCCGGCTCGCGCGACGAGCGCTACCGCCGTGAGACGAAGCGGATCGCGCACGAGGCGCCGAATGCCTACGCCGCGGTGATCGAGCACGCCGGCCACGCCGCACACCTGCAGCGGCCGGAGGAGTTCGCCGACGCCCTGCTCGCCTTCCTCGACGAGCGCTAGACGGCTCCGCTAGTCGAGCTGCTCGACGAGCACTTCGTCGAGCATCGCGTCGGAGATGTCGACGCCGAGGCCCGGCCCCTCCGGGACCGCCAGCAGACCCTGCCGCGGCGCCGGAAGCGCACGCCCGATCGCCGCGTCGAAGAGGTCGAGCGTCGCCAGTCCGCACGCCAGCGTGAGCCGCTCCTGTGCCGCGAGCTGAAGCGCCGCGGCGATCCCCCAGGGCCCGTCGAGCGTGCTCGACAGCCACGCCAGCATCCCCGCCTCGTTGGCGGCCCGCAGCGCATCGCGCGCCGGGAAGAAGCCACCGCTGCCGGCGAGCTTGACGTTGACGACGTCGCACGCCCCCAGCTCGGCCGCGCGGCGAACGTCGTCCGCCGTCCGGATCGGCTCGTCGGCGGCGATCGGCGTCTCGACGCGTGCACGGACCTCTGCCAGCTCCTCCAGCGTCGCGCACGGCTGCTCGACCAGCTCGAGGTCGAACTCGGCGAGCTGGCCGATCCACTCGACCGCCTCCTGCGCCTCCCAGGCGCCGTTGGCATCGATCCGTAGCGCCGGCCACGTTCCGAGCGCCGCGCGCACTCCGGCGACACGCTCGACGTCGTCCGGCAACCCGACCTTGAGCTTGAAGCACGAGTAGCCGTCGCGCAGCCCCGCGGCGGCGGCGCTCGCGACCTCGTCCGGCGGTCCGGCGGGAAGCGTCAGGTTGACCGGGATCGCGTCCGCGCCGGGCTCCCCGAGCGCGCGCCCGCGGCGGCGCATCTGGAGGTCGAGCTCGGACAGCTCCCAGGCGGTCCGCGCCTGCGGCGGCGCGTCGCGGGCCGGCGGTCCGCCGGCGAGCGCGTCCCAGACGTCGTCGACGGCGATGCCGTCATAGGGCTCCAGCGGCGAGGCCTCGCCCCAGCCCGACGTGCCCTCGTCGTCCTCCAGTCGCACGGCGACCAGCTCGCGCTCGGCGACCACGCCGGTCGACGTCACGAACGGCGTGCGCAGCGGGATTCGCAGGCGTAGCAGCGAGCGCTTCACGACAGCAGGATGCCCGCCGCGAGCAGCAGCGAGAACACGCCGAGCAGGCGGCCGGTGTCCGCGAGTGCGGCGTTGAGCGACGGCCCGTCGGTGCGCGCCGCGACGGTCTTCCACAGCGGCAGCGCCAGCGGCGCCGACAGCAGCGGCAGCGCGACCCACCACGACAGCCCACCGGCGAGCGGGATCGCGATCACCACCGCGTAGGAGACGACCAGCATCGCCGCGAACAGCTGTCGCGCACGCTCGCGTCCCAGCCGCACCGCCAGCGTTCGCTTGCCCGCGCGGCGGTCGGTGTCCGCGTCACGGACGTTGTTGACGACCAGGATCGCGGCCGCCAGCAAGCCCACCGGCACCGACAGCGCGAACGCCTCCCACGGTAGCTCCTGCGCCTGCACGTAGTACGAGCCGACGACCGCGACGACGCCGAAGAACAGGAAGACGAACAGCTCGCCGAGGCCCTCGTAGCCATACGGGCGCGGACCGCCGGTGTAGAGAACGCCCGCGGCGATCGAGGCGGCACCGACCAGCAGCAGCTCCGGACCCGTGATCGCGGTCAGGTAGATCCCCGCTAACACCGCGACGCCGAACGCCACGTAGGTGCCGACCAGGACGCGCCGCGGTGGCATCAACCCGCCGGCCGTTACACGCACCGGACCGAGCCGATCCTCTGTGTCGGCTCCTCGGCGCGCGTCCGAGTAGTCGTTCGAGAGGTTGGTGCCGATCTGGATGAACACGCTCCCGATCAGCGCGGCCACGAACGCCAGCGCGCGGAACTCGTCGTCGACGATTGCGAGCGCCGTGCCGACCAGTACCGGCGCGATCGCCGCCGGCAGCGTCCGCGGACGTGCGGCGAGCGCCCACAGCCGCAGCGCCCCGGTGGCGTGATGAGCGTCGACGACGGGCGTCACGGGCGGCGCGGGAACCTGCCGAAGTCAGGCGTGCGCCGCTCGCGGTAGGCGTCGCGTCCCTCCTGCGCCTCCTCGCTGCCGTAGAAGAGGAGGTTGGTGTCGTGCGCGAGCTGCTGGATGCCGGTCAGCCCGTCCTCGGCCGCGTTGAAGCTCGCCTTCAGCAGACGCAGCGAGAAGGGGGAGAGGGCGAGCATCTCGCGACACCAGCCGACCGTCTCGACCTCGAGCTGCTCGAGCGGGACGACGGTGTTGACAAGTCCCATGTCCAGCGCCTGCTGCGCGTCGTACTGGCGGCAGAGGAACCAGATCTCCTTCGCCTTCTTCTGGCCGATCTGGGCGGCGAGCACGCTCGCGCCGAAGCCGCCGTCGAACGACCCGACCTTAGGCCCGGTCTGCCCGAAGCGCGCGTTGTCCGCCGCGATCGTCAGGTCGCAGACGACATGCAGGACGTGCCCGCCACCGACCGCGTAGCCCGCGACCATCGCCACCACCGGCTTCGGCAGTCGCCGGATCTGGACGTGGAGGTCGGTGACGTGGAAGCGCCCGACGCCGCCGCTGCCCGCGCTCGGATCGGTCATGTAGCCCGAGTCGCCACGCACCCGCTGGTCGCCGCCCGAGCAGAACGCCAGCGGCCCCTCGCCGGTGAGGACGATCACCCCGACCGACGTGTCCTCGCGCGCCCGCTCCAGCGCGCCCGAGATCTCGACGATCGTTTGCGGCCGGAACGCGTTGCGCACCTCCGGCCGGTCGATCGTGATCTTCGCGATCCCGTCCGCCGTCTCGTAGCGAATGTCCTCGTACTCGCCCTCCGACTTCCACTTGGCCCCGGGGGCGATCTCGCGCTTCGCCTGCTGCTCGGCCCAATCGGCGCCCATCCGCGTCTCGTCCGTCGCAGCCATCAGTGGCCGGAAGGTTAGACCGAGGAGGCCGGGCGGGCCCGAGTGGGCGACCAGTCGAAGGCCGGTCGGCGCGAACGCGAGACGTAGGCTTCGCTGGTGGACGACTGGCTGACGGCGGCTGCGATCTCCCGGCCCGATCACCCCGCGGTCGAGGCGCCCGACGGCTCGCTGACCTACGCCGAGCTCGACGAGCGCGCGCAGGCCGCGGCGCGCCGGCTCGTGGCGCTCGGCGTCGAGGAGGACGGACGTGTCGCGACTTTGTTGCCCCCGTCGCTCGACTTCTGCGTCCTACTCCATGCGACGCCGCGGATCGGCGCGGCGCTCGTCCCGCTCAACACCCGCCTCCCGGAGGGAGAGCAGCGCCGCCAGGCCGAGGCCGTCGGCGCCGACGTAATCGTCGACCGTCCACTCGACGGCATGGAGGCGGGGATCGCGCCGCGCCGGGACCTCGACCCGGACGCCGTCCACACCGTCCTCTTCACCTCCGGAACCGGTGGCGAGCCCAAGCCCGTCGAGCTGACAGTCGCCAACCAGGACGCTTCGGCCGCCGCGTCGACGTCCGCCTTCGGCACCGACCCCGGGGATCGCTGGCTCTGCGCGCTGCCGTTGTTCCACGTCGCGGGGATCGGCATCCTCATCCGCTGCGCACGCAACGCCACGACGGTGGTCGTGCACGATCGCTTCGAGCCCGCGCGCGTGGCGACGGCGCTCACGGACGGGGACGCGTCGCTGATCTCGCTCGTCCCGACACAGTTGCGGCGGCTGCGCGACGAGGGCCTCGTAGCCGCTCCGCGCCTGCGCGCGCTGCTGCTCGGCGGCGGGCCGATCCCTCCCGACCTGATCGACTGGGCGCGCGCCATGGACCTGCCCGTCCGCTGCACCTACGGCATGACCGAGACCGCGTCGCAGGTTGCCGTCACGCGTCCGTGGGAGTCCGCCGCTACGCCGCTGCCCGGTGTCGAGCTGCGGATCGGCGACGACGGCGAGATCCTCGTCCGCGGCCCGATGGTCTCGCCGGGCGCCGTCGCCTCCGACGGTTGGCTGCACAGCGGCGATCGCGGCCGCCTCGACCGCCACGGCCGCCTCCATGTCGAGGGCCGGATCAAGGAGCTGATCGTCACCGGTGGCGAGAAGGTCGCCCCGGCCGCGGTCGAGGCCGTCCTCGCCGCCCATCCCGCGATCGCCGACGCGGGCGTCGCCGGCCTGCCCGATCCCGACTGGGGCGAGGCCGTGACTGCCTTCGTCGTCGAGCGCAGCCCGGTCTCCGACTACGACCTGCTCGCCTTCTGCCGCGAGCGCCTCGCCGGCTACCAGGTGCCGAAGCGCATCGTGCGCGTCGCCGAGCTGCCCCGCAACGCGACCGGCAAGCTCGTCCGCGCCCGTCTCGCCGACCTCGGCCGGCCAGGTGCTGCGAGGGGCCCCGAGGGCGAGCGCCCCCGATGATTTAGAGTCTCGCGCCGTGATCTACGACAACGACGCAGACCTCTCGAAGCTCGACGGCAAGACCGTCGCCATCCTCGGCTACGGCTCCCAGGGCCACGCCCACGCGCTCAACCTGCACGACTCCGGCGTCAACGTCGTCGTCGGCCTGCGCGAGGACTCGTCCTCGGTCGAGAAGGCGAAGGCCGACGGCCTCGAGGTCACGACGATCGCCGACGCCGCCAGCCGCGGCGACGTCGTCATGGTCCTGCTGCCCGACGAGAAGCAGGGCAAGCTCTGGAACGAGGAGATCAAGGACGGGATCGCGCCCGGCAACCTGCTCCTGTTCGCGCACGGCTTCTCGATCCACTTCGACCAGATCGACCCCGGCCCCGGCGTCGACGTCGGCATGGTCGCCCCGAAGGGCCCCGGTCACCTCGTGCGGCGCCAGTTCACCGAGGGCGCCGGCGTGCCCGGCTTGATGGCGATCCACGCCGACGACAGCGGCACCGCCCGCGACCTCGTCCTTGCCTACGCGAAGGGCATCGGCTGCACTCGCGGCGGCGTGATCGAGACGACCTTCAAGGACGAGACCGAGACCGACCTCTTCGGCGAGCAGGCCGTCCTCTGCGGCGGCGTCTCAGAGCTCGTCCGCGCCGGCTACGAGACGCTCGTCGACGCCGGCTACGACCCGCGGCTCGCATACTTCGAGTGCCTGCACGAGCTGAAGCTGATCGTCGACCTGATGTACGAGAAGGGCATCACCGGCATGCGCTACTCGATCTCCAACACCGCCGAGTACGGCGACCTCACCCGCGGCAAGCGCGTGATCACCGACGACACCCGCCAGGCGATGAAGGACATCCTCGGCGAGATCCAGTCGGGCGAGTTCGCCCGCGAGTGGATCGCCGAGAACAACGCCGGCCAGGAGAACTTCAAGCGCATGCGCGAGGAGCAGGCCGACCACCAGATCGAGCGCGAGGGCAAGCAGCTGCGGTCGATGATGGATTGGATCGACACCGAGTTCTGAGGGTTCCTGCGGGTGTACTACACTCGCTCGACCGTCGCGACTGGCGTCTTCGAGGTGGAAGTGACCACCGGGGAGCGACGGGGCATCCGCCGTACGCCTGGGCACAGCACCGCACTGCAACTCGATAGCCGCGGAGGCCAGCCTTGACCGTGACGACGACGCCCCAGATTCCCGACGATCTCAAGCCCGCCGACGGCCGCTTCGGCTGTGGGCCCTCGAAGGTTCGCCCCGAGCAGCTCGTGCGGCTCGCCGAGGAGGGGGCCGCGATCATGGGCACCTCGCACCGCCAGAAGCCGGTCAAGGCTGTGGTGGGGCAGATCCGAGCTGGGTTAGGTGAGCTGTTCTCGCTGCCCGAGGGCTACGAGGTCGCGCTCGGCAACGGCGGCGCGACTGCGTTTTGGGACGCCGCGACGTGCGGGCTGGTGCGCAAGCGCGCGCTCCACTTGACCTACGGCGAGTTCTCGCAGAAGTTCGCCAAGGCGACGGCGGGAGCGCCGTTCCTGCAGGAGCCGATCGTCGTGTCGGCCGAGCCGGGGGATGCACCCGTCCCGACGTCCGACCCGAGCGCTGACGTGATCGGCTGGGCCCACAACGAGACCTCGACTGGCGTGATGCTTGGAGTCGAGCGCCCGGCTGGCGCCGACGACGCGCTCGTCCTGATCGATGCGACGTCCGGAGCCGGCGGCCTGCCGGTCGACGTCAGCCAGGCCGACGCCTACTACTTCGCGCCGCAGAAGGGCTTCGCCTCCGACGGCGGCCTTTGGCTCGCGCTGCTGAGTCCAGCCGCGATCGAGCGGATCGCCGAGCTCGAGGACGCGGATGACCGCTGGCGGCCGGACTTCCTCTCGCTGGCCACCGCGCTCGACAACTCGCGCAAGGACCAGACCTACAACACGCCCGCGCTCGCGACTTTGCTGCTGCTGGCCGACCAGGTCGAGTGGATGGTCGGCAACGGCGGCCTCGACTGGTGCGTGCAGCGGACGACCGCCTCCTCGAGCCACCTCTACGGCTGGGCGGAGGCGTCTGACTTCGCCACCCCGTTCGTCACCGATCCCGCGAAGCGCTCGCTCGTCGTCGGCACGATCGACTTCGAGGACGGCATCGACGCGGCCGCGATCGCCGCCACCCTGCGCGCGAACGGCATCGTCGACGTCGAGCCCTACCGCAAGCTGGGGCGCAATCAGCTGCGGGTGGGGATGTTCCCGGCGATCGAGCCGGCTGACGTCGAGGCGCTGACCGCCTCGATCGACTGGGTGATCGAGAACGTGGGAGAGGTGCGGCGATGAAGGTCCTCGTCAAGGAGAAGATCGGCGACTCGGGCGTCGAGCTGCTGCGCAGCGCGGGCTTCGACGTCGAGCTCGGAGCCGACTGGCAGGACGGCGAGCTCGAGCGCCGGATCGGCGAGTTCGACGGCATCCTGATCCGCTCGGCGACCAAGCTGACCGCCGACCTGCTCGACAAGGCGGACAACCTCAAGGCGATCGGGCGCGCCGGGGTGGGCGTCGACAACGTCGACATCGACGCCGCCACGCGCCGCGGGATCGTCGTCGCCAACGCGCCGCAGTCGAACGTGATCACCGCGGCCGAGCACACGATGGCGCTGCTGCTCGCGCTCGCCCGCAACGTGCCGCAGGCGCACGCCTCGCTCGTCAACGGCGCCTGGGACCGCTCGAAGTACAGCGGCACCGAGCTCTACGAGAAGACGCTCGGGGTGATCGGCTTCGGCCGCATCGGCCAGCTCGTCGCCCAGCGCGCGCGCGGCTTCGGCATGCGCGTGCTCGCCTTCGACGCGTACGTCGCCGAGGAGCGCTTCCGCGAGCTCGGCGCCGACCGCGCCGCCAGCGCGGACGAGGTCTACGCCGAGGCCGACTTCCTCACGATCCACCTGCCGAAGACGCCGGAGACCGAGAACTATCTCGACGCCGAGGCCTTCGCGAAGATGAAGGACGGCATCCGGATCCTCAACGTCGCCCGCGGCCCGCTGGTCGTCGACGAGGACCTGAAGGCGGCACTCGACTCGGGCAAGGTCGGCGGCGCGGCGCTCGACGTCTTCCGCTCCGAGCCGATCACCGACCACCCGCTGTTCGGCTATCCGAACGTGGTCGTCACGCCGCACCTCGGCGCCTCGACGGCCGAGGCGACCGACCGCGCCGGCTACCAGTCGGCCGAGCAGGTCGTCGCCGCGCTGACCGGCGGCGCCGTGACCAGCGCGGTCAACGTCCCCGCCGTCGCCGGCGAGGACCTCGAGGCGCTCGGGCCGTTCCTGCCGGTCGCCTCGCACCTCGGCCGGATCGCCACCGCGCTCGCGGGCGGCACCTCGATCGACGGGCTCGAGGTCGAGTACCGCGGCCGGATCGCCGAGCGCGACACGCGCTTCCTGACCGTGCAGGTGCTCAAGGGCGTGCTCGCCGGCCACACCGAGGAGGACGTCAACGACGTCAACGCGCCGTCGCTCGCCGAGGAGCGCGGGATCGTGGTGACGGAGACCAGCAGCGAGCGGGCGCGCGACTTCACCGACCTCGTGCGGGTCACCGTCATCAGCGGCGACGAGCGCTCGGGCGTGGTCGGCACCGTGCTCGGCAACCGCGACCGCCCGCACCTGCTCGAGGCGTGGGGATCGCGCTTCAACGTCCAGCTCGAGCCGCACCTCGCGGTCTTCCGCTACCGCGACCAGCCGGGCATGATCGGCCGTGTCGGCACGGCGCTCGGGGACGCGGGCGTGAACATCGTCAGCGCAGCCGTCGGCCGTCAGCCGGACGGCTCGGACGAGGGTGAGGCGGTAATGGTCGTGACGGCCGACTCGCAGGTTCCGCAGGCTGTAGTCGACTCGATCGTCGCCTCTGACGGCTTCATCGCCGGTCGCACGATCAGCCTCTGACAGGAAGCACTCGACCGTCCGAGGCCGCATTCGACCGCTATCCGCATCACCAAGCGCAGGTTTGGCTGGCCGGCCAGCCGACTGATGTAGGGTCCGTTCGGTGAAAGCACTTGTGATTACGAAGGCCGGCGGCCCCGACGTCCTCAAGATCGAGGAGCGCCCGACACCCGCGGTCGCCGCTGACGAGGTTCTCGTCCAGGTCAAGGCCGCCGGGATCAACTTCGCCGACGTGATGGCGCGCGCCGGTCTGTACCCGGACGCGCCCAAGATCCCGTGCGTCGTCGGCTACGAGATCGCGGGGATCGTCGACAGCGTCGGCGAGGCTGTCACCGACTACGCGCCCGGCGACCGCGTCCTTGGCGGCTCGCGCTTCGGCGGCTACGCGGAGCTCGTCGCGGTCAAGCAGAACATGCTCGTGCCGCTGCCCGAGGATTGGAGCTTCGAGGAGGGCGCCGCCTTCCCCGTCAACTACGCAACCGCCTACGCCGGTCTGTGCCGCTACGGCGCTGTCCATGCCGGCGAGAGCGTCCTGATCCACGCGGCCGCCGGCGGCGTCGGCATCGCCGCGACGCAGATCGCCAACATCCTCGGTGCCGAGACGTTCGGAACCGCCTCGGCATCCAAGCACGACGCCATCCGCGGCTTCGGCATCCAGCACGCGATCGACTACCGCAGCCAGGATTTCGTCGCCGAGACGCGCCGGATCGGCGGTTCCAAGCAGCCGCTCGACCTCGTCATGGACGCCGTCGGCGGGCGCTCCTTCCGCAAGAGCTGGTCGCTGCTGCGCCCGGGCGGGCGGCTCGTCTGCTTCGGCGCCTCGTCGCTCGTCAGCGGCGAGCGGCGCAACCTAGTCACCGCGCTGAAGACCTACTTTGGGATGCCGCGCTTCAACCCGATTCCGATGATGACCCAGTCGAAGTCGGTCATCGGGCTCAACATGCTCACGCTCTGGGACGCCAAGGGCTCGCTCGACGAATACATCGAGCCGCTGACCGAGTGGGTCGCCGACGGCCGGCTGCGGCCGGTCGTCGCCGAGACGTTCCCGCTCGAGCGTGGCGGCGACGCCCACCGCTTCATCCTCGAGCGGCGCAACGTCGGCAAGGTCGTCCTGACCGTCGCCTGACGCGCTTGACCGGCGCCGGCCGTGTTGTACCCTGCCTGTCACATGTCGTTGCGCCTCGACCTGCAGCTTCTCCTCCTGCTCCCCCCTCGGGGGGACTAACGCGTGGCGGCCGCAGCAGCCGCAAGCACAGGAGAACCAGGTCGAGACAGAGAATCAGGAGCGAACGACATGTCAGCTGAGAGCAAACGCAGCACGGCGGACCGGGTACGGATCTTCGACACGACCCTGCGCGACGGCGAGCAGTCGCCCGGCATCTCGCTGAACAAGCAGGAGAAGCTCGAGATCGCGCATCAGCTGGCGCGCCTCGGCGTCGACGTGATCGAGGCCGGCTTCCCGATCGCCTCGCCGGGCGACTTCGAGGCCGTCCAGGAGATCGCGCGCGAGGTCCACGGACCGATCATCTGCGGGTTGGCGCGCACCGGAGTGCAGGACATCGACGCCGCCTGGAACGCGATCAAGGACTCCGAGCGGCCGCGGATCCACACCTTCATCTCGACCAGCGATATCCACATCGAGCATCAGCTCCAGACGACGCGCGAGGACGTGAAGGGCCAGGCGCGAGCGGCGGTGGCGCACGCGCGCGGCTACTGCGAGGACGTCGAGTTCTCGCCGATGGACGCCACCCGCGCCGACCTCGAGTTCACCGCCGAAGTGCTGCAGATCGCGCTCGACGAGGGCGCGACGACGATCAACGTTCCCGACACCGTCGGCTACTCCATGCCCGACGAGTACGCGGCGATGTGGCGCGAGCTCTACCGGCTGGTTCCGGGGCTGGCCGACGTCGTCACCTCGGTCCACTGCCACGACGACCTCGGGCTCGCGGTCGCCAACTCGTTCGCCGGCGTCCAGGCCGGCTGCCGGCAGGTCGAGTGCGCGATCAACGGGTTGGGCGAGCGCGCGGGCAACGCGTCGCTGGAGGAGATCGTCATGCTGCTGCGCGTCCGCGAGGCGCAGCACGGCCTCTGGAGTGGCGTCGAGTCGCGCGAGATCGCGCGCACCAGCCGCTTGGTGTCGCGCCTCACCGGCTACCAGGTGCAGCCCAACAAGGCGATCGTCGGGCGCAACGCCTTCGCGCACGAGTCCGGCATCCACCAGGACGGCGTGCTCAAGGAGCGCACGACCTACGAGATCATGGACGCGACCACGATCGGGCTGGAGACGAACTCGATCGTGCTCGGCAAGCACTCCGGCCGTCACGCTCTGCGCAAGGCGCTCGAGGAGCTCGGCTTCACGGTCGACGGCGCCGCGCTCAACACCGCGTTCAAGCGCTTCAAGGAGATCGCCGACCGCAAGAAGAAGGTCACGGCGCTCGACCTGGAGGCGATCGTCTCTGACGAGATGCGCCAGACCGAGAGCGCCTTCGTGCTCGAGTCGTTCGAGATCGAGGCCGGCTCGGATCGGTCGCCGTTCGCGACCGTGCGCGTGCGGCTGCCTGGCGGCGAGGTCGAGGAGGGCGCGTTCACCGGCGACGGTCCGGTCGACGCCTTCTTCAGCGCCATCAACGCGGCCACGAGCCGCGAGGCGCGGCTGAAGGAGTACCACGTGTCGGCCGTCACGGCTGGGCGCGATGCGCTCGCCGAGGTGACCGTTCTGCTCGAGCTCGACGGGACGATGGCGCAGGGTCAAGGTGTCTCGCCCGACACCATGGAGGCCTCTGGCCGCGCCTATCTGCGCGCGATCACGAACGCTCTCGCCGACTCGCCCGTCGCCGAGGCCGAGCACCACATAGACGCGGCTGCGAAGAGCGCTACGCCTTAACTAGACGTGTAAGTCCGTTGCTGGTGTGGCGATCATGGCCTTTTCAAGCTCGCCGAGCTTGGCTTTGAGCGCTTCATTGAACGCGCTCGCGTCACTTGCAAGGTGCGCCCGGCGGTGACAGTTCGGGCAGACGGCGATAACCCATCGTGGGTCGTCTGGCCCGCCGTCTGAAAGCCGACGGGTGTGGTGCGCCTCGAGGAACGGCTGTCCGTCTGGGGTTGTGAACGGGGCTGGCTTCGCGCACGCCTCGCAGGTCCCGTTGGCGCGGCGCAGGACGTAGACCCGCAGCGCACGGCTCCGGACCCAGACCCGGCGCACGGTCTGCTTCGAAGTCTGCGTACTCGTCGGCGTGTCGAGAGCCGCCGCTCGTAAGTCGTCGAGCGAACGGTTCCAGAGGACGTCGTCGTCCTGCTCGCCGCTGGGTGGCCCAGCGGTATCGGTCACAACATCGAGCGGCACGAGCTCAAAAGCGATCGCTTGGCGTGGATTGCCATCGAGGTCAGCGACATCCTCGACGAGGGTGTAGCCAGCGCAGGTCATCTCACCCACGTAGCGCAGGAAGCCACCTTTGACGTCCTCGAACAAGTGCAGCTCACGGCCGCTAGCGGCGTGGTCGCGGATCGCGCGGTTGCCGCGCACAAATTGCATGTCGCCTACTTGTCCCTCGCCGAAGTAGCGGAAAGTGCCGTCGTCTTCCCAGCCGTCGTGGTAGCCGTAGGCAGTTCCGCTTTCGCCGGTGATCAGCATGATCAGCGGGTGCTCGCGCGGCGTGCTGATACCGCCCTGCTGCTGGCCGCCGTACTCAGCGTGTAGATCGCGGCGCCGATAACGGCGTCCTATTTCAAAGCGCGTGTGAGCCACCGCTGAATCCTCCAACACGATTCGGTCGTCTCGTCGACTCACGCGGGCGCGTGCGTTGTACCCCACAATCCCTCCGTATGGAGACAGCCTTCACATGGATTGATGGCGAGCGGTTAATCCGCTTCGGGCGCGGCGCGATCGCCATGGCGCCGGATCTGCTCGCCGGGCGGGGCTTCGAGCCTTATGTGTTGCTCACGACCGAGCGCGCCGAGGCGGCGTCGCCTGTGCTCGTCCAGGGTGCCGAGGCTGTGCTGCATGTTCCCTCGGGCCCAGTGCCGGATGCAGCCGACGCTGTGCGTCACGGCGTCGGAGGACGAACGCTGGTGGCGCTCGGGGGAGGCCGCGTCGTCGATGCGGCGAAAGCGATCGCCGCAGCTGATGGCCTGAGCTGCGCGGCAGTGCCGACGACCCTCGCTGGATCAGCGTGGACGCCCTTCCATCGCATGCCCGCGGGCGTGAAGGCCAGTCAGCTGGTGCGACCGGCGTTGGTCGTCTGGGATCCGGACCTGATCGAGACCCTGCCGCGCGAGGACCTCGTCGCTACCGCGATGAATGCGCTTGCGCATGCGTTCGAGTCGCTCTATGCGCCGCTGGCGAATCCGGTCGGCGAGCTCGCGGCATTGCGGGCGGCTGAGTTGCTCGGGCGTGAGCTGCCGCGCGAGCAGCCGGACAGAGAGGCCGTTGCATTGGCGGCCATGCTCGGCGGCTATGCGGTTGGGGCGGCTGGCTTCGCGGTCCACCATGCGGTGTGTCAGACGACGGTCCGGACCTGTGGAGTGGCGCATGCCCAGACGAATGCGGTCGTACTGCCGCACAGCGTTCGGTTCATGGCGGACAGGGCGCCGGGAGCGGTTGGGCGCTTCGCCGTCGCGCTCGGTGCCGATGGGGGGGATCCGGTGGACGCCGCCGGCCGCGTGGCGCGCCTGTCGGCGGAGACGGGCGTCGAGGGGCTCGCGGAGCTCGGCGTCGACGAGGACGCGGTCCCGATGATTGTTGAGGCGATACGCGCTCACCCCGCGCTGGGCGCGACGCCCGGTGGCGCGCCGAGCGATGAGGAGCTCACGGCGATGCTGCTATCCGCCCTATAGGCAAGCTGATGCTGGGTCGACCATGAAGGGGAACGCCATCAAACTCATTCTCGCCATCGTTGCCGTTGCAATCGGCGTTGCCGCCGTGGTGCTCGGGGAGGCTGACGACTCCCCCGGCCTCCAGTTGATTGGCGTCCTCTTCGTCGTCGGCGCGGTCGCGCTCGGCGTGAGGAGCGCTCAGCGCAGCTCGTAGCGGCCGGTCAGGCCGCCTGGCGGACCTGGCGCGGGGCGGCGCCGCCGGCGAGGCGCTGCTGCTGGCGCTCGGGGGAGATGACGATGACGTTCCAGGCGAGGTGGAGCTTCTCCATCGCCTTGATCGTGAGGCCGGAGATGTCGATCTCCCACCAGCGCAGGCCTTGGACGGCGGCGCGGGGGAAGGCGTGGTGGTTGTGGTGCCAGGCCTCGCCGAGCGAGGGGACGGCGAGCCAGGCGACGTTGGTCGACTTGTCGTCGGTCTCGAAGCGGCGCTGGCCGAAGAAGTGGCAGATGGAGTTGATGCTCCACGTGACGTG
The DNA here is from genome assembly GCA_035630335.1 of Thermoleophilaceae bacterium. Lineage (GTDB taxonomy): Bacteria > Actinomycetota > Thermoleophilia > Solirubrobacterales > Thermoleophilaceae > JAAYBF01. Next base: position 1,321 of record DASQKV010000073.1, on the reverse strand, counting down.
GTGGACGAAGAAGACCCGCACCAGACCGCCCCAGAAGAAGGCCAGCGCGGCGGCCTCGAGCGTGCCGCCGACCGCGTAGCCGAGCGCGAAGGGGATCGCCAGGCCGAGGATCACCCACCAGAGGAAGTGGCGGCTGATGAAGCGCATGCCGTCGTCCTCGAGCAGGTCGGGCGCGTAGCGCTTGGCGTCGGCGGTGCCGTTGTGCTCGAAGAGCCAGCCGACGTGGGCGTGGTAGAGGCCGCGGAGGCCGCTGCCCTCGCCGACGTGGGGACTGTGCGGATCGCCCTCCTCGTCGGTGTGGGCGTGGTGCTTGCGGTGGTCGGCGACCCAGCCGATCACGGGGCCCTGGACCGCCATCGAGCCGAGGATGGCGAACAGGTACTTGATCGGCCGATAGGTCTCGAACGCCCGGTGGGTGAGCAGGCGGTGGTAGCCGATCGTGATGCCGAAGGCCGTGGCGAGATAGACGCTGACCATGATCGTCAGGTCAGTCCAGCCGACGAGGCTGTTCCACAGCAGCGGCACCGCGGCCAGGACCGCGACGAAGGGGACGATGACGGCGGCGATGTTGGCGTTGCGCTGGATGCGGGTCATGAACTGGAAGGTACGCCCAATATCTCGCTGCTTCTGACCCGTTGCACAACGACTTCGATGGCGAAAGTTGTAGATTTCGCACAATGACTGCCGTGCTCGACGAGCGACCCTGGGCCGCGCTCCCGCCGGCCGCCGCCGCGGCGCTGCGCCCGGAGCTGCCGGCCGTCGCCGAGGAGATCATCGCGGCGATCAGCGTGGGCGTGCCTGAGTACGCGCTGCCGCTCGAGGGGCGCTTCGGCGAGGGGCTGCGGATGGGCGTCGAGCGCGCGCTGCAGCGCTTCCTCGATCTGATCGGCGAAGCCGAGAGCGGCCCGGAACCCGCGCGCCAGGTCTACGTCGACCTCGGTCGCGGCGAGCTACGCTCCGGCCGGCCGCTGGACGCCCTGTTGGCGGCCTATCGCCTCGGCGCCCGCGTCGCCTGGCGCCGCCTCGCCGCCGCGGGTGAGCGGGAGGGGCTGGAGTCGCGCACGCTCTACCTGCTCGCCGAGTCGATCTTCGCGTACATCGACGAGCTGTCGGGCGAGTCGATCGAGGGCTACGCGATGGAGCAGGCTGCCGCGGCCGGCGAACTGCAGCGGCTGCGCCGGCGTGTCGCCGGCCTGCTGGTGCAGGACCCACCAGCCGACACACCGGCGATCGAGGCCGCGGCCCTCGCCGCGGGCTGGCCGCTCCCCGCGGGGCTGGCCGCCGTGGTGGCCGAGGGCGATGAGCCCGATCGCCTTGCCAT
>DASQKV010000072.1:0-1083 GCA_035630335.1 Thermoleophilaceae bacterium | reverse complement strand
CGGAAGCGACCCTGCTTGCCCTTGAGCATGTCGGACAGCGACTTCAGCGGCCGGTTGCCCGGGCCGGTGACGGGACGACCACGACGGCCGTTGTCGAAGAGCGAGTCGACGGCCTCCTGGAGCATCCGCTTCTCGTTGTTCACGATGATCTCGGGCGCACCGAGGTCGAGCAGGCGCTTGAGCCGGTTGTTCCGGTTGATCACGCGGCGGTAGAGGTCGTTCAGGTCCGAGGTCGCGAACCGGCCACCGTCGAGCTGCACCATCGGGCGCAGGTCCGGCGGGATCACCGGGACGGCGTCGAGCACCATGCCCAGCGGGCTGTTCTGCGTCTTGCGGAACGCGTCGACGACCTTGAGGCGCTTGAGCGCGCGGACCTTCTTCTGGCCCTTGCCGTTGGCGATCGTGTCGCGCAGCGACTCGACCTCCGCGGCGATGTCGAAGGTCTCCAGGCGCTTCTGGATCGCCGTGGCGCCCATGAAGCCCTCGAAGTACTTGCCGAACCAGTTCTTCATCTCGCGGTAGAGCAGCTCGTCGCCCATCAGGTCCTGGACCTTGAGGGTCTTGAAGGTGTTCCACACCTCCTCGAGACGCGCGAGCTCGGCGTCCGAGCGCTTGCGCACGGCGGCCATCTCACGCTCGGCGCCGTCCCTGATCTTGCGCTTGGCGTCGGCCTTGGCGCCTTCCTCCTCCAGCACCGCGAGGTCGTTCTCGAGCTTCTTGGCGCGCTCCTCGATCTGCACGTCACGGCGGTTCTCCAGGCTCTTGCGCTGGAGGCCGATCTTGCCCTCGAGGTCGGAGAGGTCCTTGTGACGGGCGTCCTCGTCCACGCTGGTGATCATGTACGCCGCGAAGTAGATGACCTTCTCGAGGTCCTTCGGCGCCAGGTCGAGCAGGTAGCCGAGCCGGCTCGGCACACCCTTGAAGTACCAGATGTGCGTCACGGGGGCGGCGAGCTCGATGTGGCCCATCCGCTCACGGCGAACCTTGGAGCGGGTCACCTCGACGCCGCAGCGCTCACAGATGATGCCCTTGAAGCGCACGCGCTTGTACTTGCCGCAGTAGCACTCCCAGTCCCGGGTGGGA
>DASQKV010000071.1:0-22555 GCA_035630335.1 Thermoleophilaceae bacterium | reverse complement strand
CGCTGTAGGCGGTAGCTGACGCTCGGTCTGGCTCCGTTTGTGTCAGTTCGCTGTAGCGCGCATCCGGGTTGAGCGGGCGCGGCACCGCGGGTGCGGCGCTTCCATGGCGCTTCCATAGCGCAGGCACTGATGAGCTTGTTGCAGCGACTCTGCGCAGCGAATGTGCTGCATGCAGGGCTTTCCGGTAATGGGCGGTGCCTGGCTCGAACAGGCGACCTCCTGCTTGTAAGGCAGGCGCTCTACCAGCTGAGCTAACCGCCCGGGCGGTCATCAGAAGCTATCGCCTTGCTCGAGGCCCTAGTATCGATGGCGATGGATAAGGGCCTGTTCCTCCGCTCGCTCGCCGTCCAGGCGCTCGCCGTCGCGATCATCTTCGGCGTGTTGATCGCGCTCCCGCTCGGGGATGACTTCTTCGAGGACTACGGCATGGTGACCGGGCCTGTGGCCTGGATCGCGTGCTCGCTGGCGACGGGGCGCGTGCTGTCGCTGCCGGCGGGGTTCGTGCTGTTCGCGGCGCTGGCCGGCGGAGTGGCGGGAGCGCTCGTGGCGCTGGTCACCTCCCACACCGTCGGACTGGCGATCGGCCTGCTGGTATTCGCCGCATCGTGCGGGGGCTACGACCCCGAACGCGACGAACGCGACGCCGCCGCCACCGCATAGACAGCGGAGCCGCTCGGCGGCGGTCTAGACTGGTCTCACCCTCCAGGCCCCGTGGTCTAACGGTTAGGACAGCGGCCTTTCACGCCGCAGGCGGGAGTTCGATTCTCCCCGGGGCTACTTCCAGATCGACTCGCCCGTCGGGGTCCGGCATCATTGCCGGTGCCCCTGTAGCTCAGTTGGTTAGAGCGGCGGCCTTTTAAGCCGCGCGGCGCGGGTTCGAGTCCCGCCGGGGGCACCTCTCTCGGAGCATGCTCGCGCCTCTGCCCGACTGGCCCCGGATCTACGGTGGTTCGGGTAGGCTGGCGCTGCCGTGGAGGGCGGCGTCCTCCACGGGTCTTGTTCGAAGCGCTCAGGAGGAGGGCCTGTGCTCACAAGCAGCAACCGTCTCATTCGTTCGATCGTCCTCGCGGCCGCCGTGGCCGCCGCGCTAGCCGTCGCGTCGTGTGGCGACGACGAGCCGTCCACCGGCACGGAGGCTCGCAATGAGCAGCCTCCGCGGACCACGGATGCGGACGCGGCCTTGAGCATTCCCGAGACTCCTCCCCCGGAGAGCCCGCACCCGGTCACCAGCGACATCAAGAAGCTGCGCAAGGCGTTTCTCGCCGACGACGTCGCCGGCATCTGCCGGCTGATGACGAGCTCCGCGAAGATCGGCGCCGGGACCGCCGTGCACTCCCAGCCCACGACCTGCGTGCGAGACGTCCGCAAGCTCTTCCGGACGATCGAGAAGGGCAACGGATGGGAGCATGAGGGCGAGCCGCGCGTGACCGGCATGAGCGTCGAGGGACGCAGGGCGATCGCGCTGATGTCGCTCGGCCAGCAGCTCGTCCAGGTCCCGTTCTCCAAGGTGGGCGGCAGCTGGAAGCTCGACGGCTTCTTCGGCACACCGCGCGAGGAGGCCGTGCGCTTCGCCAGGGAGGTGCGCCGACGGCCCTTCCCGGCCGCCGTGCCCGAGAACGCGCTCGGCGACACGACGGTCGAGGTCAGGGACGCAGGCGGCTCGCCCTGCCCTCCGCTGTCGGACAGCCAGTTCCCGCAGGGCGCTGGCGGCTGCGAAGTCCACGCCGCGAGCCAGGCGCCATTGCAGCTGTCGGTGCTGACGCCCTTCGGCGACTTCGCCTTCGACAAGTGCACGATCAGCTACCGCGTGCTCGCTGACCGCGCCGGCCGCACGTGGACCGACACCTTCGACGCGACCGGTCCCACGACGGGCGCCTGCGGCGACGTCAACGCCTGCTTCGACAAGGCGGGCGCGTCGGTGCCCTGGAAGGGCAGGCTGCGCAGCGACGGCGAGGGCGGCTTCTTCCACCGGATGAACGCCTGCATCTTCACCTGCGTCGGATCCTTCACCGGCGACTTCGTGATGCACATGCGGCCCGAGGGCAAGGGCTGGCGCGCGGAGCCGATGGACGGAGGCGGGCAGACCGGCTTCCGGATCGCCGGAGCGGTCAACATCCCCGCGAACGGCGTCGAGATCGAGGGAGCCGGCGACCCGACCCTCTAGCGGGGCTCAGTGCCTGAAGTGGCGCCGCGACGTGAAGACCATCGCCACGTCCGCGGCGTCGCAGGCGGCGATGACCTCGGGATCGCGCTGTGAGCCGCCGGGCTGGACGATCGCGCGCACGCCGGCGTCGATCGCGAGCTGCGGACCGTCGGCGAAGGGGAAGAAGGCGTCGGAGGCCATGACGGCGCCGGCCAGCGGCCGCTCGGCCTGACCCGCCTTGTCGACGGCGATCCGGACCGAGTCGACGCGACTCATCTGACCGGCGCCGATCCCGGCCGTCGCCAGCTCGCGCGCGAGCACGATCGCGTTCGAGCGCACGTGCTTGCAGACGCGCCAGGCGAACAGCAGCTCGCCCCACTCGGCCTCGGTCGGCTTGCGCTCGGTGACGGCGAGCATCTCGTCGCGCGCCTCGGAGCCGAGGTCGCGGTCCTGGATCAGCACGCCGCCGCGAACGCGCTTGAAGTCCTGCTCGGCGACCTCGGGCCGGCGGCGCTCCTTGTCCTCGAGCAGGCGCACGTTCGGCTTCTGCCTGAGCACCTCGAGCGCGTCGCCCTCGAACGACGGGGCGACGACGATCTCGACGAACATCGAGTTGAGGCGCTCGGCGAGCGAGCGCTCGATCGGCCGGTTGAACGACATCACACCGCCGAAGGCACTCATCGGGTCGGTCGCGAGCGCCTTCTCGAAGGCCTCCTCGACGGTCGACCCCACGGCACAGCCGCACGGGTTGTTGTGCTTGATGATCACCGCGGCGGGCAGCTCGAGCTCCTCCAGCAGGCGACGGCCGGAGTCGAGGTCGAGCAGGTTGTTGAACGACAGCTCCTTGCCGTGGATCTTCGAGACGCGCGAGAGCAGGTGGGTGCGGGCGCGGGCGTCGGCGTAGTAGGCGGCGCGCTGGTGGGGGTTCTCGCCGTAGGAGAGGTCGAGGACCTTGGTGAACGAGCGCGTCACCTGCCCCGGGAAGTCCTCCTCGCGCTCGGCGAACCAGCCGGAGATCGCGGCGTCGTAGCGAGCGGTGTAGGAGAACGCCTCGAGCGCCAGCGCCTCGCGCGTCGGTCCCTCGAGATGGCCGTCGGAGGACTGCAGCTCCTCGAGCACCGCGTCGTAGCTCTCGGGGCTCACGACCACGGCCGCGAAGCGGTGGTTCTTCGCCGCGGCGCGGATCAGCGTCGGGCCGCCGATGTCGATGTTCTCGATCACCTCGTCCTCGTCGACGCCGCGGCGGCCGGACACGCGCTCGAACGGGTAGAGGTTGACGCAGACGAGGTCGATCGGCTCGATCTCCTGTTGCTCGAGCGTCTCGAGGTGCTCCGTGTTGGAGCGGACGGCGAGCAGGCCGGCGTAGATGCGCGGGTTGAGCGTCTTCACGCGCCCGTCGAGGATCTCGGGGAAGCCGGTGTAGTCCTCGACGGAGCGGGTCTCGACACCCGCGTCAGCGAGCGTCGAGGCCGTGCCGCCGGTCGAGATCAGCTCGACGCCGAGCGCTTGGAGCCCGCGTGCGAAGTCGACCAGGCCGCGCTTGTCGGAGACGGAGAGCAGCGCCCGCCGGATCCGGACGCCGGCCGGCTCGGTCACTTCGGGCGGTGTGCTCACGCCTGCTCGTCCGGTTCGGGCGGGGTGGTCATGCCTGCTCGTCCACGCGTACGAGCCGGGGATTCGAAGGGTCGCGTGACACGGCGCCGGCCGCGATCAGTCGCACCGCACGCGGGAGCAGCAGATGCTCGATCTCGTGCGTACGCCGCTCGACCTCCTCCACGTCGCGAGCATATGAAAGCTCGAACGCCTCTTGCAGTACGACCGGGCCGGTGTCGACACCCTCGTCGACGAAGTGGACCGTGACGCCCGTGACCTTGACCCCGTAGGCGAGCGCCTGCTCGATCGCGCCGACGCCCGGGAAGGCCGGCAGCAGCGAGGGGTGGACGTTGATCAGCCGCCCTTCGAAGCGGCGGATGAACGGGCCGCCGAGCAGCTCCATGAAGCCGGCAAGGACGACGAGGTCTACGCCGTGGCTCTCGAGCCAGTCCCCGAGCGCGGCGTCGCGCGCCCCGCGGTCGGCGTAGTCGCCCTGGGCGAAGACGGCGCCCTCGACGCCGGCGGCGGCCGCGCGCTCGAGGCCGCGTGCCTCCGCCCTGCTGGAGGCCACGCACGCGACCTCGATGCCGTCGCGGCCGTGGATGCGGTCGAGCAGCGCCTGGAGGTTCGTCCCCTCGCCCGAGATCAGGACGCCGACGCGAAAGGCCATCGTGCGTCAGGCCGCGACGCGCTCGCGCACTTGCAGGACGGGACGGATCCCGCTCGTGACCTCGACGACGCCTTCGTCGATCAGCTCGTCGACGCGCGCCAGGATGTCGGCCCGGCGCATGTGCGACGAGGAGCCGTAGCCGGGCAGCCCGTCGTAGGAGTTGCGCTCGATCTTCTGGCTGCGCCCGCCGTGGACGATCGCGGCGCAGGTCGTGCGCCCGACCGCCGGCTTCGCGAGCCGCGCGACCGAGATGATCGCGTCGTCGAGGTCGGCGATCTCGTGGACGGGCGGCGGCGGGAGCTGTGGGACGAGGTCGGCGTTGCAGACGTCGCAGCAAGGAGGGCGCTGCGCGGCCGGCAAGTCGTCGCTGGTCCGTGGCGGTGAGTGGTCGCCGAAGTGGCGCAGGATCGCCTGCCGGCGGCAGCGGTCGTTCTCCACGTAGGCCCAGATCTCGCGGTACTGGCGCCAGCGGGCACGGGCGCCGTCCTCGACCGAGGAGCGGCAGGCGCCCGCCACCCGGCGGTCGAAGGCCGCCACGATCTTGCCGGCGACACGGTCCGGGGCCGACGGCGAGGGCGAGATCGCGCCGGCGCGGGTCAGGTGACCGAGCAGCGCCCGCAGTCGGTCGGGGTTGGCGCCGACCGACCGGATCAGCTCGCCGGCGTCGGCGGCATAGCGGCCGTCCTCGCCGGTGGCGGCGCGCAGGCGCTCGTAGAGCTGGGCCGGCAGCCGCTCATCGACCTCGTCGCGCTTGATGAAGTGGACGTGAAGCGCCTTGTCGCGATTCTCGGCGAGCAGCAGGGCGCGCGCCGGCAGCCCATCACGGCCGCCGCGGCCCGCCTCCTGGTAGTAGGCCTCGAGCGAGGACGGCACGCTCGCGTGGATGACGGTGCGCACGTTCGGCTTGTCGACGCCCATGCCGAACGCGTTGGTCGCGACGATCACGCGCGCGTCGTCGGTCAGGAAGCGGCGCTGGACGGTGGCGCGCGTCTCGCGGTCGAGGCCGGCGTGGTACGGGAGCGCCTCCTCGCCGAGCGCGGTGGACAGCTGCTCGGCGATCTCCTCGGTACCGGCCCGGGTACCCGCATAGACGATCGCCGGCAGGGCATCCGGGGCCGAGAGCGCCTGCGCGATCAGCGCCCGCTTCGCGTGCGGAGCGGGCCGGGCGACGGCGAACGAGATGTTCGGCCGGTCGAAGCCGGTCGCGACCTTGAGCGGATCGCGCAGACCGAGCCGGCGAGCTATGTCGAGCGCCACGCGCGGAGTGGCCGTGGCCGTGGAAGCGACGATCGACCCGGCGCCTAGATAGCGAGCTGCGTCGGCCAGGCGGAAGTAGTCCGGCCTGAAGTCGTGCCCCCACTGCGACACGCAGTGCGCCTCGTCGACCACGAACAGCCCGATCCGCACGCCGCGCATCGCCTCCAGAAAGCCCGGCGACGCGAACCGCTCCGGTGCGACGTACAGCAGCCGCAGATCCCCGGCGGCCGCACGTCTGATCACCTCGGCGTTGGCCGCCGTGTCCTGCTGCGCATTGACGAGCGCCACGCGATCGCCGAGGCCGCGCGCATGCAGCGCCTCGACCTGGTCCTGCATCAGCGCCACGAGCGGCGACACCACGATCGTCAGGTCATCCCGCATCAGCCCGGGCAGCTGGTAGCAGAGCGACTTCCCCGAGCCCGTAGGCATCACGACGAGCACGTCACGGCCCTCTAGCGCCGCCGCGCACGCCTCTCGCTGACCCGGCCTGAAGGCCGCGAAGCCGAAGTACTCCTGAAGCGCGCCACCAAGGTCCATCGCCCGGCCACAGTACCGCCGCGTCCGGCCGTGAAAGGCGGCGGCGGCCTCAGCTGTCGCAAGCACGCCTTGAGCCGTTACACCGCTCCGGCAAGGGTGCTCATCGTGCGCTCGCAGATGACCCCAGTCGCCGCAGGCGTCCTGCTCGCGTCTGTCGTCCAAGAGGCCGCAGAGCCAATCATCACCCTGATCGGAGGCACAGCGGCCCTGGGTAGCGCCCTCGCCTGCGTTCACGAGTGGTCCAAGGATGAGCCTCAATGGGATCAGGCCATGGGAACAGGAGCTGTGCTCGGGGCGGTCGCGGGCGCCGCACTTCTTCTTCTAGACACAGCATTGACGCGATAGACTATCTGCATGCTCCGAGCAATCGTCGACTCTCTCCCGGCCACGATGGTGGGTGTCGCGGTCCTCGTCGGCTTCGCCCTACTGGCTCGACCCAGCTCAGCGGTTCTCTACGCGGCCAGCGTGGTCGTGATGGGCTTCGTCGTACTCGTCGACGGCAGGTACGACGCGCGTAGCGGGCCCGGGCGGCGGCTTTAGCTGCGGACTGCGGCGAGCGGGAGCTCGAAGGCGTACTTGCCCTGGGCGTCGTCGGTTCCGTCGAGCGGGTAGTCGCCGGAGAAGCAGGCGTCGCAGTGGGTGCCGCGCTCGCCGCGGATCGCCTCGTAGACGCCCTCGAGCGAGAGGTAGGCGAGCGAGTCGCACTCGAGCTCGGTGGCGATCTCCTCGACGGTGCGGCCGTGGGCGACCATCTCGTCGGTCGTCGACATGTCGACGCCGTAGTGACAGGGGTGGCGGATCGGGGGCGCGGAGATGCGCATGTGGACCTCGAGCGCACCGGCGTCGCGCAGCATCCGCACGATCTGACGGGTGGTGTTGCCGCGCACGATCGAGTCGTCGACGACGACCAGCCGCTTGCCGGCGACGACCTCGTGCAGCGGGTTGAACTTCATCCGCAGGCCGTGCTTTCGCAGCTCCTGGCCGGGCTGGATGAACGTGCGCGCGACGTAGCGGTTCTTGATCAGGCCCTCGTCGCGGGGAATGCCCGACGCCTTCGAGAAGCCGGCGGCGGCCGGGTTGCCGGAGTCCGGCACTGCGACGACGACGTCGGCCTCGACCGGCGACTCGCGCCAGAGGATCTCGCCCATCTTGCGTCGCGACACCTGGATCCGGTTGCCCTCGAGGATCGAGTCCGGCCGCGCGAAGTAGATGTGCTCGAAGACGCAGGACGCCCGGCGCGGCGAGTCGACCACCTGGCGCGCCTCGATCCCCACGTCGCGGATCGAGATCATCTCGCCAGGCTCGACCTCACGCTCGAGCTCGGCTCCGATGATGTCGAAGGCGCAGCTCTCGGAGGCGACGCAGAACCTGTCGCCGAGCTTGCCGAGCGACAGCGGTCGCAGGCCGGCGCCGTCGCGGAACGCGACCAGCGAGTCGGTCGTCATCACGACGGTCGAGAACGCGCCCTGCAGGCGCGGCATCACGTCGGCGAGCGCCTCCTCGATCGTGTCCGCCTCGTGCGTCGAGAGCAGCGCCGCGATGATCTCCGAGTCCGACGTCGAGCGGAACGACACGCCCTTGTCGAGCAGCTCGGCGTGCAGCTCGACCGCGTTGATCAGGTTGCCGTTGTGGGCGAGCGCGACCTGGCGGCGGTCGGAGCGGTAGACCGGCTGCGCGTTCTCCCAGGCGGACGAGCCGGTCGTCGAGTAGCGCACGTGCCCGACCGCCATGTCGCCGGTCAGCGCCCGCAGCTTCTGCTCGTCGAAGACCTGCGACACGAGACCGAGGTCGCGCACGGTCATGATGTGCCCGTCCTCGCAGGTCGCGATCCCGGCCGACTCCTGGCCGCGGTGCTGGAGCGCGAACAGCGCGAAGTACGCGAGCCGCGACACCTCGGACTCGGGTGCGTATACGCCAAAGACGCCGCACTCGTCGCGCGGCCCGTCGCGATCGGGGATCGTCTCTGGTGAGGTCATGGAGACCGGATCAGGAGATCCGCGTCGAGCCTGACAGCCAAGCTCGACACGGAGTTTCAGGGTACCAGCGGATCGGACGCCTTCGCGTGCGATCCCCTAGGAGAAGGCGCCGGCCAGCGCGCTGTGCGCCATGCGCAGCTCGTCGAGCGACACGCTCAGCCGGCGATCGCCGACCGGCAGCTCGAGCCGGTCGCCCCCGACGCTGCCGAAGACGTCCGTCGGCACGCGCTCGGCGAGGCGGTCGATCGCGTCGCGTGGGCCGGAGACGATGAAGCCGCCGACGGCCTCGCCGAAGAGGTAGGGCTCGAGCTCGGCGTAGGTGGCGTCGTCGCCGCCGAAGAAGTCGAGCGTGGCGCCGATGCCGCCGGCGAGGCAGGACTCGGCGATCGCTACGAGGACGCCGCCCTCGGCCATGTCGTGGGCGCTGGCGAGGTCGCCGGCGCGGACGGCGTCGCGGACGGCGTCCTGGGCGCGTTTGACGGCGGCGATGTCGACCGGGGCGAGCGAGGTCGGCAGCGGCTCGCCGCGCAGCTTGGCGAGCTCGGAGCCGGCGAGCGACGGCTGCGGCGTGCCGCACATCGCGACGACGTGGCCCTCCTCGGCGAAGCCGATGCCCGCGGTGCGCTTCGCGTCAGGGATCGAGCCGACCATCCCGACGACCGGCGTCGGGTAGATCGGACCGTCGCCCGACTGGTTGTAGAGCGAGACGTTGCCGCCGACGACGGGCACGCCGAGCTGATTCAGGGCGTCGGCCATGCCTTCGACCGAGCGCGAGAGCTGCCAGGCCACGTGGGGCTTCTCGGGGTTGCCGAAGTTGAGGCAGTTGGTCAGCCCGAGCGGCTCGGCGCCGACGCAGGCGAGGTTGGAGGCGCACTCGAGCACGGCCTCGACGGTGCCCCAGTAGGGGTCGCAAGCGACGCGGCGGCCGTTGCCGTCGATCGAGATCGCGATCGCGGTCGAGCCGCCGGTGTCGTGGACGAGCTGGAGGACGGCGGCGTCGGCGGCCTCGGGGCGGCGCACCGTGCGCGACTGGACGAGCGCGTCGTACTGCTCGAAGAGCGGTCGGCGCGAGGCGAGGTTGGACGACGCGAGCAGCGCCAGGAGTATCGCGGCGGGATCGTCGGCGGCTGAGGCGCGGTCGTCGCCGGTCGTCGCGATCAGTTCGTCGAGCGTGCGCTTCGGCGCGGGGTAGATCTGCTCGGCCGGCTCCTCCGGCTCGAGGTCGTAGAGCGGGCAGTCGTCGACGAGCGCCTCGACCGGCATGTCGCCGACCTGCTCGTCGCCGTCGAAGATCCGCATCCGGCGCGTGTCGGTTACCTCGCCGATCACCGTGCAGCGGACCTCCCAGCGCTCGCAGACCTTCTCCACCGCGGCGAGCTGCTCCGGCTCGACGACGGCGAGCATCCGCTCCTGGGACTCCGAGACCATGATCTCGAAGGGCTCCATGTCCTCCTCGCGCAACGGCACCTTCGAGACGTCGATGTCGAGCCCGACCTCGCCCTTCGAGGCCATCTCGGACGAGGACGAGGAGAGGCCGGCGGCGCCGAGGTCCTGGAGCGACGCGAGCAGCTCGCGGTCGAGCAGTTCGAGACAGGCCTCCATGACCTTCTTCTCCTCGAACGGATCGCCGATCTGGACAGTCGGCCGCTTGTCGGCGTCGTCGTCGCCGAGCTCGGCGCTCGCGAGGACGGAGGCACCGCCGATACCGTCGCGGCCGGTGCGGGCGCCCATCAGGACGAGGTGGTTTCCGAGCCCCGCCGCCGCGCTGCGGATCAGCCGCTCCTTCGGTGCGATCCCCAGGCACATCGCGTTGACGAGGCAGTTCTGCTCGTACGGACCCTCGAAGTAGACCTCGCCGCCGACGGTCGGCACCCCGATCGAGTTGCCGTAGTGGCCGATCCCCGCCACCGCGCCGTCGAGCAGGTAGCGCGAGCGCGCGGAGTCGAGCTCGCCGAAGCGCAGCGAGTCGAGCACCGCGATCGGTCGCGCGCCGACGGCGAAGATGTCGCGCATGATCCCGCCGACTCCGGTGGCCGCGCCCTGAAACGGCTCGACCGCACTCGGATGGTTGTGCGACTCGACCTTGAACGCGATCGCGAGGCCGTCGCCAACGTCGACCGCGCCTGCATTCTCGCCCGGGCCCATCAGCAGGTGCGGGCCCTCGGTCGGCAGCCTTCCGAGCAGCCGCTTCGAGTGCTTGTAGGCGCAGTGCTCGGACCACATCAGCGAGAACACCGCCAGCTCGAGCCCGTTCGGCGTCCGGCCGAGCTTGTCGCAGATCAGGTCGTACTCGGAGTCGGTCAGGCCTAGTGCCCGTGCCTCGCCGCGCAGGTCCGCCGCGGCCGTCGCCGCCGGGTCGCTCACGCGGCCGCCGGCTCTGCGGCGTGGGCGGCGAGCGAGGCGAACAGGCAGGCGCCGTCGGCGGAACCGGTCAGCGGGTCGACCGCATGCTCGGGATGCGGCATCAGGCCCATGACGTTGCGCTCGGCGTTGCAGACGCCGGCGATGCCGTTAGCGGAGCCGTTCGGGTTGTAGTCCTCGGCATAGCGCAGCACCACCTGCCCGCGCTCCTCGATCTCGGCCAGCGTCGTCTCGGGCGCGTAGTAGCGCCCGGTCGTGTGCTTGACGGGAATCGACAGCACGTCGCCCTCGGCGCACTGGCGCGTGAACGGCGTATCGGCGTTGGCTACCTCGACGTCGACCTGGCGGCAGACGAACCGCAGCTCGACGTTCGGCAGCAGCGCGCCGGGCAACAGCCCGGCCTCACAGAGGACCTGAAAGCCGTTGCAGATGCCGAGCACGGGCCCGCCGGCGCGGGCGAACTCGGCGACGGCGTCCATCACGGGCGAGAACTGCGCGATCGCGCCTACGCGCAGGTAGTCGCCGTAGCTGAAGCCACCGGGCACGACGACGACGTCGGCGCCCTTGAGGTCGCGGTCGCCGTGCCAGAGGATCTCGGCCTCCCCCTGCTGCTCACAGGCGAGGACGGCGTCGACCTCATCGCACGAGCCCGGGAAGCGGACGACGCCGAACTTCACTCGACCGCGAGGACCTCGTAGTCCTCGATGAGGGGGTTGGCGAGCAGCCGCTCGCACATCTCCGGCACGCTCTCCACGCTGTCGACGTCCAGCTCGACCAGCCGCCCGACGTGGACGTTCGCCACGCCCTCGAACCCGAGCGCCGGCAGCGCCCGCTCGACCGCCTGGCCCTGCGGATCGAGGATGCCCTCCTTCGGGCGGATCAGCACGCGCGCCCTCACGACGCGCTGGCCCTGCTGCGCTGCAGCCAGGCGGAGAACGGCTCGTCGGCGATCCGCTCGTAGGCCTCGACGTAGCGCGCGCGAGTGCCCTCGACCACGTCGTCGGGGACCGGTGGGGCGGGCGGCGACTTGTCCCAGCCCGAGCCGCTCGCCCAGTCGCGCACGAACTGCTTGTCGAAGCTGGGCTGGCCGCGGCCGGGCTCATAGCCGTCGGCGGGCCAGAAGCGCGAGGAGTCCGGCGTCAGCACCTCGTCCGCGAGGACGATCGTCCCGTCTGCGCGGCGGCCGAACTCGAACTTGGTGTCGGCGAGGATGATCCCGCGCTCGCGCGCGTGCTCGGCGCCGAGCTCATAGAGCGCGAGCGACAGCCGTCGCAGCTCCTCGAGCAGCTCGCGGTCGCCGAGGATCTCGGCGGCGCGATCGAAGTCGACGTTCTCGTCGTGGTCCCCCACCGCGGCCTTGGTCGCGGGAGTGAAGATCGGCTCGGGAAGCCGCTCGGACTCGCGCAACCCGCCCGGCAGCTCGATCCCACAGACGGCGCCGTTCGCCTGATAGTCCTTCCAGCCGGAGCCGGTGATGTAGCCGCGCACCACGCACTCGACCTGCGCCATCTTGAGCCGCTCTACCAGCAGCCCGCGCCCACGCACCTCGTCGGGCACCTCGGTGTACGAGATCAGGTGGTTCGGGACGATCTCCCGCGTCCGCTCGAACCAGAAAGTCGACAGGCCCGTGAGCACCTTGCCCTTGTCCGGGATCGGCGTCGGATGGACCGCGTCGTAGGTCGAGATCCGGTCGGAGGTGACCAGCAGCAGGCGATCCTCGCCGACGGCGTAGATGTCCCGGACCTTGCCCTGGGCGACGGGCTCGAACCCGTCAAGCACGGCTGATTCGCTCACCCACGCGAGGCTACCAGCGGCCCCGGCCGCCCCGCGTGCCGGACCCGCCTCAGTCGAGGACGTCGAGGCGGCCGACGATCGCGTCGGCGTGGCGGGTGAAGGAAGACGGGTCGAAGATGGCGTCGAGATCGAGCTCCGGTGCCGCCTCGGCGAGCAGGTCGCGGAAGGGGGTGCCCTCGTCCCAGGCGCGCTGGGCGTTCTGCTGGACGATCCGGTAGGCGTCGTCGCGCGAGCGGCCGGACTCGACGAGCGCCAGCAGCGCGCGCTGGGAGAAGAGGGCGCCGTGGGTGGCGTCGAGGTTGGTGCGCATCCGGTCCGCGTTGACGGTCATCCCCTCGACGACACGGATCGCGAGCTGCTGCGCGTAGTCGAGCAGGATCGTCGCGTCGGGGAGGATCACGCGCTCGACGGAGGAGTGCGAGATGTCGCGCTCGTGCCAGAGGGCGACGTCCTCGAGGCCAGCCTGGGCGTAGCCGCGTAGGAGACGGGCGATGCCGGTGATGCGCTCGGAGACGATCGGATTGCGCTTGTGCGGCATCGCCGACGAGCCCTTCTGGCCGGCGCGGAACGGCTCCTGGACCTCGAGCACCTCCGTGCGCTGCAGGTGGCGGACCTCTGTCGCGAAGCGCTCGAGCCCGGCGCCGGCGAGCGCGACGGCGGAGAGCAGCTCGGCGTGCCGGTCGCGCGCCACGACCTGGGTCGAGACGTCCTCACGGCCGAGGCCGACGCGCTCGAGCACGGCCGCCTCGAGCTCGGGGCCATTGGCGGCGTAGGTGCCGACGGCTCCGGAGAGGGCACCGATCGAGGCCTGCGCAATGGCACGCTCGAGCCGGCGCAGGTTGCGGTCGGCCTCGAACGCGAAGCCGGCGAGCTTGACGCCGAAGGTCGTCGGCTCTGCATGGATGCCGTGGGTGCGGCCGACGCAGAGCGTGGCGGCGTGCTCGCGCGCCCGGGTCACGAGCGCGTCGCGGTAGGCGCGTGCGCCGGCGATCAGGATCGGCCCGGCCTGGGCGATCTGCAGCCCGAGGGCGGTGTCGAGCACGTCCGAGGACGTCAGCCCATGGTGGAACCAGCGGCCGGCCTCGCCGACCGAGGCGGCGACGACGTCGACGAACGCCGCGACGTCGTGGTCCGTGATTTTCTCACGCTCCTTGACGGCGTCGATCGTGAACGCGGCGCGGTCGCGGATCGCCGCGGCGTCGCCAGCTGGAACCACGCCCTGCTCGGCGAGCGCGTCGGTCACCGCCAGCTCGACCGCGAGCCAGGTCTCGAGCTTGCGCTGCTCGGACCAAACCGCGCCCATCTCGGGGCGCGTATAGCGATCGATCATCGGCGCTCCGAGCCCAGCCGAGCGGGGGTGTGACGGCGCCTCACGCGTCGAGGATCCGGGCGGCCAGCACGGCGGCGTTCTTCGCCGCGTCGACACCGACACAGGCCACGGGCACGCCGGGCGGCATCTGGGCGATCGCGAGCATCGCGTCAAGGCCACCGGCGACGGACGTCTTCGAGGTCAGCGGCACGCCGATCACCGGCAGCTCGGTATGGGCGGCGACCACGCCCGGGAGCGCGGCGGCCAAACCGGCGCCGGCGATGATCACGCGCAGCCCCCGCATCTTCGCGTTCTTGGCGTAATCCGCCACCACGTCCGGGTCGCGGTGCGCGCTCATGACGCGCAGCTCGTGGCGGATGCCGCGCTGCTCGAGCTCGGCGGCCGCCTTCTCCATCACCGGCATGTCCGACTTCGAGCCCATCACGATGCCGACCCGCGGCGCGTCGACCGAGAGATCGTCGAACTCGTGCTCGACCTCGGTCTGGGTCACCGGCTCGCCCGGCCGCGGCATCTCGCTCATCCCGCCGCTGCCCGGATCCTGCACCTCGCCCATGCCTCCGGCTTCCGGCTCCTGCCCGTCACTCATCTAGCTACCTCCTCCACGCGCGCGACAGCCCGCTCGGCGATGTCGCGACGCATCTGCTTGCCCTTGAACTGAATTCGCTCGGCCACGCGGTAGGCGTGCTCACGAGCCTCCGCGGGAGTCTCGCCGATCCCGGTCACGTTCAGCACGCGCCCGCCGGCGGTGACCAGGCGGCCGTCCTGCTCGGCCGTTCCCGCGTGCAGGAGTTCGACGTCGAGCGAGTCGACCGCGCGCAGCCCAGTGATCTCGTCGCCGCTTGAGGAAGAGGCCGGATAGCCATCCGAGGCGAGCACGACGGTGACCGCCCAGGCCGGTGACCACTCGATCTCCACGCCCGCGAGGCCGCCCGGCTCGATCGAGGCCTCGATCAGCTGCAGCAGGTCGGAGCGCAGCCGGGTCAGCACGGCCTGCGTCTCCGGGTCGCCGAAGCGGCAGTTGTACTCGAGCACCTTCGGCCCGTCAGGGGTCATCATCAGGCCGGCGTAGAGGACGCCGTGGAAGGGGGTGCCGCGGCGGCGCAGCTCGTCGACGATCGGCTGGTGGACGCAGAGCGCGAGCGCCTCGGCGTGCTCGCGGTCAATCCCCGGCACCGGCGAGTAGCTGCCCATGCCGCCCGTGTTCGGGCCCTCGTCACCGTCGTAGATCCGTTTGTAGTCCTGCGCCGGCGCCATCGGGATCGCGCGCTCGCCGTCGCAGAGGGCGAGCAGGGACAGCTCCTCGCCTTCGAGGAACTCCTCCATCACGACGTCGGTCTTGCCGAAGCGGCGCTGGGTGAACAGCTCGTCGAGCGCGGCGCGGGCCTCCGCCTCGTCGGCGCAGATCATCACGCCCTTGCCGGCTGCCAGCGTGTCGGCCTTCAGCACGAGCGGATAGGAGGCATCCGCGAGCCGCTCGAGCGCGGCCTTGCGCGACGTCAGTACCGCGTACTCGGCGGTCGGCACGCCAACGGCCTCCATCAGCTCCTTCGCGTAGCGCTTCGAGCCCTCGATCCGCGCCGCCTCGCGGGTCGGGCCGAACGCCCGGATCCCGGCCTCGGCGAGCGCGTCGACCACGCCTGCGACGAGCGCCGCCTCAGGTCCGACGATCACGAGGTCGACCTCGTGATCGAGCGCGGCCGCGACGATCCCCTCGACGTCCTCGGCGCCGACGTCGAGGCACTCGACCTTGTCCTTCGCGATGCCGGCGTTGCCCGGCGCGCACAACAACTCCGGCTGCTGCGGACTGCGCATCAGCCTGCGCACGAGCGCGTGCTCCCGCCCACCCCCTCCGATGACGAGAACCCGCGTCACGCTAGAGCGAGGCGATGAAGTCGTCGACCGGGATCGCCGTCAGCGACTCGTAGCGGGCGGTGCCGCGCGAGCCGAGCTCGAGCGAGACGCGCGCCATCGTCGCCTCGTCGGGCGCCTCGACGATGTTGACGAAGTCGAACCGCCCGAGCACCGCCCACTGGGCCTTCACCACGGCACCGAGCTGCTCGATCTCGCGGTTGACCTCGAGGATCCGCTGGGGGTTGTTCTTGATCGTCTGGACCCCGTCCGGGGTCAGTGTGCTCAGCAGTACGAATGTGGGCAATGGAACTTCCTTTCAGATCGGCGCCGCCGGGGCCTGTTCTCTCAGTTTTCCCGATCCGGCGCAAGCGAGGCTTCCACACCTCCTCACGAGGCAGGTATGGTGGACCCGCGAGAGGCGCCACACTTCTCGACCCTGGAGGTCCCAGTGTGGACTCGTAACGCCGCCCTCTCCCTCGTCGTGCTCGCGCTGGCCCTGGCTCCGGCCGCCTCCTCGGCCCAGCACGTGACCTTGTCTCCCGAACGCTCGTGCTACGGCGCGCGCCAGGTGATCTCCTTGACCGGACATGGCTTCACGCCTGACGGAGACGTCTCGCTGAGCATCGAAGGGCAGCAGGTCGGGATGGGAATCGCCGACTACGACGGCGTCTTCAGCGCCACCATGCGCGCACCGGCGATCCCGTTTGCCGTCGTTTCGCTGAGGTTCACCGCCACCGACCAGACCTATCGACTCAACCGGGCGACCGCGACGGTGAGGCTGGCGTCGCTCGGCGTCGTGGTGACGCCGCGGACCGGCGATCCGTCGCGCACGCGACGGATCAGGGCGCGCGGGTTCTTCGGCGGTGACGTGCTCTATGCCCATGTCCGCCGCGGCGACCGCACGCGCGACGTGCGCCTCGGCGCGCTGGGCGGCCCGTGTCGTTCGCTCGACGTGAGGCGGCGGCTGTTCCCGCCCGGCGTCGACACCGGCAGGTACACGCTGCGCTTCGACACCAACCCCGACAGCTCGGCGCGGGCCGGCCGCAACGTCACCTACGCGGTCACGATCGCGCGCGCGAGGCGTGCGAGCGCGGCTTCCGCCACGGGAGTCCGCGAAGGCTGGAGGCTGATGACGCCCTAGAGGTCGAGCTGCGGATAGCGGCTGCGCAGGTGCTCGGCGAGCGCCGCCCTGACGGCGCGGCGCTCGTCGGACGACGCCATCCGGTAGCGGCCGAGCAGCTCCCGCTGCTCCTCGATCGGGAGGCCGGCGATCTCCCAGCGCACGGCGAGTCGCTCGAACAGGTACTCGACCCTGCGCTGCCAGCGGTCCTCGGCGTTGGCCGCGGGCTTCGCATCCAGCCGCTCGAGGCCGCGCAGGGTCCCGGAACTCAGCTCGTCGCGCAACGTCAGGACGTTGCCGTCGTTATCGGTGTAGGAGCTGCCCGCCGCGGAGATCGCCTCGCCGCCGCCTGCCTTGCCCCGCCTGCGCGCGCGCTTGCCCATGCCGGTCAGCCGCCGGCCGCGACGGGGACCGCCTTGTCGAAGGCGAGCTCGCCGTCGCCGGCATCGACCCGCACGACGTCGCCCGGGACGAACTCGCCCTCGAGCAGCTTCAGCGCGAGCTTGTCGATCAGCTGCTTCTGGACCACCCGGCGCAGCGGCCGGGCGCCGTAGGCGGGGTCGTAGCCGAGGTTGGCCAGCAGCGCCTTGGCGCCCTCGGTCAGCTCGATCTCGACGCCACGCCGCTCGAGCCGGCGCGCGAGGTCGGCGACCGCGTGCTCGACGATCTCGCCGATCTGCTCGCGGGTCAGCTGCTCGAACTGGACGATCTCGTCGAGCCGGTTGACGAACTCGGGCTTGAACGTCGCCTGGACGCCCTCGAGCCCGCCGGCGACGTTCGAGGTCATGATCAGCACCGCGTTGGTGAAGTCGACCGTCCGGCCCTGGCCGTCGGTCAGGCGGCCGTCGTCCATCACCTGCAGCAGGACGTTGAAGACGTCCGAGTGCGCCTTCTCGATCTCGTCGAGCAGCACGACGGCATACGGGCGCCGGCGCACCGCCTCGGTCAGCTGGCCCCCCTCGTCGTAGCCGACGTAGCCGGGCGGGGCGCCGACGAGCCGCGACACCGAGTGCTTCTCCATGTACTCGGACATGTCGATCCGGACCATCGCCTCCTCGGTGTCGAACATGAACTCGGCCAGCGCACGGGCGAGCTCGGTCTTGCCGACGCCGGTCGGGCCCATGAACAGGAACGTGCCGATCGGCCGGTCGGGGTCCTGGAGGCCCGCGCGCGAGCGGCGCAGCGCGTTCGACACCGCCTCGACCGCGACGTCCTGACCGATCACCCGCTCGTGCAGCCGCTCCTCCATGTGCACCAGCTTCTGGACCTCCGACTCCATCAGCCGCGAGACCGGGATGCCGGTCCACTTGGCGACGACCTCGGCGATGTCCTCGTCGTCGACCTCCTCCTTGAGGAAGCGGTTGGCGGCACCATCGGCGGCGCGCGACTCGGCCGCCTCGATCTCCGCCTGCAGGCGCGGTATCTCGCCGTAGCGAAGCTCCGCGGCGCGCTCCAGATCCG
Organism: Thermoleophilaceae bacterium; assembly: GCA_035630335.1. GTDB lineage: Bacteria > Actinomycetota > Thermoleophilia > Solirubrobacterales > Thermoleophilaceae > JAAYBF01. Next base: position 4,462 of record DASQKV010000071.1, on the reverse strand, counting down.
ACTCCCGCTCCGCGCGCTCGGCCTCACGACGCGCCTCCTCGAGCCGCTCGCGCGTCTCGCCGATCGAGGTGATCGCCTCCTTCTCGGCCTGCCACTCGGCACGCATCGCGCCCGCCTGCTCGCGGAGGTCGGCAAGCTCGCGCTCGATCGCCTCGCGCCGCGCGACCGCCGCCTCGTGGGTCTCCTTCTCGAGCGCCGTGCGCTCGATCTCGAGCTGCTGGATGCGGCGCTCGACCTCGTCGATCTCGGTCGGCACCGAGTCGATCTCGATCCGCACGCGCGACGCCGCCTCGTCGATCAGATCGATCGCCTTGTCGGGCAGGAAGCGGTCCGCGATATAGCGGTGCGACAGCATCGCCGCCGCGACGATCGCCGAGTCCTGGATGCCGACGTTGTGGTGGTTCTCGTAGCGCTCCTTGAGGCCGCGCAGGATCGCGATCGTCGCCTCCTCGGATGGCTCGTCGACCTGGACCGGCTGGAAGCGGCGCTCGAGCGCGGCGTCCTTCTCGATGTGCTTGCGGTACTCGTCGAGGGTCGTCGCGCCGACCGCGCGCAGCTCGCCGCGCGCCAGCATCGGCTTGAGCAGGTTGGCGGCGTCGACGGCGCCCTCGGCGGCGCCAGCGCCGACGATCGTGTGCAGCTCGTCGAGGAACAGGATCACCTGACCGGCCGCGTCGGACACCTCCTTGAGCACGGCCTTGAGCCGGTCCTCGAACTCGCCGCGGTACTTCGCGCCTGCGATCAGCGCGCCGATGTCGAGCGCGATCACGCGCCGGTCGCGCAGCGACTCGGGAACGTCGCCGTCGACGATCCGCTGCGCCAGCCCCTCGGCGATCGCCGTCTTTCCGACGCCCGGCTCGCCGATCAGGACCGGGTTGTTCTTCGTCCGCCGCGACAGCACCTGGATCACGCGCCGGATCTCGTCGTCGCGCCCGATCACCGGGTCGAGCTTCCCGTCGCGTGCGGCCGCCGTCAGGTCGCGCCCGAACTTCTCGAGCGCCTCGTACTTGTCCTCGGGGCTCTGGTCGGTGACGCGGTGCGGACCGCGGACCTCGGCGACGGCCTCCGCGATCTGGTCGCGCGACGCGCCAGCGTCGACCTTTGGATCGGCGGCGAGCGCGAGCAGCAGGTGCTCGGTCGAGACGTACTCGTCGCCCATCCCGCGCGCGCCGTCGTCGGCGCGCTTGAAGAGCTCGACGGTCTCCGAGCCGAAGGGGGGCGCGGCGCCGGCGTCGCCGGTGACCGTCGGCAGCGAGTCGAGCGCCTGGTTGGCGCGGCGCCGTACCGACTCTGGCTCGGATCCCGCCCGCTCGAGGACCCGCGGCACGATGCCGCCGTCCTGCTCCAGCAACGCGAGCAGCACGTGGTGCGGCGCCACTTGCGCATTGCGGCGCGCCGCGGCGATCTGCTGCGCCGCGGCGATTGCCTCCTGGGACTTGACGGTGAATCGATCTGCCTGCATCGCTTCCTATACCTCTGCACGTAGAAAATCTAAGTCAGTCCTTGTCAGGTTAGCGTGTCCTTCGCCGTCCGTCTACCCATTTCGTCCCCTCTAGCCGGAACGCTCGCCGCAACCAACTGTGGCGTAGCGCGGGCGGCACGCGGTGCGCTCGGTCCAGCGCTTCTGGAGGTCGCGCTGGAACCGCGCGACGGCGGTGTCGCCGTCCTGCTCGCGAATCTGGTCGTGGATCCCCTCGGTCAGCAGCTGTAGGCGAAGCTGGCGCAGGACATCCTGCTCGGTCTGTCCGCCGAGGAACCGCCTGACGGCCTTCTCGTTCGCGAACTGCGCTCGCCTGACGCCGTTCCAGCGCCGGCGAACCTCCCGCGGGTCGACCGTGACGCCGCGCTCGGCCGCCTCCTGCTCGATCGCCTTCTCGTGCAGCAGGACAGACAACGCCTGGCTATGGAGCTGGCGACGCTCGGGCGTGGAGCGCTTGCCGGTGGCGCGCCGCAACGCTGCCACGCGCCGGTCGAGCTCAGCCTTCGTGATCTGCGACTCGCCCACGACCGCGACCGATCCGGCGGGAACGCGGTCGGGACGCACGGCCTCGTCGTCGCCTCCCCCGCAACCGGCTCCGAGCAGCGTCGCGACGGCCGCCACCGCCGCCAGACCCGCGCGGCTCACCGCTCGCGCGTCCGGGTGATGCGGACGCGGACCGCGTCCGCGTCGCGCCGGACGGGCGGGGCGAGCGCGCGGCCAGGGGGCTCGTAGGGCACGAGCTCGGCCTTGTAGGACCGTCGCACGCGCTCGAGCTCGGCGTTGAGCTCCTCGCGCACCTGCTCCGCCTGTCGCTCGAGGCTCCGCACGCGCCGGCTCATCCGGCCGATCTCCTGCTCGAGCTCGAAGACCTTCTCGACGCCGGCGAGGTTCATCCCGAGCTCGGTCGTCAGCTCCTGGATCCGGCGCAGGCGCTCGACGTCCTCGTCCGAGTACAAGCGCGTGTTCTTCGGCGACCGCTTCGGCGCGATCAGGCCGCGTGACTCGTAGATCCTCAGGGTCTGCGGGTGCATTCCGGCGAGCTCGGCCGCCACGGAGATCATGTAGACGCCCCGGTCGCGACGGTCGTCGCGCGCGGCCATCAGGCCCCGCCTCCCAGGATCCGCTCGCGCGGGTTTCCGTCGAGGACGGCGGCGAGGTCGTCGACCGCCGCCTGCTGCTCGTCGGTCAGCTCGTCCGGGACGTCGATCGCGAGCCGGTAGTGGATGTCGCCGCGGCCCGCGCCCTTGAGCCGCGGCGGGCCCTCGCCGCGCAGCCGCTGGAGGGCTCCGTGGCGGGTGCCGGGCCCGACCTTGATCCGCTTCGAGCCGTTGAGCGTCGGCACCTCGATCGTCGCCCCCTTGATCGCCTCGGGAATCGTGATCGGCACCTCGACCTCGAGGTTGTCGCCCTTGGGCTTGAACACGTCGGACTCGGTCACGTGGGTGATCACGTACAGGTCGCCCGGCGGGCCGCCGCGTAGCCCCGCTTCGCCCTTGCCGGCGAGCCGGATCCGCGAGCCCTGGCGCACGCCCTTGGGGATGTTGACCCGGTAGCGCTTCATCTCGCGCAGCCGGCCCTCGCCCCCGCAGGTCCCGCACGGGTCCTCGATGACCGTGCCCGTGCCGTTGCAGCGCGAGCACGGGCGGGTGATGGAGAAGACGCCCTGGCCCTGGGCCTCGACGCCGCGGCCGTTGCAGACCGGGCAGACCTTGGGCGAGGTGCCCGGGCGTGCACCCGAGCCGCGACAGGTCGTGCAGGCCGCGTGGGTCGCGACCGAGACGGGCACCTGGGCGCCCTCGGTGGCCTGCTCGAAGGACAGCGTGACGGTGGTCTCGAGATCTTTGCCGCGCTCGGACACCGGCTTCGTCCGGGCACGCCCACCGCCGGTGTTGAAGATGCCCGACAGGATGTCCGAGAACGAGCCGAAGTCGGCCGCCGTCGCGCCCCCGCCGGCACCGCCGGCGGCACCCCCGAAGGGGTTCGAGCCGGCGAACACGGAGCCGCCGCGGTCGTACTTCTTGCGCTTGTCGGGATCGCCGAGGACGTCATACGCCTCGGAGATCGACTTGAAGCGCTCCTCGGCACCGGCGTCCTTGTTGGTGTCCGGGTGGTACTGCCGGGCCAGCTTGCGGTACGCCTTCTTGATGTCCTCCTGTGAGGCCTTCTTGTCGACCCCGAGGGTCTTGTAGTGGTCGGTACCGCGCGCCATCGCTATGCCGCCACTACGACACGCGCGGGCCGCAGCACGGCGCCGTTGATGCGGTAGCCGGACTGGTAGACCTCGACGACGGTGCCCGCCTCGGCGCCCTCGTGGGGCTGGGAGAGCATCGCCTCGTGCTCGTTGGGATCGAAGACCTCGCCGTGCGGCGCGAAGGCCTGGATGCCGACGCGCGCCAGCGCGGCCTGCAGCTCGCCCGCGACCATCGCGAAGCCCTTCACGACGTCCTCGTGGCCCTCGGCCGCCTTCAGCGCGATCTCCAGGTGGTCGAGCGCCGGCAGCAGCTCCTTGGCCAGCTTCGCCATCCCGCGATCGACGGCGGCGGCGTTCTCACGCGCCATCCGCTTGCGGTAGTTCTCGAAGTCGGCCTTCGTGCGCTGCGCCAGCGCGAGGTAGTCCTCGGCCTGGGTCTGCGCGATCTTCAGATCGGACGCGGGCGGGACCTCGGCGTCGCCGAACGACGTCTCGCCCGTGCCGGCCGCGCCAGGGTGCGGCGGGGCCGCCGCGGAGAACTCGTCCTCCACGGCGGCTTCGCCCTCAGGCTCGGTCCGGATCTCGTCCGACATCACTTCTGCTCGTCGACGACCTCGGCGTCGACGACCTCCTCCTCAGCGTCCGAAGAGGTGCCGCTGGCCGACGCGCCGTTGTCGGAGGCCGCGGCCTCATCCTGCTGGGCGGCCTGCGCGCGCTCGTACATCTGCTCGGACACGCGGTGGAACGCGGTCTGCAGCGTCTCGGTGCGGGCGCGGATCTCCTCCGCGTCC
>DASQKV010000070.1:0-72730 GCA_035630335.1 Thermoleophilaceae bacterium | reverse complement strand
GAGGGGTGTACGTGCCGCCCCTCCATCAGGCAGAACATCTCCCGAGTAAGCCGGCTCATCTGCAGCGCTTCTTTATACGTGTCCCCGGTGAACGGGTTGAACGACCGCATGATGTCCGCGATGGTGCTAAAGCCGTGGATGTCGGCGTGGGGGGCTGGTGTCTGCTCGGCCCGCTCCAGGAGGCTCGGGTTGGTATCCCGGACCATCTGCTCGCAGAAGTCCACGAACACCAGGTTGTCCTGGAAGATCGTGTGGTCGAAGATGTACTCCGCGGCCTCGCCGAGGTTGACGATCCACTCGCCGAGCGGCGGCGTCTTCACGCCGTAGGCCATGTTCTGCGCGTACATCGAGCAGACCGCGTGATTGTCGCCGCAGATGCCGCAGATGCGGCTGGTGATGAAGTGCGAGTCGCGCGGGTCCTTGCCCTTCATGAAGACGCTGTAGCCGCGGAACAGCGACGAGGTGCTGCGGCAGCGCACGACCTCGCGCTGCTTGAAGTCGATCTTGGTGTAGATGCCGAGGTTGCCGACGATCCTGGTGATCGGGTCCCACGACATGTCGACGACGTTGCCGGCCTCCGGCTCGATCCTCGCGGTTGTGGTTGCCATCGCTGTGGTCCTCTCTCGTTCGTCTCGTTCCGGGCTACTTGGCCTGCAGCGCCTTGGGGTCGTAGCCGCTGGTCAGCCGGTCGCGGTTGTGCCGCCACTTCGGCTCCTTGTTGACGGTCCGGTTGGTGATCCCGCGCAGCTTGCGGATCACCGGTCCGTAGGTCCCCGCGAGCGCCGACGACACGCCGCCGCCGGGCGGCGCGTCCATGAACGGCATGAACTTGTCGGGGAAGCCGGGCATCGTGCAGCCGATGCAGATGCCGCCGACGTTCGGGCAGCCGCCGATCCCGTCCATCCAGCCGCGCTTGGGCACGTTGCAGTTGACGACCGGGCCCCAGCAGCCGATCTTCACCTGGCACTTGGGCGAGTTGTAGTCCTTGGCGAAGTCGCCCTGCTCGTAGTAGCCGGCGCGGTCGCAGCCCTCGTGGACGGTCTTGCCGAACAGCCACTGCGGGCGCAGCTGGTCGTCGAGCGGGATCATCGGGGCGAGGCCGCCGGCCTGGTAGAGCAGCCAGGTCAGCGTCTCCATGAAGTTGTCCGGCTGGACCGGGCAGCCGGGGACGTTGACGATCGGCAGCCCGGCGGCCGAGCGGAAGTCCCAGCCGAGGTAGTCGGCGAGGCCCATGCAGCCGGTCGGGTTGCCGGCCATCGCGTGGATGCCGCCGTAGGTAGCGCAGGTGCCGATCGCGACGACCGCGAACGCCTTCGGCGCGAGCACGTCGATCCACTCGTTGACGGTTATCGGCTCGCCGGTCGCGGGATCGTTGCCCATCGACGTCCAGTAGCCGTCGCCGTTGATCTTCTCGTTCGGGATCGACCCCTCGACGACGAACACGAACGGCGCGTCGAGCGTGCCGGCCGCGGCCTGGCGGAACGGCTCCATGAACTCCTCGCCGCCGAGCGTCGGCGACAGCACCTTGTTGTGCAGGTGGACCTTCGGCAGCCCCGGCACGGCGCCGAGGACGACGTCCTCGATGCTCGGCAGCGACGCCGCTGTGATCGAGAGCGTGTCGCCGTCGCAGCTCATCCCCTCCGACGTCCAGAGGATGTGCACCTCCTCGACGGCGGGATGCTTGGCCTCAACTACTCCGGCTGGCTCCGCACCCATCTCCTCTGGCTCCGCGGCCATCTCCTCACCTCAGCTTCCGGTCATGGCCGGCTCGGCGCGCCGGCCTGTCTCCTCGATCTCCAGCGCCTCTACGCGCAGCTCCTCTCCCTGCGTCAGCTCGACGTCGAACGAGCCGCAGCGCCGGCAGGCGAGCGGCAGCTCGGGCAGCGGGGTGTCCGAGCCGCAGCTCGCGCACGTCCCCGCCGCGGGCACGTCCTCGAGCACCAGCTCGGCGCCCTCGACCGGCGTTCCCTGGGACACCAGCTCGAAGGCGAAGTCGAGCGCGTCCGGCACCACCTGGCGCAGCCGCCCGACCTTGACCTCGACGCGCGTGACCCGGCGCCCACCCGCATGGCGGTCCACGATCTCGATCAGCGCCTGGGCTATCGAGAGCTCGTGCACCCCGCCTCCTCAGCAGATCCTCGGCAGTGGGTCGCCGGCCAGCAGGTCCATCACGCGCCGCCCTCCGAAGGCGGTGTCGACGAGCACCATCCCGGGCGGCTCGGTGCGGACCTCGCCGATCTCCGCGGCGCGCTCGCAGCCCGGGACCGAGCGCAGCGCGGCGAGCGCCGCGTCCGCCGCCTCGGGCGCCACGAACGCGACGAGCTTGCCCTCGTTCGCCACGTACATCGGGTCGATGCCGAGCAGCTCGGCCGCCCCCGCGACCGCCGGCTCGACCGGCACCGCGGCCTCGCTCACGAGCACCGAGACCTTCGACGCGCGCGCCAGCTCGTTGAGGGCGGACGCGACGCCGCCGCGCGTCGCGTCGCGCATGCAGCGCAGCGCGGGGCCGGCCTCGTCGAGCAACGCGTCGACGGCCGGCCACAGCGAGCGGGTGTCGGACTCGACATCGGCCTCGAGCTCGAACTCGTCGCGCGCGAGCATGATCGCCGTGCCGTGCTCGCCGATCGACCCCGAGACGAGGATGCGGTCGCCGGGCGTCAGCGCCGCGGTCGAGAGCTCGGCGCGCGGGTCGACGGCGCCGAGCCCGGTCGTGCAGACGTACAGCTCGTCGGCGTGCCCGCGCTCGACGACCTTCGTGTCGCCGGCGACGACCTCGACCTGAGCCGCACGCGCGGCGCGCGCGATGGCGTCGACCTCGGCGCGCAGGGTCTCGGCGGGCAGGCCCTCCTCGAGCACGAGCGACAGCGTCAGCGCGAGCGGCCGCGCGCCCGCGACGGCGAGGTCGTTGACGGTTCCGTTGACAGCCAGCTCGCCGATCGAGCCGCCCGGGAAGCGGATCGGACGGACGACGAAGCTGTCGGTCGTCAGCGCCATCCGGGTGCCGTCGACGGTGACCGCGCCGGCGTCGCCGAGCGCCGCCAGCGCCTCGCCGGCGAGTGCCGGGGCCAGCAGCCCCTCGATCAGCGACTGCGTCGCCTTGCCGCCCGCGCCGTGCGACATCGTGATCTGCTCGTCGCGGAACTTCGACCGCTTGGCGCGCGTCGTCTCGATGATCCCGAGGATGCGGTCCTCGCGGGTCGTGCCGGCGGTCATACGACCTCACGCTCCCGGGCGTAGCGGCCGTAGTTGTAGTAAGCGGCACAGGCGCCCTCCGGTGACACCATGCAGGTCCCGATCGGCCGCTCCGGCGTGCACGCCGTGCCGAACACCTTGCACTCCCACGGCTTGATTACGCCCTTGAGCACCTCGCCGCACTGACACGCCTTCGGGTCCGCGACGCGTACGCCGGGAACCTCGTAGCGGACCTCGGCGTCGAGATCGGCGTAGGCGTCGGAGAGCTTCAGCGCGCTCTGGGAGATGAAGCCGAGCCCGCGCCACTCGAAGTGCGGCCGCAGCTCGAAGACCTCGGACAGGATCTCCAGTGCGCGCAGGTTGCCCTCCCACGGCACCACGCGCGTGTACTGGTTCTCGACCTCGCAGCGGCCATCGGCGAGCTGGCCCATGATCATCCGCACCGACTGCAGGACGTCGAGTGGCTCGAAGCCGGAGATCACCACCGGACGGCCGTAGTCGGCGGGGATGAACTCGAACGGCCGCGCGCCGACGACCGTCGACACGTGCCCGGGGCCGATGAAGCCGTCGAGGCGCAGGTCGGGCGAGTCGAGCAGCGCGCGCAGCGGCGGCACGATCGTCACGTGGTTGCACATGCAGAGGAAGTTGGGGACGCCCTCGGCCTTGGCGCGCTTCAGCGTCAGCGCCGTCGAGGGCGCGGTCGTCTCGAAGCCGATCGCGAAGAAGACGACGTCGCGGTCGGGGTTCGCCTTCGCGATCCGCAGCGCGTCGAGCGGCGAGTAGACCATCCGCACGTCGGCGCCGGCGGCCTTCGCGTCGAGCAGGCTGCCGTGCGACCCGGGCACGCGCATCATGTCGCCGAAGCAGGTGAAGATCACCCCCGGCTGGTGTGCGATCGCGATCCCGTCGTCGACGCGCCCCATCGGGATCACGCAGACCGGGCAGCCGGGGCCGTGCACGAGCTCGACGTCGTCCGGCAGTAGGTCGTCGATCCCGTACTTGTAGATCGAGTGGGTGTGGCCGCCGCAGACCTCCATCAGCTTGTAATGGCGTCCCGGCTCGACCAGCGACAGGATCTCGCCCGACAGGGCGCGCCCCAGCTCGGCGTCGCGGAACTCGTCGACGAACCTCACGCGCGCGCCTCCTCGGGTGCCTCCGCCTCACGCGCGTCGGCGCCGGGTGCCTCGATCCGCGTCAGCGCGGTTCCCGCGTGCACCAGCACGCCGTCACCGGGCGCGACCGGATCGACGAGGCCGATCTCGACCGTCTCGCGCCGGTCCGCGGCATCCGCGCAGAGCGCCAGACCGCGCGACTCGTCGACGCGGACCACTCGCATCGCGACCGCCTCATCACCGCAGGTGATGCAACCGTCGTGGTCGCAGCGCGGGAAGAGGTCGGCCGGCAAGCTCATCTCACGGTCACTCGATCACGCTCGCCTTCAGGTCCTCGAGCTCCTGGCGGTAGCCGTCACCCATCTGCTCGAGCAGCTTGCGCGTGGCGAGCGCCTCCTGCTCGTCGACCTTCGAGAGGGCGAAGCCGACGTGGATCAGCACCCAGTCGCCAGGGCCGGCGGACTCGCCCTCGCCGTCGAGCAGACCGATGTTCACGGTCCGCCTCACGCCGGCGACGTCGACCTTTGCGAGTCGGTTGGCGTCGTCGACGACCTCGATCACTTGGCCGGGGATGGCCAGGCACATCGTCGTCGACCTTTCGTTGCCTGTACTGCGTGGTTTAGCACCGGAATGGCGCCGTGGCAAGACCTTGGATAACGGTGACCTGCCGGCTGCGCCTTACCGTCAAAAAGGTAAGCGTGACATTGGCCGAAGCCGCTAGGGCACGGGCGGCGCGATCACGACCCCCGACGGCGCCGAGGCCCGGCTCAAGGCTCGCCGTCGACGTGAATCTCGCGCAGCCGGTGCGTGTCGACGTCGTAGACGAACCCGCGCACGAGGTCGCGGTGGAGCAGGAAGTCGGAGCGGCGGACACGCCGGATCGACTGCGACACGTCCGAGTCGAGGTCTGAGAACGACTCGATCGCGAACGCCGGAGCGACGCCGGTCGCCTCTTGGAGCTCGGCGCGGAAGCCGTCGTCGGTCAGGGTCTGCATCCCGCAGTTCGTGTGGTGGATCAGCATCACCTCGCGCGTGCCGAGCCGCCGCTGGGACACCGCGAGCGAGCGAATCACGTCGTCGGTGATCACCCCGCCCGCGTTGCGCAGCACGTGCGCCTCGCCGTCGCGCAGGCCGAGCGCGGCGAAGACGTCGAGCCGCGAGTCCATGCAGGTCACGATCGCCAGCCGGCGGCTGGGCCGGACGTCGAGGTGCCTCGTCGGCAGCGAGGCGGCGAACGCCTCGTTGTTGGCGACCAGCTCGTCGATCACATCCACGCGCGGCACCCTAGACGCTCGGTCCGTCGGGGTCAGGCAAGTTCATGCCGAGGCCCTTCGCCCAGTCGCCGACCTTGACGATGTAGCCGTCCAGTTCGGCCAGCAGCGTGGAGCTGGCCCCGTGCACGACCTTCCAGCTGGTGGGGGGGTAGAAGTGGTCCAGGTCGTTGCGGGTGTCCTTGGCCTCGCGAAGCTTCTCGGCCATCGATCTTGGGATGACCTTCTCTGCGGCCAGTTGCTCCCACGGGCCGCGTGAACCCTTGCCGACAGCGCCCAGGCGACGTCCCTCGTCGAGTGAGCGGGCCGCCAGCTCTTCCAAGAGGTTGACGAGCAGGTCGAGCTCTCGCTCGATGACGGCAACCTTGTTGCGCTCTGCGGGGTCGTCGCTCTGAGCGGCCGCGAGGAAGGCGTCGAGATCGAACGCGGGCTCGAACTCCTCCATCGCCACGATCAGCTGCTCGCGGGCGAGTGGCACGCGCGCGAGAATGGCTCCGAGGCGCCGCTCGTTCTTGGTGAACACCTGCCCGGAAGAGGTTCCGTCGTGGCGCTGGCCCTCGTCGCGTGGCGTCACTCAGCCACTCTCTGCCGTGCCGCGGATAGAGAGGCGGCGGCCCTTGTCATCAGCTCGAAGTCCGCTCGTGCGGCGCGCTCGGCGATGAGATCGCGCTGGTCGATCAACTGGGGCCAGAGGTTGCCGCGATCGATGACGACGCGGCCCTCCGCGAGTATGTCGGCCAGCAGCGAAGGCGCCTCCCGAGCGTCGTGCAGGACGACGAGGTGCACTCGCCGGTTCAACCGCGTCTGCAAGCGACGACGCAGGGACGCGGGCGAGCGGGAGCGGGCGTCGTGCAGCGAGACCATGAGGTCGACATCCGACTCCTCGCTGTCCTCGCCGGTGGCCGTCGAGCCGAAGAGCACCGCGAGTTGGACGTTGCGCTCGGTTCGCAATGCGCCTCGAAGGGTTCTGAGCAGCTCGTGGTGGGAACGCAGATAGCGCTCCTCGTGAGCGGCCAGCTCCACCTGACGCCCGACGTGACGAGCCTTCAGCAGGCCGTCGTTGACATACCGGCGGAGGGTTCGCTCGCTAAAGTCCACGGCCGCAGCGGTGTGTCCGAGTGCTCGGCCCATGTGTCCAATACTACGCCCATTCGTCCCGCTACGCGATGTAGGATCGGTCGCTGTGAACGTTCTGCTGAGGAACAACGTCACGGTCAGCGGGCGGCCGGACGGGCAGCCGATGGTGTTCGCCCACGGTTTCGGCTGCGACCAGAACATGTGGCGGTTCGTCGCCCCGGCGTTCGAGGACCGGTACCGGGTGATCCTCTTCGACCACATCGGGGCGGGCGGCTCCGACCTGTCGGCGTTCGATCGCCGGCGCTACTCGACGCTGGACGGCTACGCCGAAGACGTGCTCGAGATCTGCGCGGCAATGGAGCTCGAGCGTGTGATTTTCGTCGGCCACTCGGTCAGCGCGATGGTCGGCGTGATCGCCGCGAACCGGGCGCCCGAGCGGTTCGAGAAGCTGGTCCTCGTCGGTCCCTCGCCCTGCTACGTCGACGACGGCGATTACGTCGGCGGCTTCAGCCGTGGCGACATCGACGAGCTGCTCGAGTCGCTCGACAGCAACTACCTCGGCTGGTCGAGCGCGATGGCGCCGGTGATCATGGGTAACCCCGACCGTCCCGAGCTCGGCGAGGAGCTGGTCGAGAGCTTCTGTGCCACCGATCCCGAGATCGCGCGCCAGTTCGCGCGCGTCACCTTCTTGTCCGACAACCGGGCGGACCTGGCGGGGGTGGGCACCCCGGTGCTCGTCCTGCAGTGCGCCGACGATCCGATCGCTCCACGCCCGGTCGGCGAGTACGTCCACAACCAGATTCGCGACAGCCGCTTCGTCCAGCTCAGCGCGACCGGGCACTGCCCGAACCTCAGCGCGCCGAATGAGACGGTCGCCGCTATCGAGGACTTCCTCTAAGAAAGGCTGCGCGTTGGCGACCCACGACAGCCGCGGGAGGGACGTGCTGCTCGAGGAGAGTGTCGAGGACCTCTACGAGAACGCGCCCTGCGGCCTGCTCTCGACCCTGCCCGATGGGACTGTCGTGAGGGTGAACGACACCCTGGTCGCGTGGACCGGCCACAGCCGCGAGGCGATCGTCGGTCGCCGCTTCGCCGACCTCCTGAGCGCCGGTGGGCGGATCTACCACGAGACCCACTACGCGCCGATGCTGCGGATGCAGGGCGCCGTGCGCGAGATCGCGCTCGAGTTCGTACGCGCCGACGACAGCCGCATGCCGGTACTGGTGAACTCGACCCTGCGCAAGGACGCGGACGGCACTCCGATCGGCATCCGGACAGTGATCTTCGAGGCGGCGGTTCGGCGCGAGTACGAGCAGGAGCTGCTGCGCGCGCGCAAGCACGAGCAGGAGGCGCGCGAGCGCGCCGAGGTCCTGCAGCGGACGATGGCGCGACTGGCGGAGGAGAACGCGGAGCTCTACGAGCGTGAGCGCGACATCGCGCGGACGCTGCAGACGAGCCTGCTGGCCGGCGAGCCGCCGAGCGACCACCGCTACGCGGTCGCGACCTTCTACAGCCCGGCGATCGACACGCTCGAGGTCGGCGGCGACTGGCACGACGCGGTCGCCTTCGACGAGGACCGGGTCGCGATCTCGGTCGGCGACGTCGTCGGCCGCGGGATCGACGCCGCGACCACCATGGGCCAGCTGCGCAGTGCGATCCGGGCGCTCGCATGCACGGGCGTGCCGCCCGCGCGGCTGCTCGACCACCTCGACACCTTCGTCGGGCTGGTGGGCAGGGCTTGGATGTCGACGCTCGCCTACGCCGAGGTCGACCTCCAGCGCGGCCGGATGCGCTACGCCTGCGCGGGGCACCTGCCGCCGCTGCTGGTCGAGCCCGGGGAGCCGCCGCGCCTGCTCTGGGACGGCCGCTCGCCGCCGCTGACCGCCCACCCGAGCCAGTCCGCGCGCTACGAGGACGCACTCACGCTGCCGCGCGGCGCGCGGGTGCTGCTGTACACCGACGGGCTCGTCGAGCGCCGCGACCGCTCGATCGACGACGGCCTTGCCCACCTGCTCGAGGAGGTCAAGGCCCGCCGCACCGCCTCGCCCGCCGAGCTCGTCGAGCAGCTCCCACCCGTCATGCTCGCCGGCAGCTCGGGCGAGGACGACGTCTGCCTACTCGTCTTCGCCTTCGAGGGCGGCTGAGCCTGAGCCTAGATCTCCGCGACGCAATGCAGACCGACAGCCGCAGCGCCCTGATCCGCCGGCTGGCCCTCGCCTCGCTGGCCGGGCAGCTCGCGTGGGTCGCCCTGACCACGCTCGGTGGGTTGCTGGAGCCCGGCTATAGCGAGATCCGCCACGCCGTCAGCGTGCTCGGCGCGGACACCGCCGCACGTCCATGGCTCTTCAACACCGCCGCCGCGATCTGGGGCGCGTCGTTCATCGCGGCCGCCGCGGCCCTGGCGCTGGACGCTCCGCGCGGCTGGCGCGGGTGGATCGGCCCCGCGCTGATCGCGTTCACCGGGCTGGCGCAGATCCTGGACGGCTTCCCCTTTCCCGCCGACTGCCGGCCGAACATCGACGCCGGCTGCCTCGCCCGCGAGCAGGCGGGGGACGTCTCGTGGCAACACGTCGCCCACGGTTGGACCTACTTCGTCGGCGCGGTCGCGCTCGCGCTCTCACTGCTCGCGATGGCATGGCGATTCCACGGCGACGCGCGTTGGGGTCGCGTCGACCTACTCGCCCTAGCGGCGGGCCTGCTCGGCCTTGCCGTCGTCGGCGGCCTCTTCTTCGCCACCGACGACGGCACAGGGGCTCACTACGGGCTCGTCCAGCGCGTGGCCCTGGCCGGCGGCGGATTCTGGGTCGGCTCGCTGACGATCGGCCTGCTCGCCATCCACGGCCGCGGCCGCGATCCCGCGGTCCGCCTCATGGAGTGGATCCGCGGCCTTCCGGGCGGCCAGCTCGTCGTGCGGCCCGGCAGCGGCCTTCAGGCCTCGAGTCGTCGGCGCTAGGCGCGGGGCCCGGCGAGCAGGTCGCGCTCCCGCTGCCCCCACGGCGCCGGCTTGCCGTCCGCGTCGACCAGGACCGCGACGACCCGGCCGCGGACGCAGACCTCATCGCCGCGGGCGATCTCGAAGCCGTAGGTGACCGACGTGCGGCCGACCTCGGCGACCGACACCGAGGCCTCGACGTCGTCGCGGAACCAGAGCACGCGGCGGTAGTCGAAGGCGACGTGGGCGCGGGGGAGGCGGCCGTAGACGTCGTGCAGGAGGCCGAGGCGGTCGAGCAGGTCGCTCTCGGCGGCCTCGAACAGGCGCAGGGCCGTGGCGTAGTGGTAGTGGCCGGAGGCGTCGGTGTCGGCCCACTCGACCAGGCGCCGAACGGTGGCGCTAGGCGGCTTGGGACCGTCCATCTTCCACGCGCTGGACGAGGTCCATCCGGCGCTCGCCCAGCTCGCGCAGCGGCTGGACGAAGCAGTCGTTCACCGAGCGCAGGAACTCGCGCACCTCGGGGTCGGCGGCGAGCTGGCGGCCGAACTCGCCGAAGTCCCCTTCGAGGTCGATCAGCTCGACGTAGCGGTCTCCGAGGATGTACTTCTCGAGGCCGCCGAACCCTTCGATCGCGCCGGTGGCCCGGCGCAGCGCGGGCTCGTACTGGTCGTTGAGCTCGCGCAGGCGCTGCTCGCTGCCCTCGCGGACGTCGAGCTGGAAGACGTAGCGGGTCATGTCAGGTGCCTCCTCCCCGGGTGGGGGTCAGGTGCTCGCGGACGATGTTGATCAGCTCGTCCGAGCCCTCGCCGTCGCCGCGCTCGAGCGTGCGACGGGCGTCCTCGATCGCCTCGATCGCGCGCTGGGCGCCCGAGTGCTCGAGCTCGGCGAGCGCGATCAGGTGCTCGAGGCTGACGAGCTGGAAGAACGCGCTGCGGCCGTAGCTGCCCTTCAGCGACGGCTCGAACTTCGAGTGGATCTCCCACAGCTGGTCGCGCCACTGGGCGGCGCGGTCGCGGTAGTCGGACAGCAGTCCGAGCACTTCCTCGGGCGGCAGCAGGTGGCCGAGGAAGATCTTGGCCATCATCGGGTGCTTGAGCTCGGGCCAGCGCATCGGGCCGCGCACCCAGTCACGCAACCGCTCGCGGCCCTCGTCGGTGATCTCGTAGACGCGCCGGTTGGGTCGCGCCTCCTGCGGGACGTGCTGGGAATCGACCAGACCGCGCTCGTCGAGCTCACGCAGCTTCGGGTAGATCTGCGTGCGCGGAACGCTCCAGAACGGCGCCAGCGCGCGGTCGAAGTGGTGCCCGATCTCGTAGCCGTACATCGGCCGGATGCTGACCAGACCGAGCAGCGCGACCTCGACCTCGGACAGCTGAGCAGCCTCAGTGGAAGCCATCCCGCAACCTCCCGTTCGAACTCGTCCTCCGGCCGTCCTCGGCGACGCTTCCGAGTACTGCGCGGACCCGGATCGGAGCGTACACCGAGGCCGTGCCAGGTCCGCTGCGAACCCCGATCACGATGCGCTGTCCCTCGCCGGAGTGCGTGATGTCTCCCCGTCGCGGGCGGCCTCGGCGCCGGCGCGGTCGCCGAGGTAGGCGCGGATGACCGCCGGGTCGCGACGCACCTCGGCGGGCGTTCCCTGCGCGATCGTCGCGCCGTGGTCGAGCACCTGCACGCGCTCGGCGAGGTCCATCACCATCTTGATGTCGTGCTCGACCCAGAGGATCGGGATGTCCCAGTCGTAGCGCAGCCGCAGCAGGAAGCGGGCGAGGTCCTCCTTCTCGTCGCGCGTCAGCCCCGACCCGGGCTCGTCGAGCAGCAGCAGCTTTGGCTCGGTCGCCATCGCGCGCGCGACGCCGACGAGCTTCTGGACGCCGAACGGGAGCGAGGCGGCGGGCTTGTGGCGGAACGACCAGAGCTCGAAGAAGTCGATGATCTCCTCGACGCGGCGGCGGCTCTCGATCTCCTCGCGCCGCGCGGGACCCCAGAACAGCGCCGACTTCAGCGTGCCTGAGCGGGTCCGCGCGTGGCGCCCGACGAGCAGGTTCTCGACCACGGTCAGGTGGCCGAACAGCTCGAGGTGCTGGAAGCTGCGCCCGATCCCGCGCCGCGCGACCTGGTAGGGCCGCTTGCCGGTCAGGAGCTCGCCCTCGAGCGTGACCGTGCCGTGCTGGGGGTGGTAGATGCCGCTGAGGCAGTTCAGCAGCGCGGTCTTGCCGGCTCCGTTGGGGCCGATGACCGCGAGGATCTCGTGCTCGCGGACCTCGAGCTCGACGTCGTCGAGCACGACCACGCCGCCGAACTGGAGCCGCATGTCGTGGGCCTCGAGCAGGCTCACGACCACCACCGCCGCGTGCGCCGGTACTGCTTGACGGCCTGGTAGGAGCGCTCGCCCTCGCCGCCCATGCCGAGGTAGAACTCGCGCACGTCGGCGTGCGCGAGCAGCCGCTCGGTCGAGTCGCCGAAGACGACGCGGCCGTTCTCCATCACGTAGCCGTGGTCGGCGATCGAGAAGACCGAATCGGCGTCCTGGTCGACGACGAGCACGGTCACGCCGAGGTCGCGGTTGATCCGGCGCAACGTCGCCATGATCTCGGCGACGAGCTTCGGCGCGAGCCCGAGCGACGCCTCGTCGACGAGCAGCAGCCGCGGCGATCCGAGCAGCGTCATCGCGATCGCGAGCATCTGCTGCTGGCCGCCGGAGAGGTAGACGCTCAGCGTTCGCCGGTGACCCTCGAGCGCGGGGAAGAGCTCGTAGGCCTGGGCGGCCGACATCACGGAGCCGTTCGAGGCGGCGGTCTCGGCGACGGCGAGGTTGTCCTCGACGGTCAGCGTCTGGAAGACCTTCGAACGCTCGGGCACGAGCGCGACGCCGGCGCGCGCGACCTGGTCCGGGCGGCGGCCGGTGATGTCGTGGCCGTCGAACACGATCCGGCCCTCGGTGATCTCGGTGTCCTCGGCGCCGAGGAAGCCCGAGATCGCGCGCATCGTCGTCGTCTTGCCGGCGCCGTTGAGGCCGACGACCCCGACGATCGAACCCTCCTCGACCGTCAGCGACACGTCCTGGATCGCGGTGATCGCGCGGTTGTAGACCACCTCGACGCCGTCGACCTCGAGCAGCGCCACCGCTCAGCGCTCCCTGCGCTCGAGTGGCACGTAGCGGAACGGCCAGAGCGTGATGTAGGTCCGCAGGCGGCGCCAGAGCTCGGCGAGCCCGCGCGGCTCGAACAGCAGGAAGCCGAGGATCAGCAGCGCGAACACGCCGTCGTGGATGCCGCTGATCCGGCCGGGGCCGACCTCGAACCCGAACGCGCGCAGCGTCTCGTCGATCAGGTACGGCAGCCAGGTGATCAGGAAGGCGCCGAGCACCGCTCCGAGGACGCTGCCGAGGCCGCCGATGATGATCATCGCGAGGTACGAGATCGCCAGCTCGAGCGTGTAGGTCTCGGCACTGACGACGCCCGCGAAGTAGCCGCTGATCGCGCCGGCGAACGAGACCACCGCGGAGGTGAAGACGAACGCCGACAGCTTCGCGCGCGTGATCGAGACTCCGAGCGCCTCGGCCGCGATGTCGCGGTCGCGCAGCGCGGCCCACGAGCGGCCGATCCGGCTGCGCAGCAGGTTGACGCCGATCACGATGCTGATCAGCGCCAGTACGAGCACGAAGTAGTACCAGTCGGTGCGGCTTTCGAGGCGGATCGGGCCGAGCTCCAACGTCGGCATCACGATCCCCGCCGACTGCACCGCCTGGGCCTGGAACGCGGTCGCGCCGAGCACGACCGCGAAGTGCAGGACGAACGTCGTGACCGCGAGGTAGAGGTGCTTCAGGCGCAGAGACGGCACGCCGACGACGAGGCCGAGGACCGCCCCCGCGAGCGTCGCCGCCGGCAGCGTCACCCACGCCGGCGCGTCCGTGTAGTGGACGAGGCCGCCGGCGGTGAACGCGCCGAGTGCGAGGAAGGCCGCCTGGCCGAGCGAGATCAGGCCGGCCGTGCCGACGAGCAGGTTCAGCGCGACCGCGCCGATCACGGCGATCAGCGAGAGGTTCAGCAGGCGCAGGTGGAACGGCCCGACGAACGCCGGCAGCGCGATCGCCACCGCCAGCGCGATCAGCGCGCAGGCGACGCCGAAGCGGCTGCGGATGACGTGCAGGTCGGGCCCGTAGCCGACGATCAGCGTCGACGGGTTGCGCAGGCGGTGCAGGCGGTCGGCCAGCCCGGACGGCGCCTCGCGCGCGTCGAGCGAGCCGCCCGCGACGGCGCCCGGTGCGCGGGTGCCGACATCGACGCTCATGCGCGCCCCACCTCCGCGACGTGCGGCCGCACACGCGCGACCTCCGCCGTGTTGTCGACTCGCTCGCGCCGCGTCATACGCGCTCGACCTCCTCGGCGGTGCCGAACATCCCCCACGGACGGACGGTCAGGACGATCAGCAGCAGCAGGATCGGGGCGATGTCGGCGTAGCGGGCGCTGATCTGCGTCGTCGTGAAGTACTCGACGGTGGCGACCACGAGGCCGCCGACGTAGGCGCCCTTGACGCTGTCGAGCCCGCCGATCAGCGCCGCCGTGATCGCCTTGACGCCGACGACCGCGGCCGGAACGCTGAGCAGCGCCTGCGCGCCGTAGAGCGCGCCCGCGACGCCGGCCGCGACCAGCGCGACCACCCACGCCGTGGCGATCGCGACGTCGACGTTGATGCCTCGCTGCGCGGCGAGCGTGACGTTCTCCGCCACCGCGCGCATCCGCACGCCGAGCCGCGAGCGCTGGTAGATCAGGTAGATGACGATGAAGGTGGCGGTGCAGCCGATGAACGTGCGCGCGTTAGTGCTCGGCACCTCGAGGCCGGAGGCGATCGCCCAGTCGCCGGTCTCGCCGAGGTCGACGAACTCGATCTGGCCCTCCCAGATGAACACCATCGCGGCGCGCAGGAAGATCGCGAGCCCGATCGTCACGAGTACCCCGACGTAGGGCGCCTCGCCGAGGATCGGCCGCATCAGCACGAAGTAGATGACCACTCCGAGCACCGCCGCGACCGTGACCATCAGGCCGAGGCCGAGGATCACCGAGCCGCCGGCGACGCCGATCGCCGTCGTGACGCCGTAGCCGCCGACGATGGCGAGCTCGCCCTGCGCGAAGTTGAGCACGCGGCTCGTGCGGTACACGACCACGATCCCAACCGCGAGCAGGGCGTACAAGCTCCCGAGCGCCAGTACGAGGCTCAGCTCGTCCATGACCTGGTTGCTCCTCTCGCTCGCGCTCGCTCGTCGGCCCGGCCTCTAGCCGCCACCTCCGCCGGCCTCCGCGCGCGGCGGCAGGCCGATCCAGTCGCCCTCGACGACGAACGCGTCCTCGCCGCTGTCGAACTGGTGCATCCGCCAGAACGACTCGCCGTAGTGGTCACGGCCCTGGAAGGCGATCGGGCCACCGGTGATGCCCTGCGTGTCGACCTGGAGGTCCTGCAGCGCCTGGTCGAGATCCGCCGGGCTGCACGGGAAGCCGCACTTCGTCAACGCCTCGTCGGCGACTCGGGCGAGGCCCCAGCCGGAGACGTGGGCGTTCGAGAGCTCGAAGTCCGTGCCGAAGCTCTCGGCGGCGTCCCTGAGCTGGGTCACGCCCTGCTCGTCGTCGTCGATCGACGCGAAGCGACCGAACATGTAGGTGTTCTCCTGCGAGCCGCCGGCCTCCATGCCGCGCCGCAGCGCGTCCTCGGTCACGCCGTAGTTCGCCGCGACGTAGGGGCCCTCGTAGCCGGCCCGGCGCAGCGCCGCGATCACGCCGACGTTCTGCTCGCTGCCGTAGTGGCCGATCACGACCGACGGGTCGCGGTCGGCGATGTCGGAGCCGATCGAGGTGAACTCGCGCGTCTCGACCGGGAACACGACACGCTCGGTCTCGAGCCCCGCCTCACGCGCCGCCGCCTCGTTGGCATCGCAGGCGGCGATGCCGCCGACGCTCTCGAACGTCACGCAGACGAACGTGCCCTCGTCGGCGAGCTGGGTCGTGAAGCGTCCGGCCGCCTGGCCGGCGACCTCGAAGATCGTGCCGGCGGAGTACGCGAACGGCTGTGCCGGCGGCAGCGCCGAGGCGATCCCGCTGAAGCCGCTGACCACGGGGATCTGCGCACGCTCCATCGCGGCGTAGACGGCCTCGTGCGTGCTCGACAGGCTGAGCCCGAAGATGCCGGAGACGTTCTCCTGGTTGGCGAGCTCCTCGGAGGCTGAGACCGCCGTGTCGGCGTTGAGGCTGTCGTCGCGCACGACCACGTCGACCGGGTGGCCGTCGATGCCGCCGTCGTCGTTGAGCTGCTGCATGTAGAGCTGGAAGCCCTCGAGCGTCGGGCTGTAGGACTCGCGCAGCGGCCCCGACAGGTCGGTCACGTAGCCGAGCTTGTAGGGCCGGCCCTCGGGCCTGTCGGCGCTGGTGTCGGCCGCACCGCCGCCTCCGCCGTTGCCCCCATCGTCGTCGTCGTCGCCGCAGCCGGCCGCGACGAACAGCGCCGTCAGCACGAGCGCGATCAGTGTGAGCAATCTAGGCATGTCGCACCTCTCTCTCCTCGTCTCTCGTCGGCTCAGCGCGCTCGGGTCGTTCCCGCGGGCTCGGGCGCGTACATCTCCTCGATCAGGTCGCCGAAGAGCTCGTAGGCGTGCTTGCGCTTGACCTTGCGGGTGGGCGTCGTGTCGCCCTCCTCGGGGTCGAGCTCCTTCGGAATGATTCGGAACTTCTTCACCTGCTCCACGCGCGCGAGGCGCGCGTTCGACTTCTCGATCTCCGCCTCGATCAGGTCGCGGACCTCCTGCTTCTCGGTCAGGTCGGTGAAGCCCGCGTAGCCGATGCCGTGCTCGCGCGCCCACTGGACCGTCGTGTCGAAGTCGATCTCGATCAGGCAGGTCGGATAGGGGCGGTTGTCGGCAAGCAGCACCGCCTCGCTGATGTACGGGCTCGCCTTGATCGCGTTCTCGACCAGCGCGGGGGTGATGTTCTTGCCGCCGGCGGTGATCATCAGGTCCTTCTTGCGGTCGACGATCCGGAACGAGTCGCCGGTCTGCTCGGCGACGTCGCCGGTGCGCAGGAAGCCGTCGGGGTTCGCCGCCCGGCTCGCCTCGGGCTCCTCCCAGTAGCCGCTGAACAGCCCCGGGCCGCCGACGAGCACCTCGCCGTCCTCGGCGAGCCGGACGTCCTTGCGGTAGCCCGGCACGCCGGGGCTCGCGGGCTTCGGGAAGCGACCGACCTGCGCGAAGACGAGCGTCCCCTCGGTGATTCCGTAGAGGTCGCGCAGCGGCACGCCCCAGCTCTGCCACTGGCCCTGGACGCGCTCGGGCATCGGCGCCCCGGCGGTGAAGCCGCCCTGGATGCGCGCGAGGCCGACGCGGTAGAGGGCGGGCAGGAAGGCGCCCGCGCGCGCCGCGCGGTAGGCGAGCGCGAGCGGCGGCGAGGGCCGCTTGCCGGCCCAGATCGCGGCCATCCGGCGGTCGGCGACGCGCTGGGCAAGGCGGAAGGCGCCGCGCTTGAGCCGCGACGAGCTGTCGACCGCGACCATGACCTGCGAGGCGATCTTCTCCCAGATCCGCGGCACGCCGTGGAGGAAGGTCGGCTGAACCTCGAACAGCACCTGGCGCAGGCCCTCGCCCTTCTCGCCGATGTGCGGGACGCAGGACGAGAACAGCGGCAGCCAGACGCTCATCGAGCGCTCGACGAGGTGCGCGAGCGCGAGGTGGACGATCGTGCGGTGCTCGCCCGAGCGCAGCTCCTCGTAGAACCAGAGGTAGGGGAAGGTCATGCCGAAGATCGCGTCGCGGTGGGTGTGCATCGCGCCCTTCGGCTGGCCAGTCGTGCCCGAGGTGAACGTCATCACGGCGATGTCGTCGGGCTTGGCCTGGAGCATGTGGCGCTCGGCCTCCTCGGGGTCCGCGGCGCCGCGCGCGCGACCGCGCCGCTCGAGCTCGGCGAAGGTCACGATCCGCGGGTCGTCGTAGAGGAACAGCGTGCGGTCGTCGACGACGACGACGTGCTCGACGACGTCGCCGTCGTCGCCGCTGTCGAGCAGCTTGTCGAGGTGCTCCTGGTCCTCGGCGACGAAGAAGCGCGTGCGCGTGCGCGCGACCTGGTAGCCGACCTCCTCGGCTGAGTTCGTCGAGTAGATCCCGAACGAGACGGCGCCCGCCGACAGCGCGCCGAGGTCGGACAGCAGCCACTCGAGGCACGGGTCGCCCATGATCGCGACGCGGTCGCCGCGCTCGAGCCCGAGGTCGAGCAGGCCGAGCGCGACCGCCTTCACCCGCTCGAGGTACTGCGCCCAGGTCAGCTCCCAGTAGACGCCGCGGTCCTTGTAGCGCAGGGCGACCGAGCCCGGGTCCTCGCGCGCGCGCTCGAGCAGCAGCCGGGGGATCGTGCGCTCGTAGAGCCGGTCCCCGAGCGCCTCGACGGCGTGGGTGTCGGTCGCCTCGAGCTTCATCGCAGCGACACCCAGACGGACTTCTCCTGCGTGAGGGCCTCCATCACGGCGAAGCCCATCTCGCGGCCGTGGCCGCTCTGCTTGTAGCCGCCGTAGGGCGAGGCGGAGTAGACGTTGCCCCACGTGTTGATCCAGACGTTGCCCGCTTGGAGCTGGCTCGCGACGCGATGCGCGCGGCCGACGTCGCGCGTCTGGATCGCCGCGGCGAGCCCGTGCGGGACGTCGTTGGCGAGCGCCACCGCCTCCTCCTCGCTCGAGAACGGGATGACGCAGAGGACGGGGCCGAAGACCTCGTTCTGGGCGATCTCGCTGCGGTTGTCGACGTTGTCGAAGACGGTCGGCTCGAAGAACAGGTCGCTGTCGAGGCCGTCGACGCGCGTCGTCCCGCCGCCGGTCACCAGCTCGCCGCCGTCGTTGCGCGCCCGGTCGACGAAGCCGCTGACGCGCTCGAGCTGGCCCTTGTCGACGAGCGGCCCGAGCGTCGTCTCGGGATCCATCGGATCGCCGACGACCGTCTTCTCGCTCATCAGCTTCACGACGCCCTGGACGACCTCGGCGTGGATCGACTCGTGCACGAGCAGCCGGCTGCCGGCGGTGCAGATCTCGCCCTGGTTGGTCGTGATCGCGGCGTAGGAGGTCGCGATCGCTCCGCGCAGGTCGGCGTCCTCGAAGACGATGTTCGGGCTCTTGCCGCCGAGCTCGAGCATCACCGGGATCACGCGGTCGGCGGCGTAGTGCTGGATCAGGCTGCCGGTCTCGACCGAGCCGGTGAATGCGATCAGCGACACGCCGGGGTGGCGGCAGAGCGCCTCGCCGGTCGCCGCCGCGCCCGGCACGGCGTTGACGACGCCCTCGGGGAAGCCGACCTCGTGGCAGAGGCGGACGAGCGCGAGCGGCGACAGCGGCGCCTGCTCGGCCGGCTTGAGGACGACGGTGTTGCCGGCCATCACCGCCGGGGCGATCTTCCAGATCGCCTGCAGCAGCGGGTAGTTCCAGGGGATGATCCCGGCGACGACGCCGTACGGCTCGCGCACGGTGTAGTTGAGGTAGCGCCCGGGGACGGGGATCGTGCGGCCCTCGCCCTTGGCGATCATCCCGGCGAAGTACTGGATTGCCTCCGGCGCCGAGCGCAGATCGACCTTCTCGCTGACCGTGATCGGCTTGCCGAGGTCGCGCGTCTCGAGCTCGGCGAGCTCGCTCGCGTGCGACTGGACCGCGTCGGCGAGGTCGAGCAGCAGCCGCGCGCGCTTGCCGTCGCTCGTCTGCGCCCAGCCGGGGAACGCTGCCTGGGCCGCCTCGACCGCGCGGGCAACGTCCTCGGGGTCGGCCTCGGCGACGTTGGCGAGCAGCTCGCCGGTCGCGGGGTTGTGGACCTCGAACGTCTTGCTGGACGCCGCGGCATGCTCCTCGCCGCCGATCGCGAGCCCGTAGTCCTTGGTGATCGTCTGCTGGGCCATGTCGGCTCCTCTCCTCAGTTCCGCTTCAGGTCATTCGGCGACCAGGACATGCACCGCGCACGCCGCGTGGTCGTAGCCGGCGATCCCGCCGCCGGTCGTATGCGTCATGCCGACGCGCGCGCCCTCGACCTGGCGCGCGTCGGCGCGGTCCTGCAGCTGCCACGTGATCTCGGCCAGCTGGGCGACGCCGGTCGCGCCGACCGGATGCCCGCGCGACAGCAGCCCGCCGCCGGTGTTGACCGGTATCCGGCCGCCGATCTCGGTGTCGCCGCCGTCGATCAGCTCGCCGCCGCCGCCCGGCTCGCAGAGCCCGAGCGCCTCGTAGGCGAGGATCTCACCGATCGTGAAGGCGTCGTGGCACTCGACGACGTCGAGGTCGTCGGGCCCGAGCGCGGCCTGCTCATACGCCTCATCGGCGACCTTGCGGCCGAGCTCGGACTGGGCGAGCTCGCGCGGCTCGGAGGTCTCGCGGCCGGCAGACGTGGCGCTCGCCACGAAGCGCACCGGCCCGGCCTCGCCCGGCTGGTCGCCGATCACGGCCGCTCCGGCGCCGTCGCCGCCGGACGAGCACTGCAGCAGCGTCAGCGGCGTCGAGATCATCCGCGACTCGAGCACCTCGTCGAGCGCGACCGGCTTGCGGTAGCGCGCGTAGGGGTTGAGCGCGCCGTTGGCGTGGCTCTTGACCGACACCTTCGCGAGCTGCTCGTCGGTCGTGCCGTAGACCGCCATGTGGCGCTGGGCGCGCATCGCGTAGACGGCGGGCATGACTAGTCCCGCGCGCACCTCGGGGTCGTCCTCGGCGAGCGGCAGCAGGCTGGAGTCGAGCTTCGAGAGCTGCTCGAGCCCGATCACGAGCACGTTGCGGTACAGCTCCTGGCGCACGAGCGTCACTGCGATCGCGGCCGCGAACGAGGAGCTGGCACAGGCGTTCTCGGTGTTGATCGTCGGACGGTCGGAGAGGCCGAGGCCGCTGAGCGCGCGCTGCGCGGCGAGCGGTCCGTTGACGTAGGTGCCGCAGATCACCGCGTCGACGTCGTCGGGCGTCAGCCCGGCCTCGCGCACGGCCTGGACGACGGGCGGATGGACGAGCGCCTCGAGGTCGCGGTCCGGCGTGTTCCCGAACGGCGCCAGCGCGGCGGAGCGGACGTAGGCCTCAGCCATCGCCGCTCGCCTCCTCGCGCTCGACCTCGACGACGAATTGCGGGGGCTCGCCGGTGGGGGCGAGCGCGTGCACCCGTCCGTGCGCGCCGATCCGCGGCTCGCCCTCGACGCGCGCGAAGATGCGCACGCCATCGACGTCGACGTAGGCGACGGTGTAGGGGAGCGGCGTTCCCGGCGGGCCGACGTGGATCGTCGTGAAGCTGTGGACCTCGCCCTCGCTCGGGAGCTCGACCTCGGCGCCGTCCTCGCTCCAGCAGTACGAGCAGCGCGAGCGCGCGGGGAACGACGTGCGCCCACACGCCGAGCAGCGCCAGGCGATCAGCGGCAGCTCGATCGCCGCCGAAGACTGGCGCCTTTCTTCCGGGACGGTGTCGGCGCTAGGCGACACCGGCCACGCTCCTGCCGGTCGCGCCGGCGCCGCCGTAGACGCGCTCGAGCTCGAGCAGCTTGCGGATCCCGACCGCCTCGACGTACGCGTCGTGGTCCTCCGGTCCGGTGATCCAGCGCTCGAGGTACTCCTGGAACGCCGCCTCGTCGCCCTTGCGGTACGCCGCGGTCGCCTCGACGTAGTCGCGGATGTGCTGCTCGTCCTCGGCGTAGAAGCCGTGCGCCGCGTAGGGGTGCGAGCCATACGGCGCCTCGACGATCGCGTCGGCGTAGGGGATCGAGGTCCGCAGCGGGTCGCGCCGGATCACCTCGTTCGGGACGAGCCGCTCGGTGCAGAGCGCGACGCGGTCCGAGCCGCGCGCGATCAGCCGGTCGCCGAAGCGCGAGCCGACGTGCTGGCCGTTGCCGTACTTGTCGGCGAGCCCGACGTGGAAGAAGCCCCAGTCGGCGCCGATCGCCGGCACGGCGAGGTACTCCTTGCCGTCGCCGAGCGGGCTCTCGAAGACCTTCAGGTCCTTGTTCAGCTCCGGGATGCTGGTGCCGATCCCGCCGCGCCAGGCCATGAACTCCTGACCCATCGCGCGTGCCTGCAGCCCCGCGTAGAGGATGTACTCCGAGCACTCCCAGACCTCGACCTCGCCGTTCTCGGCGGCACGGCGGAAGCAGTTGCCGATCGGGGCGTAGAGCTCGGCGCCGACGTAGGGCGCGATCACCTTGCGCACGCAGCCGGCGCCGATCAGCAGGTCGACCTCGAGCCCCGCTGTCGCGTTGCCGATCACGGTCAGGTCGCGCGCGCCCTTGCGGATCAGCTCGCGGACGATCGGCATCGGGTGGTTGGCGACGACGAAGCCGCCGATCGCGACGGTCATCCCGTCCTCGACGCGCGCCGCGACCTCGGCGGCGGTGGCGACGACCTCGCGGCGCCCTAACGCGTCGGACATGTGGCCGTTGCCCTGTTGCGTGGCCTGCTTGCCAGCGCTCATGAGCGCAGCACCCCCTCGCGGTCGATCTCCTCGCGCAGCCGGCCAAGCTCCTCGTCGGTCGGCGGCGGGATCTCCTCGAAGTGCCGCGAGCGCTCGACCTCGAAGCCGGTGTTGCTCACGATCTCCTCCTCGCTGTGACCGGGGAAGACGCCGCGCAGGCGCGCGGTCATGCCCTCGCCCGAGAAGTCGAAGACGCCGCGCGGCGAGACGATCCACTGTGGCCCGTTGCCGGGGAACTGCTTCTCGCGCCAGCCCGACGGGCCCATCGTCGAGACGTAGTCGACCTGTTCGACGAACCGCCGCTCGTCGTGGGCGGTCATGAATACGAACATGTTGCGGACGGTGATGACGTCGTTGATGCCGACCGTCCCGGGGCCGCGCATCGTCATCCGGCCGTCCTTGGCGAGGCCGATCAGGTTGACGTTGCCGTGGAGGTCGACCTGGATCCCACCGACGAAGAAGTGGTCGGCGAAGAAGTAGCGGTTGGTGTCGGCGTAGCGCTCGCGGTGCTCGTAGTAGTCGCGCCCGCCGCTCGGCGGGCCGTAGAAGATGAACGTCTCGGGGTGGTCGAAGTAGCCCTCGGCCCACTGCGAGATCCGGTAGTCGACCGACGTCTTCGGGACGCCCCAGACGTCCTGGCCGACGAGGTTGCAGAGCCAGCCGGTGCCACCGAGCTGGAGGCGCAGGTTGGGCGCGTGCATGCGTTGGGCGAGCATCGCCGCGGTGAACGAGATCTCTGTGTGCGCGCCTGAGCAGAGCGTGTCGCCGTCCTCGATCTGGCGGGCGAAGAAGACGGCCATCATCTCCTTCCAGGTGGCCTCATCAGCGGTCTTTCCGGCCATCTTCGACCCCCTATCTCGCTTGTCCCGATCTTCGGTTATCACGATTTCACAATAGTAAGAAGCGGTCTGACCACTGTCAATTGGACGGGTGGTCCAAAGATGCGTCGAAGCGAAGGCCGGCCCGGCCTTGTGCCGTCAGGCGTCGACGGCGTTCGACAGCCGCGCGATGCGCGCCGCGTCGAGCGAGGCGAGGTAGTCGGAGTGGCTCTCCGGGCCGGTCACCCGGCGCTCGAGGTACTCGGTCCAGCGGTCGGCGTCGCCGCGGCGGTAGGCGATCGAGGCGTCGACGTACTCGCGGATCCGCTCCTCGTCCTCGACATAGAAGCCGTGGCTCGCGTAGGGGTGGGAGCCGAACGGCGCCTCGACGACCAGGTCGGCGTAGGGGATCGAGGTCGCGAACGGGTCCTTGCGGATCTCGGCGTTCGGGACGATCCGCTCGGCGGTGATCATCACCCGCTCGGCGGCCCGCGCGAGCAGGCGGTCGCCGAAGCGCGCGCCGCCGTGCTGCCCGTTGCCGTAGACGTCGGCGCGGCCGACGTGGACGATCGCCCAGTCGGGGTGCAGCGCGGGCGCGGCGAGGTACGGCTCGCCGTAGATCGGGTCCTTGAACGGGACGTAGGCGGGGTTGAGCTTCGGGACGTCGGTGCCGACACCGCCGCGCCAGGGCATGAAGCCGAGCCCGCGCGCGGCCGCCTCGAGCTGCGAGTAGAGCAGGTACTCGGTCGTCTCGGAGACCTCGATCTCGCCGGCCTCGGCGGCCTTGCGGTAGCAGTGGCCGATCGGGGCGTAGAGCTCGGCGCCGACATAGGGGGCGATCACGCGGCGGACGCAGCCGGCGCCGATCAGCAGGTCGATCTCGAGGCCTGCGGTCGCGGCGCCGATCACCGTCAGGTCGCGCGCGCCACGGCGGATCAGCCCGCGGACGATCGGCATCGGGTGGTTGACGGTCCCAAAGCCGCCGACGACGATCGTGTCGCCGTCGTGGATCGCGGCGACGGCCTCCTGCTCGCTCACCAGCACCTCGCGGCGCGCCGGGCGGTTGTGGCGGGTGATCGGCTCGAGGCTCATCGGCCCTCCTCGGACGGTGCGTAGACGGGGACGTCGCCGACCAGCTCGACGACCTCGACGCGCGTCCCGATCGCCGGCGGCTCGTCCCCGCGATAGCGGCCGAGCTGCCTGCCGCCGTCGTCGCGGTCGACGAGCAGCAGCACGAACGGCGCCTCGCCGACGTGCGCGTTGCCCGCGACCCGGATCGTGGTGTGGCTGTAGACGGTCCCCGCGTCGGTGACGACGGTCGCTCGCGAACGTGCCCGGGTGCCGGTCTCGGTCACGACAGTCGCTCCAGGACGTGGACGGTCACGGCGGCGGTCGTCCCACCGCCGTTGTGGGCCAGCCCGACGCGCGCGCCGGGAACCTGGTTCGGGTGCTCGTCGCGCAGCTGCAGCGCGAGCTCGTAGAGCTGCCCGCAGCCGGTGGCGCCGGTCGGGTGGCCCTTCGAGAGCAGGCCGCCGCTCGCGTTGACGACAGTCCGCGAGCGGCCCTCGGCGATCGCCGGCCCGCCCTCGCCCTTGGGGAAGAAGCCGAGGTCCTCGGCGTCGACGATCTCGGCGATCGAGAAGCAGTCGTGCAGCTCGGCGACGTCGACGTCCTCCGGGCCGATGCCGGCGGCCGCGTAGACCCGCTCGGCCGCGACGACGGTGCCGTCGTGCACCGTCACGTCGTCGTAGTCGGCGACGCGCGGCGGTCCGCTGACGAGCGCCGAGCCGGAGATCCTCACCGCCGGCGAGTTGTGCCGCCAGGCGAGCTTGGGGCTCGCGACCACGACCGCCGCCGCGCCGTCGGTCACCGGGCAGCAGTCGAGCATCAGCAGCGGATCGGCGATCGGCTTCGACTCGAGCACGTCCGCTGCCGTCACTGGCTCACGGAACTGGGCCAGCGGGTTGCGCACGCCGAAGCCGCGGTTCTTGACCGACACGGCCGAGACCTGCTCGCGCGTGGTGCCGTAGAGGTGCTCGTGACGGCGCATCACCAGCGCCCAGAAGCCGGGGAACGTGAGCCCGGAAGCGGCCTCCGTGTCGCCGTCGATTGCGGCTGTCATCGACGTCGTGAAGACTTCGCGCGGCGCGCCGGTCAGCCGCTCGGCGCCGACCACCAGCACCGCGCGGTGGATCTCCGCCCCGACCATGTGGGACGCGAGGCGAACGCCCGCGGAGCTCGACGCGCAGGCGTCCTCGACCTTGACGGCCTCGACGTGGCGCAGGCCGAGGTTCGCCGCGACCAGCGGGCCGAGCAGCTCCTGGCCGGTGAGGATGCCGCTGACGAAGTTGCCGACGAAGACGGCGCCGATCCGCTCCGGCGGGATGCCCGAGTCGTCGATCGCCGCGCGCCCGGCTTCGGTGGCGAGCTCGAGCAGCGAGCGGTCGGGGTGGCGGCCGAACTTCGTCGACCCGACGCCCGCGATCCACGCCTCGCCCATGTCAGCCGACCTCCGTCCCCTCGCGCAGCAGCCCTGCGCGGTCGACCTCCTCGCGCAGGACCGTCAGCTCCTCCACCGTCGGCTCCTCGACCGGCTCGAAGTCGGGCGCGAGCTCGAACTCGAAGCCGGTCAGCTCGCGGACGTCCCCGACGCTCGTACCCGCGAACGTGCCCCAGAGCTGCGCCCGGTCGCCGCCGCCGAAGCTGAAGATCGCGCGCGGCGTGAGGATCCACTTCGGTCCGTGACCGGGGTAGCGGTGCTCGCGCCAGCCGCGCGGCCCGTGCATCGACACGTAGTCGACCCGCTCGACGAGCGTGCGCCGGTCGTGGTGGGTGACGAAGACGTACGGCGTCGCGACCGTGACGATGTCGGCGATCCCGACCGTGCCGGGGCCGCGGAAGCCGTACGGGCGGCCTCCCTCGCCGCGCAGGCCGATCATGTTCGCGTTGCCGTGGGCATCGACCTGGATCCCGCCGGCGAAGAACTTGTCGCCGACGAAGTACTTGTTGGTCCGCGGCCGGCCGCCCTCGTAGTACGCGCGGCCGCCCGGCGCGCCGAAGTGCATGAACGTCTCCATGTGGTCGTACGCCGCCTCGGCCCAACGCAGCATCCGGTACTCGGTCGAGGTCTTCGGGAGCTCGATCGGCAGGTCGGTGACGTTGACCAGGAAGCAGGTGCCGCCGAGCTGGAGCTTCACGTTCGGCGCGTGCATCTTCTGCGCCAGCAGCGTCGCCGCAAACGAGATCTCGGTGTGCGCGCCGGAGATGATCCGCTCCCCGTCGACCACGTCGCGCGCCAGCGCGACGGCCATGCGCTCCTTCGCGGAGGGCGTTTCGGGCGGTGGTGTGGGGGAGGGCGACACCGGGTCCTGGCCTGATACTTAGTGTGATTTCAGAATATGAAGATCCCAGGTCAAGGTCAAGTGCCGAGCGTCAAATCAG
This sequence comes from Thermoleophilaceae bacterium, assembly GCA_035630335.1. Taxonomy (GTDB): domain Bacteria; phylum Actinomycetota; class Thermoleophilia; order Solirubrobacterales; family Thermoleophilaceae; genus JAAYBF01. Next base: position 46,448 of record DASQKV010000070.1, on the reverse strand, counting down.
CCCACCGCCGTTCATCCTCGCCGGCCAACGGGGACTGGACAGATCGAGCCCGGCAGACGAGCATGCGATTAGTTTCGGGACGCGCGCAGGTCATGAGGCACCAGAAGACCTCGCTTCACCCACGACAGAGGAGAGCTAGCCATGTTCGCCGACACCAGGGCCTACAGCAGCTTCGCCGTGCCCGACGTCCAGCAGGCGCGCGAGTTCTACACCGACACGCTCGGCCTGAAGGTGACCGAGCTCGACGCGTCGATCGGCCTGCTGACGCTCCATCTCGCCGACGGTCGCGACACGATGATCTACGAGAAGCCCGACTTCACGCCGGCGACCTACACGATCCTCAACTTCGCGGTCGACGACGTCGAGCGGGCCGTCGACGAGCTGTCCGCGCGCGGCGTGACCTTCGAGCGCTACGAGGGCTTCGACCAGGACGAGAAGGGCATCGCCCGCGGCCAGGGACCGGACATCGCCTGGTTCACCGATCCCGCGGGCAACATCATGGCCGTCATGACCGAGATGTAGCCGGGAGCGGTCTTCCCAAGTGGCGTAGGCTCGATTGCCTAAGGCAATCTGGTCTGTGCACGGAGGAGGGGACAGTGGCTGGAGTCTTTCTACGTCAGGGCGACGACTTGGTCGCGATGGTCGAGACGCCGTACGAGCAGGAGACGGTTCTCCAGGAGCTGCTCGAGCGTTATCCCGCGCTGTTGGCCGGTGACGACGACAATGGGGCTGCTGCCAACTGGCTGCTGATTCGCCGCGAGGCGAGCTTGATCCTCGGTGACACGGGCGGCCCGCGTGGCTTGCTCGACCATCTCTTCGTCGACGCGGCGGGGATCCCGACGCTGATCGAGGTCAAGCGGAGCTCCGACAGCCGAATCCGTCGCGAGGTCGTCGGGCAGATGCTCGACTACGCAGCCAACGCGACGGTCAACTGGCGCGACGATGCGCTTCGGACGCTGTTCGAGGACCGCTGCGCCGGCGACGGCATCGACCCCGACGAGCAAATTCGCAGTGCGTTCGACGAGGTCGTCGACATCGACGTGTTCTGGTCGACCGTGCGGCGGAACATGGAGGCCAGGAGGCTGCGCCTCGTCTTCGTCGCCGACGCGATCCCTCCGGAGCTGCGGAGCATCGTCGAGTACCTCAACGAGCAGATGACCCAGACGGAGGTACTGGCGATCGAGGTCAAGCAGTACCGCGATTCGACCGGTGCCCACGAGACACTGGTTCCCCGCTTGGTTGGGAACACCGAGGCCGCACGACAGGTCAAGGGAGCGCCATCGACGCGACGGTGGGACCGCGCGTCGATTCTCGACAAGCTGATGGAGCGGCGTGGCGCGGAGCTCGTGGCGGTGGCACGCCGTCTGCTCGAGTGGGTCGACGCCCGGGGGGACCTTCGCGAGGCCTTCGGTACGGGCTCGACGGACGGCTCGGTTCAGGCCGGCTACTGGGACGCGCGGCGTTACCTGTGGCCGTTCGTCCTCTACAGCTACGGACGCGTGGAGATTCCGTTTCAGCACATCGCCAAGCGGCCGCCGTTCGAGGACGTGGCTCTGCGTGAGGAGTTGCGCTCGAGGCTCAACGCGATCCCGGGCGTGGATCTGCCGCCCGCCGCCGAGGCGAGGCGCCCGAGCATCGACCTGGCCGATCTGAGCTCGTCGGAGTCGCTCAAGACATTCACTGACGCCATGGACTGGGCGTTCGAGCAGGCCGCTCGCCGGAGCTCGTCTGCCGACGGCTCCGGCGAGGGCTCGGTCTCGTCCTAGGGCCTCAGGCGGACCACGACTCCGGCGTGGTCGGAGGGCCAGAGGCGGCCGATCGGGGTCTCGGGGGTGCGCTCGTCGGGGTCGCGGCCGACGACTTCGGCGCGGTCGACCGGGATCGGCGAGCCGTCGGCGCGGCGCCCGAAGACGAAGTCGATCCGGTGGTCGAAGCGCGCGGCGGCCTCCTCGGGTGTGTCGTTGACGAGCTCGCTCAGGCCCGAGGTGAAGCCCTGCTCGGCGGGCGCCCACTGCAGCCACGCGTCGGTGAAGCCGCCCTGCCCGGTGATCAGCAGGTACGGATCGCGGTGGGCGTGGGTCTCGCCCGGCTTGACCGAGGCGTCGAGCGGGTCCGTGTTGCAGTCGCAGAGGAGGATCACCGACCGGTCGGTGACCGCGGCCGGGCCGGCGAGCAGCTCGGCGGCCTGCGCGTAGGCGATGTCCGAGAGCTCCGACTCGAGGTGCGTGTTGATCACCCGGAAGCGCTTGTTGCCGGCACGCACGTCGGCGTAGTTGTAGCCGCGGATGAACGCCACCGGCTGGCCTGCGACCGTCAGCGAGATCCGTGCGGCGTACTGGGCGCCGCCGCTCTCCAGCACCTTGAGCCCGTTGTTGGCGCGCTTGATCAGCACGTCGCGCATCGTCAGGCGGATGTTCTGCAAAGAGCCCTCGACCAGGGCCGGGCCGGACACGTCGGACTCCTCCTGCACATGGACGATCTCGTAGCGCTGCCCGATCGCCGCAAGGTCGTCGAGCAGGATCTGCAGGAAGTCATAGTCGACGGTCGTCGCGGGACTGCCGTCGAGCGGACCGCGGCGCCAGAGCGCCACCTCCTGCAGGCCGGCGAAGTCCGGCTTGTGCCTCGCGATCTCACGCGCGAGCTGCTTCGAGCGCAGCGGGAAGTTCGTCTGGTCGACGATCGCGCGCAGGGTCGTGTTCGCCTCCACGAACGCGGGGCCCTGCTCCTCGGGCGGCAGGCCCTGGGTCGCCCGCAGCGGGCGCCCGATGTCGCCGCCGAGGTAGAGGTTGCGCGTCATCACCGTGATCGGCTTGCCCCTGTGGTGGCCGCCTCGGTGGTGGCGCCAGCGGTGGCCGCGGTGCCTGTGCCCGTGCTCGGCGTGTCGCCGCCTCGCGTGGTCGCCGTGGTGGGACTTGCCGTGCTTGCCGGCTTTCCAGCCGCCGTGATGACCGGCGGCTTGCTTGCCGTGGCCGTGGCCGTCGGACCGGCCGGCCGTGGCTGGCAGGGCGAAGATCGCCAGCGCCAGTAGGGCGATGAGCGCGGCGGCGAACGATCGCGCGCGCGTCACGTGGGGGTTGCTCATGTCTCCTCCTCCAGGGTGAGCCAGGGATCGCGGTCGGCTGACCCATACCCGGGACGCGCCAGGGTCACGCAGCCAGCGATTGTCAGCCGGCGGTGGTGGCGACCGCCTGACGCGCCCTAGTCGCCGCTGACCTCGACGACGGTGACGAGGTACTCGGCCGGAGCGTTCAGCGTGCCGTCGTCGGCCTCGTTGTAGCGCTCGTAGAGATCGACGAGGTCGGCGCGGGCGGCGTCCCACCTGCCCTGCGGCTCGAGTGCGGCCTTCGCCGTGATCGTCGGGCCGAGCACCTCCTCACAGTGCGAGACCCAGCCGTCGGTCGACTCCCACGCGACCGTGAGCGTCCGACGCTCGAAGCCGACCTCAAGGCGCGGATCGTCGAAGAGCTCGCGCACGTGGTCCTCGCTCCCCCAGAGCACGGGTGACTGCAGCTCCGGAGGCGGCTGCGGCATGTGAGCGCCGAACGTCTTGAACATCTGCCCATTGAGCCCCTCCGGCGTCCAGCCCGCGACGACGATCCGCGCGCCCGGACGCGCCACGCGCACCAACTCGCCGGCCGCCTGCGCGTGGCGGGGCGCGAACATGACGCCGAAGACCGAGCTGACGCGGTCGAACGACGCGTCCTCGAACGGCAGCGCCTCGGCGTCGCCCTCGACGAAGTCGATCTCGACGCCGGCTGCGGCGGCCCGAGCACGGGCCGCATCGAGCAGCTTGGGCACGAGGTCGAGTCCGACCACGCGCGCTCCGAGCCGCGCCGCGGGGACGGCGGCGTTGCCGGTTCCGGTCGCGACGTCGAGCAGCTCCTGCCGGGGCTCGATCTCGAGCCGCTCGACGACCGCGTCCGACGCCTCCTGGATCAGCGTCGCCACCGAGGGGAAGTCCCCACTCGCCCACATCCTGCGCTGACCCTGCTTGAAGTCCTCGACTACGCCCACGACCCCGACCCCCTCTGCTCGACCGACGTGGGCAGAGGCTAGTCGAGGTTGACCACCCCGAGCAAGAGCAGCACGACCAGCGTGCCGATCAGCGAGACGAGGATCGATCCGCCGCAGCCGAGCCGGTTCGAGAAGAAGACGAACATCTCGGCCACGTACCCGAACTTGTGGCCGCTGACGCATGCGGACGTCATAGTGAGCTCTGTTGACGAGATCGACCGTGAGCTTCGCAACGAGAGGCGTCATGCTCGCCCTGGTGCTGGCGGCGACGATCGCCGGCGTGGGCTCGTCCGGGCGGGCAGAGGCGGCTTCGCTCCGCGCCGCCGACCTCGACGTCGCGCCCGCGACGGCGCGAGCCGGCGAGCGGGTGGCCGTCCACGGCCGTCGCTTCGTGCCACGCGCGCGCGTGACGCTGATGGTCGGGCAGACGGTGGTCCGCCGCACTCGAGCGGGGCGCAGGGGGGCGTTCCGGGTCGCCTTCCGGATGCCGCGGGGGAGGCACGGCCGCTACTTCCTGAAGGCCCGGTCGAGGGGCCTGACCGTACGTACGCGACTGCGCCGCGCGAGGGGGCGCTCCACTGTCGCACCGGTGCCGATCCCGCCTGTGCCGATTCCTGCGCTTCAATCGCAGCCGCCCCAGGCTCCTCCACCCGCGCCCGACAGGACGACGCTCGTCGCGGCCGGCGACATCGCGTGCGTTCCGACAGCGGTCGAGACGGCCAGCGCGTGTCGGCACGCCCGCACCGCTCAGCTGGTCTCCGCACTCGCGCCCGACGCCGTGGCGATGCTCGGCGACGCCCAGTACCAGAACGGCGAGCTGGAGAACTACCTCGCGTCCTACGACCCGACCTGGGGCGCGTTCAAGGCGATCACCCGTCCGGCGGTCGGCAACCACGAGTACCTCGCGGACCCGGCCCGCCAGACCGCCGCGGGCCACTTCGGCTACTTCGGCGCGGCGGCGGGTGAGCCGGACGAGGGCTACTACGGCTACGAGCTCGGCTCCTGGCACGTCTTCGTCCTCAACAGCGGCGCGCTCGAGTGGACGCGCGCCGCGGGCGGTGGCGCCGGACTCCCCGATGACTGCTTCCCGGTCTCCTGCGCCGTCGGCAGCGCCCAGGAGAGCTGGCTGCGCAGCGAGCTCGAGGCGCTGCCCGGCGACGCCTGCGTGCTCGCGTACTGGCACCACCCGCGCTACAGCTCCGGGTGGGGCGACGTGCCGCGCCCGCACCCGGAGCTGAGCGCGGTCTGGCGGACGCTGCAGGACGAGGGCGCCGAGCTCGCGCTGACCGGTCATGCGCACAACTACGAGCGCTTCGCGCCGATGGACGCCGACGACAACCTCGACCCGTCGGGCCTGCGCCAGTTCGTCGTCGGGACCGGCGGCCGCAGCCTCTTTACCGATCCCGGCCCGCAGCAGCCGGGCAGCGAGCGGCTCGAGACCTCCGCCTTCGGGGTGCTCGAGGTCGAGCTGCGCCCCGGCGCGTACGGATTCCGCTTCGTCGCCGAGAGCGGAGCCGTCCTCGACGAGGGCTCGGGAACCTGCCGCGACCGGCTCTAGGTCAGGATGTAGGCGTGCCCACTCCACCTTCCTCCCGCAGCATCAAGATCGACCAGGACGAGCGCGGGGGCTGGTCTTCTGACCGCCCGCGCCGCGACGGCGCCCCGCCACGCCCCGCACGCCTCGCGGTTCGCTGCCGCGTGCTGGCGCCAGCGGAGCTGCTGCGCTACTCGCCCGGCAGCCTGATGTTGGTCGTGTCGCCGGTCGACGCCGAGGCCGAGCGCTTCGCCCAGCGCCTGATCGAGGAGCGCGCGGCGCTGCTGTCGCTTGCCAAGGTGCGCGGACTGCTCGCCGGTCGCGTCGACGAGGAGGAGGTCGAGGCGCGGGCGGCCCAGCTGCTCGACGCGGCCGTCGCCAAGCGGCTCGAGGCGAACGAGAGCGTCGTGATCTCCGTCGAAGGGCTCGCGCCCGAGACGCGCGAGCACTACGTCCGTATGGCGGCGGCCCACAAGCGGCCGTGTCACATCGTCCTCGTCGAGACGCCGCGCGAGCAGGTCGAGGAAGACGTCCGGCCGACGCTCAACAAGCTGCGCAAGCTGCTCGGGGCCGGCGACCTCGGCAAGGAGGGCTTCAACACGGCGCTGCGCGTGATGCCCAACTCGATGTCCGAGATCAAGCGGATCGTCTTCCGCCCGCCGCCGCGCGACGACGACTAGGGGCGGGGCAGCTTGCGCTGCGGCTTGGCGACGGCGAGGTACGCCAGGCCGGCGACGGCGATGATCGCGAGCACGATCGGCGCCGCCCAGACTTGGTAGAAGGGCGCGTCGAGCGGTGCGAGCGACGTGCGCGGCCAAGCGATGTTGACCGTCTCGAAGGCGAGCCAGAGGACGGCGAGGACGTTGATCGGCAGGCCGGCGCGGCCGAGCTGGACCTTGCCGGCCGGCTTCCAGGTCCCGCGTAGGCGGGCGATCAGAGCTGCGAGCGCGATCAGCAGGAAGGAGACGTAGATCGCCGCCGTGCCGAAGGCGATCAGGCTGCCGACCGCGTTTGAGTCCAGGCCGAGCAGGAGCCCGAGGCAGGCGACGACGGTAGTGGCGACGGTCGCGCCGATCGGCGTTCTGCGGCGGTCGACCGTGCTCAGGAAGCGCGACGCGGGCAGGACGCCGTCGCGCGCGGTCGAGTAGATCGTGCGCGCGGTCAGCGCCTGCGCGGCCATGCCGCAGGCGACGAACGCGACGAGCACTACGGCCGCGAACGGCTTCGCCGACCACGAGCCGAACGAGCTGACGACCGAGGTCGAGACTGGGTCGACGTCGGCCCCGGCGACGATCGCCGCCGGGTCGGGGTGAGCGAGCGTCGCCCCGAGCGCGTTGAGGATCACCAGCCCGCCGACGCCGATCAGCGCGATCCAGATCGCCTTCGGCACGTGGCGCGCGGCGTCCTTGGTCTCCTCCGCGGCGGCGATGCAGGCGTCGAAGCCGATGAACACCCAGCCGCCGACGGCCAGCGCCGCGAGCAGCCCCGCGAACACCGATCCGCCCGACAGCGCCTCGGCGCCGAGCGTCTCGGTGAGGGTCGAGAAGTCCTGCTCGCGGAAGACGAGCAGCAGGGCGAGGCCGATCGCGATCGACGCGACGACCTCCGCCGCGATACCGAGCTTGATCGTCCGCCCGAGCACGTCGATCCCGAGCGCACCGACGAGCGAGCAGATCACCACGAGCGCCATCCCGGTCGCGACGATCGCGTGTGGGGTGGGCTCGATGCCCAGCAGCGTCAGCGCCCACGGCGCGCCGAGGTAGGCGACGGTCGTGTTCGCGACGGCGTAGGCGCAGATCGCCACCCAGCCGCTGAACCAGCCGTAGGCGCCGCCCATCAGGCGTCGGCTCCACTGATACGCGCCGCCGGCGATCGGGTACTGCGAGGCGAGCTCGGCGTAGACCGCCAGCAGCAGGCCCTGTCCGACGAGCGCGATCGGCAGCACCCAAACCCACGCCGGACCGGCGACGATCGTCCCGATCAGGACGACCGCGTAGAGGCCCACGACCGGCGACATCGCCGCGAAGCCCATCGCTACGTTGCCGAAGACCCGCAGGCCGCGATCGAGCTCTTGCTCGTAGCCGAGCTCGCGTAGGCGCGCGGCGTCCGGGTCGGCTGTGGCCTCTACCGCGACTCGGCGCCGTCCTGCTCACGCCGAGCGCCCTCGACCGTGCGCGCCACCTCGACGCGCGAGGAGGCGCCGAGCTTTACGAAGATGTTGCGCAGGTGGGACTCGATCGTCTTGCCGCTGAGGAACAGCTCGGCGGCGATCTCGCGGTTGGTCTTGCGGTCGGTGACGAGGTTGGCGATCTCGAGCTCGCGCTTGGTCAGCGAGGCGAGCCCGGAGTCCTCGGGCGTCGCCGGCCCGCGCGGCTCGGCGCGCGCGCCGAGCTTGCGCAGGTCGCGCCGGACCGCGTCGCGCTCGCGTACGCAGCCGCAGGCGTCGAGGTCGGCCTCCGCCGCGCGCAGCGCCTCGATCGCACCGGGCCGGTCGCCGGCCGTGAGCAGCGCCCGTCCCATCAGCGTGCGTGAGAACCCTGCCTGAAGCCGTGCGCCAATCGCGGTCGCCGCGGTCACCGACTGCTCGGCCTTCGCCGCTGCCGCGGCCGGCTCGTCGACCGCGAGCAGGACCGCCGCGCGCGTCCGCGTCGAGATCGCCTCGGGCAGCTTCAGACCCAGCCGCGCGGCGTTCTCCTCCGACCGCTTCGCGTACTCGTCGGCGAGCTCCTTGGTGCCGAGCTCCAACTCGGCGAGCACGAAGATCTCCCAGTCGAAGCAGCGCTCGACGGGGATCTTGCCGCGCAGGTCGTCGCCGCAGGAGGCGCGCATGATCTCGTAGCCGCGCTCGTGCTCGCCGGCCTCGAAGCGCGCGACTCCGAGCACCCAGCCCGGCCCGCCGCCCGACGACGGCATCGTCCCGCCGACCATCCGCTCGCCGACCCGCGCGCTCTCCTCGCCGGCGGCGATCGCGCCGTCGAGGTCGCCCGAGTAGTAGAGCGCCCAGGCGGACTCGAACAGCGCCCAGAAGAGGTAGTGCGGGTTGGCCGACAGCCGCGCGACCTCGATCGCCGTCTCGCACAGCTCGACCGCCTCGGCCATCCGCCCCTGGATCTCGAACGGGTAGCCCTTGACGAGCATCATCGGCAGCAACAGCCGGCCCTCGCCCGTCGCGCGGGCGATCGCGATCCCGCGGTCGACGTGCGCGACGGCCTCGTCGTAGTGCTCGAGGTAGTTCTCGGCCCAGCCGAGGTAGTAGAGCGCCTCGAGCCGCGGCGCCAGCTCGGCGTCGGTGAGCTGCTCGATCAGTCCGAGCGCCTCGGCGCGGTGCTCGCGGGCCGGGTCGATCTCGCCCGCTGCCGCCTCGCCGAGTGCAAGCGCAGCGGCGGCGGATGCGACCAGCGCGCGGTCGCCGAGCTCGCGCGCGGTCTCGAGCGCGCCGCGGCCCATCGCCAGCGTCTGGTTGAAGTCGAGCTCGTAGAGGCCGTCGACCGCCAGCTCGATCTGCAGCGCGGCCGCCTCGGCCGTGTCGCGATCGTCGATCTCGTCCCAGGCGCGAGCGAGCCGGCGGTGCGCGTCCTCGTGGTGTCCCTGCCAGTGCTCGACCGCCGCGCAGAGGGCGGTCAGCTCGACGCGCCTCGCAGCCGACTCCGGCGGCAGCAGCTCGATCGCCTCGAGCAGCGTCGCGCGGCAGCGCTCGAGCTCGCCGAGCGAGCGCAGCGCCGAGGCGAGCGACACCCGCAGCTCGGCCTGGCGCTCGGCGTCGGCCGCCGGCAGTAGCCGCAGCGCGGCCTCGAACCAGCGCGCGGCGGCCCCCGGTGCGCGTGACCGGGTCTCTTCGCCGGCCGCGATCAGCAGCTCGATCGCCTGCTCGTCGCCCTGGCCGGCGGACTGCTCGACGTGGTGCGCGCGCTCCGCCGCCGCCGCGCCCCGAGCGGCGAGTGCCGCGGCGGCCCGCTCGTGCGCCGCGAGCCGCCAGCCGCCGCCGGTCGACTCGTAGACCGCACGGCGGATCAGCGGGTGGCGAAAGACGAACCGGCGCGGCACCCGAGTCGGTCGCACGAGGTCGGCGGCGAGTAGGTCGTCGAGCGCCGCGAGCCCGTCCGCGGCGGACAGCTCCGCCGTCGCGGCCGCGAGGTCGGGCTCGAACGGCTCGCCCGCCACCGCCGCCGCGTCGAGCAGCGCCCGCGCGGGAAGGGATAGGGACTCGAGCTCCTCCGCCAGCGAAGCCGCGACCGCCGCCGGAACGCCGGCGCCGTTGCTCGGGGCGCCCTGGACCGGCGAGCCGTCTGCGCCGCCGCCGGCGCCGGGCGCTCCGCTTGTCGCACCGTGGTCAGGCGCCGTCACAGACCCGCTGCCCCCGGCTCCGTGACCGCGCAGCGCGGGCAGCCTGCCATCGCCGCTCGCGCGCGCGAGCTGCTCGAGATAGAACGGATTGCCGCCGCCATGCCTGTAGATGTCGGCGACCGACCGCGGATCGACGTCGTCGCCGAGCAGCTCCGCCGCCTGTGCCTCGCTGAGCTGCGTCAGCCCGATCCGCGCGACGTGCGGCACCGCGAGCGCCGCCGTCAGACGCTCGGGCGCCTGGCCCGGACGGAACGCGAGCGCCAGCAGCACCGGCGCCTCCGGACCTCGCCGCAGCAGCGCGGCGATCAGCTCGATCGACGCGCCGTCGCTCCAGTGCAGGTCGTCGAGCACGAGCACGAGCGGCGCCGGCTGCGCGAGCAGCTCGAGCAGGCTGCGCATCGCGCGGTGCGCGCGGTAGCGCTCGTCGGCGAGCGCGGAGTCGGGCGAGCGCCCGCCGCCGCGCAGGGACGGCAGCACGCCCGCGAGCTCGTCGAGCAGCTCGGCGTTCCAGTCGTCGCCGTGGCGCTCGGGGTCGCGCGACGCGACGTAGGCGTCGAGCGCGTCGACCCAGACCCCGAACGGCATGTCGCGCTCGAACTCCGCGGCCGAGCCGCCGAGCACCAGCTGGCCGCGTCCCTCGGAGCGCTCGCGCAGCTCGGCGAGCAGGCGCGTCTTCCCGATACCCGGCTCGCCCTCGACCGCGAGGCACGTCAGCGCCCCCTCGTCGAGCGCGTCGAGCGCCCCCTCCAGCCGCTCCAGCTCGGCTTGGCGTCCAACCGTTTGTCCCAAGCCGACAGCCACTCACGAGCGAGCCTACTCCCCGCATCCGAGCCGGGTTCGGGCCCGCGAAGTCCGGTGGCTCGCCGCACCCGGATGGCTGGAGCTAAGGGTGCACCCTCGGCGACTTCAGGGTCTCGGTTCAGGGTGCCCGCCCGATGTTCGGCGGGGCGTGGGAGAGCAGGCTGGCCTCAATGCAGTCCACCCCAACCGAAGGACACCAAATGCAAACCGCCCGCCCCACCCGCAACATCGCAGCCCGCGCGGCACGCTGGAGCACCCAGCACCGCAAGACGGCCATCTTCGGATGGCTCGCATTCGTGATCGCGGCGTTCGCGATCGGCAGCTTCGCGATCGGCAACAACACGCTCACCCAGCAGGAGTCGGGAGTCGGCGAGTCCGGCCGCGCCGACCTCGCGGCCTACGAGGCCTTCCCCGAGAAGGCCGCCGAGAGCGTCTTCATCCACAGCGACGAGCACGACAGCGACAGTCCGCAGTTCCACGCGGCCGTCGACGACGTCAGGGAGCGCCTCGGCGCAACCGAGGGCGTCGAGGCGCTGACGAACCCGTACACGGAGACCGGCGGCGAGGTCGTCTCGCCAGACGGCCACTCCGCGCTCGTCGGCTACGAGCTCCCGGGCGACGCGATCGTGACGAAGGAGTCGATCGACGCCCCGCTCGCGGCGATCGACGCCGCCGCACGCGCCAATCCCGAGTTCGGGATCGAGGCGTTCGGCAGCGCCAGCACCGAGAAGCAGTTCAAGGAGAGCCTCAACGCGGACCTTCACAACGCGGAGTTCATCTCGCTGCCGCTGACGCTGGTGATCCTGCTGTTCACCTTCGGCACGCTGATGGCCGCCGGGATCCCGGTGCTGCTGGCACTGACGGCGGTGCTCGGCACGATGGGCCTGCTCGGCCCGCTGAGCGCCTTGTCGCCGGTCTCGGATTCGATCAACTCGGTGGTCCTGCTGATCGGGCTCGCCGTCGGTGTCGACTACGCCCTGTTCTACATCCGGCGGGAGCGCGAGGAGCGTGCCGCGGGGCGTAGTGCGGAGGCGGCGCTGGAGGCAGCGGCGGCCACGTCCGGCCGTGCCGTGCTGATCTCCGGCTTCACGGTGATGACGGCGATGAGCGGCATGTACCTCGCCGGCGCCGCCGACTTCACCTCGTACGCGACCGGCACGATCGTCGTCGTCGCGATGGCGATGCTCGGCTCGCTGACCGTCCTGCCGGCGCTGCTCTCGAAGCTCGGGACACGCGTCGACAAGGGACGCGTGCCGCTCGTCGGCCGGATCAAGGCGAAGGTCGCCGCGATCGGGATCTGGGGCCGGATCGTCGACCGGGTGCTGCGTCGCCCGCTGCTGTCGGCGGTCGTCTCCACGGCGCTGCTGCTGGCCCTCGCCGCTCCGGCGCTCGGCCTCAAGCTCGCCGACGCCGGCGAGGAGTCGCTCCCGCGTGACATGGAGGTCGTGCAGACCTTCGACCGCGTCAAGGAGGCGTTCCCCAGCGAGGGCGTCGGCCTCACGGTCGTCGTCGAGGCGGACGACGTCACGGCGGCCCCGGTCGTCGCGGCGATCGACCGGCTCGGAAGCGAGACGGCGAAGCAGAAGGACCTGTTCGAGGGTGAGCTCGACGTCGAGGTCAGCCCGGACAAGTCGGTGGCGATCGTCTCGGTCCCGACCGCCGGCAACGGCACCGACGGTCCCTCGAACGACGCGCTCGACGAGCTGCGTGGGGAGATCGTTCCTGCGACGCTCGGCTCCACGAACGGCGTCGAGGTCAACGTCAGCGGCGGCACTGCGCAGACGCGGGACTTCGTCGACAGCATGAAGTCGCACCTGCCGGCCGTGTTCGCGTTCGTGCTCGGAGCGGCGTTCCTGCTGCTGCTGATCACGTTCCGGTCGATCGTGATCCCGATCAAGGCGATCCTGCTCAACCTGCTCTCCGTCGGCGCGGCCTACGGAGTGCTCGTGATCGTGTTCCAGGGAAGCTGGGCCGAGGGCCTGCTCGACTTCGAGTCGAGCGGCGCGATCGTCCCCTGGCTACCGCTGTTCATGTTCGTGATCCTGTTCGGGCTGTCGATGGACTACCACGTGTTCATCCTCACCCGCGTCAAGGAGGCGTTCGACGGCGGCATGAGCACCGACGACGCCGTGTCGCATGCGATCAAGGGCACCGCGGGCGTTGTGACGAGCGCGGCGGTGGTGATGGTCGGGGTCTTCTCGATCTTCGCGACGCTGTCGCTGCTCGACTTCAAGCAGATGGGCATCGGCCTCGCGGCCGCCGTCCTGATCGACGCCACGATCATCCGCGGAGTCCTGCTCCCGGCGTCGATGAAGCTGCTCGGCGACTGGAACTGGTACCTGCCGAAGTCACTGGGGTGGCTGCCGAAGGTCAAGGCAGAGAAGGAGGTCGCCCCTGTCACCGCCTAGCGCCCAGACCACATATCCAGCAGGACCCGGTGCCCGCCTCTGGCGGGCACCGGTCGTTCAGGGTCTCGGCTCAGGGGTCCTCCCTGATGTTCGGTGGGCGCTCGACCGGCATCCTCGACCTATGCCCGTCTTCCTACTCCACCACCGCCACGAGCCGGCCGAGTGCGCCGCGGCCTACGCCGCCTGGCAGGGCTTCGACAGCCCGCTGCGCCACCACCCGGCGTCGTCCACCTGCCTCGCTGGCGGCCACGAGCTGTGGTGGCGCGTCGAGGCGGGGGACGAGGACGGCGCGCTCGCCCTCGTGCCCCGCTACGTCGCCGAGCGCACACGGCCGATCGCCGTGCGCGACGTCGAGATCCCCTAGTCGTCGATCGTGTAGACGTCCTTGAACTTGCGCACGTGCATGGCGAGCAGCTGGCCGTGCTCGACCCGCGGGAAGGGCGGGGGCTCCCTGAAGCCTGTGTGGGCCTGGGCGTCGAACAGGAACCAGCCCTTGCCGAGCGCGTCGCGGGCGTCGATGATCCCGCTCGACTCCTCGTCCTGGGTCAGGAAGCTGGCGCCATCGGGGTGGAAGACCTCGTGGTCGAAGCGCGCGAGCACTCCACGGGCGCCGCTGTCGATGTCGTAAGCGACGATCCGTGGCAGGTACGCGTTGTTGCCGGCGTCCTCCTGGATCAGCAGGTTGCCCTTCTCGTCGATCGTGATGTTGTCCGGCTTGTAGATGTACGGCGCCTCGCTGCCGTCGAGCAGCAGCTCGATCGTGCCGCCCGCCGCGGGCCGGTCGACGTCGTCGAAGCGCAGCCGCCAGAGGCCGCCCCCGTCACGCGGAGTCCCGGGCTCGTCCGGGATGACGCCCGGCGATCCCTCGGAGGTGACGAAGTAGTAGTCGTTGCGGTGCCGCGGATCGAAGTTGCCGTCCTCGATCCGGTTCAGCGTCAGGCCCTTCGCCGCGGCGTCGACCTGCTGACGTGCGCTGGAGCGGTCCCACTCGACCTGCTCGTCGGCTCCGAGCCCGAACTCGACCGGCTGGCCCTTGCCGTACGTCGCCCGGAACTCGGCGTCGGTCGAGACCGCCTCGTCTGCCAGGTCGAGCACGAACAGCTCGCCGTTGGTCAGTCCCGCCCTGTCGAACGGGTTGCCGGTCCGCTGCTTGGTGCCGACGTAGGCGCGCAGCTGACCGGTGCCGGTGTCCTCGTTGCCGACCAGCAGCGTCGTGTCGGTGCGGTTCTGCGCCGCGAGCGTGTTCTCCCACGAGAACAGGCCGGCGCGCGGCAGCTGCTGGGCCTTGCCGTCCGTGGTCACTCCGAAGAGCCGCCCCGGCTCGCCGTTCTCCTCGTTGGCGAAGTAGACCTGGCCCTGGTAGCCGTTCTTCGTGCGGTGGTTGAAGAGCTGGTTCCAGTCGGTGATGCTGGCGGAGCAGAAGCGCGAGAACTCGGCCGTCTGGGCGAGGAAGGTGTCGCTCGGGTCGCGCGGGTTCACGCCGCCTGTGGAGGCCGTCGGGCCATAGGTGCCTGTCGGGTAGTCCCAGTAGCGGATGTCGGGGTCGATCAGGTCTTGGCCCGCCTCGACCGCGTGGGTGCCGGAGTCGATCCTCAGCTCGGAGACGAACGAGCCGCGCCTGCCGTGGCGCCGGACCGCGCCCTGGAAGTCGAAGATCTCGTGGTTCATCAGCAGCGTGAAGTCGCGGTTGCGGCCCTTCTCAGGGCGGACGAGGCCGAGGCCGTCGGGGACGCCGACCATCTCGTAGCCGTTGCCCGCGGCGCCGTCGCCGACGGTCAGCAGCGACTCGATGCTGACGCCGTCGCCGACGGGCAGGACGTAGGGCTTGGTGGAAGTGCTCGGACCGGTGCTGGTGGTGCCGGGGGCGGCGAGCGCGGCGGAGGTGGCGAGGACGGCGATCGCCCCCGCGAGCGCGAAGGCTCGGTTTCGTCGGAACAAGGCTGCTCCTTCTCAGGTCGTCTGCTCGTCGGCGCGGGACGGCCCCGAACCGGCCCCCGTTCGGGGCGCGGTTGCAGACATCGCCGTACTGCACGGCGATCGTACGGGTCAGGAGGCGGTCAGTCCACTTCGTATCGCCGGCTCGCCGGCGACGACTACCCGGTCGCGGCCGGCGGCCTTGCCGAGATACAGCGCGGCATCGGCGCGCTCGACGAGCTGCTCGAACGGACCGCCGGTCCAGATGGCGACGCCGATCGTGACCGTCACGCGGATCGGATCGTGGTCGGCCGCCGTCACCTCGGCGGCCGCCACGGCCGCTCGTATCCGCTCCGCGGCTGCCTCGGCGCACTCGGCCGTCGCGCCCGGAAGCGCGACCAGGAACTCCTCGCCGCCCCAGCGCGCGACCGCGTCCTCCATGCGCAGGTCCCCGTCGATCGTGGCCGCCGTCGCGCGCAGCACCTCGTCGCCGATCCGGTGCCCGTAGCGGTCGTTGACGCGCTTGAAGTGGTCGATGTCGATCAGGAGCACGGCGAAGCTTGTGTCGTGACGGCGCCCCGCGCTGACGAGAGCGCTCAGCACCTCCTCGAGGTGACGACGGTTGTGCAGGCCCGTCAGCGGGTCCACGCGCGACAGGCGATCCAGCGCTGCGTTCGCGCTCGCCAGCCGCGTGCGGCTGTCGAGCAGCCGCGAGAACAGCAGCGCGGCCAGCAGGCTGCCGAGCGCAAAGCCCACGACCGCCAGCCATGCCAGCCAGCGGCTCGTCCCGTGGATCGACGCGTAGACGGTCTCCTCGGGGACAGAGATGGCGATCCGCCAAGGCGTGCCGGGAACGCGGCGGCTCGCGTAGCGCTGCGTGCCCTCGTCCGGGGACTCGTAAGAGCCCTTCGGGTTCTCTACGAGGGCTCCCGCGAGTGCGGCGTCGATGCGATCGAGGCTGCGGACGTCGGTCAGCTCGGCGCCGTTGTCGGCGATCACTTCCCCCGCGGCGTCGATCAGGTAGACACGGTTGGGGGAGACCGGGATGGCGTTCCTGAGGTAGGCGCCGAGCGGGGTCGTCGCGACGTCGTAGGCGACGCTGTAGACGCGGCGCTCGCCGCCGGCCGCCGTGAACGGCACGGCGAAGGCGACGACCGGCACCCCGCGCGCCGCCGAGGGCACGACCTTCGAGACGGTCGCGTCGCCGGCCACGGCGCGCCGCAGGTGCTCGTAGCGCCCCGTCATGTCGCTGCCGAGCAGCTCGGGCTTCGCGGGCGCCACGCGCAGCAGGCGGCCACGTCCGTCGAGCAGCACCGCCGCCTCGTAGCCGCCATCCGCCACGGTGCGCGCGAAGACGTCCTCCTCGACGCCGCCATGCGCGAGGCGGCGGTGGGCGACGTCGCGCTGACGGTCGACGAGGTCGCGCACGTAGGTGCTCACGAAGCGCGACGCGATCTGCGCACGGACCTCGAACCGCTCGTCGACTCCAGCGCGGGTGTTCGCCTGCGAGCGAGCCAGGAACCCCGCGAGCCCGCCGACCACGATCAGCCAGATCGAGAGCAGCGCGACGCCGCGAACGACGCCGGAGCCCGACAGGCGGTTGAGCAGGGGTCTCGGGCTCATGGCTGCTCTCGCTATCGGACGGGCGCCGACTGGCCTTGAGGGATAAGGCCATGTCTGCACGCTGGTCATGTCTGTTTCCCGCGAGAGCGAGAGCACCGGCTGTGCGAGGGTCTGGGCGTGATCCCGGATCTCGATCGCCTCTGGGGCGCCGTCGAAGCGGGCGACGCCCGCTTCGACGGCTGGGTCTTCTGCGGCGTCACGTCGACGGGGATCTACTGCCGGCCGAGCTGCCCCGCGAGGACTCCGAAGCGCGAGAACGTCCGCTTCTTCAAGACCGCCGCCGCGGCTCAGCTCGCGGGCTTCCGGGCCTGCAAGCGCTGCCGGCCCGACGCGACGCCGGGCTCGCCCGAGTGGGATGCGCGCGCCGATCTCGTCGGGCGCGCGATGCGGCTGATCGCCGACGGCGTGGTCGATCGCGAGGGAGTGACCGGGCTCGCCGGCAGGCTCGGCTACGCGCCGCGCCATGTGCACCGCCGCCTGAGCGAGGCCGTCGGCGCCGGGCCGCTCGCGCTCGCGCGCGCCCAGCGCGCGCAGACCGCGCGCGTGGTGCTCGAGACGACCGACGTCCCGATCATCGACGTCGCCTTCGCGGCGGGCTTCCGCAGCGTGCGGCAGTTCAATGCGACGGTTCGCGAGGTCTTCGCCACGACGCCGCGCGAGCTGCGGCGCCGAGCTCCTCGATCCACCGGTCCACGCGGGGACCTGCGCCCGGTGGCCGGCCGGTCCCCTGGGCCGCGTGCTGGCGAGGTCGTCCTGCGGCTGCCCTACCGGGCGCCGCTCGACGCTGACGGCCTCGTCGGCTTCCTCGGCCTGCGCGCCGTGGCCGGCGTCGAGGAGGTGGTCGACGGTACCTATCGCCGCAGCCTCGGCTTGCCGCATGGGAGCGCGGTCGTCGAGCTGCGTCCCGCCGACGGGCATGTCGCGGCCCGCTTCCAGCTCGAGGACCTGCGCGACCTGGCCGCGGCCGTGCAGCGCTGCCGCGCGCTGCTCGACCTGGACTCCGATCCCCAGGCGGTGGTGGAGGCGCTCGGCGACGACGCCCTGCTCGGTCCGCTGGTGGTGGCCGCCCCGGGGCGCCGCGTGCCCGGCCACGTCGACGGACACGAGCTCGCCGTCCGCGCCGTCCTCGGCCAG
Organism: Thermoleophilaceae bacterium; assembly: GCA_035630335.1. Lineage (GTDB taxonomy): Bacteria > Actinomycetota > Thermoleophilia > Solirubrobacterales > Thermoleophilaceae > JAAYBF01. Next base: position 28,676 of record DASQKV010000070.1, on the reverse strand, counting down.
CAGGTCTCGCTCGCTGCCGCGGCGACGCTGGCAGGACGGCTCGTGGCCGTATACGGACAGCCGCTCGAGCGCCCGCTCGGGACGGTGACCCACGTCTTCCCGACCGCGAGCACGCTCGCCGCCGCCGATCCCGAGCGGCTCGCGATGCCGGCCACGCGCCGCCGCGCGCTGCTGGCGCTGTCCGCCGCGGTCGTCTCGCGAGAGCTGGCGCTCGACGGTGGGGTCGACCGCGACGAGGCCCGGAGCCGGCTGCTCGCGCTGCCCGGCGTCGGGCCGTGGACCGCGGCCTACGTCGCCATGCGCGCCCTGCGCGATCCCGACGCCTTCCTCGCCACCGACCTCGGCGTGCGCCACGCGCTCGAGCGGCTCGGGCACGACGGCCGCCCCGCCGCGGCCGAGCGGCTCGCCGAGCGCTGGCGGCCCTACCGTGCGTATGCCGTGCAGCATCTGTGGGCGCAGCTGGCCCCCGCAGCGCCGGCGACGGCCGTGTCCGGCCCGCACGACGTCGATCGCCGCCTCGCCGCATGAGCGTCGTCGCCTACTCGACCGTCGACAGCCCGATCGGCGAGCTGCTGCTCGTCGGCGACGGCCGCGCCCTACGCGGCCTGCACATGGTCGAGGGCCGCAGGCCCGTGGGGGCTCACGACGACTGGGTGCGGTCCACAGGGCCGTTCGACGACGTCCGCGCGCAGCTGGAGGAGTACTTCGACGGCCGCCGCACCAGCTTCGACGTGCCGCTCGCCATGGAGGGCACGTCGTTCCAGCGCGTCGTCTGGAACGCGCTGCTCGAGATCCCGTACGGCGAGACGACCACCTATGGCGAGCTCGCCCGCCGTGTCGGCCAGCCCGGCGCCGCCCGCGCGGTCGGCCTGGCCAACGGCAGCAACCCGGTCGCGGTGATCGTGCCCTGCCACCGCGTCATCGGCGCGAACGGCAAGCTCACCGGCTACGGCGGCGGCATGCAGAACAAGCGCATCCTGCTCGACCTCGAGCGCGGCGCGGAGACGCTCGGGCTTTGCACGGACCCGTGACTTGCAAGGCCGCACTTGTCACAGATGACAGCGCATCTGCTGTTCACGGCCATGTAGCGTGGGGGTTGTGCGAAGGGCGACCTGGACAGACGAGCGGCTCGACGACCTGGCGCAGCACATCGACGAGCGCTTCGAGCGAGTCGACCGTCGCTTCGAGCAGGTGGACCGCCGCTTCGACCGTGTCGACGACGGCATCCGCCACCTGACGATGATGCTGATCTGGAGCGCCGGCGGAATCATCGCGACGCTGGTCGGCGTGATCGGAGCGGTCGCGCTCAACGGCGGCGCCTGACGCCGCTCGCACGCGTCCGGCTACGCCCGGATGACAGCGCACGTCACCAGATTGTGAAAGCGTTGCGGGAATGAGTGAGAGTGACGTGGGCATCGTTGAGCAGCCGCCCGGCTTGCTCCTTGAGTTCACCGAGCCCGGTTACGAGGATATGCCGCCGCAGCTGCGGTATCCCGTACCGGCGGACGTCGCGGCCGTTCTGACCACGGTCGAGGCGATTTACAACGTCACCGTCTTGAACTTCCCTACACCCACTCCAGGGGAGGATGGAGAGTTGGAGTGGCTGCGCAGGTACTCGGCGAGGTCGCGTCGGCTGGGTGTTCGGGCGATTCGCATGGAGTCGCCGCTACAGATCTTGCTAGAGCTTCCGTGGCCCGTCTATGCAACCGGGTTTGCGGGCTTGGCCTACGGCATTTCACACGTCCTGGGGGTTCCGTACCGCGCAGCGGCGCGCTTCTACGAGGCGCGCGATGAGTACTGGACAATGCGGTTGCAGGAGGCGAAGTCGAAGGAGGAGTGGTTGGACTGGAAGGCGCAACAGGCGGAGCGGCAAATCCCATTCCGGTTGATGCGCGTCGAGGAGACCAACCGCCTTCCAGCCTCCCAAGCGGAGGGCGAGGGCGGCGACGCGCTCCTCAGCTAGGTGTTGGGGCAGTCGCGTCAACGTTGATCGTCGCGTCGGCTACGAACTCGTCGCGTAGACCAGGCGCGACGATCTTGACCCTGACGGGATACCGGCCTGGCTTCTCACAGGTCAGCTTGAAGTGGCCGACGTGGGATGTGCGCCCCTGAAGCGTCCTCTCATGGACCCAGTACGGCGAGTCCGCCTGCTACGCCGATCCAGACAGGGGAGTCGGCGCGGACCGCGATCGTCAAGCCCGCGAGCGCAAGCGTGAGCAGCATTCCGCCAGTGGCAAGCCGTTGTCCCACGGCGCGCGAGCATACGCGCCGTAGCGGAGTGCCTCGGGGGCGCTAACGTCCTGCGCGAATACGGCGAGCCGCGTGGAGCGCCGGGAAGGAAAGGAGGCCCGCGTGGGCCAAGCGAATCACGGGTGGTGCAAGCTCGACAAGCACCCCGAGAAGAAGGCGTTGACCTGGTTCGATGAGCAGCAGGTCGATGCGCTGATCCGAGACGCCTGGGGAGATGTTGGTCACCTCACCGTCTTCGTTCGTCGCGACGACGCCGCACCCGAGCGGCGATGGAGCGCGAGCGTGTTCGACCACGAGAACACGCCGTTGGTCACCGCGCATGCCAACACGAAGCAGAAGGCGGACCTCAGAGCGGTTGATGCCTTGAAGGCGCTAGGCCACTCGCCTACCGGCTATCGGAGCAAGGCCGACAAGCCCTTGCGTCCCGGCGGCTAGGACGGCGACCGCTCCACCAGCTCGATCCGGTAGCCGTCCGGATCGCGGACGAAGGCGATCCGGGAGCCGGTGGTGCGGCCGCCGGGGCGGTAGGGCGGCTTCTCGGGCTCGATGCCCGAGGCGGAGAGGCGGTCGAGCGTGCCGTCGAGGTCCTCGACGGCGATCGCGATGTGGTTGTAGCCGGTGCCGAGCTCGTATGAGTCGACGCCGTGGTTGTAGGTCAGCTCGAGCCGCGGCTCCTCGCCCGGCAGGCCCATGAAGACGTTGATCGCCTCGTCGCCGATCGGCATCCTCCGGCGCTCCTCGAAGCCGAGCCGGGAGTAGAAGGCGACCGACCTGTCGACGTCGCCGATCCGGTAGCAGGTGTGCAGATAGGACGGCACGGGCCCAGCCTAGCGTCGAGACGGGGCCGGCTGGTCGTTCGAGTGGAGCGGCAACGGACCCGACTCGAGCGCCTGCGGAAGCTGCTTGCGCGAGCGGATGCCGAGCTTCTCGTAGGCCACGCGCAGGTGACTCTCGACCGTCTTGATCGTCACATAGAGGGTCGCCGCGATCTCACGGTTGGTCGTCCCGCGTGCGGCCATCTCGGCCACACGGCGCTCGCTGGGCGTCAGGGTCTCGACGCCGAACGGCGTGTGGCGCGGCACCTTCTCACCCGTGGCGGCAAGCCTGTGCGCCGCCCGTTGCGCGAGCGCGATCGCGCCGCCGCGCCGGGCCAGGTCGAGCGCGCTGCGCAGCGGCTCGCGCGCGGCCGCCGGCTGTCGCTCGCGTGCCAGCAGCGTGCCGAGCTCGACCAGCGCCACCATCCGCACGAGCCGCGCGGGAGTGGTCGCGGCGAGCGCCTCGGCCTCGCGAAGCAGCTCGACCCCGCGCTCGCCTCCGGTGGCGACGCCGAGCGCCGCGAGCGCCTCGGCGATCACGCTCGGCGCACCCCAGCCGCGGGCGTCGGCGAGGTCCTCCTCCGCGACCTCGCATGCCTCCTGGCGGCGCCCTTCGAGCTGTGCGAGCGCGAGCGCCCCATGCGCGCCCGGAAGCCAGCCGGCGGTGCCGCCGAACTTGGCGCGGGCCATCCGCTCGCGCAAGCCGAGCAGATCGTCCGCGGCGTCTCCTGGCCGGCCCTGGGCCAAGCGCAGCTTGCCCCTGGCCAACAGGAGCGTTCCGAACCACGCTCCCTCCGGCATGTCGCCGGTCGCGCCGGCCGCATCCAGCTCACGCTCTGCCGCATCGAGCTCGCCGCGGTCGAGCAGGACCTCGATCAGCAGTGCGCTCAAGGGCGGGGCCGCCGCCGCGAACCCGTGCAGCCGGGCGGTGTCGACCGCTTGACGCGCGTCGGCCTCGGCAGAGTCGAGCCGCTCGCCGCGGCGCTGCGCGGAGAACGCACGCGCGTACCAGCCTCCGCAGAGGCCGATCACGTTCCCGCGGCGAGTCGCGGTCGCGATCAGGCGGCCGGCGGCCTCGTCGGCCGTGTCGAGCGCGTCGGCGCGGACCAGGACGAGGATCGCCTGTGAGAGCGGCGGCAGGTTGGGGTGCTCCTCGAAGACGTGGCCCCCGGCGAGCGCGCGCGTGGCGAGGTCGGCCGCCTTCGAGGCCGGCTCGCCAAGCTGGCCGCTCCACCATGCGCGCAGGGTGAGCGCGAGCCGCTGCTCGGGCGAGTCCTCGGCGAGCCGGCCGTCGTAGCGCGCGAAGCGCTCGTGCGCCAGCGCCGGCGGCAGCTGGGTGTAGGAGATCAGCTCAGCCTCCATCGAGACGGCGAGCATCAGGTCGCCTGCTTCGTCTGCTCGTGCTATCGCGCGCTCGAGGATTTCCATGCCCTGGTCGAGCCTGCCGCTGCCGGTCAGCAGCGTGGCGAAGTCCGCACCCGAGGCCAACAGCTCCCGCGGGTCGGCGGCCAAGCGCTCGCGCAGCTCCGCTTCGAACGGAGCGAACGCCGGCGCGTCGGCGGCCCGCGCGGCCGCGCTGAGCAGCAGTCGCAGCAGCTCCGGCCGGTCGGCGGCCGCCGGAGGCTCGTCGAGCGCACGGCGCAGGTAGGTGACAGCCGGCTGCGCGGCGCCCCGGCCGAGAGCCACCCGCCCCGCGCCGGCCAGCTTGCGTGCGACCCCGGCGTCACCCGCGGGCTCGGTCGCGAGCAGGTGGCTCGCGACCCGCTCGACCGGTGATCCGCTCGCCTCGAGCAGCGCGGCGGCGCGCGCGTGCGCGCGACCGCGGGCCCCGGCCGGGATCTCGGCGTAGACGGCGTTGCGGACGAGCGGATGCACGAAGCCCAGCGGCGGCTCCGGATCGAGGACCTCCGCCCTTCGCAGCGCGTCGGCGAGGGCCGCCGCGGCGTCCGCCTTGCCGCCGGCACTCGGTGGTGTCGCGGCTGCCGCTTCCACGCCGGCGAGTGCCGCGGCGAGGCGGGCCTCGCACCCGTCACCCAATATCGCGACCGCGCGTGCGAGCTCTCGAGCGCCCGCCGGCAGCCGTGCGAGGCGCAACAGCACGGCTCGCGCCACTGTCTGAGGGACGAGCCCGCGGACGAGCGGGACGTTGGCGGCCGTCGGAACGACGCCGTCGGCGGCAAGGGTCGTCGCGAGCTCGGCGAGCAGGAACGGGTTGCCGCCGGTCAGCTCGTGGCAGGCGGAGGCGAACGACGGCTCGGCCGGCGACTCGAGCGCTCGGGTCAGCAGCGTGGCGGTCGACTCGAGCCCGAGTGGGCCCGGGCCGATCCGGCTCGCCGACGGGTCTGCCGCGAGCTGACGGAGGAGACCTGCTCGCTCGTCGTCGGACGGCCGCAGAGCCACCGCGAGCAGCACCGGCAGCTCCTCCAGGCGTGGAGCGAGGAACAGCAGCAGCTGGAGCGACGGCGCGTCGGCCCAGTGGGCGTCGTCGACGGCGAGCAGCAGCGGTCCGTCCTGGCTGAGGATCGCGACGAGCCAGTAGAGGCCGTGGAGGGTCGCGAACGAGAGGTCGCCGGACGTCGCGGGGAGCTGCTCCTCGGCCGCCTCCGCGTGCAGCCCGAGCGCCGGCCTCGCCGTCGAGGCCGCGCCCTCGAACAGCGCGGCGCGCTCCTGCTCGGACAGCTCCGCGAGCGCCGGCTCGAGCAGCTGACGGACCACCCCATAGGGAAACTCACGCTCGAGCTCGCCGGCGCGGGCCGACAGTACGCGCAGGCCCTTCCGGCGCGCGCGCGTCCGCAGGTGTGCGAGCAGGCGTGTCTTGCCGAGCCCGGCGTCGGCCTCGATCGCGACGGTCCGCCCTTCACCGGCGCGCGCCGCGCGCACGAGCGAGTCGAGCTCGGCGAGCTCAGCCTCGCGCTCGAGCAGCTCCACGGCCGGACCCGACACGGCGCTCACGTTCGCTCAGGCTGCGATGTCAGGGTTAATCTCAGGGTGGTGCATTCCCTCTCGGGGCTCGATGATCGTCCGCATGCTGGCATGTGGGAGGGGCAGGTAGCAAATGGGCACCGGCTGGCTCGACGTCGGGCGTGACTGGCTCGCCACTTTCGGTGACATCGTCAAGTTCTGCCGGCGCGTGGTGGCCGAGGTGCTCCAGGGGCGGCCGCTGCGATTCTTCAGCGAGACCCTGCGTCAAGCAGGGGTCATGATCGTCGGCTCGGCGCTGGTCATCTGGGGGCTCGCATTCATCCTCGGCCTCCAGTGCGGCATCGAGGGCGCCTACTTCGCCCGCTCGATCGGGTCGCCGCAGGTCGGCGGATCGTTCTCGGCGATCTGCGACCTGCGCGAGGTGATGCCCTACGCCTTCGGTTACATGATGGCCGCCAAGGTAGGCACAGGCCTCGTCGCCGAGATCGGCGCGATGCGCATATCGGACGAGATCGACGCGCTCGAGGTGATGGGGATCAGCTCGCTCACCTTCCTCTGTGCCACAAAGCTGCTGGCGGCCTGGATCGTCCTGCCGTTGATCTACGTCGCCGGAATCGGCGCGGGCTTCCTCGCTAGCTATATGGCAGTGGTGCAACAGGTGGGCGAGGTGTCCGCGGGCGGCTACTGGCTGATCTTCTGGATGTACCAAAACCCGCCCGACCTCATCTTCAGCACGATCAAGGGCATGGCGATGGCGACGGCGATCGTCCTCGTCGGCCTCTATTACGGCTACACGGCATCGGGAGGCCCGGTCGGGGTCGGGACGGCGACCGCGAAGTCGATGGTGCTCAACACCGTGATGGTCCACTTGATCGGCATGACTGGCACCCAGGTCTTCTGGGGCAACAACGCGCGGGCGCCGATCGGGGGGTGAGCGTCCGGACGCGAGGGCTCCCTCCATGCCCGACCGTCCGGACGCTCCGGCGCCGATGCCGGCGAGTAGCCTCGGCGCCCGATGACGACGTTCCGCGGCTTTCCCCCAGAGGCGATCGAGTTCCTACGGGAGCTCGAGGCCAACAACGATCGCGACTGGTTCAAGGCCAACCGCGCCCGCTACGACGAGCACATCGTCGCGCCGGTGACCGCGCTCGGCGAGGATCTCTCCGACCTCGGCCGGCCACACCTGTTCCGGCCCTGGAACGACACCCGCTTCCATGCCGCGCCGCCGATCAAGGAGCAGGTCGGCCTCGCGATCGGCTACGAGGGCGCGGGCGGCTTCTACGTCGAGCTATCGCTCGACGGGCTGCTCGTCGCCGCCGGCCTGCACAACCCCGCACCCGACCAGGTCGACCGCCTGCGCCGCGCAGTCGATGCCGGGCGGACCGCGTCGGCGCTCACGAAGGCGATCGGCCAGGCCCGGGACGCGGGACTCGAGCTCAACGAGCCCGACCTCGTCCGCGGGCCGCGCGGCTATCCGGCCGACCACCCGCGGATGGACCTGCTGCGCCGTCGCCGGCTGACCGTAGCCCGCCGTGACGATGTCGGCGCCTGGCTCCAACGACCGGCGGCCGGCACCCGCATCCGTGAGCGCCTCGATGCCGCCGCGCCACTCGTGCGCTGGCTAAGAGCCCACGTTGGTGCAACCATACGCAGCGGATGAGAGGAGGGCTCGTCACGATTCTTGCGGTCGCCATGGCCTGTGGCGCGATCGCGTGCGGGGAGGACGACCCATCTGACACTGCGAGCCGGGCAAAGGCCGAGCCGGGCGCCGCCCAGAGCACGACGGACCGCTCGGCCGCCGAGCCCGCCGCCGAGAGCACCGCCGACGGCGTCACCCCGCCGGGCGGCCCGAGGAAGATGCTCGGCCGGTTCGGGCGAGTACCGACCCCGGCAGAGCGCGCGGCGATCGCCACAGCCGTCGATCGCTACCACGCAGCCGTGGCCGCCGACGACGATGCCCGGACGTGCGCGCAGATGTCACGGACGGCTCGGCGGTCGATCGCCCAGAACGTCGCCGACGGCGGGTCGGCGAGCTGCGTGGATCAGATCGACATCTTCCACTCCGGCCACTCGGACGCGCTCCGCGCCGTCCTCCCCGACGCCCGGATCACCGAGATCCGCGTCGACGGCGACCAAGCGATCGTCATCGCCTTCGTTCCCGGCCCGCGCACGCTCAAGATCCCGATGGAGCTCGATCGGGGCGTCTGGCGCTACGGGACCTTCGGCAAGTGGACGCCGCCCTGGCTCTGAGGGGCCGTGACGGCGAGCCGCGCCTCGACCCAGTCCACGATGTCGGCCAGCACGCGCTCGCGCTCGGGCTCGTTGAGCAGCTCGTGGTAGAGGCCGTCGTAGCCGCGCACGGTGCAGTCGCCGGATCCGCAGCCCGCCTCGACGACGGCGCTGCCGGCGGTCGACACGAGCCGGTCGCCCGTCCCGTAGAGAGACAGGATCGGCAGTCGCAGGTCCGGCAACCGCGCCGGTAGCGCCGCCGTGGCGGCCATCAGCTCGCCGATCGTCCGCGCCGGCAGCAGGCCACGATGGTTGAGCGGATCGCGCTCATAAGCTCGCACGACCTCGGGATCGCGGCTCACGGTCGTCGCGTCGATCCTGTAGATCGGCAGCCGCGGGGCGACCGCCGACAGCGCGCGTGCCGCGCCGCGGGCGACGGGATTCGCGTCGAGCACCGCAAGCGGCGCCGAGAGCACCAGCCCGGTCAGCTCGTCCTGGTGGAGCAGCGCGTACTCGAGCGCGATCAGGCCGCCCATGCTGTGGCCGAGCAGGAACCGCGGCACCGTCGGATGGCGCTCGGCGGCGATCTCGCTCAGCGAGTGCAGGTCGGCGACGGCGTGCGCCATCCGGTCGACGTAAGCCCGCGGGCCCTCCGAGCGACCGTGGCCGCGATGGTCGACCGCGTAGACCGCGAATCCACGCGCGACCAGCTCGCCGGCGGTCCACGCGTAGCGGCCGCTGTGCTCGGCGCCGCCGTGGGCCAGCAGCACGATCGCCCGCGGCTCGCCGTCCGGCAGCCACGCCTGCCAGTAGATCTCCAACGCGCCCGCGCCGGCGAACCGGCCCTCGTCATGGCGCGCCTCCATGCGGCGGATCAAATCACGTGTCGGCCTACCCGGCCGCGGCGCGGCCGGACTCCCCGCCGGCGAGCGCCCACCCCTGCGCCAGCCCGGCGGCGATCGTCTCCGCGCGGCGGCTGCCGTTCATCAGGTTGCGGCCCATCACCGCGGCCGAGTCGGCGTCCGGCCCGACGGTGGTCACCCGCGCACCCCGCCGCTCGAGCGTCAGCGCCTCGATCGCGGCGAGCGAGCGCGCCCACGGACCGATCGCGCCGTAGGGCAGAGCCCGGCTCGGCGGCAGCGAGGCGAGCGGGTTGAGGCAGAGCACGCGCGTGCCCCGCCCGGCGGGCGCGCGGTCCATGTTCGTCGGGCTCCAGACGCCGCCGTCGACGTAGCGGCGCCCGCCGACGACGATCGGCCGGAAGACCCCGGGGATCGCGCACGACGCCTCGACCGCGGTCGCCACGGATACCTCGGGCGCGTCGTCGGCTCCGAACATAACGCGCCGTCCGCTGTCGAGCTCGAGCGCGGAGATCGACAGCCGGCCGTCCCAGTCCGCGCCCCAGCGCTCGACCTCGCGTCCCAGGTCCGCGAGCGATCGCCGCCCCGCCGGCACGCGGGCGAGCGCGGCGCGGCGCACCAGCGCGCCGCCCGGCTCGGTGGAGCGCAGGCCGATCGCCGCGACCGACCCGAGCGCGCCGCCGCTCGCCTCGGCGCCGATCCGCAGCGCGCGCCCGAGCAGCGTGGGCTCGGGCGCCGCCCCGGCGGCCTCGGCATCGGACACCGCCGGCTGCTCGGGAAGCTCGCCGAGCCCCGAGCGCGGATCGACCCCAGCGACCAGCGCGGCGGCGACGATCGATCCCGCCGACGTGCCGACGAAGCCGTCGCACTCGCGCGGGTCGAACCCCGAGGCCTCGGACATCCCGGTCAGCACGGCGCTCATCCATGCCTCGCCGAGGATGCCCCCACCGCCGAGGACGAGCACGTCGGGCTGTTCGAAGGGGACGCGGGCCAAGGGTCTCCCCGGCAAGGCTAGCCAGGGCGCTCGGCGTGCCCCGCCGGCGCACGTCCCGGCTCCCCGATCCGCCCGCCGGAGGTCGGCAGTCCGCGGGCGGCGAGCTGCTCGCGCAGCCGTACGAGCGCGACGTCCTTCGCCTTCGCCTCGAGCATGACGTCGAAGCTGAGCCCGCTCGCGACGTCGCGCAGGAACGCCTCGAAGGCGATCGGGTCGATCATGTCGGCGTGGGCTCGCAGCTGAGGTAGGACGAGCGACCGCTCGACCCGCCGCCCCTTGCGCACCCGGCGCTCCTCGACCGCCGTCTTCGGCGACGAGTAGTGGATCTTCGGCGTGCCGCGACCCCACCAGGTCGCCAGCGCGAGCTCGAGCGCCTCGCGGTCGGGGATGCCGTGCGGGTCGTGGCAGTGGTGGTGGAGGATGTCCCAGACCACGCGCAGCCCCGACCGCTCGGACACGCGCAGCACGTCGGCGAGCGCGTAGGTGCGGTCGTCGTTCTCGACCACCAGTCGCGCACGCGCACCCTCCGAGAGCCGCTCGACTCCCGCCAGGAAGCGGTCGGCACCCTGCTCGGTGCCGCCCTCGGCGCTGCCGACGTGCAGCACCACGACCGCCTCGTCCCCGAGGCCGAGCGCGTCGAGCAGCGCGGCCTGCAGCTCGACGTCGCGCAGCGCCGCTTCGCGCACGTCCTCGCGCACAGAGCTGAGCACGACGTACTGCCCGGGATGCGTCGACAGCCGCAGGTCGAGCGCGCGCACGCGCGTCCCGATTCGCTCGAGCTCGTCCGCGCACTGCTCGAGCTGGCCGCGGAACTGCGGCAGGTCCGGATGCGTCGCGTACGGCACGAACCCGGACGCCATCCGGTACATCGAGATCCGCTCGCGCTCGAGCCGGTCGAGGATCCGCTCGAAGCGCTCCAGCGACACCCGCACGTGCGGCTCGGACTGCCACCGGCGCGTGTCGTGGGAGGGCAGGCCGCCGTCGCCAACGACCTTCACCGCGAAGCCGAGCCGGCGGCCGATCGGGTCGCGGGCAGTCACGTTGCCCGCCCGGATACCCGGCGCGTGCGGCGGCTAACCGGCCTCCGGGCTGTAGCGGCGCCGGCAATCGCCGCCCGCCGTGCAACTCTGTGGAGTAACGCATTGTTCTCAACCGTCTGGAGACTCCCGTTGAACGGCAAGCTGCTGCTCCTGATCCTGCTCGTCGGCGCCCTCCTCACAGGGACGTTCGCGCTGGTCGCGACGGCCGATGACGAGCCGGGCGCTCAGAGCTCGCGCGCCGACTCCCCGACGGGTCGCTTCCCGGCGTCTGCGAGCAACGGCTCGCCCACGCTCTGGGCGGTCGGCGACGGGGCCGACGGATCGGAGAACAGCCGGCGGTTGGCGCGGACGATCGCTGACGCCGAGCCGGGGCTGTTCGCCTACCTCGGCGACGTCTACCAGGAGGGCAGGGCGTTCGAGTTCGTCAACAACTACGAGACGGTGTACGGGCCGCTGAACCCGATCACGCTCCCGACGCCCGGCAACCACGACTGGCCGCTCCACGACGAGGGCTACGACCCGTACTGGGCGAACGTCATCGGTGGCGAGCCGCCCCACCACTACGCCACGTCGCTCGCCGGCTGGCGGATCCTCAGCCTGAACTCGGAGGACTCGCTGGAGCCCGGCTCGCCTCAGCTCCGCTGGCTGTCACGGCAGGTCGTGCGCGGCGGCAGCTGCCGGATCGCCTTCTGGCACCGGCCGCGCTACAGCGCCGGATCGCACGGCGACCAGCCCGACGTCGAGCCGCTCTGGCGACTGCTCGAGGGTCGCGCGGCGCTCGTGCTCAACGGCCACGACCACAACTCGCAGGAGCTCCAGCCGCAGGGCGGCACCGTCGAGCTGATCGCCGGTGGGGGCGGGCACGGGCTCTACCCCCTCGACCCGAGCTATCCGCGGCTCGCGTGGAGCAACCAGACCGACGACGTCGCCGTGCGCATCCGCCTGAGCAGGCGCCAGGCCCGCTACGACTTCGTCTCGACGACCGGCGCCGTCCTGCGCAGCGGCAGCGTCGACTGCAAGCCGGGTCGCGGCCGAGGCCGCCCGCCCGCCTGAGAGCGCTTGCCGGCGCCCCGCTAGACAGCGGCGTTCCTCGGGCCTGGGATACTCGGCCGGCGCCGGTCGGAGGGAGCGGCGCTGAGCGCTGCTCGTCCGGGTGGCGCCAACGATCTAGGGAGGGTTCAGATGGTGAAGGTCAATCGCGTGCGCCTGCGGCGTGCGCTAATCGGTGGTGCCGCCGCGGCGGTAGCCGCGTTGGCGATGCCCGCGGGAGCGATCGCGGACGGGCCGGGCGTCGGCACGCCGACGGTCGTGACGATCGGCGACTCGGCGATCTCGGGTGAGGCGGGCCGCTGGGCCGGCAACACCAACGGCTCGTCGGCGAACGTCGACGCGCTCGGGTCGACGGCCTACCACGACGTGCCGGGCGCGGAGTCGATTCCCGGCTGTCACCGCTCGAAGGCCGCACAGGCGCACATCGGCGGCGGGATCGCGAGCGCGAACCTGGCCTGCTCGGGCGCGCGCACCTACACGACGGGCACGGCATCGGGCGAGGACTTCAAGCCCGGGGTCGACTTCTACAGCGACGCATCGGGTCGCAAGGGCCAGGCGCTGAGGCTGCAGGAGTACGCCGCGACGCACAACGTCAAGGCCGTCGTCGTGATGATCGGCGCGAACAACTACGGCTTCGCGGAGATCGTCCAGCGCTGCATCACCAACTGGCTGACGTCGCCCTCGTGGTGGAAGAACTACTGCTCAGACGACTCGGACATGACGGCGAAGTTCACCTCGACGCGGATCGCCACCGAGACGGCGAACGTGCGTGGGGCGCTGCAGCGGGTCGCCCAGGCGATGACGAACGCCGGCTACTCGGCGTCGCAGTACAAGATCCTCGGTCAGACCTACTGGTCGCCGCTGCCGCGCGGCTCGGGCATCCGCTACTCGGAGTCCGGCTGGGACCGCCAGAACATCGGCGGCTGTGGCACCTGGAACCGCGATGCCGACTGGGCGAACGACACGGTCGTGACGACGCTCGGCAACACGATGAAGAACGCGGTCTCGACCAGCGGGCTCACGAACACCGCGGTGATCGACATGGCGACGGCTCTGAACGGCCGCCGGCTGTGCGAGAACACCGTCGGCCTGCTCGAGGAGCGTGGGATCGCCAACTGGACGAGCCCCGGCGCGGTGGACAACACCGAGTGGGTGGCTCAGGTGAGGACCGTCAGCACGGTCTTCGGCCCGTACCAGATCCAGGAGAGCATGCACGCGAGCTACTGGGGGCAGAAGGCGATGCGCAACTGCCTGCGGCTGGCGTACAACGGTGGGACGCCGATCGGCGGGCGCTGCGTACGTGCCAGCAACGGCCTCAACGCCCAAGGTGAGCCGAACATGGCGCTAGTTCCGTAGAAAGTTCACTGTCACAAAGCCGTACATTGCTGTACGGTGTAGTAGCTCACACTTTGTGAGCCGCCCCCCGGCCCTCCCTCCAATTGGCCGGGGGGCTTTTTCTTGGGCGCGAACGGCGGGAGGGTTACCGACCGACCGGCGGGGAAGAACACCGTCATGGGCACGCGCGCCGACGAGGATCCGCTTCCAACCGCGGTGCTTGGCATCGGCATGCTCGGCCACGGCTTCATGGGCAAGGCACACGTCCACGCGCTGCGGAGCTTCTCCTACCTCGCCCCGTCGCAATCAAACGCTCCCGAGCCCCGCCTCGTCGCGCTCGGCGGCCATGACCCCGAGCGCACCGCTGCGGCCGCCCGCCGCTACGGCTTCGAGTGCTCGACGACGGACTGGCGCAAGCTGGTCACCGACCCCGAGATCGCCCTGTTCGACAACGCCGGGCCCAACGACCTGCATGCCGAGCCGACGATGGCCGCGCTGCGGGCCGGCAAGCACGTCCTCTGCGAGAAGCCGCTCGGTCGTACCGCGGCCGAGAGCCATGCGATCTGGTCCGCGGCCGAGGCCGCCGGCGTCGTTCACATGTGCGGCTTCAACTACCGCTTCGTGCCGGCGATCCGACTCGCGCGCGAGCTGATCGAAGCGGGAGAGCTCGGGGAGGTCCACCGCTTCCGCGCCGCCTACCTCCAGGACTGGCTCGCCGATCCCGAGGCCCCGCACGGCTGGCGGCTCGACCGCGACCGCGCCGGCTCGGGCGCGCTCGGCGACATCGGCGCGCACGCGATCGACCTTGCCCGCTTCCTGGTCGGGGAGATCGCCGCCGTCGATGGCCGGGTCGGCGCCATTCGCACCGTCGAGGTCGACGATTCCGTCGAGGCGACGATCGAGTTCGCGGACGGCCCGACAGGCTCGATATCGGCCTCACGCCTCTGCCATGGCCGGCGCAACTCGCTGACGCTCGAGGTGAACGGCACCAAGGGCTCGCTCGCCTTCGACCTCGAGCGCCTCAACGAGCTCCAGCTCTACGTCGCCGGCTCAGGACCGACCGAGCGCGCCCAAGGCTTCCGCCGCGTGCTGGTCACAGACCGCGACCATCCCTACCTCGACCACTGGTGGCCACCGGGCCACACGCTTGGTTGGGCCGACACGTTCGTCCACGAGCTCCACCACCTCCTGGGCGCCCTCGCCGGCGACCATGAGGTCGCTCCCTACGGCGCGACATTCGAGGATGGCTACCGAGCGGCCGAGATCTGCGACGCGGTTCTCCGATCGAGCGCGAGCGGCGCCAGGGAGCCGGTCGCATACCGCCCCGCGTGAGCGCTTGTCGTCTTCGTGACGGTCAGGCGGTCGCCCGCTCCATCTCGGCGATCGCCTCCTGGTAGATCGAGATCTGCTGGCCGAGCGCCTCCCCGAGAGCCGCGGGCACGACGCCGAAGCCCTCGACGACCATCGCTGCGCGCGTGTTGATGCGCTGGAAGTCCTCCCGGCGCATCAGCGCGTCGATCTGATCCTCCGAGCCTCTCACCAGGATGAACCCGCTCAGCTCACCGCCGTGGGGAGCGAGGAACGCCACCTCGAAGCTCTCGATCTCACCGGCCTGCTGACGGTCGCCGTGGAAGGCGAGTGCCTCATTGAAGACCTCGAGTCCCTTGGACTCCCTCCCGGGTATGGGCGATCCCCATCCGATGAACAGCGCTGCCTCTGCCATGACCGGCCTCCTTCTTTGGAGGGCCGCGCCCGCGGACCGAGACCCGGCCCTGACTAAATCGAGCCCGATGCCGCGCGGCACCGGCTCCCGGCAGTGTGCAACTCGCACGTTAGGCCGATCGGTTGCATCGTGTCAAGAACGAAAACTCGGGCATGACGAAAAGTGCAAGTCATCGAATGTGCCAGGGCTCGGATTAGCGGTCGCAACCGGTTTCGTTTGGGCCACCGGTTCGGCGGAGTACCATCGGCGTCGACCCGCGATGGACCGCGCGAAGCCCAGAAGCGACACGCCGACGTTGCTCGCGGTGGACGACGATCCGCCCGCCCTCGAACGGATCGAGCGTGAGTTGACGCGGCGCTACGCGGCCGACTATCGCGTCGTCTGCGAGTCCTCCGCCACCGCGGCGCTCGCGAGGCTCGAGCGGCTGAGCGACGAAGGCGACGACGTCGCGCTGGTGCTCGCCGATCAGTGGATGCCCGAGCTGACCGGCTCTGAGCTACTGGCGCGCGCCCGCGCGCTCCATCCGCACGCGAAGCGCGGCCTGCTGATCGAGTGGGGGGCGTGGGGCGACCGGGCGACCGCGGACGCGGTGCTGCGCGCGATGGGCATCGGCGACATCGACTACTACGTCCTCAAGCCGTGGTGGTCGCCCGACGAGCAGTTCCACCGCACGATCGCCGAGTTCCTCCACGAGTGGACGCGTGCGGCGCCGGTGGCGGCGCGCGAGGTCGAGGTCGTCGGCGAGCCGTGGGCCCAGCGCTCGCACGAGCTGCGCAGCCTGCTTGCGCGCAACGGAGTCCCGCACGTCTTCCACGCGAGCGACTCGCCGGAGGGCCGCGAGCGGCTCGCGGCCTGCGGCCAGGCCGATGCCGTCGCGCCCGTCGCGATCATGCTCGACGGGCGTGTCCTGGTCGACCCCTCGAACGCCGAGCTCGCCGACGCCTTCGGCGTCTCGACGTCGCTTCAGGGCAAGCACGACTTCGACGCGGTCGTCGTCGGGGCCGGGCCGGCGGGCCTCGCCGCCGCCGTCTACGCGTCGTCGGAGGGGCTGGACACGCTCGTAATCGAGCGCGAGGCGATCGGCGGCCAGGCCGGCTCGAGCTCCCTGATCCGCAACTACCTCGGCTTCTCGCGCGGAGTCAGTGGCGCCGAGCTGGCGCAGCGCGCCTATCAGCAGGCGTGGGTGTTCGGCACCGACTTCGTCCTGATGCGCGACGCCACCACGCTGCGGCCCGAAGGGGACCGGATCGCGATCGCGCTCTCCGACGGCAGCGAGGTCACCGCCCGCACTGTCGTGCTCGCGACCGGCGTCTCCTACCGCCGGCTCGACCGCCCGAGCCTCGACGAGCTGACCGGCGCCGGGGTCTTCTACGGCGCGTCGACCTCCGAGGCGCAGGCGCTCACGGGCAAGCGCGCCTACGTCGTCGGCGGCGGCAACTCGGCCGGTCAGGCCGCGATGCACCTCAGCCGCTACGCCGAGCGGGTGACGATCCTGATCCGCGGCGAGACGCTCGCCAAGAGCATGTCCCGGTACCTGCTCGACACGATCGACGCCGCGCCGAACATCGATCTGCGCACCGGCGTCGAGGTCGCCGACGGCGCCGGCGACGGCCGGCTCGCCGAGCTGACGCTGCGCGACGTCGGCTCGGGCGAGACCGAGACGGTTCCCGCCGACGGCCTGTTCATCCTGATCGGCGCCCATCCGCACACCGAGTGGCTGCCCCGCTCGATCGAGCGCGACCCGCGCGGGTTTGTGCTGACCGGTCCCGACGTGTCAGACGCCTGGCCGCTCGAGCGCGCGCCGCTGATGCTCGAGACGAGCCTCCCCGGCGTCTTCGCCGCCGGCGACGTCCGCCACCGCTCGGTCAAGCGCGTCGCGTCCGCGGTCGGGCAGGGGGCCGCCGCGATCCAGCAGGTGCACGAGTACCTGACTGCCGTCGCCCTCGACCGCCACCGGCTCGCGGGATAGGCTCGCCTCGGAGGGAACCCGAGGAGGAGAAGACGATGGCGAAGATCCTGTGCGTGCTGTACGACGATCCGGTCGACGGCTACCCGCCCGAGCTCGCGCGCGACGGCGTGCCCGAGATCGAGCGCTACCCCGACGGCCAGACGACGCCGACGCCGAGCGGGCTCGACTTCACGCCCGGTGAGCTGGTCGGCAGCGTTTCGGGCGAGCTCGGCCTGCGCGCCTTCCTCGAGGCGGCCGGGCACACGCTCGTTGTGACCTCTGACAAGGAGGGGCCGGACTCCGAGTTCGAGCGCGAGCTGCCGGACGCCGACGTCGTGATCTCGCAGCCGTTCTGGCCGGCGTACCTGACCGCCGAGCGGATCGCCAAGGCGCCGAAGCTGAAGCTCGCGATCACCGCCGGCATCGGCTCCGACCACGTCGACCTCGACGCGGCGATCGCCGGCGACGTCACGGTCGCCGAGGTCACCTACAGCAACAGCATCAGCGTCTCCGAGCACGTCGTGATGATGATCCTCGCGCTCGTGCGCAATTACATCCCGTCCTACGGGCAGGTCGTCGACGGCGGCTGGAACATCGCCGACTGCGTCGCGCGCTCCTACGACGTCGAGGGGATGCAGGTCGGCACCGTCGCCGCGGGCCGGATCGGCACGGCGGTCCTGCGGCGGCTCGCGCCGTTCGACGTCGGGCTCCACTACACCGACCGCCACCGCCTCCCGACCGAGGTCGAGCGCGAGCTCGGTCTGACCTTCCACGAGACGGCCGAGCAGATGGTCGCCGTCTGCGATGTCGTGACGATCAACTGCCCGCTACACCCGGAGACCGAGCACCTCTTCGACGACGACCTGATCGCGAAGATGAAGCGCGGCGCCTACCTCGTCAACACGGCCCGCGGCAAGATCTGCGACCGCGACGCGATCGTCCGCGCGCTGGAGAGCGGTCAGCTCGCCGGCTATGCGGGCGACGTCTGGTACCCGCAGCCCGCGCCGTCCGACCACCCCTGGCGCTCGATGCCCCACCACGGCATGACCCCGCATGTCTCCGGCTCTTCGCTCTCGGCCCAGGCCCGCTACGCCGCCGGCACACGCGAGATCCTCGAGTGCTGGCTCGAGGGCCGGCCGATCCGCGACGAGTACCTGATCGTCGACAGCGGAGGCCTAGCCGGCACCGGCGCCCACTCCTACAGCGCCGGCGCGTAGCTCTACTACGCGCCGCTACTGAGGAGGGTCGCCACGATCACGCCCGCGAGAGAGGCGACGATTGCGGCTCCGATGCGATTGAGCGTTTTGTGGAGGTCGATGATCGCGCCCGTGACGGTGTCCAGCCGGTGGTCGACGTGCTCGAAGCGGCGGTTGATCTGCTCGAACTGACGGTCGACATCGCTGAAGCGGCGGTCGACGTTGTCGAACCGGTGGGCCATGACCTCGAACCGATGGTCGACGCGACTAAAGCCGGCGTCCATTCGCTGCGAGAGGTCGTCCACCCGCTGCGAGAGGCCGTCCAGCCGATCATCTGTCCATGTGGCGCGCTGCACTGCCCGCACGTTACATGAGCCGACACAGCAGATACGCAGAACCGTGTAACGATTCTGCGACATCCTGCCGAGGCGGTGGGAGTCAGAACGTCGGCGCTTCAGGGGCGCCGAGCGGCGCCTAGAGCAGGATGATCAGGATGATGATGATGAGCAGCGCGGTACCGATTCCGATGTACATGTGGGCTCTCCTGGGTCGTGGTCACACAAAGGGTTGCCCTGCGAAGGCAGGATTGAACCCTCGGCTCTATCTCTGGCGGCTCTCGGCTCACGCGGCCGCCCGTCCGTCCTGCGCCTAGGATCCGACCGGTGACCCCGTCCACGCGCATTCCCGTCCGGGACAGGCTCGGACGGGTCATCGACGAGCAGATCGACCTCGAGCACGAGCTCGAACGGGGGCAGGCGGCGGAGCCCTCGCGGCGGAGCCTGCGGCGAACGCTGATCTGGCTGGGGATCACCGGCGTGTCGCTCTACCTGATCGCCCCGAGCCTGCTCGACACGCTGTCGTCGTGGCGCGACATCGACGAGGTCGCGCCGATCTGGCTGCTGGCGATGGCGGCGCTGCAGGCAGCGTCGCTCTGGTGCCTGTGGGCGATGCAGCGACTGGCCGTCCACGTGGGCGGCTGGCACGCGGTGGCCACCTCGCAGCTCGCCGGCAACGCGATCGCGAAGGTCGCTCCGGGCGGCGGCGCGATCGGCGCGGCGCTGCAGTACCGGATGCTGGTCCAGGCCGGCGTCGAGCCGTCGCGCGCCGTCTCGGGACTGACAGCCACCAACCTGCTCGTGTTCACCGTCCTGCTGGCGCTTCCGGTGCTCGCGATCCCCGCGATCGCGGGTGGCGGGGTCAACAGCGGCCTCGTCCACGCGACCGTCGTCGGCGCCGTCGTCTTCACGGCGCTGTTCGCGCTCGGCGTCCTGCTGCTCGCGCTCGACGGACCGCTCGCCTGGATCGGCCGTAGCGCGCAGCGGCTGCGAAACCGGGTGCGAAGCGGGCGGACGCCCGTCCAGGGCCTCGCCGCGCGGCTGGTCTGCGAGCGCGACCGCCTGCTCGCCACGCTCGGACCGCGCTGGAAGGAGGCGCTTGCCGCCTCGATCGGACGCTGGGCGTTCGACTACGGCTCGCTGCTCGCGGCGCTGGCCGCGCTCGGCTCGACGCCGCGACCGGCGCTCGTGCTGCTCGCCTTCTGCACCGCCCAGTTGCTCACTCTGGTCCCGGTGACCCCGGGCGGTCTCGGCTTCGTCGAGGCGGGCCTGACCGCGACGCTGACGCTCGCCGGCGTGCCGCCCGGCAAGGCGGTGCTCGCCACCTTCGCCTACCGGCTCTTCACCTACTGGCTGCCGCTGCCGCTCGGGCTGCTCGGCGTGGCGCTGCACAGGCGCCGCTACGGCGGCGCACCGGCCGTCACGGCGGGTTGACCGCTGGGCGCCGCGCTCGCTTGGGGCGCGCTCGCCGCGTCGTCGCTGGTGGTCGGAGCGCTGGCCGCGCTCGTCCGCCCCTGGCCGCCGCGGGCAGTCGGTCTGGTGCTCGGCTTCGGCGCCGGCGCGCTGATCAGCGCCGTCAGCTTCGAGCTCGCCGCCGAGGGGGTCGACGCGGGTGGCGCTGACGCGGTCGCCGTCGGGCTTGCGCTCGGTGCGCTCACTTTCTACGCGGCCGACGGCCTGCTCGCGCGCTTGGGAACCGGGCGCGCACGCGAGCGTCGCTCGCAGGGCTCGGGGCCAGGGCCGGCGCTGGCCCTCGGCGCCTTCCTCGACGGCATCCCGGAGCAGCTCGTGCTCGGTCTCGGCATCGCGGCAGGAGGCGACGTCAGCATCGGGCTGCTGGCCGCAATCTTCGTCTCGAACCTCCCCGAGGCGATCGGCTCGGCGGGTGCGATGCGTGCGAGTGGCGAGCGTGCGATCGCGATCGTGCGGCTTTGGGGCGGCGTGGCGGTCGCCTGCGCGCTCGCGAGCGTGGTGGGCTATGCCGTCGCCGACAGCGCCTCTGGGAACCTGGTGGGAGCTGTCGACGGCTTCGCCGCCGGGGCGCTGCTGGTGATGCTGGTCGACGCGATGATCCCCGAGGCGGTCGAGCGCTCCGGACGTGTCGCGGGCCTCGTCACGACGCTCGGTTTCGCGGTCGCCGCGGGCCTGTCGGCCCTTTCGTAGGTCTGGGGGCGCGGCACGACGTTCGGTTAGCCGATCGTGCGCCCGTCCACGCCGCGGCGATCCTACGGTTGGCGGCAGGTAGCTTTGGCGCGTGGTCGATCTCGACGTCAGGCTGCTGCGGGCCTTCGTGGCCGTGGTCGAGGAGTTGAACTTCTCGCGCGCGGCTGAGCGGATGGGGGTCGCCCAACAGGGGCTGTCGGCGCAGGTACGCCAGCTCGAGGCGCGGCTCGAGGCGAAGGTCTTCAAGCGCACGACGCGCAGGGTCTCCCTGACTCCGGCGGGCGAAGCACTGCTGCCCCACGCGCGCGCGGCGCTCGCGGCCGTCGACGCGGGGGTCGAGGCGGTGCGGCACGCCGGCGCGCTGGCGGCGAGCGAGCTCGCGGTCGCGGGGCTGGCGGATGCCGGCCGGGCTGGGGCGGCGATCCTCGAGCGGTTCGCGAAGGTCTGCCCCGACGTCACGGTCTCGGTGCGCGACACGGTCCCCGCCCAGGCGCTGCTGGAGGAGGGCCTCGGGCCACCGGCGGCTGTCGCGTTCGTGCGCCCGCCGTTCCGGGGGGTGAACCGCTTCGCGACGATCACGCTGCTGGTCGAGCCGCGGCTGGTCGCATTGCCGGCCGGCCACGAGCTCGCCGATCGCGACAGCGTCGAGCCGAGCGACCTGATGGGCGAGACGTGGGCGTGGGCGGGGTCGTCCGACCGGGTCGCCGAGTCCTACTGGCTGCTCGAGGACCACCGCTACGGTCGGGCGGCGCGCATCGGCGGCCGGCCGAGCACCTACGACGAGCTGCTCGAGACGGTCTCCGCCGGCAAGGCGATCGGTCTCTTTCCGGCAACCGTGGCCGAGACGATCGGACCGTCTTTCCCAGGCGTGCGCTTCGTCGCGGTGACGGGCATCGACCCCTCGCGGCTGGCGCTTGCCTGGCGGCCCTCGGCCGAGACGGCCGCGGTCCGCGAGCTCGCCGAGATCGCCCGCGACCTCGTCTCGAAGCAGAAGCCGATCGTCGACGAGGTGATGCGCTAAGGTAATTACCTAAGGTAATGACTTCTCCTCAGCTAGCCGATACGCACCTCGAGATCGCCGCTCGACTGCGACTGGCCGTGGTGCGTACGGCGCGGCGGTTGAGGCAGGAGGCGGGGACGGGGTTGTCGCCATCGTTGACAGCGGCATTGGCGACGATCGAGGCCGGGGGGCCGTTGACGCCGAGTGAGCTGGCAGAGCGCGAGGCGATCAGGCGGCCGGCGGCGACGCGGATCGTGGCTCGGCTGGAGGAGGAGGGGCTCGTGGCGCGGGCGACCGACCCGGGCGATGGGCGGGTGACGTTGATCGCGACGACGGCTGCTGGCCGGGAGCTGCTGCAGCGCGTGCGCAAGCGCAAGAACGCCTATCTGGCGCGCCGGATGCGCGACCTTCCGGCTGAGGATCTGGTCGCGCTCGAGCGCGCCGCGAGCGTTCTCGAGCGCCTGCTCGAGGACGGTCGCCGGTGACAGCCGCGCTGCGGCTTCCATTCGCGTCGCTGAACGTCCCGAACTACCGGCGCTACTTCGCCGGTCAGGTCGTGTCGCTGAGCGGCAACTGGATGCAGATCGTCGCCGAGATGTGGCTGATCCTGCAGCTGACGAACAGCGGCGTCGCGGTCGGACTGACGACCGCGCTGCAGTTCGCACCGATCCTCCTGTTCGGCGCCTACGGCGGCCTGCTCGCCGACCGCTTCGACAAGCGGCGGCTGCTGATGTGCACTCAGGTCGCCATGGTCGGCCCGTCGGTGGCGCTGTGGGCTCTGGTCGCGACCGGCTCCGTCGAGCCGTGGATGGTGATGGCGCTCGTGTTCGCGCGCGGCACCGTCAACGCACTCGACAACCCGACCCGGCAGAGCTTCGTGATCGAGATGGTCGGCCCCGACCGTGTCGTCAACGCGGTCAGCCTCAACAGCGTGATCGTCCACTGCGCACGGCTGGTCGGCCCGGCGGTCGCCGGCGTCGTGATCGCCACCGCGGGCGTCGGGCCGTGCTTTCTGCTCAATGCCGTGTCGTTCGCCGCGATGCTGATCGCGCTGCGGCGGATGGAGCCGGCCGCGCTCGACCGCCCGCGCCCGGTGCCGCGCGAGCGCGGCGCCCTGCGAGCCGCACTGCGCTACGTCGCCCGCACGCCGGCACTCGCGGTGCCGCTGGCGATGATGGCGCTGGTCAGCACGCTCGGCTTCAACTTCCAGGTGCTGCTGCCGCTGCTCGCCCGCTTCACCTTCGACGGCGGCCCCCAGACCTACGCGCTGCTGGCGAGCTCGATGGCGGTCGGCTCGCTGATCGGCGCGCTCGTGTCGAGCGCCCGCGGCCGGGTGTCGAGCCAGCTGCTGATCGGCGCCAGCGCCGCCTTCGCCGGCTTCTCGCTGCTCGCCGCGGGCCTGTCGAGCCTGACGCTCGTCGTAATCGCCCTCGCGCTCGTCGGTGCCTCCGCCGTCACCTTCGCGGCCGGCGTCAACTCGACGCTGCAGCTCGAGGTCGAGCCCGCCATGCGCGGCCGCGTGATGGCGCTCTACTCCGTCGTATTCCTCGGCTCGACGCCGATCGGCGGCCCACTCGTGGGCTGGCTCGCCCAGACGGCCGGTCCGCGCTCCGGCCTGGTGCTCGCCGCCGGGGCGGCCCTGCTCGCGTCGCTGCTCGCCTGGTGGATGGGCGGGAGGCGTCAGCCCGGGCCGGCCGGCAGGCTGGCGCGCACTTGGTAGACCGAGATCGTGCCGTTGAGGAAGGCGTTGCGGGCGGCGCGCAGGTAGAGGCGCCAGACGCGCAGGCGCTCTGAGCCCGCCAGGCGCTCCGCGGTCGCGAGGTCGCGGTCGAGGTTGACGGCCCAGCCGCGCAGCGTCTCGGCGTAGTCGGAGGCGAAGCCCTCGACGTGGTGGGTCGCGAAGCCGGCGCGCTCGAGCGCGAGCTGGACCCGCGAGAGCTGCAGCGTCTCGCCGTCGGGAAAGACGTAGCGGTCGTTGAACGAGCCCGGGTCCGGGTCGGTGTGACGCAGGCGGGCGATGCCGTGGTTGAGCAGCCGTCCGCCGGGCTCGAGCAGCGCAGCGAGCTGACGCGCGTAGAGGTCGATCCGGTTCTCGCCGACGTGCTCGACCATGCCGATGCTGGCGATCGCGTCGAAGCTCTCGCCGCGCAGGTCGCGGTAGTCGGCGATGCGGATCTCGACGCGGTCCGAGAGTCCCGCCTCCGCCACCCGGCGGCGCGCGAGCTCCGCCTGGGCTGGGGAGAGCGTGATCCCGACGACGCGGGAGCCGTGGCGCTTGGCGGCGTGGATCGCGAAGGCGCCCCAGCCGCAGCCGACGTCGAGCACGGTGTCGTCGGCGGTGAGGGCCAGCTTCGTGCAGACCAGCTCGAGCTTGGTCTCCTGGGCCTGCTCGAGCGTCTCGGCGCCGCGCGAGAAGATCGCGCAGCTGTAGGTCATCGACTCGTCGAGGAAGAGGGCGAAGAACTCGTTGCCGACGTCGTAGTGGTGGCGGACGGCGAGCGCGTCGCGCTCGCGGGTGTGGCGCTTGCCCTCGAGTCGCAGCTCGGACCGCGGGGCGCGCGGCGGCCGCGGAATCCCCATCGCGCGTGCGGCGGCCAGCATCAGTCGCGCCCGCGTGCGGCCGTCGATCGGCGGCGGCTCCCAGCCGTCGACGACGCGCATCACCGCCTCGAGGTCGTCGACGTCGACGTCGCCGACGACGTATGCGCGACTGAGGCCGAGCTGTCCCGGTGCGCGCATCAGGTGGGCGAGCGCGCGCGGCGAGTTGACCGTGAAGCGCGGCCCGGCGCCGTTCTCCGTGCTCGCGATCCGCGAGCCGTCCCAGAGGTCGACCGTGAACGGTCGAGCGGGGAGCGCCCGCTCGATCTGCTCGCGCAGCGGACCGGTGGAGGTCAGCGGCATGCCGGGAGGTTAACTCGGAGTGATCCTGGCCGATCGGGGGTAACCCAGCGACCAGCGATGCTCGCGATCTACCTCAACGACCACCGCGCCGGCTCCACCGTCGGCCTCGAGCTCGCCCGCCGCGCGCGTGGCTCGAACGAGGGCTCGCAGCTCGGGGCCTTCCTCGAGCGGCTCGTCGCCGAGATCGAGGAGGACCGCGAGACGCTCGAGCAGGTCATGGACGCCGTCGGCGCCGGTCGCGACCGGCTCAAGGCGACGGCCGCCTGGGCGGGCGAGAAGGTCGGCCGGCTCAAGCTCAACGGCCGCCTGTTCGGCTACTCGCCGCTCAGCCGCGTGGTCGAGCTCGAGAGCCTGTCGGTTGGCATCGAGGGCAAGGCGTGCCTCTGGAGGATGCTGCGCGACCTCGGGGACCCACGGCTCGCTGGCTTCGACTTCGACGCCCTGATCGCTCGCGCCGAGCGCCAGCGAGACGAGGTCGAGGGCCATCGCCTCGCGGCCGGGCGTGAGGCGCTGACACTCGCGGAGTGAGGCGCCGCCGGCGCCCGCCGCCACGCGGGCGGAGCGTCAGCGCGCGGCGGCCTTGGCGCGGCGCGCGGTCCGCACGCGCAGCGTCTGGTCGAGCTCGACCTTGCGCATCCGCACGGCGTCCGGGGTCACCTCGACGCACTCGTCCTCGCGCACGTGGTCGAGCGCCTCGTCGAGCGACAGGTCGCGCTTCGGCGACAGCCGCACCAGAACGTCGGCGTTCGCGGTGCGCATGTTCGTCAGGTGCTTCTCCTTGACGGCGTTGACGTTGAGGTCCTCCGCGCGGGCGCTCTCGCCGACGATCATGCCCTCGTAGACCTCCTCGCCGGGGCCGACGAACAGCGTGCCGCGCTCCTCGAGGTTGAACAGCGCGTAGCTCGCGGTCGAGCCGGGGCGGTCGGCGACCAGCGAGCCGGTCGAGCGCGTGCGCATCTCGCCCGCCCACGGCTCCCAGCCGTCGAGCACGTGGCTCATCACGCCGCTGCCGCGGGTCTCGGTCAGGAATTCGGTCCGGAAGCCGATCAGCCCGCGCGCGGGGACGAGGTAGTCGATCCGCACCCAGCCGGTGCCGTGGTTGGCCATCTGCTCGAGCCGCCCCTTGCGGGCGGCGAGGATCTGGGTGATCGCGCCGACGTACTCCTCGGGCGTGTCGATCGTCAGCCGCTCGACCGGCTCGTATGTGCGGCCCTTGATCTCGCGCGTGACGACCTGCGGCTGGCCGACGGTCAGCTCGAAGCCCTCGCGCCGCATCGTCTCCACGAGCACCGCGAGCTGGAGCTCGCCGCGGCCCTGGACCTCCCAGGCGTCGGGACGCTCGGTGTCGTTGACGCGGATCGACACGTTGCCGACCAGCTCGCGGTCGAGCCGCGCCTTGAGCTGGCGGGCGGTCAGCAGCTTCCCGCTCTGGCCGGCCAGGGGAGAGGTGTTGACGCCGATCGTCACCGACAGCGACGGCTCGTCGATCTCGATCAGCGGCAGCGGGCGCGGGTCCTCGCGGTCGGCGAGCGTCTCCCCGATCGTGATCTCCGGGATCCCGGCGACGGCGATGATCTCGCCGGCGCCTGCCTCCTCGGCGTCGACGCGGTCGAGCGCCTCGGTGACGTAGAGGTTGGTGATCGTCACGGGCTCGACGCTTCCGTCGGCCCGGCACCAGGCGACCTGCTCGCCCTGGCGGATCGTGCCCTGGCGAACCCGGCAGAGCGCCAGTCGGCCGACGTAGGGCGAGGCGTCGAGGTTGGTGACGTGCGCCTGCAGCGGATGGCCGTCCTCGTACTCGGGCGCCGGGATTCGCTCGACGATCAAATCCATCAGCGGCCCGAGGTCGCTGCCCTCGGCACCCTCCTCGAGCGCCGCCCAGCCGGCCTTCGCGTTCGTGTAGACGATCGGGAACTCGATCTGCTCCTCGTCGGCGTCGAGGTCGAGGAACAGCTCGTAGACCTCGTCGACGACCTCGGAGATGCGCGCGTCGGGGCGGTCGACCTTGTTGACCACGAGGATCACCGGCAGCCGCGCGGCGAGCGCCTTGCGCAGCACGAAGCGGGTCTGGGGCAGCGGGCCCTCGGACGCGTCGACGAGCAGCAGCACGCCGTCGACCATCGTCAGCCCGCGCTCGACCTCGCCCCCGAAGTCCGCGTGGCCGGGCGTGTCGATGATGTTCAGCTTCGTGCCCTCGTAGCCGACCGCGGTGTTCTTGGCGAGGATCGTGATCCCCTTCTCGCGCTCGAGGTCGGTCGAGTCCATCACGCGCACGTTCACGTCCTGGCCCTGACGGAAGGCGCCGGACTGCCACAGCATCGCGTCGACGAGCGTCGTCTTGCCGTGGTCGACGTGCGCGACTATCGCGACGTTACGGATGTCCTCCCTCCTAGGCACGACGGAGCAATTTACACGCAGGGCGGGGCGCGGCCTCCCAGCGCGGCGTTTGGCGGCCGCGCGAAGGGGAAACGACTCTCGTCATGGCGACCGTCCCCAGGCCGGACCGAGACACGCTGCGCCGCCTGTCCGAGGTCGACGCCGGCGGAGGCAGCGTGCTGAGCGTCTACGTCAACCTCGACCCGAGCGAGTTCGCGACCGCCGATGCCCGCGCCAGCGCGATCGGCTCCGCCGTCAACGCGGCCGCACAGGCCGTCGAGGACGACGAGCGCGAGCTGTCCCACGACCAGCGGATCGCTCTGCGCGAGGACGTCGAGCTGGTGCGCGACTACCTCGAGTCGGCCGACTTCGGCGGCACCGAGGGCGTCGCGGTCTTCGCCGCCGGCCACGCCGACCTGTTCGAGGCGCTGCAGCTGCCGTTCCCGGTCGACAACGCCGTCGTCGTCGACGCGGCCCCGCACGTCGCGCCGCTGACGTTCCAGTCCGAGGGCGACTGGTACGTGGCGCTGGTGAACCGCGCCGACGCCCGCTTCCTGCGCGGCGGCCCGCAGGGTCTGACCGAGGAGGGACGCGTCAGCGACGACGTCCACGGCCAGCACGACCAGGGCGGCTGGTCGCAGGCCCGATACGAGCGCTCCGTCGACCGCGAGGCCGACGAGCACGTCCGCGCGCTCCTCGACACCCTCCGTCGCCTGCACGAGCGGCGCGGGTTCGACCACCTCCTCGTCGTCGCGGGGCCCGAGGTGTGGGCGTGGGTCGAGCATGGGCTCCACGCCGAGCTGCGCGAGATCTTCGCCGGGCGCGTCGACGCCGACATCCCCGGTGCCTCCCCGGAGGAGGTCCTCGCGGTCGTGCGCCCGGAGATGCACCGGGTCCGAGAGCAGCACGAGCGCGAGCTGCTCGCACGCCTCGAGGAGCGGCTGGGCCGTGGCGAGCGCGCGGCCGCAGGACTGCAGCCGACGCTCGACGCGCTGCTGCAGGGAAGGGTGGAGACGCTCCTGCTCCTGGACGGGCTGGCGGCATCCGGCGTCGTCTGCGCGGGTTGCGGCTGGATGGGCGCAGATCCCGACACGGCAGCCTGCCCGGTGGACGGCGAGCGCCCGGAGCGGCGCGACGACATCGTCGAGGCGGCGATCGCGTCCGCGCTCGGCCAGGACGCGGATGTCGTCCGCATCGTCGGCGACGACCCTCCGGCGGAGGGACAGGGCCCGCCTGCGCGCGTTCTGCAGCTGCAGGGGCACGGAAGCATCGCTGCGCTCCTGCGCTTCTGACGTCAGCGCTGCTTCAGCGCGGCGGCGAGGGTCGCCGCGTCGTGCGGGCCCTCATGACGCCGGTCGCCGACGAAGAACGTCGGGGTCCCCCGGACGCCGCTCGCCTCGGCGCTTGCGATGTCCTCGTCGACCCTTGCGGCGTGCGCACCGCTCTCCAGCTCGCGCGCGAAGCGCTCGACATCGAGGTCGAGCTGCGCCGCGTAGCCGAGCAGGTCCTCGAACTCGAGCTCGTCCTGGTGCTGGAACA
>DASQKV010000069.1:0-11712 GCA_035630335.1 Thermoleophilaceae bacterium | reverse complement strand
TTGGTCGCCAGCAACGTCTGCGTGAAGACGTAGTTGAACGCGAAGATGCCCAGGAACGCGATCACCACCGCCTGGTTGACTGCGCGCCCCACCCCCTCGGCGCCGCCCGACGCCGTCATGCCCTTGTAACAGCAGACGATCGCGATGATCGCCCCGAACAGCGTCGTCTTCAGCGCCGACCCCCACAGGTCCGTCAGCGACGCCTGCCCGAAGAACGTCGCCCAGAAGCCGCCCAGCGGCGCCCCGTTGACGAGCGTCGCCAGGATGCCGGCGAAGACGCCGAACAGCAACGCGTAGACGTTGAACAGGCCGGTCACCAGCATGAGCGCGAGGAAGCGCGGAACGACGAGGTTCTTGATCGGGTCGATGCCGAGCACCTGCAGCGCGTCGAGCTCCTCGCGGATCTTGCGCGCGCCGAGGTCGGCGGTGATCGCCGTCCCGCCGACGCCGGCGAGGATGATCGCCGTCACGAACGGGGCGAACTCGCGGATCGAGGCGAGCACGAAGAAGCCGCCGAGGCGGTCGATCGCGCCGAAGATGACGAGGAAGTTGCCGGCCTGCAGCCCCGGCGCGCCGTAGCCGAAGGCGACCGTCGAGATCAGCAGCGGCAGCCAGCAGAGCCGCAACATGAATAGAAACTGCTGGACGAACTCGGTGCCGTACGGGAACGGGGGCCGGACCGCCGACAAGAGCGTCTTGCCGGTCAGGATCATCATGTCGCCGACCTGCTCCAGCAGGCTCTTGGTGGGCAGGAACGCCCGGTCGGCTACGGCTCGAACCACTACTGCTCCCTCGTTTCGGAGTCCGCAGCCTTATCGGGCACACGAAACCCCTGGTCGACACCGAACACTATGCCATGCGATCCGCGGGTGCCAACCCCGAACCGATGCTGCCCAAGCCGCCCGAAGTGCGTCTTTGGCCATGGACAGCGTGCTATGTTGCGCTCGCTTTGACGGTGAGGAGAGGCAACGCGCTGCTCGTCTGCTTGTGCGGCCTCGCGGCCGTCACGGCGGTCGGCTGCGGCGGCGGCGAGCGCCAGGACGAGAACGAGGCCGACGCCTCCTACGACGTCACCGTCGTCGACGCGACGTTCCCCAAGCGCCAGCGGCTCGCCCAGAAGTCGGAGCTCGCGATCACCGTCCGCAACGACGACACCGAGGCGATCCCCGACCTCGCGGTGACGCTGAACGGCATCTACCGCCGCCTCGACGACCCGAAGCTCGCGGATCCGAACCGGCCCGTCTTCATGATCGCCGGCGTCGAGAAGCAGATCGGCGGCTACCCCGAGGTCAAGCTCGCCGGACCCGGCGGCGGCCCGACCTCGCAGGCAGGCACCTGGGTCGCCGGGAAGCTCGGGCCCAACGCGGAGCGCACGCTGCGCTGGCGCTTCACCGCCGTGCGACCGGGACCGTTCGAGGTCACCTACGAGGTCGCCGCCGGGCTCGACGGCAAGGCGAAGGCGGTCCTCGCCGACGACAGCCCACCGCGCGGCAAGCTCGTCGGAACGATCAGCTCGGCGGCGCCGAACAGCCGCATCGCGGCCGACGGCCGCACCGTCGTCACTCCGCTTCCGTAGCCCTCCGCTCGTAGCCGGCGCATTCCAGCACCGGCAGCCGCGGGTACTTCGGGAACCGCCCGTCGACCTTCGAGCGCTCGCACATGCTGAACACACTCCCGCGCGTGTTCCTCACCACTCGCTGATGGCGACACGAGTCGCACAGGCCGGCGCCCCTGGCGGTGGCGCCGGCCCTGCGATCCGCGCTCATTTGATGAAGAGCATCTCCTCGTACTTGGGCAGCGGCCAGATGTCGTCGGCCACGACCTTCTCGAGCTTGTCGGCGGCGGCGCGGACCTTCGCCATCGCGGCGAGCTGCTCGTCGCGCGCGTAGACGGCGAGGTCGAGCCCCTCCACCCCGTCGGGGTAGATGTTGGCCGCCTCGAGATCGCCGATCGCGGCGATCAGGTCCTCGGTCATGCTGCGCACGTCGGCCTCGAGCGTGTCGAAGGTGGCGCTGAGGCCTGACTCGCCGATCAGGCAGAGATGGCGCAGGGCCGCCGGCAGGATGCTCGTGCGGGCCATAGCCTGCGTCGTCTCGGCCTCGATGTTGGCGCGTGTGACGTACTGCTCGGTCCAGACCTCGAAGCGCGACTCGAGCTCGCGGCGCGACAGCACCTCGTACTTCTCGAACGCGGTGACGGTCGGCTCGGAGAGCACCTCGGGCAGCGCGTCGGGCGTCGTGCGCAGGTTCTTGAGCCCACGCTGCTCGGCCTCGGCGTGCCACTCGTCGGAGTAGTTGTCGCCCCCGAAGCAGACCCGCTTGTTGGCGTCGTAGGACTCCTTGACGACGGCTGTCACCGCCGTTGCCACGTCACCGCCGTCGACCTTCGCCTCGAGCTTGTCGGCGAGCTCGTCGATCGCCTCGGCGACGATCGTGTTCAGCACGGTGTTCGGGAACGCGAGCGACATGCTCGACCCGAGCGCGCGGAACTCGAACTTGTTGCCGGTGAAGGCGAACGGCGAGGTGCGGTTGCGGTCGCCGCCGTGCATCGGCAGCGCCGGCAGCACCGGCGTCCCGAGACCGAGGAACGAGCCCGGCGTGTGCGGGTCGCCCTTGCCCGAGGAGATCGCCTCGAAGACCTTCTCGAGCTCGGCGCCGAGGAAGATCGAGATGATCGCCGGCGGCGCCTCGTTGGCGCCGAGGCGGTGGTCCTGGCCGATGTTCGCGACCGAGGCGCGCAGCAGCCCTTGGTGCTTGTTGACCGCCTGGATGACGGCCGAGCAGAAGAACAGGAAGTTCATGTTCTCCGCCGGCGTGTCGCCGGGCTCGAGCAGGTTCGCGCCCGCGTCGGTGCCCATCGACCAGTTGTTGTGCTTGCCGGAGCCGTTGACGCCCGCGAACGGCTTCTCGTGCAGCAGGCAGACGAGGCCGTACTTGCGCGCCACGCTCTGCAGCACCTGCATCGTCAGCTGCTGGTGGTCGGAGCCGACGTTCGAGTTCTCGAACACCGGCGCGAGCTCGTACTGGCCGGGCGCGACCTCGTTGTGGCGCGTCTTGACCGGCACGCCGAGGCGTGCGAGCTCGAGCTCGGCGTCCATCATGTAGGCGAGCACGCGCTCCGGGATCGAGCCGAAGTAGTGGTCGTCGAGCTCGTGGCCCTTCGGCGGCTGGGCGCCGAACAGCGTCCGCCCGGTGTTGATCAGGTCGGGACGCTCGAAGTAGTACTGCTCGTCGACCAGGAAGTACTCCTGCTCGGGGCCGACCGTCGTGAAGACACGCTCGGCGGCCTCGTCGCCGAGCAGCTTCAGCGCACGCACGGCGGAGCGTGAGAGCGCGTCCATCGAGCGCAGCAGCGGGATCTTGCCGTCGAGCGCCTCGCCGGTCCAGGAGGCGAACGCGGTCGGGATGCAGAGCAGCGCGCCGTTCGGGTTCTCAAGGATGAAGGCGGGGCTGGTCGGGTCCCAGGCGGTGTAGCCGCGCGCCTCGAAGGTGGCGCGGATGCCGCCGGTCGGGAACGACGACGCGTCGGGCTCGCCCTGGATCAGCTCCTTGCCGGAGAACTCCGCGAGCGCCGTGCCCTCGCCGGCGGGGTTGAAGAAGGAGTCGTGCTTCTCGGCGGTGAGGCCCGTCAGCGGCTGGAACATGTGCGTGTAGTGGGTCGCACCGCGCTCGAGCGCCCAGTCCTTCATCGCCGCGGCGACGGCGTCGGCGAGCGACGGGTCGATCGCCTCGCCCTTCTCGAGCGTGCGCTGCAGGCGCTTGAAGGTGTCCTTCGGCAGCCGCTGGCGCTGGACCGACAGCGAGAAGACGTTGGCGCCGAACGGGTTGTTGGCGGGCTGCGAGAGGTCGACCGCGCCGAGGGCGCTCCCATTGGGGCTCCACTGGGCGGCCGTGACGTTCTGCTGGCGAATCCTTGACATCGGTTTGCGGGGCCTCCTACGGGGGTTGGTCTGGCGGACTCTAGCCCGCTCGCGGCGAGGGGCCAACGTCCGCGTGTACAGGGAACTGGAAAGGACTCCGCCGCGGCGGGCGCGCCCCCGTGCGCGCCCGCCGTTTTCGGCGAAGTCCCGGCGGAGCCGGGAGAGAGGAGCTAGGTCCCCGCCGGGATCTCCTCCGAGCCGTGGGCCTGCAACACCAGGTCCCCGTCCTCGCCGGTGCGGATGCGAATCGCCTCCTCCACCGGCAGCACGAAGATCTTGCCGTCGCCGACCTGACCCGTGCGGGCGTGCTTCAGGATCACCTCCGTGATCACGCCCACGTCTTGAGCCTCCACCACGATCTCGAGCTTGAGCTTGGGCCGCAGGTGGATGGTCATCTCGGAGCCGCGGTAGTGCTCCGTGATGCCCTTCTGCCTGCCCGAGCCCTTGTACTCGGCGATCGAGAGGCTCGGGAATCCCTTCTCGAGCAGCTCCAGGCGGATCGGCTCGAACGCCTCGTGGCGGATGAACGCCTCGATCTTCTTCATGCGGTCACCCCCTCGGGCTTCTTCGTGGTTGCCGGAGGCGCGGTCGCTCCCAGTCCGGTCGCAGCCGGCCCAGTCGAGGCCGCTCCGATCTCGGGCAGCGGGATGAACTGCTCCGGGTATCCGTACATGCCGTGCTCGACGATGTCGAGACCGGCGTCCTCCTCCTCGTCCGTCACGCGCAGCCCGATCGTCGCCTTGATCGCGGCGAAGGTCAAGTAGCTCATGGCGAAGACGAAGGTGAACGCGATCGCGACGCCGACCGCCTGGGCGATCAGCTGCGTGAACTCGCCCGAGTAGAACAGGCCGCCGTCGGGATCCCCGAAGGCGTTGTACTGGGCCAGGCGCGGCGCGGTGAACAACCCGCAGGCGAGCGTGCCCCAGATCCCGGCCAGGCCGTGCGCCGAGGTTGCGCCAATCGGGTCGTCGACGCGCTTGTCGATCGCGATCACGCCGAACACGACGATCAGGCCGGCGACGAAGCCGATCGGCGGACCGGCCCACGCCTCGACGTAGCCCGAGGGCGCTGTGATCGCGACGAGGCCGGCGATCATGCCGTTGCCGATCATGCCGATGTCGATCGTCTTCAGCTTGAACCAGGACGCGGTGAAGGCGCCGATCACACCGCCGGCGGCGCCGAGCAGCGTCACGACGGCGACCTCCGCGAGCCGGCCGTCGGTGGCCGCCAGCGTCGATCCGGGGTTGAACCCGAACCAGCCGAAGAACAGGATCATCACGCCGAGGCCGACCAGCGGCATCGAGTGCCCGGGGATCACCCGCGGCTTGCCGTCAGCGCCGTACTTGCCCTTGCGCGGGCCGAGCAACAGCAGCGCGGCCAGGGCGCCGGTCGCACCGATCAGGTGGACCGCCGTCGAGCCCGCGAAGTCCTGCATGCCGGTCGGCATCAACGGCGTGTCGCCGTTCTGCAGCCAGCCACCGCCGAAGACCCAGTGCGAGCCGATCGGGTAGATGATCGAGGCGAACACGATCGCGTAGATCACGTACGCGCCGTACTTGATCCGCTCGAGCGTGGAGCCCCAGACGATCGCCAGCGACACGGCGCAGAACGAGAACTGGAACAGGAACTTCGCCTCGGGCAGCGCGTCGGAGACGCCCATCACCGGGAACGCCTCGGCGCCGTTGCCCGTGAACTGCAGGAAGAAGCCGTTGCTCCCGATCAGCGACGACGAGATCCCGAGGACGTCCTCGGAGCCGAACGCGAACGCGAAGCCGACCGCCCAGTAACAGATGGCGGCGATCGAGAGGTTGGTCAGGATCTTGGCGATGCCGGTGCCCGCGTTCTTGCCACGCGAGAAGCCGGTCTCCAGGAACATGAAGCCGGCCTGCATGAACAGGACGAAGACGGCGGCGATCGCCACCCACATGGTGTTGATCGGCACGGTCTCGCCGAGCGTTCCGTCGATCGCCTGCTTGAGGTCGTCCGCGGTGGCGAACGCCGAAGTCGGCACGACGAGTGCGACGAGCAACATCGCCAGCACGGCGGGGCCAGCCCTTTTCACACTGGATCTCATGTGTGAGGTCTCTCCTTAGCCCCGGCGGCTCGCGGCCACCGGATCGGGGACGAATTGACCTCGCCAAGGTATGTCCGCCCCGTCCAGGGGTCTTTATCCACGTGTCGAAGATTTGGCAGGCGGTCTTCTCCCGCTTGTCGCGGGATGATCTCGGGGGCTCGCGCCCCCGGGACCCCCGCGGCACCTGGCCGGTCGAATAGAGCCCTCACATGACCTTCCCGACGATCGAGTTCGCCGCCTTCTTCGCGGTCGTGCTGTTCCTCTCGTGGCTGTTGATGCCGCATCCGCGGCTGTGGCGGCCGTTTATCCTCGTCGCCTCGTACCTCTTCTACGGCTGGATCGACTGGCGCTGGGTGCTGCTGCTGATCGGCTCGACGGTCGTCAACACGGTGTTCGCGAACGCGGTCGCGCGCGCGGAGACGCAGGTGGGGCGCAAGCGGGCTGTGACGGCGGCTGTGGCCTTCAACCTGCTGCTGCTCGGGACGTTCAAGTACCTCGGCTTCTTCGTTTCGTCGTTCGACGACGCGCTCGGGGGGATTGGACTCGGCTCCTCGATGCCGGTGCTCCAGATCGTGCTGCCGATCGGGATCTCGTTCTTCACGTTCCAGTCGATCTCGTACGTGATCGACGTCTACCGCGGCGACACGCGCCCGGTGCCGCTGATGGACTTCGCGATCCTGCAGGGGTTCTTCCCGCACATCGTCGCTGGGCCGATCGTGCGCGTGAACGAGTTCGTCCCGCAGCTGCGCACGCCGCGCGACCCGCGCAAGGTGCTGGCGGGCCCGGGGCTGTTCCTGATCGCCGGCGGGCTGATCAAGAAGACGGTCGTCGCGGATGAGTTGGCGCGGCGGATCGTCGACCCCGTCTTCAGCGATCCCGGCGCGCACTCGGGCGCCGAGGTTCTATTGGCGATCTACGGCTTCGCGGCCCAGATCTATTGCGACTTCTCGGGCTACACCGACATGGCGATCGGGCTCGCGTTGCTGCTCGGCTTCAAGCTGCCGCAGAACTTCGACCGCCCCTACCTGGCGACGAGCCTGCGCCTGTTCTGGCATGGCTGGCACATGACGCTGTCGCGCTGGCTGCGCGACTACCTCTACATCCCGCTCGGCGGCAACCGGCGCGGGAAGCGGCGCACCTACGTGAACCTGATGCTGACGATGGTGCTCGGCGGCCTCTGGCACGGCGCTGCCTGGACGTTCCTGATCTGGGGCGCCATCCACGGCGGCGCGCTGAGCGCCGAGCGCTGGCTCGGGGACCGGTTCCCGACGGTGCGCGTGCCGGCGTGGGTCGGCTGGCTGATCACGTTCCACGTCGTCTGCGTGGCCTGGGTGTTCTTTCGCGCTCCGGACCTCGGGATCGCTTTCAGCGTCCTGGGGCAGGTAGGGGCCGGCGGCCCCTCTCCCCTGGTCACGCCCGTGCTGGTCGCGCTCGCGGCGGGCGCGGTCGCCATCCAGGCGATCCCGCGCGACTTCTGGCGCCGAGCGGAGGCCTGGTTCGTTGCACGGCCGATCGCCGCCCAGGGAATCGCGCTCGGCCTGCTGACCGTGATCGCCGACGCCGCCATCGGTCAGCAGGGAGTGGCCCCGTTCATCTACTTCCAGTTCTGATGGAGCGACGGACGACATCCGGCAGACGCTCCCGCAACGGCGGCTCAGACGGCCGGGCTGCCGGCGACGGCAGGTCCGGCCGGGGCGACAGCCGGCCCGCGAGCGACGACGGCCGGTCGGCGCTCTCCGACGGCCAGGAGATCGGTGGCCGCCCGAGCGTTCACGATCCGGCCCACCCCGGGATCGGCGATCCGGTCGACCCGCGGCTGACGATGCCGGCCGGGCGCGTGTGGCTCGTGGTCCTGATAGCGCTCTTGGTCGCGGCGGTCCTCAACTCGGAGGCGATGGTCCGCGCGGGTGAGGGGATGAAGCAGGGCACGACGCGCGACGTCGTGCTCGCTGTGGCGGAGCCGCTCGACACCGTGACCGGGGCGGTCGGCCTGCAGCTCCCGCGCGAGGGATTCGACCGCGCGTTCGGCCAGGAGAGCAAGACAGCAGCGGGCACCGAGCTCGAGCAGGGCTCGGCGGCGATCCTGCGCGGGCGCGCGCGCCGGGAGGCCAAGCCCGTCTGGCGTCAGCCGACTCCGGCGCAGCCGCTGAACGTGCTCGTGACGGGAGACTCGGAGGCCGACCTTGTCGGTCTACGAATGAACGACCTCGACTCGCGTGGCCTGATCGACATCGAGACCGTCGCGCGCAACGGAACCGCGCTGACCAACCCGGGCTTCTTCAACTGGGAGCTGAACGCCGAGCAGGAGATCTCCGCGCGCGACCCCGAGGCGGTCGTGATGCTGATCGGCGCCAACGACGGCTTCAACGTCGAGGCCGACGGCGAGCTGCACGCGCCAGGGACGCCCGAGTGGGAGACCGAGTTCGCCCGCCGTGTCGCGGTCGTGATGCGAACGCTGGGCAGCGACGGCGAGCGCCCGGTCTACTGGGTGCCGCCGCCGACCGCGCGCGACAGCGACCTCGACGACATCTATCGCTCCCAGAACCGCGCCGTCGCACGCGCGGCCGAGGCGGTCGAGGGGGCGCGTTACGTCGATGTCTACTCGACGATCAATGACGGCGAGTACAGCGACCAGGTCCGGATCGACGGCCGTGAGGTGCTCGGCCGCCAATCCGACGGTATCCACTTCAACCGCGACGGCGCCCTGATCCCGGCGGAGATGGTGCTTGACGCGATGGCCAAGGACTATCCGGTCCTGCGCTAAAGCAGACAGAGAAGGCCGTAAGACTCGCCGCTGCAGCGGACTTCATGCCGCGTCGGCGTCGCCCTCTGCCTCGTCACTTGGCGGTGGCGACCGGCGGTCTCGGTTACCGAAGAAGACGGCGACCAAGCCCGCAAGCTGAGCCAGGATGAGGCCAAGGCCATAGACCTCGCGACCGACGGCGATGAGAACGATGCTCGCAGCGAGAACGAGGATCGCGATCAGTCCGACGAGGCCGAGGCGTACGAACTGATAAGTGACGAAGGCGTTCATGTCGCGCTCGTCGCGGGCAGATTGGTCACGCTCCATCTGTCGTCCGTGCTCGCGGTCAGCAGCGAAGTCGTCGAGAAGACGCTCTGTCGAACCCGGTGACAGACGCTCGACCCGCTCTAACCATTGCGCGTCAGGCATCGGCCCGCTGTGTCGATACGTCTCAATGACGACGCTTCGCTCCGCGCGACCCCCATCGACCGGACGGGCGGCGGCAGGCGCATCTTCCGCAGGAAGGCCCTGGGGCGTTACGTCGGGAAGCTGAGAATCGCCCTCTGGACGCTCATGATCGGCAAGCACAGGCTACGGAGACCAGACCTAGACCCTGTCGAAATCGCGGGCCTGCTGCTCTAGGTCACGTATCCGCTCCGCGAGCCGCCTCTCAAGCATCTGCTCGGCGGCCGCTCGGTAACGACGAAGCAAGAAGAAACCAGAGCGGGGAGATCGGTAAGACCGCGTGACATCGAGCAGTCCGCTGATCGTTCCAGCGGTGCTTGTCTCCTCAGCTGGCCAGCCCAACTGCCGCGCGAGATTAGCGCCGCGGTGGATGTCCGGTGTGGGGCTGTCCTGGACAACGCTCATATGGTCCATCCTAGCTTGCTGGAACAAACAACCATCCGGCTCGGGCGGGATCGTAACCGACCCGATGGAGGTTGTATAGACCGGATCTCTGTGGGTAGAAACCCCGGTCTTCTTGAGGGACCACGCGACTAGGTCGCGACCTCGTCAGCGGCGCGGTCGACGGCCTCGGCCTCGACGGCGCCATCGCGGGCCTCGTCCTCGGGCGGGAGCTCGCCGCCGCGGTCGGTGCCGGCGATTAGCTCGTCGGGGGCCTTGTCCTTGGGGATGAAGCCGGACTTCATGCCGAAGTAGACCGATTGGGGGTGGTGGGAGACGATCGCGACGGTCGACTGCTCGGGCATCACGGCGAAGCCGTCGGAGAGGTACATACCGATCGCGTTGAGGTCGAGCAGGCGCCAG
Source organism: Thermoleophilaceae bacterium (assembly GCA_035630335.1). GTDB lineage: Bacteria > Actinomycetota > Thermoleophilia > Solirubrobacterales > Thermoleophilaceae > JAAYBF01. Next base: position 1,707 of record DASQKV010000069.1, on the reverse strand, counting down.
ACCTTCTCGTGCTCGGACTGGTCGGGGCAGGCGGGATAGCCCCAGGAGTAGCGGCGGCCCTGGTCGGGCTCGATGCCGAGCTCGCGGCGGACGTCGGAGTGCAGCCACTCGGCGAGGCCCTCGGCGGACTGGACGGCGAGGCCGTGGACGAACAGCTGCTCGGAGAACTCGCCGGCCTGCTCGAGCTCGGCGAGCCGGTCGGTCGACTTCGGGCCGACGGTGACGCCCTGGAGCGCGACGACGTCGCGCTCCCCGGAGTCGATCGGGCGGTAGAAGTCAGCGAGGCAGATGCGGTCGTGCTTGGGCTGGCGCGGGAAGGTCAGCCGCTCGATCTCGCGGTCGTGGTCCTCGGGGTCGAAGATCACGAGGTCGTTGCCGTCGCTGTTGCAGGTGAAGTAGCCGAGGCGCGCCTTGGGCTCGAGGTAGTCCTGCTCGCGCCACATCCGCTCGAGCTTTGGGCGGAAGCCCTCCTCGCCGTCGTGGCCCTCGACGATCTGGCGCCACTCCTCCCCCTTCTTGCCGCGCCCGCCCCAGTGCAGCTTGAACAGCACGTGGCGGTCGAGGTAGGGGAAGACGTCGTCGAGGTCGACGTCGACCTCGCGCGCGCCCCAGAACGGCGGCTCCGGGATCGGGGTGTCGGTGCGGGCGTTGGAGCGCACGCTCGAATCGGTGACCGGCGGCGAGTCGTCGACCACGACCGGCTTCTCGCGCAGCGCGCGCGCCTCGTCGCGGATCTTCTCGACCAGCGCGGCGCGCGCGTCGGGCTCGACCAGCGCGTCCATCGTGTCGAGTCCCTGGAAGGCGTCTTTGCAGTAGAAGACGCCGGGGTCGTAGACCTCGTCGGACTCCTTGCCCTTGGGATAGAGGATGCGGCGGCCGAAGTCGCGGTTGATCGCCGCCCCGCCGACCAGCACCGGGAAGCCGTGCCCGCGCGAGTGCAGCTCCTGGACGCAGATCGGCATCTGCTTCGAGGTCGATACGAGCAGCGCGGACAACCCGATCGCGTCGGCGTCGTGCTCGACGGCGGCGTCGATGATCGTGTCGACCGGGACCTGCTTGCCGAGGTCGATCACCGTGTAGCCGTTGTTGGTCAGGATCGTGTTGACGAGCGACTTGCCGATGTCGTGGACGTCGCCGAAGACGGTCGCGATCACGACCCTGCCCTTTGTGTGGCCCTCCATCCGCTCGAGGTAGTTCTCGAGCTGCGCCACTGCGCGCTTCATCACCTCGGCGGACTGGAGCACGAACGGCAGGATCAGCTCGCCGGCGCCGAACTTGTCGCCGACCTCCTTCATCGCCGGCAGCAGTACCTGGTTGAGCGTCGGGACCGCGCCGATCTTCTCGACCGACTTGTCGATCTGGTCCTCGACCCCGTCGCGCTTGCGGCGCAGGATGTGCCAGTGCAGCGCCTCCTCCGGCTCCATCCCCGCGGTCGGGTCGGCAGTCTCGGCCTCGTCCTCCTCGCCCTTGGACTCGAAGTGGCCGATGAACCGCTCGAGCGCGTCCTCGCGGCGGTTGAAGACGAGGTCGTCGACGAGCTCGCGCTCGTTGTCCGGGATCTCGCTGTAGGGCGTGATGTGGTTCGGGTTGACCATCGCGAGGTCGAGCCCGGCCTCGACGCAGTGGTGCAGGAAGACCGAGTTCAGCGCCGCGCGCGCGTGCGGCGAGACGCCGAACGAGACGTTCGAGACGCCGAGCGAGGTCTTG
>DASQKV010000068.1:0-13620 GCA_035630335.1 Thermoleophilaceae bacterium | reverse complement strand
CGAGCCCGAGCTCGGGATCGCCGCCGAAGACCGTCACCCAGACATGCTCGGCGTCGAAGCCGTAGCCGTCGCTAGAGGTCGCGAGCTCCCAGGCGAACTCGATCGCCTCGCGCTTGAAGTAGTCGCCGATCGAGAAGTTGCCGAGCATCTCGAAGAACGTCAGATGGCGGGCGGTCAGACCGACGTTCTCGATGTCGGTCGTGCGGAAGCACTTCTGACACGACGTCAGGCGCCGCGCGGGCGGCTCCTCCTCACCCCTGAAGTAGGGCTTGAACGGCTGCATCCCGGCGGTCGTGAGCAGCACGCTCGGGTCGTAGCTCGCGGGCACCAGCGGCGCCGATGGCACGCGCAGATGCTCCCGCTCCTCGAAGAACGAGAGATAGCGCTCGCGGATCTCCCCGGCCTTCACCGCATGCAGTCTAGGAACCCGTGCAGCTTCCGGTGCATCTCGCGTGCGCGCGAGGCGCCTCGGCAGGAAGGCGACCCGCCGGGACGTATAGCTCAGCATTTGACAATTTCTGCGCCACCAAAGGTCGCCGGCGGCCTCGATGCTGTCGTGGTGCTGCAGGGTTGGCGCGCCGAACCTCTGCAATCCCCCACGCGAGTGGTCGGACCGGACCCGGCGCGCCGAACATGATCAGGCGATGTTGCTAGCCGAGCAGCTGGTCGGAGAGGCGCGTGAGCGCCGTAGGCGGCGCATGTCCCGGCGCGAGCTGATGCTCTTCGCCGCCTCCGCGGTCTGCTTCGTCGCGGTCGCTGTCGCGATCGCGATCCTGATCCCCAACGAGCGCCCGGTCGACGCCGTCCTGATCCTCGGCTTGGTCGCGGGCTACGCGATCGTCTCGCGCGTCCGCTTCGAGTTCGGGAGCATGTACGTGACGCCCGAGCAGCTGATGCTGATCCCGATGGTGCTGCTCGCGCCGCTCCCCTTCGTCCCGGGCCTCGTCGTCGCGTCGATGCTGCTCGCCCAGCTGCCGGACTTCCTCGAGCGCAACTGGCACCGCGACCGCTGGATCAGCTGCTTCGCCGACGCCTGGTTCTGCGTCGGCCCGGTGCTAGTCGTCGCCCTGCTCGCTCCCGGGCAGCCCGAGATCTCGCTCTTCGGCGTCTACGTGCTCGCCTTCGGCGCCCAGATCGCATTCGACTTCGGTTGGATGACGCTCAGCGGCCGGCTGCTCGACCAGCTCGCCAATGTCCGGCGCGTGCCCTTCGTGGAGATCTGGCGCAACTACGCCGGCGTCGCCCAGTTCGACGCGATGCTGACGCCGGTCGCGATCGTCGTCGCCACCGTGGCGGCCTCGGAGCCATGGGTGCTGCTGGCGATCGGCCCGTTCGTCCTGATGCTCGAGACCTTCGCGCGCGAGCGCGGCGAGCGCTACTCGAAGGCGCTCGAGCTCCAGCGCGCCTACCGCGGCACCGTGATGCTGCTCTCCGACGTCGTCGAGTTCGACGACCAGTACACCGCCGAGCACAGCCGCTCGGTCGTCGACCTCGCCCACGCCGTCGCCGAGGAGCTGAAGGTCGACGCGCGCGAGCGCCAGACGCTCGAGTTCGCCGCGATGCTCCACGACGTCGGCAAGATCGCGATCCCCAAGGAGATCCTGAACAAGCCGGCGAAGCTCACCGAGAGCGAGTTCGACGTGATGAAGAAGCACACGATCGAGGGCCAGTACATGCTCGACCGCGTCGGCGGCCTGCTCGGCTCGGTCGGCGAGATCGTGCGCTCGTGCCACGAGCGCTGGGACGGCAAGGGCTACCCCGACGGGCTCAAGGGCGAGGAGATCCCACTCGCCGCCCGCATCGTCTTCACCTGCGACGCCTACAACGCGATGACCACCGACCGGGTCTACCGGCCGGCGATGTCGACCGAGGCGGCGCTCACCGAGCTCAGGGACAACGCCGGCACGCAGTTCGACCCGCGCACCGTCGAGGCGCTCGAGCGCGTCCTGGAGCGCTGGCAGCCCGAGGTCGCCTACGCGCCCGACGACATCCGCGCGGTGCTCGCCGAGAACGCCGTCTCGCAGCGCATCGGCGCCGCGGTCTAGTCCCCGCTGACCACGCTCGTCGAGATGCCGATCTCCGGTGCCGGGAGACCGACCGCCGCACCGTCCACCAGCTGACCGTTGTCTGGCTCCGACCACTCGCTGCGCAACGCCAGCGCCGCGATGCTCGAGATGACCACGCCGATCCCACCGGCGATCAGGATCAGCTCACCCGGCCCGAGCGCGGTCAGCAGGGCGCCGCTGAACACGAAGGCGACCCCGAACGCCCACGCCGTGAGGGCGTCCTTGATGCCGAAGACGCGTCCGACGAGCGTGTCGCCGAACACTCCGTAGATCAGCAGCCGCTCGTACATCAGCACGAGCCCGTTGCCGAACCCGGCCACCGCGAACGTCACCGCGGCCAGGACGTAGCTGTCGGAGAGTCCCATCGCGGCGAAGCCCGCCCCGAGGACCAGCAGGCCGGCGAGGAAGCGGCGCTTGAGATGTGGCATCGGCCCTCCCTTCGAGCCGATCAGAGATCCGCAGATGAAGCCGACGCCGAAGATGGTCACCAGCACGCCGAAGCCGGCGTTCGAGGCGCCAAGGGTCTCCGTGGCGAAGAACAGCTCAGCGACGTTGAATATCCCGACACAGAACATCGCCGCGCCCGATGCCAGGAGCACCACGCGGATCGCGCGCATCCTCGTAGTCAGGCGCAGACCCTCGCGCGCCTCGCCCAGCAGCGATCTCGGTATGTCGTCCGGCTGCGCCGGCGTCTGGCCGAAGCGCAACGGCACGAGGAGCACGACGGACATCGCGAAGCTGGCGGCATTGACCCACACGAGCGTCTCGGCGCTGCTTAAGGCGAGCACGCCCGCGGCGACTAGTGGACCGATCGTGAAGCCCAGGTCCGTCACCGTTCCGTAGAGCGCGCTCGCCGCAGGTAGGCGGCGCTCGTCGTCGATGACGCTTGGCAGGGCCGCCAGGACCGACGGAGTGAAGAGAGCCGTGCCCGTGCCGGCCAGGATCGCGAAGCCGATCATCGCCGCGTAGCTGTCGAACAGGGCGATGCCGCCGAACGCGACCACGCGCAGAACGTCCGCGAGGATCGCGCAGCGCTTGCGAGACCAGCGGTCGGCGACCGCGCCGAAGACCGGACCGAGCAGCATCGCCGGGATCAGGTCCGCGAGCAGCACGAGGCTGATCGCCCACGAGGAGTCGAGACGATGCTTGGCCAGCAGCAGCAGGGCGATGTATCCGGCGCCCGTGCCGAGCGCCGACTGCACCAGGGCCAGGAAGAAGGTCCTCGCGCGACGCTCATTCGCAAGAAGGTCGAAGGTCTCTCGCATCAGCCGGTGGGTGAGCCTAGCCGTAACGCGGACGCCGCAAGGGCACGCCGGCAACGAATCCAAAACGAAAAGGGCCGCGCCAATTGGCGCGGCCCCGTACTGCTCTGTATCTACGAATTAACGATGGCCGGGCATGTGAAGCCTCCCTGGGTGGAGAATCCCTCGTCTTTGCACAGGTTTGGGTAGGCAACCCCGTGCACGGTCGAACAAGAGGATTGCACATCCGCAGGAAATCGCCAACTATTGGCGCAAGATCCCGTGCATAGAGAGGAATAGGCGCGCTCGCAGAGTCGCCGAGCGAGCGCTTCGAGCGCTCGGCGTGCTCTAGGAGGCCGCGGTCAGCGGGTGGTGGCAGGCGGCCAGGTGGCCGTCGGAGTGGGCCGCCAGCGGCGGCACCACCTCCCTGCAGACGTCCGTGGCACGTGGGCAGCGCGGATGGAAGACGCAGCCGCTCGGCGGATCGGTCGGGCTCGGCGGCTCGCCGCTCGGAGCCACGCCGCGCACGCGACGGTCGCGACGGCTCGGATCGGGCACCGGGATCGCGGCAAGCAGCGCGGCCGTATACGGGTGCACCGGCCGCTCGTAGAGCTCCGCGACCGGAGCGACCTCCATCAGCTTGCCGAGGTACATCACCGCCACCCGATCGGAGACCTGGCGCACGACGCTGAGGTCGTGCGCGACGAACAGGTAGGCCAGCCCGAGCTCGCGCTGGAGCTCGTCGAGCAGGTCGACGATCTGGGTCTGGACGCTGACGTCGAGCGCGGAGACCGGCTCGTCGAGCACGACCAGGCGCGGGCTCAGCGCGAGCGCGCGCGCAATGCCGATCCGCTGCCGCTGGCCGCCCGAGAACTCGTGCGGCCAGCGATCCGCGTGCTCGGGCTCGAGCCCGACACGCTCGAGCAGCGTCGCCACGCGCGCGGCGGAATCGCGCTTGGACAGCCCGTGCAGGCGCAGCGGGAGTCCGACGATGTCGGCCACGCGCTTGCGCGGGTTCAGCGAGCCGAAGGGGTCCTGGAAGACGATCTGGAGCTCGCTCCGCAGTGGCTGGAGCTCACGGCGGCTCGCCGCGGTGATGTCGCGGCCGGCGAAGCTGACCGTCCCGCCGGTCGGCTCGATCAGGCGCACGGCCGCGCGCGCCAGCGTCGTCTTGCCGGAGCCGGACTCGCCGACGAGGCCGAGCGTCTCGCCGGGACGGACGGCGAGCGTGACGCCGTCGACCGCGCGCACCGTGAGGTCGCTGTCGCGACGCAGGAGCCGCCTGCGAACGGGAAACGCGACCTCCAGCCCGTCGAGCGCGAGCACCGGCTCCCCCTCGGCCGGCGGACGCCGTGCCGGCAGCGGGTCGTCGAGCCGGGGAACGGCGTCGAGCAGGGCGCGCGTGCGGGGATGACGCGGCGCCGCGAAGACCTCCTCGACGGGGGCCTGCTCGACGATCCGGCCGGCGTCCATCACGGCGACGCGGTCGGCCATCTCGGCGACGACGCCGAAGTCGTGGGTGATCAGCAGGACCCCCGCCCCGGTCTCGTCGCGCAGCTCGCGGATCAGGTCGAGGATCTGCGCCTGGACGGTGACGTCGAGGGCGGTGGTCGGCTCGTCGGCGATCAGCAGCCGCGGCCCGCACGACAGCGCCATCGCGATCATCGCGCGCTGGCGCATGCCGCCGGAGAGCTCGTACGGGAACCCCTCGGCGCGCCGCGCCGCCGCGGGGATGCCGACCCGCCCGAGCAGCTCGACGGCGCGCTCGCGCGCCTGCGCGCGTGTGACGTCCTCGTGGGCGAGGATCTGCTCGGCGATCTGGTCGCCGACGCGCAGGACCGGGTTCAGCGACGACAGCGGATCTTGGAAGACCATTGCGATCTCCGCTCCGCGCACACGTCGCAGCTCGTCCTCGGAGGCGTCGAGCAGCTCGCGGCCGCGGTAGTGGACGCTGCCCTCGGTACGGGCGCCTTGCGGGCGCGTCAGCCCCATCACGGTCAGGGCGGTCACGGACTTGCCGCAGCCCGACCCGCCGACCAGCGCGAGCAGCTCCCCGGCCGCGAGGTCGAGCGAGACGCCGTCGACGGCGCGGATCGCGCCGCTCTCGGTCGGGAAGGAGACCGCCAGGTCGCGGACCGCCAGCAGCGGCTCGCCAGCCCCGGGCGGGTCCACGCGCGCCGCGGTCGCGTCAGCCGAGCCGACGTGCGGCGCACTCACGTGAGCCGGATCCTCGGGTCGAGGATCGCGTAGACGATGTCGACGACCGTGCTCAGCACGACGATGAAGAAGGCGCCGAACATCGTCACCGCGAGCACCGGCGGCACGTCGAGCTGACCGACGGCCTCGGCGGCGTACTGGCCGACGCCCTGGAGGTCGAAGACGGTCTCGGTGAGGATCGCCCCACCGGCGACGACCGCGCCGAAGTCGAGCCCCCAGAGCGTCACGATCGGGATCAGCGAGTTGCGCAGGACGTGGCGCAGCAGCACTTGGCGCTCGGAGAGCCCCTTCGCGCGGGCGGTGCGGACGTAGTCCTCGCTCATCGTGTCGAGCACGTTCGAGCGCAGGACGCGGGAGTAGAAGCCGATGAAGAGGATCGCCAGCACCGTCCACGGCAGCACGAGGTGGTGCGCCCAGTCGAGCGGGTCCTCGGTCAGCGGCACGTAGCCGCCGTTGGGGAACCAGCCGGCCTTGAAGCCGAGGTAGTAGCTCGCCAGCGCGCCGAGCCAGAAGACCGGCAGCGACACGCCGACCAGCGCGAGCACTGTCAGCAGCCTGTCCGACAGCCGCCCGGCGCGCAACGCGGCGAGCAGTCCGAGCGCGACGCCGGCGAGCATCCACAGGACCGCCGCGCCGACCGCCAGCGAGAGCGTCCGCGGCAGCCCCTCGACGATCTGGTCGCGGACGTTGAGCTGGCTGAAGTACGAGATCGCGCTGCCGCCGAGGACCTTCTCCATCGTCGTGACGTACTGCACGGGCAGCGAGTCGTCGAAGCCCCAGTCGGCGCGGATCGCCTCGACCTGGCTCTCGGTCGGAGTCTTGCCCGCCATCCGCACGGCCGGATCGCCGTTGGGGATCACGTTGAAGATCAGGAACGTCAGGACGGAGACCGCGAACAGGACCACCAGCATCTGGGCGAGCCGCCGGACTACGAACCTGGTCATGGCCGTCGCGCCCCCCACGAGGCGCGCGAGCGCGGGTCGAAGGCGTCGCGCACGCCGTCGCCGAGCACGTTCAGCGCGAGCACCGTCGCCACCAGCATCGCCCCCGGCACGATCGCCAGGTGCGGCGCCGTCACGAGCCGCTCGACGCCGGCGTCGATCATGTTGCCCCACGACGGCGCGGGCGGCACGACCCCGACGCCGAGGAACGACAGCGCCGCCTCGAGCAGGATCGCGTTGGCGACCATCAGCGGCGCGAAGACGACGATCGTCGAGGACAGGTTCGGCAGCAGCTCCGAGAGCATCGTCCGCAGCGGGCCGGCGCCCTGCGCGCGCGCCGCCTCGACGAACTCCTTCTCGCGCAGCGCCAGCACCTCGCCGCGGATCGGGCGCGCCATGTACGGCACGTAAACGACGGCGATCACAGCGATCGAGATCGCCGTCGAGCCCGCCTCGAGCGTGAACGGGCCGATCTGCAGGCCACCGACGGCGAGCGCGGTGGCGAGCGCGACGCCGAGCAGGATCACCGGGAACGCCCAGATGACGTCGAGCGCCGAGCGCGCGACGGCGTCGACCCAGCGCCCGAGGTACCCCGCCAGCAGCCCGACCAAGGTGGCGAGGATCGTCGTCAGCAGTGCAGCGGCGATCCCGATTAGCAGCGAGTTGCGCGCCCCGTAGAGCAGCCGGACCATCACGTCGCGGCCGTTCGCGTCGGCGCCGAGGAAGTACTCGCTCCGCCACTGCGGGCCGATCGGCGTGCCATCGAGCGAGACGACGTCGACCTGGCGGCCGTCGACCTCGATCTTGCCGGTGACGTTGGTCGCCTCCGGCCCGCGTCCGGCGAGGTCCGCCCAGAGCGGAGCGGCGAGCGCGCAGAGCACCAGCGCCACGAACAGCGCACCGAACGCCAGCGCCACCCGGTCGCGCCGCAGGCGGCGCAGGGCGAGGCCCCAGGGGCCCCGTCCCGCGCGCGTCCTGTCGGCTACTTCAGGCAGAAGCTGGTGTAGTCGTTGCCGTAGAGCGGGTGCACCAGCGAGCAATTGTCGAAGTCGACCCGGTCGGACATGAACGTGGTCAGCTCCTCCGACCCATACGGCGCCAGGTAGGACTTCTCGATCGCCTTGCGGTCGAGCTCAGCCCACTGGTCGGCGACCGTCGCCACGTCCGGCTCCTTCAGCAGATCCGCGATGCCCTTGTTGATCTCGGGATCGTTCACGTAGCCGTAGTTCGAGTTGTTGGTCGGCTGGATCGCCGTGCCGTCGAACTGCTGCAAGAACGATCCGGGGTGCGCGAAGTCCGGGTACCAGGCGGCGAGGCCGGTCTGGGCCTTGGTCTTCTCGTTGCCGATCGTGTTGAAGTAGATCGCTCCGTCGATGATCTTCAGGTCGGCGTCGAAGCCGATCTGGTTGAGCAGGTCGGTGTAGTACTCGCCGATCTGCGGCCGGTTCGAGTCGTTGTTCGCGTAGACGGTGACCTTCTCGCCGCCGACGCCGGCCTCCTCGACGAGCCGCTTCGCCTCGTCGACGTCACCGGCCGCGCTCGGATCGCCGAACGGGCAGGGATCCGGATCCTCGTGGCCGGGGATGCCGCTCGGGATAACGTTGCACGACGGCTTCAGGCGGCCACCGAAGATCCGCGCGATCGCGGTCGAGTCGATCGCCACGTTGACCGCCTCGCGCGCCTGCTCGTTGTCGAACGGCGGGATGCTCTGGTTGAGGAAGAAGTAGTAGGTCGACGGCGTCGGCCACTCCTTGTAGCGGTCGCTGTGGCTCGCCTTGATCTCCGCGAGCAGGTCGGTCGGCGGCGGATCCTGCATGTAGTCGAGCTTGCCGCCGATGACGTCCTGGGCCTGGCGCGAAGTCGACTTGACGATCCGCGTCGTGATCGTGTCGACCTTGCCCTTCGGCACGTCCGGGATGTCGAAGCCCTCGACCTGGCTCAGCGTGAACTGGCGGTTCGGCACCGACTCGGTGATCTCGTAGGGGCCGACGCCGGGCGGCGGCTTGGTCGACTGGTTCTCGAACGGGGTGCTCGCCGGCACCATGCCCGCGAAGTTCGTCGCCAGGACGTTGCTGAACGTGCCGTCCGGCTCGGTCAGGGTGATCGTCACCTCGCCGGTCGCGTCGTCGGCCTCGATGCCGGTGATGTCGGCCTTCGGATCGCCGCCCTCGATGAAGTCGGTCGCGCCCTCGATGCCCTCGAAGAGGTAGGTGCCACCGGACTCGAGGTTGAGCACGCGCTTGATCGTGTGCTCGAAGTCGCTCGCCTTGACCGGCTTGCCGTTCGAGTACTTCAGGCCCTCCCTGATCTTGAAGCTGTACGTCTTGCCGTCGTCGGAGATCTCGGGCAGCGCCTCGGCGACGCCCGGGATCAGCTCGGTGCCCTCCTGGCCCTCGGCGTGCCTGTAGGTGAGCGGCGGCGTGTAGACGACCCAGAGCGGCTCCCAGGACTGGGACGTGTACGCAAGGGCAGGGTCCAGCGCGTCCGGCTGCGAGGTCTGCGCGATCGTCATCGACCCGCCGCTGTTGCCGGCCTCCGCTCCCCCGTCGTCGGAATCGCCGCAGCCTGCGGCGGCGAAGGCGGCCAAGGCGAGCACCACCGCGCTGAGGAAGCTCCTGCTGCTGGTCATCTGACGTCCTCCGTTGTGAAGTGGCCGGCGTGCGACGCCGTCATGCAGCTGCCGGGCGGTGCATGACGGAACCCTCCGCTTGCTCACACCCCAGTGGGCGCCCCCTGGCGCCTAATTCGGCCAACTGCCCCCCACTCCTGCATCGCCTTTGACCGATACGGACAAAGATTCGACTTCCTTTTGACCGTTATCGAACGCAGACGCTCGAATAGTCCATTCCGACTACGGGATGGAAGCGGCCGCAGTTCTCCATGTCGAGCCGCCGCGAAGCGAGCACGCCGGCCGTCGCCACCCCGTACGGGGCGACGTAGGCGCGCTTGACGACCTCCGCGTCCACATCGGCCCACTCCTGCTCGGCATCGGTGGCGTCCGCTTCCTGCTCGAGCAGGTCAACGCGCGCACGCAGCACGGGATCGTCCACCGCCCGCAGGTATCCCGACGGGTGCGGAACGACCGGGTTCGCGATCCTGAAGGCGACCTGCGCGCCCGGCGCCGGCGTTACCCGGGCACGAAGGCCGATCTTCCTCAGCGTCCCTGCCAGATAGCGAGCGATGCGCCGTCCCCGGCGATCGCGGCCATCGGCGACGGTCACGGGCACGCCGCCGGCCTCCGCCTCCTCGACGAGCCGGCTCGCCTCGACCAGGTCCGCGTTGCCGACGCGCTCGCCGTACGGACACGGATCGAGCCTGCGGTAGCCGGCGACCTCGGGTGGCAGGACGTTGCAGCTCGGCTCGAGGAAGCCGTCGTAGGTTCGCGCCAGGGTGCCGGAGTCGAGCGCGAAGGCGAGTGCGCGCCTGACGTCGGCGTCGCGGAACGGCGCCCGCCTGGCGTGGATCGCCACGTACAGCGAGCGCAGCGTCGGGTACTCCTCATAGCGGTCCTTGTACTTCGAGCGGATGTCCGGCAGCATCCGCAGCGGCGACTCGCCCTCGACGAGGTCGGCACGACCGTCGAGCACAGCCCGCACGCGCTCGGCACGGTCCGGGATCGTGCGCGTAACGATCTCCTGGGCGTTGCCCGCCGGCACTCCCGCCAGCCGCCAGTCCGGCCGGCGCTCGAGCACGACGTCGCCGCTGCGCCGGACCTGGGAGACGCGGTAGGGCCCAATGCCCGGGGGCGGGTCCTCGGACAGGTCGCGCAACGGCGTGCCGATCGGGACCGGCGCCGCGAGCGTGGTGGCGAGCGCATACGGGAACAGCCGGTCCGGCGTCTCGAGCTCGATCCGTACGCTGCGCTCGCGCTCGTCGGCGACCATCCCCTCGATGTCGACGTCCGAGTCCTTCGAGGCGGCATACGCGCGCGCGCCGACGATGTCGCCGAACGCAGCGGCCGCGCGCGGATTCAGCCGCAACGAGCGCGCCACGGCGCGCTCGAAGTCCCCGGCGCGCAGCGGCACGCCGTTCGCGTAGCGCAAGCCCGGGCGAAGGACGAAGGTGTAGGTGCGGCCGTCGTCGGAGGCCTCCGGCAGCTGCTCGGTCAGCGCGGGCACGAGCTCGGTGCCGCCCTTGCCCTCGACCCGCCCGTACGTGAGCGGCGGCGTGTAGGCCAGCCAGGCGGTCCGCCGGGCGGCGGGACTCGATGCCAGCGCGGGATCGAGCGAATCCGGGGCGACCGCCTCCGCCACGACGATCGAGCCGCCCTCGCGGGCGTCGCCGCGCGGCTCGGCGTCGCTGCTGCAGCCCGCCACGGTGAGCGCGAGGGCGGTCAGCGCCGCCCCCGCCGCCCGTAGCGGCGCGCTCATCCGAGCTCTTCGCGCATGGTCGCGAGCGACCTGCGGATCAGGCGTGAGACGTGCATCTGGGACAGGCCGACGCGCTCGGCGATCTGGGTCTGGGGCAGGCCCTCCTCGAAGCGCATGCGCAGGATCTCCTGCTCGCGCGGGGGCAGCTGGGCCAGCGCCGGCGCCAGCGACGCCCGGTCCTCGCTGCGGGAAAACTCCTCGTCCTCGCGGCCCAGGCTCTCCATCGGGTCGGCCTCGTCCTCGGCACCGGGGCCGGCCGAGAGCGACAGCGTCGTGTAGGCGGTGCCCACCTCCAGCGCCTCCAGCACCTCCTCGGGCGTGGTCTTCAGCTCGATGGCGATCTCGGCCACGCTGGGCGAGCGGCCCAGGCGTGAGGTCAGCCGGTCGATGGTGGCCGACATCCGGGCGTTCAGCTCCTGCAGCGCACGCGGCACCCGGATCGCCCAGCCCTTGTCCCGGAAATGGCGCTTGATCTCCCCCACCACCGTCGGCGTGGCGTAGGTGGCCAGCGACACCTCGCGGCCCAGCTCGAACCGGTCGATGGCCTTGATCAGCCCGATCGCCCCCACCTGCTCGATGTCCTCCAGCGACTCGCCCCGGCCGGAGTAGCGGCGGGCCAGCGAGCGCACCAGCGGCAGGTGGCGCTGCACCAGCCGCTCACGGGCCGTGATGTCGCCGTCCTCGTGCAGGCGGCGCAGCAGCTCACGGTCGACCTCCCGGGCCCGCGCCCGCGCCGTGTCGGGCGCGTTCAAGTGGCCACCAGCTTCACCAGCCGGATGAACAACCTGCCGTCGGCAGCCTCCTCGACGCCGTAGGAGTCGACCACGGTGTCCAACACCCCCGCCAGCGTCAGCGCACCGTGCACGTGCTCGCGCTGCAGCGCGTCGGCCAGGCCCCGCTCCCGCAGCGGGCCCACGCGCACGCGCACACGGCCGGGCGACAGCGCGAAGTCGATGGTCAGGCGCTCCTGGCCGCCGGACTCCGCGTACAGGCGCTCGATGGCCAGCTGGAGGTCGTCCATCTCCTCGAAGCCCAGGTTGGCCCCGGCGGCGATGCCGCCCACGATCAGCCGCACCACCGAGCCGAAGTCGCCGTCCAGCGGCGCCTCGAGAACGATCCGGTCAGACATCGGTGGTCGCTCGCATCGTGCCCCACCCTACGACGAGATCGCCGTCCATCAGGCACGCGGTCTGCCCCGGCGCCGGCCGGGCGACCTCGCGCTCGAGGGCGATCCGCCCCTGGCCGCGGACCCCGCACGCCAGCGCGGGCCCGTGGTAGCGCAGGCGCACGCTCGTCCCCCGGGCAGCCGGGCGGTGCAGCACCAGCGGATCCACCGCCACCGAGCGGACGCCCAGCTCGGCCCGGGTCCCGACCACCACGCGGTTGGACCGCGCGTCCTTGTCCAGCACGTAGAGGGGCTCGCGGGCCGCGACCCCGATGCCGCGACGTTGGCCCACCGTGAACCGCTGGTGGCCGTCGTGGCGTCCGAGCACGTTGCCGGACCGGTCGACGATGCTGCCGGCGCGCTGCGGAGTGGTTCCGTGACGGCGCATGAAATCGGGTCCGCTGCTGCCCGCCAGGAAGCACAGGTCCTGACTCTCGGGCTTGCGCGCCACGGGCAGGCCGGCGGCCTCGGCCAGCTCGCGCACCCGCGGCTTGGCCATGTCGCCCAGAGGGAACCGCAACCGCGCCAGCTCGTCGCCGGTCAGGCGGGCCAGCACATAGCTCTGGTCCTTGGCCGCCTCGGCGCCCGCGCGCACCAGCGGGCCGTCGCCGTCCTCGGCGATCCGCGCGTAGTGGCCGGTGGCCAGCGCCCCGGCACCCACGCGCCCGGCCAGGTCCAGCATCGCGTCGAAGCGCACCAGGCCGTTGCAGCGCACGCACGGGTTGGGCGTGCTGCCGCCGGCGTAGCCGGCCAGGAAGTCGTCCACCACGTCGGCGCGGAAGCGCTCGCGCAGGTCCAGCGTGAAGTGCGGGATGCCCATGCGGTGGGCCAGTGCCCGGGCGCCGGTGACCGCCTGGGGCGAGCAGCAGCTCTTGTCGCCGTCGGTGCCGGGATCCGACCACAGCTCCAGCGTCACGGCCACCACGTCCTCGCCGGCCTCCAGCGCCAGCTGCGCGGCTGCGGCGCTGTCGACGCCGCCGCTCATGGCCACCAGCGTCCGGCCGGCCACCGGCGCAAGCGTCACGGCACCGTCGCGGGCGGCCATACCCAGCGCCCGGTGCAGCGCGTCGGCCGCCAACTCGGCCGCATGCGACGCGGCCGGGGACAGGCCGCCCAGTTCGGCGGCCACCGCTTGCGGAGTCACCGCGGCCGCGGCCAGCACCCCCCGGCCCTCCACCAGCTCGACCGCGGCGCTGCCGGCCGCGCGGGCGGCGGCGCAGCCGTCGGCCCGGAAGCCGGCTGCCACGACGCGGTCGCCATCCACCTGGACCGACACGCGGATCAGATCGCCGCAGGCGGCGCCGCCGGCGGCGCCGGTGTGAGGCGAGCGCTCCAGCGCACCCAGCCCGCGCGGGAACTCCAGGTGCTCGCGCAGGGCTGACGCCGAGGTGGCGGAAGGGGCCATGGGCTCAGGATACGAGCCGGGCAAGTCCGGCCGGCGCCAGAATTCAGGCTCCAGCTTGCCGCTGCCGGCTCTGGGTTGGGCCTGCTATGTGCAAGCTTGGGAGTCCCCCGGGACGAACCTGGCGGCAAAACGCCTGGCTGACCCTGAGACAGGACTCCCATCCCATTGGTGTTGGCTCAACGTGGTGAGCCGGCTGACGTACAAGCTCGAGCCTG